>JAPOYJ010000068.1 GCA_026706635.1 Gemmatimonadota bacterium | reverse complement strand
CTCCTCGGACCAATAGCGCTGCGGCTATTGGCCCTTCGTCGCGCCTTGCCAGCGGGGCGCTTCGCCGCTCTCGGTGCTCGCGCGAGATTATCCACGGACTGCGAGCCATCGCGACTCCCGTCAGCTCCCGATCAGCCACGCCAGGAGACCCGTGGGAGCCACCAGGAGGTTGGAGTCCTCCAGATCGAGCGCCCCCCGGGAGGCCATGATTCCACGCCAGCGCGACGCGCGCAGGGTTCGGGCGCCCCTGCGCCAGCGATCGCCGTCCACGTAGTTGGATTCGAGGGCGACGTCTCCGAACCCGGGTCCCACGAAGTCGATCTCGCTGCGCGAGCGCGTCCGGTGGTGCAGGACGGAGTCGAAATCCGGATAGCTGGCGGGGTCGCGGCGCGCAAACGACCGCAGCAGCGTCATTCCCAGCTGCTGCTCGGAGAGTCGGCCGTGATCGACGACCACGCTCCGGCGAGGCGACAGGTGCGCGTACACCGGATCGGTGAAGTAGGTCTTCGGCTGCGCCCGCAGCAGGGGCCGGAGGTCGCGCTCGGGGTAGCACGGCCAGACGACGAACGCCTCCTGAAGCGCGACGATGCGGCGCCGGACGGTCTTGGCCTGCCCGCCGATGTCCGTGGCCACGTCCTGCAGGTTGGTCGGCGCCGCGAGACCCTGGGTCAGTCGCCGGAGAAACGCGACGGTCTGCGACCGGGGCCATCTCGCCTGTCGGAAGGCCTCGCCTTCGATGACGTGCAGCAGGCTCTGGCGGATCAGGTCGGGATCGCCTCGGTCGCGAGCCGCCACCGACTGCGGGAAGCCGCCGACTTGGCAGTACGCCCCCCACTCGTCGATCAGGCGCGGAAGCCACGGTGCCAGCGTGCGAACGGCCTCCTGCAGGACGGCCTGGTCCAGGTCGCGCACCGCAACGGGCCCGAGGTGGTCCGGGGGTGCCGGACGCGGATTCCGGCCGGTGCCGAGGCGGATGCGGAAGAAGTCTCGAAAGGACATGGGAAGGAGGACCCGGTCCGAATCCGGCGCATCGCCGCGCCTTCCCGCCAGAGCCTTCACCGCGTCGGACAGTCGGGCGCCGGACGATCCGGTCAGCACCACGGTGTCGAAGGCGAACCGGGAATCGTTGTCCCGGAGCCACTTGACCACCGCCGGCCAGTCGTCCCGAATGGCCGTCACCTCGTCGATGAACCAGTGGCGGTGCCCGGTGGGTGTGATGTCGTTGGCCGCTCGGACCGCCCTGCGCAGGTCGGCGGCCGCCAGGTCATCGGCCGCGAGGTGGACGATCCGGGCGGGGTCCGTTCCGCCTTCGACGAGACTCCGGATCTTCAACTTGATCTCGACGGACTTTCCGACCCGCCGAGGGCCGCGCAGGATGTAGAGGCCGCCCCGGACTAGGTCGGCCAGGGCGCCGGAGGAGTACTCGAACGGCGCGTCGGCGGCCCTCCTGAGGTCGGCGTCCTGGAGCGTCCACGCGTCCGGCCGGATCCACCAGCTGGTCTCAGCGAGGATTGCGCGCAGCTCCCGGGTGGTCAATGGAGTCTCCGATTGCCCGGATTCATGGGACATACGATGTCCAATAATGGTAGCATTATGGGACATAACAGGGAATCCCTGGCACGCACCCGCAGGAGGCGTGTGAATCGCCTTCCACCCGCCTTCGGCGTCCGTCGTCCCGGAGGCGACATAGCCCCCAACCGCCCGCCCTTGCCTCCGCCCTGCAAGCGGGCAAATTTCAGCGGTGGTCCTGGTGCCCGGTGGGGCGCGGGCTGCTCGGAGTAGCCGAATGAACGGAGTGGCGCGATGAAGCTGACATTTACCGAGAAGGCGCGCGACATGGTCTCCTCCTTCATGGACACGGAGGAGGACGGATTGCAGGCGCTCAGGATCGCGGTGGAGGGGAGTCCCTTCGCGCCGAGCTACGAGCTCACCCTGGTGGATGCCGAGACCCGCGCCGAGGCCGATGTGGAGGTGGACGCGGGCGTCTTCACCGTGCTGGTGGACGAGGGGAGCGTGAAGAGGCTCGATGGGGCGGTGGTGGACTTCGTGGAGACGATCCAGGAGAGCGGCTTCCAGATCACCCCGGACCCGGATGCCTTCAGGTCGGAGATGGACGGCGACGGCCCGAGCGGGGAGCTCGCCGAACGCGTCTCGCAGGTCCTCGACACCGAGATAAACCCCGCGATCGCCGCGCACGGTGGCGAGATCAAGCTCAGGGACGTCCAGGGCACCGAGATCTTCATCGAGATGGCGGGGGGATGCCAGGGGTGCGCGATGTCGCGGATGACGCTCCGGCAGGGCGTCGAGCGCATGGTCTCGCAGTCCGTCCCCGAGGTCACCGCGATTCACGACGTGACCGACCACGCGAGCGGCGACAACCCGTACTTCACCTGACGGCGCCGCGGGTCCAGCTGGGCTCCGTGCCCAGGATCTGACGCTGTGGCGCACCGCACGCTGATCCGGGGCGCCACGGTCGTCCTCCCGGAGGGGGAGGCGCGGACCTCGGTGCTGCTCGACGGCGGGACGATCGCGGGCGTGGGCGTCCCACGGGGAGCGAGGGTCGACGAGGAGGTGGATGCCACCGGCCGTCACCTGCTCCCAGGCGTGATCGACGACCAGGTGCACTTCCGCGACCCCGGACTCACCCACAAGGAGGACCTGCGCACCGGGAGCCAGGCGTGCGCCGCAGGCGGCGTCACCTCCTTCCTGGAGATGCCGAACACGGTCCCGCAGACGACCACCGTCGAGGCGCTGGAGGCGAAGCTGGCGCTGGCCAGACGGCGGTCCGTCGTCAACTACGGCTTCTACATCGGGGCCACGACCGGCAACCTGGAGGAGCTGATTCGGGCAGGGCGCCCCCCCTGGGCCTCCCGCACGCCCGGGATCAAGATCTTCATCGGGTCCAGCACGGGGGAGATGCTGGTGGACGACCAGGAGGCGCTCGAGGCGATCTTCGCCGAGACGACGCTCCCGATCGCCGCCCACTGCGAGGACAAGACCACGGTGCGTGCGAACCGGGCGCGTCTCCTCGCTCGGAGGGACGGCAGGCTTTCCGTCGAGGACCATTCGCGGATCCGTGATCGCGCCGCCGCGCTGACCTCGACGCACAGGGCCGTCGACTTGGCGATTCGCCATCGGCACCGGTTCCACCTGCTGCACACCTCCACCGCCGACGAGGTGGAGCTGCTCGCGTCGCTGCCCGACCCGGACCGCGCCCTCGTCACCGCCGAGGCGTGTCCCCACCACCTCTTCCTCGACGAGTCCGACTACGGCCGGCTGGGCACGCTCGCCCAGATGAACCCGTCGCTCAAGACCGCCGCCGACCGGCGTGCGCTCTGGCGGGGACTTGCGAATGGCGCGATCGACATCCTCGCCACCGACCACGCCCCCCACACCCTCGCCGAGAAGGGGGCGCCGTATCCCGAGTCGCCCTCCGGGGTGCCCGCGGTCGAGGTCTTCCTCCCGCTCATGCTGAACGAAGTCGCCCAGGGCCGTTGCACCCTGGCGGATCTGGTCCGCTGGATGTGCGAGGGGCCTGCGCGCATCTGGGGGATCGCCCGCAAGGGTCGCATCGAGGAGGGCTACGACGCCGACCTGGTGCTCGTGGACATGTCGCTCGCACGCGAGGTCAGGAACGAGGAGCAGCTGACGAAGTGCGGCTGGAGCCCCTGGCACGGGACCGTGCTGCACGGCTGGCCGGTTCGGACCTGGGTGGGGGGCGAGACGGTATTCGCCGAGCGCGTGGTCGCGGACGAGCCGCGCGGGAGGGAGATCGTCTTCGCGAGGGGCGCGAATAGCTAGCAGTAGCCCGTGGACTCCGGCGAGACAGGACTCCGCATTGACCGGGGGGCGGGCGGGCGGCTAGCTTGATGGGCTGGACTCGAATGGGTTGGGCAGGAAGCGGGAGTGGACTCAGGGAGAGAGCTGGACGATGAAGCCCACATACAGGCCGAGGAATCGCAAGCGCTTGAACAAGCACGGCTTCCGAGCGCGGATGCGCACCCGCGGGGGGCGTGCGACCCTCAATCGCCGCCGTCGCCGCGGCCGCCGGGCACTGGTCGTCCGGACGGGCTCGAAGTACGGCCACTGACCACCTTCTTGTCGGGGGAACACGAACGGCTGCCGCGCGCAGCCCGCCTTAGCCGTGGGAGCGACATTCGGCGGGTGCTCCGACGCGGGGTTCGCAGGTGCACCCCTGCGCTGGACGTCTACATCGGCCTTCCTGCAGGCGACCCCGAGGAGCCGAACGTCGGCCGCTCCCTCCCCCGAGTGGGGTGGGTCGTCCCCAAGTACGGCGAGCGGGCGGTCGCGCGGAACCGCCTCAAGCGCAGACTGAGGGAGATCGCGCGCAGGCGGGTGCTCGTAGGGCTTCGGGCCGCTGGCAGCGATGCGGAGGTCGTTGTGCGGGTGCGGAGAGCCGCCTACAGCGCCACCTACCGGGAGCTCGAGGCCCAGTGGACGGGGGCGATCGCGCCTGCCAGCCAGCGGGTGATCTCGTGCTCGCTCTAGCTGTTAGTTCCCTGATCCGCCTCTACCAGCTCACGGTGGGGGCGGTGAAGCCGGCGTGCTGCCGCTACCAGCCGACGTGCTCCGAGTACACGCGCCTCGCGGTTCTGGCGCACGGACCGCTGCGGGGGATGTGGCTCGGCGCCAGACGGATCGCCAGGTGCCATCCGTGGGGCGGCTTCGGGCACGATCCGGTGCCGGAAAGGCGGGAGCGCCCGGCCTCGCCGCCGGGGCCGCGCACGATCGGGGACGCGACGCCGTGAAGGCGCTCCCGAGGCTTCTCCTCGCCATGGCGCTCATGACGGCGGTCTTCGTCGTCACCAACCGGATGTTTCCTCCGGTACTCCCGGAACCCGCGGTCGAGCCTACCCCCGAGACCCCCGCCGGCGGTGCTCCCGAAGGCGAGGAGATCGACTTCGGCCAGGAGGTGGACGGGGTCGAGGAGACTGATCCTCCCTCCGAGGCGGGGCTTCCCGAGGGGCTGGTGCGAGACGAGGAGATCGTCACCGTCGAGACTCCGCTGATGCGGGTCGTCCTCAGCAGCCGGGGTCCGGCCCTTCGCTCGGTGGAGCTGATCGAGTACGAATCTCTCGCCCCCGGGGGCGGGCCGGTGCAGCTGGTGCCCCAGGGAATCGAGAGGCTGCTGGCGGGGACGTGGCGGGTGGGGTCGGGATCGGACGAGCTCGATCTGACGCGGCTCTCCCACAGCGTCTCGCCCGCAGAGGGTCTGCGCCTGACCGGGCCCGGCGAGACGGCCACGCTCACCTTCCGCTACGAACACCCCACGCAGCCCTTCGCCAGCGAGCTCCGCTACACCTTCACCTCCGACTCCTACATCGTGGGCGTCGAGGGGCGGCTCCCCGCACGGGCCCGCGCCGCGATCTTCGTCGACCTGGGCGTAGGGCCGGCCGTGAACGAGCTCCGAGAGGCGGACGACCGCGCCATGATGGCCTTCTCGGCGAGCCACGCGTCCGAGGGCATCCGCTCGCGTCTCTTCGGGAGGGTGAAGGAGCCCGAGGCGGTGACGGGGCCGCTCAGCTGGGCGGCGGTCAAGAGCAAGTACTTCGTCCAGGTGATCCTGGCGGGCGGGGGCGACGGAGGCGAGGCGACGCTCGCGGGGCTCTGGGCCGAGCCGGTCCTGGGCACCGGGAGGGTGGCGGTGCGGGTGGGGATGCCGATCGGTGCCGACGGGGGCTACCGGTACCGGGCCTACCTGGGTCCGATAGACCGCGACCGCCTGAGCGCGATCCGCGACGACCTGAAGGAGGTGAATCCCGTTGGATGGGCCTTCTTCCGCCCGATCATCAAGCCCTTCGTGGCCGTCGCGCTCTGGGCGATGCGGATGCTCCACGACCATGTGGGGCTGACCTACGGCTGGGTGCTGATCGCGATCGGCGTCCTGGTCCGGGTCGTCCTCTGGCCGCTCAACCAGAAGGCGATGCGGTCGCAGCTCAAGAACATGGCGGCCGCGCCCCTCCTGGAGGAGATCAAGCAGAAGTACGGCAAGGACCCTCAGAAGATGCAGCAGGAGACGCTCAAGCTCTACAAGGAACAGGGAATCAACCCGCTCGCCGGGTGCGTTCCCCTCCTGATCCCCTGGCCGATGCTCCTCGCGCTCTTCTTCGTCTTCCAGAACACCATCCAGCTGCGGGGCCAGTCCTTCCTCTGGCTCCAGGACCTCTCGGCGCCCGATCCCTTCTATGTGCTCCCGGTCTTCATGGCGGCCAGCCTCTTCGTCGTGCAGCGAATCAGCATGAAGTCGATGGCGACCGTCAATCCGCAGATGAAGATGATGATGTACATCCTGCCGATCTTCCTCCTCTTCATCTTCTGGAGATTCGCCTCCGGGCTGAACCTCTACTACGCCGCCTTCAACGTGGCGACGATTCCGCAGCAGATCCTGATCGCGCGGGAGCGCAGGCGCGCGCAGGCGGAGGGTGTCGTGCCGGGGCCTGGCCCGAAGAAGGGGTAGGGGAGACTAGCGGCCCGTGGACTGCCAGGGAGGGGACGTTGAGGTAGTTCAGTAATGTAAAGTGTAGTTTACATTATGACATCTGTAGATTACAAAGCGCGGCGAAATCTCCTTGACACTATCGTTGCACAGGCGACACCGCCCGGAGTGGGCGCGGTGGCGGTCGTGCGACTCTCCGGTCCCGGCGCGCTCTCGATCGCGACGAGGCTGGCGGGACGCGGACGGTCGTCTCCCGGCGGGTGGCGCGACCGCAGAGCACAGCTCGCGACTCTCCTCTGCCCGCAGAGCGGCGAGGCTCTGGACCGGAGCGTGGTGACGCTCTTTCGCGGCCCGGGGAGCTACACCGGCGAGGATGTCGTCGAGATCTCGACGCACGGCGGGTATGCCATACCGAAGAGCGTCGTCGGGGCGTGCGTGGCGCTCGGGGCGAGGCGTGCCGAAGCGGGCGAGTTCACGGCGCGGGCGTACCTGAACGGAAAGCTCGACCTGACCCAGGCGGAGGCGGTCGCGGATCTGGTCTCGGCACCGTCGGCGAAGGGGCGCAAGGTGGCGCTTCACCAGATCGAAAGGGGCCTGGGCGAGAGGATCGCGGCGCTGCGCGAGGAGGTCGTCGGTCTGGGTGCGCTCCTCGTGCACCACATCGATTTTCCGGGCGAGGACGACGCGCCGACGCCCATCGCCGAGATCGCGGCTCGGGCTGGCGAGGTGGCCGACCAGGTGGAGCGCCTCCTGGCGACGGCGCCCGTGGGCGAGGCTCTGCGGGAGGGTGCGCTCACGGTGCTGGCCGGTCGGCCGAACACGGGGAAGTCGAGCCTCTTCAATGCGCTGCTCGGCACCGAGCGTGCGATCGTGACCGAGGAGCCGGGGACGACGCGCGATGCCCTCGAGGCGCTGGTCGAGATCGACGGGCTGCCCTTCAGGCTGGTCGACACGGCGGGCCTTAGGGGCGGTGGTGCCGGGAGGGTGGAGCGTATCGGAATCGAGGTGGCCAGGCGCTACCTGGCCGGAGCGGACGTCGTGCTGTACTGCCGGGAGGCGGGGTGCCCGGCGACGGAGGGCGAGGAGTCGTTCCTGGCGGAGGTCGCCGCCCCGGTCGTGCGGCTCTGCACGAAGGCGGATCTGGGAGGCGGCCGTCGTGCGTGCGACGGTGGTGCGATCGCAGTGTCGACGGTGAGCGGCGAGGGGCTGAGTGCGCTCCGGGAGCACCTTCGCGAGCTCGTCTTCGGCGGGGTGGTGGAGAGGTGCGACGAGGTGCCGGTGGTCACCCGCGCGCGGCAGGCGCGGCACCTGGCGACGGCCCACGCCGAGGTCGGGGCGCTTGGCGAGGCGCTGCGTGCGGGAGTGCCGCCGGAGGTGGCGTCGGCGCACCTGAAGACGGCCGAGAGCGCGCTCGAGGAGATTCTGGGTGTAGTTTCCAACGAGGATGTGCTTGACCGGGTCTTCGGGGACTTCTGCATCGGAAAGTAGGCGCGCGTGCGACTCAAGTACGGCGTAGTAGTGGTGGGGGGCGGGCACGCCGGGACCGAGGCGGCGGCAGCCTCCGCGCGGCTGGGCGTCGACACCGTGCTCGTCACCCCCGACCTCTCCAGGATCGGCCAGATGAGCTGCAACCCGGCGATCGGCGGGGTCGCAAAGGGCACCGTCGCCCGCGAGGTGGGAGCGATGGGCGGGGTGATGGCGCAGGCGACCGACGCGTCGCGCATCCACTTCCGGATGCTGAACCGCTCGAAGGGACCGGCCGTGTGGGGTCCCCGCGCACAGTGCGACCGGGCCCGCTACCCGATCGCGGTGCGGCGGATTCTGGATCGTCTCGAGCGCCTCGATCTCTTCCAGGAGATGGCTACGGGTCTTCGGGTCGAGCCGGGGTCGCTGGCGGTGGAGACTCGCTCCGGGGTCGTCTTCGAGGCCGCTGCGGTTGTCCTTACGGCCGGGACCTTCCTCCGCGGGCGGATACATATGGGAGGAAGCTCGTCGGAGGAGGGGGGCCGGGTGGGAGAGGCGCCCTCGGTCAGACTCGCCGAGGCGCTCGAGGCGCACGGCGTCGAGATGGCCAGGTTCAAGACGGGGACGCCGCCGCGGGTGGACGGCCGATCGGTCGACTTCGAGCGCTGCGAGCGGCAGGAGGGCGACGACGAGCCCTTCCGCTTCTGCTACTACTCCCGGGAGCCGCTCCTCGAGCAGGCACCCTGCTGGATAACGTGGTCCGGGCGGGGCCTCAGGGAGATAGTCACGCGGAACCTGGGACGGAGCGCACTCTACGGGGGCGAGATCTCGGGTCGGGGCCCCAGGTACTGCCCCTCGATCGAGGACAAGGTGGTGCGCTTCCCCAACGCGAGGCGGCACCAGGTCTTCCTGGAGCCCGAGGGTCTCGACACAACCGAGCTCTACGTCAACGGCCTCTCGACTTCGCTTCCCCCGGAGGTGCAGGTGGAGTTCCTCAGGTCCGTGCCGGGACTCGAGGAGGTCACGATGACGAGATCGGGATACGCCGTCGAGTACGACTACTTCCCGCCCCGGCAGCTTCGCCACACCCTCGAGATGAGATCGCTGCCGGGGCTCTACTTCGCCGGGCAGATCAACGGGACGACGGGATACGAGGAGGCGGCCGCGCAGGGGCTCGTCGCCGGTGCGAACGCAGCGCTGGGGGTGCAGGGGAGGCCGCCGCTGGTGATCGAGCGCGATCAGGGGTACATCGGGGTGCTGATCGACGATCTGGTCACTAAGGGTGTCGACGAGCCGTACCGCCTCTTCACGTCGCGGGCCGAGTTCCGGCTGCTCCTGCGCCAGGACAACGGGGCCTCCCGCCTGGGCGCGGTCGCCTCCTCGGTGGGGCTCCTGACGGCGGAGCAGAAGGTGGCGCTGGAGGAGAGGCTGGCTGAGGAAAGGAGGGCGGATGCCTGGTTCCGCGGAAGCGTGCTTCCGCCCAGAGTTGCGAATGCCGCGCTGCCGAACGGAAACAGGGGGCGGGTCGAGCGTCCCATTCGGGCGCGGCAGCTGCTGCGGCGTCCTGGGGTGAGTGCCGCTGGCATCCTCCGGGCGGCCGGAGCCGACGGTGGTACGGGAGTCGGTGCGCCGCACTTCGATGCCGATGTGCTGGGGACGGTCGAGATCGACGCCAAGTACGAGGGATACGTCAGGCGGGAGCTGGAACGGGCGGCGACGCTGCGGACTCAGGCCGGTTTCGCGATTCCGGAGGATGCGCCGTACGAGGACTTCGTCACCATCGCGACCGAGGGGCGCGAGAAGCTCGCCCGCATCCGTCCCACGAACCTGGCCCAGGCGGGACGTGTTCCGGGGGTGTCGCCCGCGGACCTCCAGAACCTGGTAATGGAGGTCAGGAAGATGAGGTCGGCGAAGGAGCGGAGGCCGAGGGCGGGCGGTGAGGTCGGCGGCGGTGTTTCACGTGAAACATCGGGGTAGCGGTGGACTGCTGGGGGATGGCCGGTCGCGGTGCGGCTATTCTACGCGGGGGAGGGCCGTCAGACCCGACACGATGTGGGGGTACTGCCCCGAGACCCGGCAGCCCGTGGATAATCTCACGCGAGCACCGAGAGCGGCGAAGCGCCCCTCGAATGTCGCAGGGGTGCATCTGGGGACCGAAAGGGCTGGTAGCAGCGCTACCGACCCGAGGAGCAACGCAGAGCGAAGCTACGGGTATGGGAATTGTAAACCATGGATTGCACAATGTAAATCAGACATTACAGTGTGGGGAGACGAGCGAAGCGGTCCAACGGGGATGCAGCGCTGCTCGAATCTCCCATGGCCGCGAGCGGCCACCCCGCGGGGCCGAAACGCGCTGCGCTCGCTGGCATTGTCTCACAGAAATGCCGTGGGAGGTTTGTCCACGGTCTGCTAGTGCCTTGCGCCGTGTGGAGACAGAGTGACTTGAGCTACACGATCGCACTGGCCAACCAGAAGGGCGGAGTCGGGAAGACGACGGCCGCCGTCAACCTCGCCGCTGCACTGGCCCGCGACGGCAAGAGCGTCCTTCTCGTTGACACCGACCCCCAGGGCAACGCCTCGAGCGGGATGGGCGTCAGCGACAGGGAGACGATCCCCACGACGTACGATGTCCTGATCCGCGGTCTGCCAGCCTTGCGCGCAATACTCAGGGGCTTGGGACATCCGAAGCTGCACCTGCTCCCGTCGAGCCGCGACCTGGCGGGAGCCGAGATCGAGCTGGTCGAGGTGCGGGACCGGGAGGCTATCCTTCGCGGTGCGCTCGCCCCGGCTCTGGAGCGCTACGACTACGTCCTGATCGACTGCCCGCCCTCGCTCGGCCTCCTGACGCTGAACACCCTGGCGGCGGCGGAGTCGGTCCTGATACCCATTCAGTGCGAGTTCTACGCGCTCGAGGGGCTCTCGCAGATCCTGGCCACGATCGAGATGGTGCAACGCAGGATCAATCCGCGCCTCATGGTCGGGGGAATACTGCTCAACATGTACGACCAGCGACTCAGTCATGCGCGTCAGGTCGCGACCGAGGCCAAGAGACACTTCGGCGATCTCGTCTTCGACACGGTGATCCCGAGGAATGTGAGCCTCGCCGAGGCGCCGAGCTTCGGCAAGCCGGTGGTGGAGTACGCCCCGACCTCCAGCGGCGCGAGCAGCTTCGCCAGCCTAGCTAGGGAGCTGGCGGTCCGGCGGAGGCAGGGAACGAGCAGGAGCTGACACAGATATGTAAAGCAGAGATTACAATATGTAAAGTATTCATTACAGTACTGTGTCGTCACAGCGGGCATGGTACCGGTTAGGAGACAAGCACAAAATGAGCCGACACGACCGACTTGGACGGGGCCTGGGCGCTCTCCTCGGGGAGTACGCGGCAGGCGACTCTCCCCGTACTTCCGATGAAGCGGCCCCTCCTCCGAAGATCCCGCTGCGAGCGATCGCCCGGAATCCGCACCAGCCCCGCAGGGACTTTCCGACCGACGAGCTCTCGGAGCTGGCCGCCTCGATCGAGGCCAACGGGCTCCTGCAGCCGATTGTGGTCAGGCGCGGGAAGGCGGGAGCGGCGTACGAGCTGGTCGCGGGGGAGCGCCGGCTCAGGGCGGCCAGACAGCTCGGGTGGACGGAGATCCCGGCCTACGTGCGGGATGTGGACGACCGCGCGCTCCTCGTTCTGGCGCTCGTCGAGAATATCCAGCGCGAGGACCTCGGGCCGTTGGAGGAGGCGAGGGGGTACGACGAGCTTCGGAGGGTCTTTGGGTTGCGGCAGCGGGAAATCGCCGAAGCGGTCGGAAAGAGCCGCCCCGCGGTCGCGAACTCCCTTCGCATACTGGCGCTACCGTCGTCTGTCAAGCGGATTCTGGAGGAGGGGACGATCTCGATGGGGCACGCACGGGCGCTTCTCTCGGTCGAGGACCCGATCAGGGCGGCCGAGCTCGCTCGCGAGGCGGTGGCCGGAGCCTGGTCGGTGAGGGAGACCGAGAAGCGTGTGCGCAGGAGTCGGCGGGACGCCAGCGCCAGCGATGACGACGGGGACGGAGAGCGCCGGGAGCGCGACCCTGCCGTCGCCGCGCTGGAGGATGCGCTGAGCGAGGCGCTCGGCGCACGGGTGGCTCTCCGGTGGACGGGCAAGGGTGCCGGGTCCATCCGGGTCTCCTTCAGGGACGCCGAGGAGCTGGAAGAGCTCTTTGCGGCGATCGCGGGTAGGAGCGTTGCGGAGGTGGTAGCGTAGCGTCAGGCAGTTGCGGGTGCGGCCATTCCTTCTGTGGACGGAAGAGGTCCAGAAGGCGGCGACGCGGGGCGCATGGGCGGGTGCCCCGTCGTCAGTCTTGCATGACCCGCCGGGGCAAGGTAGCTTTGGCTCTTGCGGCCCCACGGTCCTCGCGCGAGGGCTGTCCACGGGCTACTACCCGTGGTCAGTGTGGGCCAGAGGGTTTGAACGAAGTAGGCCGGAAGGGAACTCAAATTATGACTGGCAAGCGATACGGATGCTCGTGGCTGCATCTCGTTGCCGTCTTGCTCCTTGCGGCGTGCGACTCCTCCGAGCCGGGGCCTCCTGGTATGCCCGATCGCGAGGTGCTCACCGTGCTGTACGAGAGCACCGGCGGTTCAGGGTGGTGGCGCGATCGTGGATGGCTGACCGACGACGAGCTCAGCACTTGGGACGGTGTACAAACCGATGAAGCGGGACGGGTGGTCGGCATCGCGCTTGGGAGGAACAACCTAGTCGGCCCGATTCCTCACGAGCTGGGCGGCCTGTCGAATCTCGAGCATTTGAATCTCGGTGCAAACTCCCTCACGGGCCCGATTCCTGCGGAGCTGGGCAACCTGTCGAGTCTCGAAGTCCTGATGCTCTACGACAATCCCCTTACCGGCCAGATTCCGCCGGAGCTGGGCAGCCTGTCCAACCTCGCGTTTCTGAATCTCAGCAACAACTCCCTTCAAGGGCCGATTCCTCCCGAGCTGGGCAGCCTGTCGAGTGCCTGGATTCTGTGGCTATCCAACAACTCCCTGACGGGCCCGATTCCTCCCGAGCTGGGCAACCTGTCGAGTCTCGAAGTCCTGATGCTCCACGACAATCCCCTCACCGGCCAGATTCCGCCGGAGCTGCGCAGCCTTTCGAGTCTCAGGTCCCTGTTGCTATCCGAGACATCGCTGGCGGGGCCTCTGCCCCATGAGCTGGTCGGCCTGGATTTGACCTCTTTCTTCTGGGACGATACGAATCTTTGCGCGCCCGACGATCCGGCGTTTCTGAGTTGGCTCGGATCGATCAAGTACTACAGGGGCGGGGAAATCTGCGCGATGGGAGGTTGAGGCTGCGGCGGACATCGGCCCGGGGGCAAGGTAGCTTCGGCTCTGCGGCTATCCGCCTGTGGACATCGGGGCGGCCAGGGATTTGAGATAAGGGGTCGAAACGGGGCTCGAATGAAGATTGGCAGGCGATACGGACGCTTGTGGCTGCACCTCGTCACGGTCCTGCTAGTTGTGGCGTGCGACTCCTCCGAGCCGGAGCCTTTGACAGAGCGCGAGGTGCTCGCCTTGCTGTACGAGAGCACCGGCGGTTCAGAGTGGAGGTACAATGATGGGTGGCTGTCCGACGACGAGATCGGCACCTGGTTCGGAGTGCAAACCGATGACGCGGGGCAGGTAGCCGCGATCGAGCTCACGAATAACGGTCTTGTCGGCCCGATTCCGCCAGAGCTGGGCAGCCTGCCCAGTCTCGAATACCTGCGGCTGCCCGTAAACTCCCTGACGGGCCCGATTCCGCCGGAGCTGGGCAACCTGTCGAGTCTCGAAGTCCTAATGCTATGGCACAACTCCCTAACGGGCTCAATTCCCCCGGAGCTGGGCAACTTGTCGAACCTCGAGTCTCTGGCTCTCGGCGACAACTCCCTGACGGCCTCGGTTCCGCCGGAGCTGGGCGCCCTGGCTAGTCTCCAAGGCCTGGGTCTCGGTGGCAATTCCCTGACGGGCATGATTCCGCCGGAGCTGGGCGGCTTGTCGAGTCTCAAGTTTCTGGAGCTCGACCTAAACTCCCTGACGGGCCCGATTCCGCCGGAGCTGGGCAACCTCTCGAGCCTCAGACACCTGTGGGCGAATGACAACTTCTTGACAGGCCCGGTTCCACCGGAGCTGGGCAGGCTATCGCGTCTCAGAGAGCTGACACTCTCTGACAACTCCCTGACGGGCCCGATTCCGCCGGAACTCGCCACACATCTTCCCGTGTAGTCCGACAAGGTCCAACAAGTAGGACATAACACGTTACTGGACAATGTTTTCAGTACGATACGCAACGTCGGTTCGTCTCTTGCAGTCCATCGCCATCCCGTGTATTCTTCCCGGTGTAGTGCTGCAATGAGTGATACACCACAAGGACGGAAGCACCATGACGAAGCGACCCAGAACACTCTCCGCCGCGTTCGTGCGAACGGTCAACCGGCCCGGCGTCTACGGCGACGGACGCGGCGGACGCGGGCTGAGTCTTCGCGTCCACCGGACACTGGATGGCCGGATCACCAAGACGTGGCGTCAGCGCGTCAGGATCGAGGGGCGGCTAACCTCGATCGGGCTCGGGCCGTATCCCGAGGTGACGCTTGCCGAGGCCCGCCAGAAGGCGCTGGACAACAGCCGGGGCGTCCTCTTGGGCCAGGACCCGCGCGGGCGCGGCGTCCCGACGTTCGCCGAGGCCGCCGAACGGACGATCAAGATTCACCGCGAGGCGTGGAAGGAGGGGAGCCCGCTTCCCGAGCAGTGGGAGTCCACCTTCCGCCTCCATGCCGCCCCGCTCCTCGACAAGCGGGTGGACCGGATCGAGAGCGCGGACGTGCTCCGGTGCCTGTCGCCGATCTGGAACTCGAAGCCCGCCGCCGCGCGGAAGGCCCGGCACCGGATCGCCGCCGTGTTTCGCTGGTGTATCGGTCGGAACTACCGCCCGGACAACCCGGTCGACCGGGCGGTCGAGGCGCTTCCCAAGGTGAACGGCAATACCACGAGCCACCACCGCGCGCTCCCGCACACCGAGGTCGCGGCGGCGCTACGCGCGGTTCGCGGGACCACCGACACGCACCCTTCGGCGGTTCCGTGCGTTGAGTTGATCGTCCTGACGGCGGTTCGGCCCGGAGAGGCGCGCGGGGCGCGTTGGGACGAGATCGACATGGACGCGGGCGTATGGACGATCCCCGCTTCGAGGATGAAGGCGGGCCGAGAGTTCGCCGTCCCGCTGAGCACGGGCGCGCTCGACGTGCTCGAACGGGCGCGCGAGCTGTCGGGCGGGTCGCCGCTGGTGTTCCCCTCGCGGACCGGCGGGCCGCTTCCGTCGAAGGCTCCGCTCCGGGTGCTTCGGCGTGCCGGGGTGGACTCGACGCTGCACGGGTTCCGGTCGAGCGCCCGGTCGTGGATGGCGGAGACCGGGGTGCCGGCGGAGGTCGCGGAGGCTTGCCTCGCCCATGTTCCCAAGAGCCAAGTCGTTCAGGCGTACCAGCGCTCCGACCTGCTGGCGCGACGCGCCGAAGTCATGCAGGGGTGGAACGACTACATCGGGTAGCTACCCGCCACCCTCGCCACCCGCCGACACAACCATTCCGCCTCTCCGCAGCGCGGTTCGGCGGGCAAACCGCATTGCCGCCACCCACGGCGGCAAACCAGTCGAACCGGGTCTCGCTGGGCCGGATTCCACGCCTCTGGACGATCACCATTCGGTTCGCCGAGGGGGCGTCCCGCCGCGCCGCTGGCGGAGCTCTTCCGAGGCTCTGACACGCTATGACACAACATGATACGTCATAAGCACTTAGCTAATTCGCCAGGGGTTGACGTGCTTGCGGACGTTCGTTCAGCGTTCGGGCATGGAGACGCTGGAAGGACAGTTCATTTCGCGCGTCAGCGCGTTTCTCGGGCACCCGGGCTTGAGCCCGACGGCGTTCGGCATGAAGGCGCTGGGCAACCCGAACCTCATGCGCGAGATCGGCCGTGGCCGCTCGCCGTCGCTCAGGACGGCGGACCGGATTCTCGCGTTCATCGCCGAGCATGACGAGGCATCGGGCGGTGGGCGCGATCCCCCGAGAAGGCCGTGACACCGACGACCGACCAGCAAGCAGAGCACAACGAGGAGGAGCAGGACGATGACCGAGAACCCGAGGAACGAGAGAACGAACCCTCCGACCCGCTTCCTGCGGCTGCCCGAGGTGATGGCGCGGACGGGCCTGTCGCGGAGCACGATCTATGTCCGGTTGGCCGCGGGGTGCTTCCCCCGGCCGGTCGCCCTGGGCGGTCGCGCCGTGGGATGGATCGAGGCCGAGATCGAGGAGTGGGTCGCCGAGCGGATCGACGAGAGCCGGATCGACGAAGACCGGGCCGGTGAGCGCGGCGAGGCCGCGCACGGGATCCCGGAGGCCAGCTGGCGGGCGGCTGGGGTCCGCCCGGTAAGGTGATTCGGCGCGCTTCGCGGCGGCCGGGGAACAGCTTGTCGGGCGCGTCTTTGGTCGGGCAGCCAGCCGACTCCGTGTTGAACACGGAGGCTGGCGAGGGGAGCGCTCCGCCCCCCTGCGACCCCCTGGCGTTTTGCGCCGCTCGCGGAGCGGCGGCCGCGCGGGGGCGAGGCCCCCGAACCTCGCCTACGGTGCGCTGATGGCGGAGCATCGCACCGTGATGGTCGCCGCCCGCGTCACGCCCGCCGAGCACGCTGCCTGGCGGGAGAAGGCAGCCGCGGCGGGCGTCTCCCCCTCCGCGCTGCTTCGCGAGGCGATGGCGCGGACGCATACGTGGACCGCGGCGGCGCGGGCCGTCGAGCGCGAGCGCACCCGCCAGATCGCGCGCATCGGAAACAACCTTAACCAGCTGGCGCGCTGGGCGAACACCCACGCCTCGGCGGCCGAGGCGGTCTCGGTGATCGCGCACCTCGTGTCGGTCGAGCGCTCGCTGCTCCGTGTCGCCCGCATCGGCGGGGAGACCGACGATGCTTGTTAAGTTCCTCTCCCACGGGAAAGGCTCGGCTCGGGCGGCGGCCAAGTATCTCGTCGGCGAGTTGGACGCCGAGGGACGGGAGCGCGAGGGCGTCGAAGTGTGGCGCGGGAACCCGGACATGGTGGCCGCCGTGGCCGACTCGCTCGACTTCGAGCGGAAGTACACGTCGGCCGTGATCGCGTGGGCGCCGGAGGACCGGCCCACCGACGAACAGATCGAAGCCGTCCTCGACGAGTTCGAGAAGACGGCGTGGGCGGGGCTGGAGCCGGACCGCTACGCATGGACGGCGGTCCTGCACCGCGAGCATGGAGGCGGCGTCCACGCGCACATCCTCGCCGCGCAGTGCGACCTACAGACGGGCCGCAGCCTCAACATTGCCCCGCCCGGTTGGCAGCGGACGTTCGATCCGCTTCGCGACGCCTTCAACCACGAGCACGGCTGGAGCCGCCCGGACGATCCGAGGCGGGCCAGGGCGCAGCGGCCGGGCCACGTGGCCTACATCGAGGCGTCGAAGCTGCGGGCCGGGCTCGAACACGAGGCGGACCCGCGCACGCTGATCCGCGACTACCTCGTGCAGCGCGTCGAGCACGGCGCGGTACGGAGCCGCGCCGACGTGGTGTCCGCGCTCAAGGACGTTGGCTTGGAGGTGCCCCGCCAGGGCAAGGACTACGTCACCGCCCGCGATCCCGACAGCGGAAAGCGGTGGCGGCTGAGAGGAGAACTGTATGAACGAGACTTCGAGCCCGGGCGACTTGACCTCCCGGCTGAGGAGCAGGCTGGAGGCCGACCGGCAACGGATCGAGGACGCAGCCGCGCGAGAGCTCGCGCGGCTTGGAGAGAACTTGAGCGCCGTCGCAAGCGGCGCGCTGCGTTCCATCGAGGCCGATACGGTCGAGGCGACCGGGAGGATGCGCGAGTTGCTGATGAAGGCCTGGCTCCGGCCGCTGGTGGTCGGCATGAGCCTCTTCCTCGGTATCTGCGGCGGCAGCTGGGCGACGATGCACTGGCTGTCGAGGATCATCGACTCCCGGTTCGAGACCTTGACGGAGGTGAACATTCGGATTCACCGGGCGCGCGAGACGCTGGCGGAGATGCAAGAGACGACCTGGGGCGTCGAGTTGATGGAGATCAACGGGGAGCGGTACGTGGCGCTGCCCTCACGAACGCCGGGCCGTCCGGCGTTCACGATGGACGAGCGGCCCTACTTGAAGCTGTCGAGAGAGTGAGGAGGGAGCTTCGTGACCGATTTGGAGCGGCGGCTGACGGCCGCATTGGAAAGGTTGTCCGGGCAGTACGAAACGGAACAGCGGCGGCAATCCGGGCAGATCGGAGCGTTGCGAGAACAGGTCGAAGCCTTGCAGCGGCAAGTCGAGCGGCTG
>JAPOYJ010000012.1 GCA_026706635.1 Gemmatimonadota bacterium | reverse complement strand
GCCAGCGGGGCGCTTCGCCGCTCTCGGTGCTCGCGCGAGATTATCCACGGACTGCTAGGGCACACGCCGTGGCGGCAGGCATCGAAGATAACGCCGAAGCCAAGTCCTCGGGTCGCTCCGCGTCGCTCCTCGAACCAATGGCGCTGCGGCTGCTTGCTCTTCGTCGCGTTGCCAGCGGGGCGCTTCGCCGCTCGCCAGCAGCTTGACGGACGGTAGCGCCTCGTCTAGCGTAGTAGTCCCAAATCGCCGTAGCTACGCGGGAATAGCTCAGTTGGTAGAGCACCACCTTGCCAAGGTGGGGGTCGCCGGTTCGAGTCCGGTTTCCCGCTCTGTGGTATCGGTCGGCCCGGGGCCGGAGGCGTTCTCGCGCTCCTGCCCGGGGCTGCCGTAGGGGCGACGGCCGCCGCCGGGTGCCCCTTTTTTTGTTCGGCGCCGTAGCCAAGTGGTAAGGCAGAGGTCTGCAAAACCTCCATTCGGCGGTTCGAGTCCGCCCGGCGCCTCTCGTTTTGTGGCAGGACCCCATCCCCGAGACGAGGGCGCGCGATGATCATCGATGGGCGCTCGCTCACTCTGGAGATGGTCGAGGTGGTGGCGAGGGGTGGCGCACGCGTCGAGCTCGCGCCCGACGCGGCCGCCCAGATGGGCGCCGTTCGCGGCGCCCTCAACGCCCTTGTTGCCGAGGGCAGGACCGTCTATGGGGTCAACACGGGCTTCGGACGGCTCGCCGACGTGAGAGTGGAGCCCCACCAGCAGCGCGCCCTTCAGCTCAACCTGGTTCGCAGCCACGCCGTCGGCACCGGGCGGCCGCTACCCTACGAGGAGGTGCGTGCGATCATGCTGCTCCGCGCCAACACGCTGGCGCGCGGACAGTCGGGGTGCCGCCCGGAGGTAGCCCGCAGACTCCTCGATCTCCTCGATCTTGGGGTGCATCCGGTTGTGCCGTCGGTGGGGTCGGTGGGGGCGAGCGGCGACCTGGCACCGCTGGCTCACATCGCGCTCGTGGTGATCGGCGAAGGCCGGGCCGAGGTGGATGGACGCGAGGGGGACGCGGCTGTGCTTCTCGCCGAGAGGGGGATGGCGCCGCTCGAGCTCCGCGAGAAGGAGGCGCTCGCTCTCCTCAACGGGACGCAGGCCACTACCGGAATCGGTTCGCTCGCGTTCTGCCGCCTCCGGCGCTGCCTCGACACGGCGGACGTTGCGGGCGCGATCTCCCTTGAGGGACTGCTCGGCACGCCGTCCCCCTTCCGCCCGGAAATCCACGCGGCCCGCCCGCACCCCGGACAGGTCGAGAGCGCACGGCGGCTTCGGCGACTCCTTTCGGGCTCCGAGATCCGCGAGTCCCACCGCGAGGGCGACGGTCGGGTGCAGGACGCCTACTCGCTTCGCTGCATGCCCCAGGTCCACGGCGCTACCCGCGAGGCGGCCGCCTACGGCGAGCGGATCCTGACCACCGAGGCCAACTCGACGACCGACAATCCGCTCGTCTTCGCTGCGGGCGCGGGGGGCGACGAGGACGAGCCGAGGGGGGTGCGCGTACTGAGCGGCGGCAACTTCCACGCTCAGATCGTCGCCCAGGCGCTGGACCTCATGGCGATCGCCGCCGCCGACCTGGCCGCCATCTCCGAGCGCCGCATCGACCGCCTCCTAAACCCCGACCTCTCTGGTCTTCCGGCATTCCTGACCCGCGACGGTGGCGTCTGCTCCGGGCTGATGATGGCCCAGATCACCGCTGCCGACGCGCTCTCCGAGATGCGGGTCCTCGCCTCTCCCGCGAGCGTCGACTCGGTATCCACGAGCGCCGCCCAGGAGGATCACGTATCGATGGGGATGGCTGCCGCCCGGAAGCTCCGGCGTTCGGTCGGGCTCCTGGAGACGGTGCTCGCGATCGAGCTCCTCTGCGGCGCCGAGGCGGTCGAGTTCCGCCGCCCGCTCCGCTCCGGCGACCTTGTGGAGGAGGCACTGCGGACGATTCGCGAGAAGGTCGCCCCTCTGGAGGGCGACCGTGTCCTGAGTACGGACATAGCGGCGCTCGAGGGGCTTGTGCGTGCTGGCGCCCTCGCCCACACTGGGATATGAGCGAGAAGGGCCGCCCCGCCCTGCGCGCCCCCCGGGGCACGCGGCTGCGCTGCAAGGGGTGGACTCAGGAGGCGGCGCTCCGGATGCTCATGAACAACCTCGACCCCGAGGTCGCCGAGAATCCCGACGAGCTCGTCGTCTACGGGGGCACCGGCCGCGCCGCGCGCAGCTGGGCCGCCTTCGACGCCATCGTGGCCGAGCTCGAGGCGCTCGAGGACGACGATACGCTCCTGGTGCAGTCGGGGAAGCCGGTGGGCGTCTTCCGCACCCGCCGCTCGGCCCCGCGCGTCCTGATCGCCAACTCGAACTTGGTGGGCCGGTGGGCCACCTGGGAGCACTTCCGCGAGTTGGAGCGGCGCGGACTCATCATGTACGGCCAGATGACGGCCGGCTCGTGGATCTACATCGGCACCCAGGGAATCCTGCAGGGCACCTACGAGACCTTCGGACAGATGGCGCGCACGCACTTCGGCGGGTCGATCGCGGGGCGCTGGATCCTGACCGGGGGGATGGGGGGCATGGGCGGCGCACAGCCCCTCGCGGCTACCATGAACGGCGCCGCCATCCTGGTGGTCGAGGTCGACGAGGAGCGGATCCGGCGGCGCATCGAGACGCGCTACGCCGACCGGATGACCCAGGAGCTGGACGAGGCCGTGGGGTGGGTGAGGGGTGCCGCCGAGGCACGCGAGCCGCTCTCGGTCGGGCTGGTTGGGAACTGCGCCGATGTGCTTCCCGAGCTCGTCCGGATGGGGGTGAGGCCCGACATCGTCACCGACCAG
The DNA here is from genome assembly GCA_026706635.1 of Gemmatimonadota bacterium. Taxonomy (GTDB): domain Bacteria; phylum Gemmatimonadota; class Gemmatimonadetes; order Longimicrobiales; family Gaopeijiaceae; genus Bin94. The sequence goes on along the minus strand of JAPOYJ010000012.1, from coordinate 15,431 downwards.
ACCTCCGCGCACGATCCGGTCGGGGGGTACGTTCCCGCCGGTCTCTCTCTGGCGGATGCCGACCGGCTGCGCGAGCGCGATCCTGCCGAGTACCGCGATCGTGCCCTCGCCTCGATGCGGCGCCACTGCGAGGCGATCGTGGAGATGCAGCGCCGGGGCGCCGTCGCCGTCGACTACGGCAACAACCTGCGGGGCTACGCCGCCGAAGCCGGCTTCGGCGATGCATTCTCCTATCCGGGCTTCGTGCCCGCCTACATCCGCCCGCTCTTCTGCGAGGGGAAGGGACCATTCCGCTGGGTGGCGCTCTCGGGCGACCCGGCCGACATCCACCGCACCGACGAGCTTGTGCTCGAGATCTTCTCCGATGACGAGCACCTCTGCCGCTGGATCCGCATGGCGCAGGAGAAGGTCGCATTCCAGGGGCTGCCAGCGCGGATCTGCTGGCTGGGGCAGGGTCAGCGGGCGCGCTTCGGCGTGGCGATGAACGACCTGGTGGCCAGCGGTGAGCTGAGCGCGCCGATCGTCATCGGTCGCGACCACCTCGACACCGGCTCGGTCGCGTCGCCCTACCGCGAGACCGAAGCCATGCTGGACGGCAGCGATCCGGTGGCGGACTGGCCGATCCTGAATGCGCTCCTGAACACCGCCTCGGGCGCCAGCTGGGTTTCCTTCCACCACGGCGGGGGCGTCGGCATTGGCGACTCGCTGCACGCCGGGCAGGTCCTGGTCGCGGACGGCTCGCCCGACATGAGGGTCAGGATAGAGCGGGTCCTCACCAACGACCCCGGCCTGGGCGTCGCCCGTCACGTCGACGCCGGGTACGAGGAGGCGCGGACAACCGCGCGGGCCGAGGGGATCAGGATCCCGATGGATCGCTTCGCTCGCCCTTTCATATTGTAAAGTATACCTTACAATATGTAATCCATAGTTTACAATTCGATACTCGTGACTTCGCGCTAGCCGAGCTGCGCCAGCCGCCGCACCGTCCTCGCGTAGCGGAGTCCGACTTCCTCCTCGCGCCCGTGGCGCCCGTCGCGGACAACCCAGCGCCCGCCGACCATCACGTCGCGAACCGGGCTGTCACTCCCCGAGAAGACCCACGAGTCGAGGAGCTGGGGCCCATCCCTACCCACCAGCGCGGGGTGCTCCGCGTCGAGCACGACGAGGTCGGCCCGGCGGCCACGCGCCACCCGGCCAGCCTTCCATCCAAGGGCCTGGCATCCGTCCTCCCATGCGCGGGCCAGGAGCGCCCCCCCGGCACCAGACAGGGCACTCCCCTTCACCGCCCCACCCACGGTGTCGCCCCATACCGGCGAGCGGCTCCGTGCGGCGAGGCGCTGCCCGTAGTCGAGGATCCGGAGCTCCTCGGCCACGCTCCGTGCCACATGGCTGTCGGTGCCCACCCCAAAGCGTCCCCCCGCACGCACAAAGTCGGGGAGCGGAAAGAGCCCGTCCCCCAGATTCGCCTCGGTCGCCGGACAGAGCCCCACCGCTGCGCCCACCCGGGCCACCTCGGAGAGCTCCTGCACGCTCGCCTGGGTTGCGTGCACCAGACACCACCGCCGGTCGACGGGTACGCTGCCGAGCAGCCACTCGACGGGACCAGCCCCGTGGAGCGCCCGGCACTCCTCCGCCTCCCGCTCCTGTTCGGCCAGATGGATGTGCACGACGGGGCCGCCACGCCCCTCGGCGAATCCGGGGAGGATCTCCACCATCTCTCCGATCGCCTCCGCGTGAGCCGCGCGCAGGCTGTGGATCGCCCACCCCAGCTCGGCGCCACTGGCCACAAAGTCGGCCGCCAGCGCCGCGTGCATCCGTAGCGCGCCCTCGAGATCCAGGCGAAAACGCCGCTGGCTCCCGGCGAGGGGCCGCCCGTCGAAGCCGCCCACCTGGTAGAGCGCCGGCATGTGCACCAGGCCGATCCCGGCTCGGCGGGCTGCCGCCAGAACTCTCCGCCCCATCTCGGCCACATCGTCGTACGGCGACCCGTCAGGCGCGTGGTGCAGGTAGTGGAACTCCCCCACGGCGGTGAAGCCCCCCTTCAGCAGCTCGATGTAGAGCTGCGAGGCGATCGCCTCCACGTCGTCCGGCGTCATCTGCGCGAGGAAGTGGTACATCGCGTCGCGCCAGCGCCAGAAGGAGCGCGGGCCCCGCCCCTCGACCAGACCCGCCAGGGCCCGCTGGAAGGCATGGCTGTGAAGGTCGGGCACCCCGGGCACGGTCCACCCGGCGACCCTCTCGCAGCAAGTGGCGGCCCCCCCGTGGGCTGAGCGATCCGGCGCGCACTCCTCTCCGATCGCTTCGATATCGCCCTGCCCATCCACCACGACGCAGACGTCGCTCTCCCAGCGGCCCTCCACCAGGAGCCGCTCGAAGCGCCAGCAGCGGCCAGCGCTGGCCGACGGGGTACGAGTTTGCATAGGATCAGGATCCGCCGTCAGGGGGGAGCAATAACCGTCGCGTACAACTTCGGCACTCGGCCGGGGAGCGGCAAAGGCAGAGGAGGGGGTGGCGCGCATGGGGGGCAGCGAGCGTTGGGAGAGGCTCTGGACCGGCGTCGGTCTGGCCACGATGACCGACCCCTCGCTCGGGACCATTCCAGATGGGGCGATCGCCACCCGGGGCGATCGCATCGCCTGGGTCGGGCGCGCCGAGGAGCTCCCCGCCAAACCGGAGGAGCTCGCCGGCGAGGTGCATAGGTGCGAAGGGGTATGGCTGACCCCCGGCCTGATCGACTGCCACACCCACATCGTCTTCGGCGGCGACCGCACCGGCGATTTCCGCCGTCGCCTGCGGGGCGAGAGCTACGCCGAGATCGCGCGCTCGGGCGGGGGGATCGCCTCCACCGTGAGGGCCACGCGGGCCGCCACCACCGAGGAGCTCGTGGCGGGCGCGGCGAGGAGGGCCGCCGATCTCTCCGCGTGGGGGGTGACGACGCTGGAGATCAAGTCGGGGTACGGTCTGGAGCTGGAGAGCGAGCTCCGAATGCTCGAGGCCGCGGCGCGGGTCGCGGACCACCTTCCGCTCGATGTCGCGCCGACGCTCCTGGCAGCCCACGCGCTTCCGCCGGAGTACGCCGGACGACGAGACGAGTACCTCCGTCTGGTGATTGACGAGATCATTCCCGAGGCAGCTCGGCAGCGCCTAGCCACGGCGGTCGATGTCTTCTGCGATGAGATCGCCTTCAGCGCACCCGAGGCTGTGCGGATCCTGGAGGCCGGAGCCGCCGCTGGGCTCCACGGACGCATCCACGCCGACCAGCTCTCCGACTGCGGTGGCGGCCAGGTCGCGGCTTCGGTCGGTGCCCGCTCCGCCGACCACCTGGAATTCCTCGCGGAGGAGGGGGTTCGGGCGATGGCAGATGGGGAGGTGTGCGCGGTCCTCCTCCCAGGCGCTGCCTACACTCTGGGGGCGGACCGCAGGCCGCCCGTCGCCGCCTTGCGGAAGTCAGGCCTGCGAATGGCCGTCGCGAGCGACGCCAATCCGGGGTCGTCGCCGATCACCCACTTCGGCGCCATCCTCAACATGGCGTGCATCCTCTTCGGCCTAACCCCCGAGGAGGCGCTCCTAGGCGCTACGGCCCATGCCGCCCGGGTCCTCGCGCTCGACGACCGGGGGACGCTCCAGGTGGGCATGCGCGCCGACTTTGCGCTCTGGCAGGTGGAGGATCTGACCGAGCTCTGCTACTGGGTGGGGTCCAGCCCCCTCGCATCGGTCGTCAAGGACGGTCGGCAAGTGCGTTCAGTCCGACAATCGGATGCTGCTGACCACAAGATGTAGTTCGCGAGCTCGCCTTCGCCCTCGTGGATCTCCTCGGGGGTACCTAGTAGCCCGCCGCGGTCTATTGGGGGGTGAAGGCGAGCCGGAGTGCGCCGCGCGTCAGTGGCGATGAGTGTCTCCCGAACTCAATCGCACATCGGGCCTCTCCATTCCGAGATTCCATCCAACCAATCGGCGAACTCGATTGTGTTCGGCGCACAGAGGCCGTCATTGTCGTCCCAATGGAACGACCACAGTGACAGGTCAAGGAAATCGACCGGAATCTCGCCGGTTAGCGAATTGTTCTGGAGGAACAGCCTTCCTAGGCTCGACAAACTCCCCAGCCCGGTCGGGACGCTGGATAGCGAATTGTAGTCGAGAAACAGGAATCCGAGATTCAGAAAGGTTGCCCAGCTCCGGTGGAATCTTGCCGGTGAGAGAATTGCGTCCGAGATTGAGCCACTCGAGATTCGACAAGCTCCCCAGCTCGGGCGGAATCTCGCCGGTTAGCGAATTGCGTCCGAGATTGAGCCACTCGAGATTCGGCAAGCTCCCCACCTCGGGCGGAATCTCGCCGGTTAGCGAATTGTATTCGAGATTGAGCCACTCGAGATTCGACAAGCTCCCCAGCTCGGCGGGAATCGCGCCCGTCAGCCTGTTGCTGCCGAGATCCAGGAACTCGAGATTCGACAGACGCCCCAGCTCGGGCGGAATCTCGCCGGTCAGGAAATTGTCGTCGAGACGCAGCCCCCTTAGGCTCGACAGACGCCCCAGCTCGGGGGGGATCTCGCCGCGCAGCCTATTGGCGCCGGGATCGTGCCATACAAGATTGCTGCCGAGATCGAGCCACTCGATATTCAATAGGTCGCCCAGCTCCGGCGGAATCTCGCCGATCAGCCTGTTGTCTCGAAGGTCCAGCGTATCAACCCGGTTGCCACCACTGGTGCTTACCCCGTACCACTCGTCAAGCGGTATGCCGGTCTTCCAATTCGTGTTGTCGGTCCAGCCGTCGCCGCCCAGTTCGTCGTACAGGATCTCCAACGCTTCCCGGTCCGAGAGCTGGACGGATGCGGTGAAGTCATGCAATGCCGAATGGCTCCCATCGGAGGCCGTCACGGTGACCTCCGCGCTCCCACGCGCCACCCCCGTGACTGCCACGGAGTCACCCGAGATGGCAACGGTCGCCACTTGGGCGTTGGAGGACAATGCCACATAGCTGAGTTCGTCTCCGTCCGGGTCGCTGAAGTACCCGCCTAGACCGAGCGACACGGTCCTGCCGACCCGGATCGTCAGTTCCGGCATACTCCCGACTGCAACTGGCGGCTGGGGCTCACGGCACCCTGCGAAGGCAGCGACCGCGGTAAGGACGGGGACGCTCAAGGCGAGCCAGCGAGCGCCGCGGGTTCGGTGCCGACGAACATTTCGGTGGCGATCGCCTACAGACACCGCACACCTCCTGTTGGCGGGTCGATATGTGTAATCAATCGCAAATCGCGCCGCGCCAGGACCAGAGTCCGCCAAGCCAACTGTCGAATTCGTTTGTGTCCGGCGCACAAAGGCCGCCGTTGTCGTGCCAGTAGAACTCCTCTAGCGACGATAGATTGAGAAACCGGGCGGGAATCTCGCCAGTTAGCGAATTGTCATGGAGATACAGTAATTCGAGATTCGACAGGTCGCCCAGCTCGGACGGAACCGCGCCGGTTAGCGAATTGTTGCTGAGAGACAGGTATTCGAGATTCGACAGGTCGCCCAGCTCGGACGGAATATCGCCGCTTAGCGAATTGCCGCCGAGATACAGGTATTCGAGATTCGACAGGTCGCCCAGCTCGGAAGGAATATCGCCGCTTAGCGAATTGTTGTAGAGTACCAGTCGTCTGAGATTGGAAAGTTTGCCCAGCTCCGGTGGAATCTCGCCGCTTAGCGAATTGCCGTGGAGATACAGGGTCTCGAGACTCGAAAGGTTGCCCAGCTCCGGCGGAATCTCGCCGCTTAGCGAATTCTCCCAGAGGACCAGCGTAACAACCCGGCCGTCCGCATCCGTACTCACCCTGTGCCACTCGCCAAGCGGCTTGTCGGTGTTCCAGTTCGTGTTGTCGATCCAGTCGTCACCGTCCAGTTCTTCGTACAGGATCTCCAACACTCGCCGCTCTGTGAGGCGGACGGAGACGGTGAAATCCTGCGACGCCGACTCGCTGCCGTCCGAGGCCGTCACGGTGATTTCCGCGGTTCCACTCCCCACCCCCGTGACCTCCACGGCGTCGCCTGAGATGGCGGCGGTCGCCACTTCGGCGTTGGAGGACGAGGCCCTGTAGTTGAGTCCGTCTCCGTCGGGATCGCTGAAGTACCCCGCGAGATCGACGGACTCGGTGCTGCCGACATCGAGCGTTAGCTCCGGGATGCTCCCGACTGCAACTGGCGGCCGGGGATCGCCGCACCCGACCACCCAGGCGGCGAGGGCAATCGGGACGAAGGCACTCAAGGCGAGGCGCAGAGCGCCGCGGGCTCGGCGGGGATGAGTATCTCGATGGCGACAATCTACAGACATGGTAGGCCTCCTCGTGGCGGGTCGATAGGTGTCATCACTATAGCCCCGAGGTCGGCCCATGCGCAAGGAGCTAGGCAGGCGCGCGGCGGCCGACGAGCCTTCAGCCCGGCAGTCCGTCCCCGCCGCCCCCGAGAATTCGCGTCTTCGAGCAGGCGCATTGTAATCTCTAGGTTACATAATGTAATCCATGGCTTACACTTCTAGCGCCTTTCGCGGCCGCCCCGAGCTCCCATTCGCCCTCGTGGAGCTCCTCGGGGTTGCCAGCGTACCAAGTTCCATTCCAGCGGGATAGGAACCCGCTCGCTCCACCCACGAGGGCAGTGCTTAGCGGCCGAGCTACGTCGAGGAATGAGGACGGGGGGTGTGGGCGTCCACATGGATCGCATCTCCGCCCCTTTGCCTCTGTCCTCTTGAGGGTGAATGCGAGCTTCAGAGCGCCGCGCGTTCGGTGGCGATTAGTGTCTCCTGAACTCACTCGCACCTCGGACCACGCCAGAGCGCGATTCCGTCCAGCCAGTCGTCGAACTCGCTTGTGTTCGGTACACAAAGGCCGTCGTTGTCGTCCCAAAAGAACCGCTGTTGCAACGATAGGTCGAGGAATTCGAGCGGAGTCTCGCCGGTTAGCGAATTCCCTTGGAGATAGAGAATTTCGAGATCCGACAGGTCGCCCAGCTCGGAGGGAGGCTCGCCCGTCAGCAAATTGTGGTCGAGATACAGGATTTCGAGACTCGAAAGGTCGCCTAGCTCGGGCGGAATCTCGCCGGTTAGCCGATTGTCGCCGACACTCAGGTATGCGAGTCTAGACAGGCTGCCCAACTCGGACGGAATCTCGCCCGTCAGCGAATTGGCTTCGAGCTCCAGCACTTGGAGGTTAGACAGACTCCCCAGCTCCTGCGGGATCGGCCCGGTGAGAGAATTGCCGTGGAGATCGAGGCTTCCGAGACTCGACAGGTCGCCCAGCTCGGACGGAATCTCGCCCGTCAGTGAATTGTCGAAGAGAAACAAGTAGACGAGCCTCGAAAGGTCGCCCAGCTCGGGCGGAATCTCGCCGGTCAGCGAATTGCCTTGGAGCCACAGCCTCACGAGATTCGACAGGTCGCCCAGCTCGGACGGAATCTCGCCAGTTACCGAATTGTCGTGGAGATACAGCACACCGAGATTCGACAGACTCCCTAGCTCGGGCGGGAGCTCGCCGGTTAGCGAATTGTTGCTGAGGTCCAGCGCGACTACCCAGCCGTCCGCATCCGTGATCACCCCGTACCACTCGTCAAGAGGTGCGTCCGTCAGCCAGTTCGTGTTGTCGTCCCAGTTGTCACCGTCCACTTCGTCGTACAGGATCTCCAACGCTGGCCGCTCATTGGGAGTGACAGTCACCGCAAAGGCCTGTGTCGCCGATAGCCCGCCTGGGTCAGCCGCCTTCACTGTGACGTAGCCCGTACCCGGCGACACGGCGCTCGCCGTGACCACGCTCCCCGACACGGTGACCATCACCACCCCGCCGCCCCTTGTGGAGGCCGTGTAGCTGAGCGCATCACCGTCTGGATCGCTGAAGTTGCGCGAGACATCCACCTGCGCCGCCTCCCCGATGAACATGTCGATGTCCTCGATCGGTTCGCCAGCCTCCGGCCCCTGGTTCGGCACCGTCACCGTGAAGGTCTGCTCGGCAGAGAGCTCGTCGGGGTCCGTAGCGGTGACGGTCACCGTGGCGTTTCCCGCGGCAACCGCCGTCACCTGCACAATGTCGCCAGATACGCTGACCGTCGCTATGCTCGTGTTCGACGAGCTCGCCGTGTACGTAAGGACATCTCCGTCCGGGTCGCTGAAGTACGCCGCGAGATCGACCGACTCGGTGCTGCCTACCTCGACCGTCAGGTCCTTGATACTCCCGGCAACTGGTGGCTGGGGCGACTGGTGCTCGCCACACCCGACCACCCAGGCGGCGACCGCGACCAGGACGGAGCCACCCGAGGCGAGGCGGAGAGCGGGGCAGGCTCGGTGGCGATGGGTATCTCGGTGGCGACATTCTACAGGCATGGCACGGCTCCTGTTGGCGGGTCGATATGTGTTGTCAATTGGCCTTGAGGTTGGCCCATGCGCAAGAAGCTAGGCAGGCGCGCGGCCCGACAAACCTCCGGTCCGGCGCTACGCCGCGCGCACACTCGCGAGTTTGTGCGCCGTCTCCCATATTCGCACCAATCATGAACTCAATCGCACCTCGGGCCTTCCCAATCCCTGAGTCCGTCCAGCCAGTCATCGAACTCGCCTGTGTCCGGCGCACAAAGGCCATCGTTGCCGTCCCAGTAGAACTGCCCTAGCGACGATAGGTCGAGGAAATCGAGCGGAATCTCGCCGGTAAGCGAATTGGAATTGAGATACAAGTAGATGAGATTCGACAGGTCGCCCAGCTCGGACGGTATCTCGCCGGTTAGCCGATTGCCGTTGACACTCAGGTATTCGACACTGGACAGGTTACCCAACTCGGAGGGAATCTCGCCAGTCAGCGAATTGGCGTTGAGATTCAGGTATTCGAGATTCGACAGCTCGCCCAGCTCGGACGGTATCTCGCCGGTCAGCGAATTGTCATGGAGATACAAGTGGCCGAGACTCGACAGGTCGCCCAGCTCGGGCGGAATCTCGCCGGTTAGCCCATTGCCGTTGGCACGCAGATATTCGAGATTAGACAGGTCGCCCAGCTCGGACGGAATCTCGCCCGACAGCGAATTGCCTTCGAGATCCATGCTTGCGAGACTCGACAGACTCCCCAGCTCCTGCGGGACCGCACCGGTAAGCGAATTGCCGTGGAGATCCATGCTTGTGAGATTTGACAGATCGCCCAGCTCGGGCGGAATCTCGCCGGTCAGCGAATTGTCGTGGAGAAACAAGTAATCGAGATTCGACAGTTCGCCCAGCTCGGACGGAATCGCGCCCGTCAGCGAATTGCCGTTGAGATACAGCCGGGCGAGATTCGACAGGTCGCCCAGCTCCGGCGGAATCTCGCCGGTCAGCCCATTGTTGCTGAGAGACAGGACTTCGAGATTCGGAAGGTCGCCCAGTTCGGGCGGAATCTCGCCAGTTAGCGAATTGTCGGCGAGCTCCAGGTGTCTGAGACTCGACAGCTCGCCCAGCTCGGGCGGAATCTCGCCAGCTAGCGGATTGTAGCTGAGCTCCAGGCGTTCGAGGCTCGACAGCTCGCCCAGCTCGGGCGGAATCTCGCCCGTTAGCCCAATTTGGCCGAGCTCCAACCTAACAACCCGGCCGTCGGCATCCGTGCCCACCCCGTACCACTCGTCGAGGGGCTTGTCGGTAAGCCAGTTCACGCTGGGCCACCAGCCGACCACTTCATCGCCCCAGTTGTCGCCGTCCAGTTCGTCGTACAGGAGCTCCAACACTGGCCGCGGCTTCTGAGGCCCGCCGCAGCCAGCCGCCCAGAGTGCTGCCGCGACCAGGACGGAGACTCTCAGGGCGAGTCGGAGAGCACAGTGCACGTCAGATGACGGACGGCGCCGGAAGGCGAAGGTGTGCGTGTTCCGCATTAGTTCGAGGGGATGCAGCGCCGCTCGAATGCCGTGGGAGGTTTGTCCACGGGCTGCTAGGGTTACCTCACGATCTCCAGACTCCCCGAATCGGTGGAAAGCTGCCGGTAGTCCGTCCCGGCGGCCTGGTCGAGCACTCCCGCGTACTCCCCGGGCGCGGTGACGTCCCCGGCCCGGAAGCCGAGAAGCGTGTCCCCGTCGGCGATATCGCCGGCCACGAGCGCACGCACCGTCTCCTCGCCGGGGGCCGAGTACAGCGTGAACCCCGTGTGCGCCTCCAGTGAGTCCACCCCAAGGCCGCTTAGGCGAAGGAGCACAGCCCCGATCTCGGTCGCTTCGTACCCGAGCATCACCCAGAGGGTGCCTGGCTTGCCGTTGACGGTGGCGCCAAAGGTCTGCTTGGTCAGGAGGCCATCGGGATCGATGGCGTTGACGTGAATTTCCGTCCTCGCCCGCTTCTTGCCCACCACCTCGAGGACGCTGCCATCCACCGCGACCGTCAGAGCAGCAGTGTCCAGGGCGACCCCACGGTAGCGGAGCTCGTCGCCGTCCGCGTCGCTGAAGTAGCGCGACAGCTCGACCGTGACGGTGTCGGTGACCTCGAGCGCGAGTGCCGGAATGGCCCCGCTCACTTCGGGCGCCCTGTTCTCGGGCTCGGGTTCCCCGCACGCCGCCAGCAAGGCGATTCCGGCCAGCAGTCCGTGGGCTGCCAGGAGCGCGGGTCGCTTCACTTCTCGCACCTTCCCCGATTCATGCTCATCGCCGTATTGGAGAAAACGGTATTTGCCGCACTGGAGAAAACCGTATTGGAACAGGCACCCACATTCTCCCGCGTATGGCCTCTTCGTCGTTGCCGTCCCCGCAGCCGATATCGTCGCCGCCTCCCCCGCAGTGATCGAGCCAGCGGAGCACATCGCCCAGGTTGAACGATCCATCGCCGTTGCCGAACCAGTCGAGGAATTCGAGCTGACCGGCACCGAGGCGACTCTCGCCCATAAGGTGCTGGGCGGCGTCCTCGACCGGGATCTCTCCGACCACCTCCAAGCTGTCCGTGATCGTCCCCTCGAGCTCCGGGTACCCTCGCACCTTGATCGTGATCTCGCCCTCGTAGACGCCAGCGTCGAGCTCCTCGGCGTTGCGCCTCCAGACGATATGGTCGCGGTAGCCACCCTCGCTCCGCTCCAGCTCCAGCCACCCCGAAGAGGACGCCTCGGCCTCCCAGACGGCGTCGTCCTCGCCGTAGCCGGAGACGCCCGACGCCAGCGAGTCGGCAAGCGACAGCGTCCATCCCGCGACCGCGTAGCCGCTGCTCTCGCGCTCCTCCTCGATCTCCAGCTCCCCCTGCACGGCGAAGGTGTCCACGAGCTCAGCCGGGCTTCCGGTGGCCCAGTAGGCCTCGACGGTGATCGTGTCGACGTAGAGCCCCTCCTCCAGACCCGTCGGATCGACCGTCCAGGTGACGTAGCCGGGGCCCTCGCCCGAAGCGGTCGCCAGCTCGAACCAGTCGCCTCGGCTCGAACGTTCTGCGCTCCACGCGGTTTCCTGCCTGGGGCCGATGAAGCTCACGGGCACCGAGTCGCCGAACGCCTCCGTGCTCCCCTCGAGCAGCTTCACAATCGGGGGGCCGGGTCCGACCTTGAGATGGCTCGGCGCGAGCGCGGTCACCGACACCGGCACCTCGAAGGTCTCGCCCACGCCCTCCAGCGTCACCTCGATCGCGGCCTCGTGGTCCCCGGCCTCCAGCCCGCGGCCAGTGAGCTTGTAGTCGAAGCGTCCGCGCCCCTCGCCCGTCGCGCTGTCCAGCTCGATCCACCCCTCGTCGCTCTCCGCCTCCCAGGTGGTCGAGTGGTCCTCCTTGCCGTGGGGCGCCACGATGATCTCGCCGCTGTGCCTCGCCTTCCCGATCGTGTCGCCCGCGATCACCGTGTCGGAGATCGCGCCCGGGCGCGTCCACAGCTTGAGAGGCACATCGACCTCGAGCTCGAACATCCCGCGTCCGTGCGTTGCGGCCACGAGGCGGCTGGTGCCCGGCTGGGTCGCTAGGTCGTAGACCGCAACCGTCGGCAGGCCGTCGTCGAGGCGCAGCCAGCTCTCGCCGCCGGACGCGGCGTAGAAGACGCCCAGGTCGGTGCCGATGAAGACGGCACCGTAGTCGCTCGGATCGTAGAGGACGGCGTTGACCGGATGGTCGGGCAGATTGCCGGTGCGATCTCGCCATGTGCGTCCCCCGTCGGTCGTGTGGAAGACGTGCCCGGTCAAAAACCCGCCCGCAACCGCGTACGCCTGGTCGGGATCCTCCGGGTGCACCGCGACATCGCCGATGTAGCGGTTCGGCAGGCCGCTCCCCAACGACTGCCAGCTCTCGCCCCCGTCGCGGCTCACCACCACCCTGCCGTAGAGGAGCGCCACGTAGATCGCGTCCTCGTCCGCAGGTGTGAGCCCGATGGCCGAGATCACCCCGCTCGGCGACCGGTAGATGCGCCGCCATCTCCTCGCCGAGTTGTCGGTGCGGTAGAGGCTCCGAACCCCGAAGTAGAGGCGCTTCGACTCCATCGGATCCATCACCAGCGGCGGAATGAAGAGCCCCGACTCCCCGAGATCGATCCCGGATACCGCCCGGTCGCCATTCTTGCGCGGTCCGCTGTAGCCGGAGTTGGGGATCCACTGGAGCTCGGCGTACCAGGTCTCAGGGTCCTCCACATCGAAGGCCGTGTAGCCGCCATCACCGCCAACCACCTTGTCCCAGACCTTGCTTCCGGCCTTGGAGCGCTGGGTGCCCTGGTCCTGGGTGCCGCCGAGCGTCACCGCCGCGTCGGAGGGGTGCAGGGCGATGCCCCGGTAGTACTGGGCCACGACCAGGCCGTTGGCCAGCGAAGTCCAGCTGTCGGCGCCGTCGGTGGAGCGGTAGACGCCCCCGTCGTTGGCCAGGTACAGGACGTCGTCCTCGTCGAAGCGCAGGTAGTGCTCGTCCACGTACACGTTGTCGTTGTGATGCTGCGAGAAGGTGTCTCCGCCGTCCTCCGACTTGTATAGGCGCAGACTCCCGAAGTAGACCGTCTCCTCGTCCTCCGGGTCGACCGCGATAGTCATGTCGTACCAGCACTGCCACCAGCAGCTGGCACCGGTCGCATCGAGCTCCTCCCACTCGTCGCCGCCGGTATCGGTGCGGTACATCCGGAGCCCGGAAAGCCTCGACCCGGACGTCTGGAAGCTGGCGTAGAGGACGTCGGGGTCGGAGGGCGCGATCGCCAGGTTGATGCGGCGCGCATTCCCGAAGGACATCCCCGAAGAGGCCCTCTCCCACGTCTCGCCGGTGTCCACCGACTTGTACACGCCGGTGCCGTGGATGGCGGCGAAGAAGACCGAGTCGTCCTCGGGGTGCGCCAGCAGGTCGGTCGCCGTCCCCGAGATGACCCTCTCCCACTCGCCGCCGCTGTCCTCCGAGCGGTAGAGACCGTAGGTGGAGGCAGCCATCACGATCGTCTCGCTCGAGGATCCGGCCGTGGCGCGGTCGATCACGACGCGCGCAATCCGGGCGCCGCCATCCCGCGAACTGCGCTCGACGAAGACATCCGCTCCCTGCTGCTCCCAAGTCTCGCCCCCGTCGAGGGTTCGCAGCACGCCGCACCCGTAGTAGCTGTCGCCCGAGAAGTGCTGCTCGCCGGTGCCGGCGTACATGATGTCGGGATCCTCCGGGTCGATCGCGATGTGCCCCATGGCGAGCGAGCACTCCCCGTCGGTGAGGGGCTCCCAGCTCTCGCCCACGTCGGTGGACTTCCAGACCCCGCCCTGCGCACCCCCGGCGAAGAGGACATCGACGTCGTCGGGGTGGATGACGATCGCCGAGACCCGCCCCGCCGTGAGGCGCGAGCCGTCGTCCACCTGTTCGGGGCCGAGCGACTCCCACTCGGTGTCGACCAGCCCCTTTAGAATCCCGCCGACGGCTGGCATCCGGAGCTTCGCTGCGTAGGCTCTCTGGAGAAGCGCGGCCACGTTCACCCCCGGCCCGGAGTAGGTGCGGAGCCGGTCGAACTCCATGCGGGCCTGGATTTCGTCGTTCTCCTGCGCACCGAGCTCCGATGGCGGTGCCAGGGCCGCGACCGTCGCGAAAAGAAGCCCGGCCACCGACGCAAGCAAAGCTCGCTGGCAATGTAAACTACGCATTACACTATGTAAACCACGCATTACACTTGTGCGAACAACAGATCACTCCAGGGTTGTCGTTCCCTCCGCAGGTGCCGCCGTCGCCCCTCTGGCGCCATCGGTGCCAGCCCTTCCAGGGGTCCTGCGGGAGCCCCCCGGTCTCCCGGGCGCAGCCCCCTCCCCACCGCCCTTCTACCGAGGAGGCGGCTCTGTGTTCCACTAGCACCGGCAGACCGGCACCATCCCCGTCTCGGCGAGCCCCTGGGCCGCTAGTTCGGAGACGGCGACGTCGTCGTAGCCAGGGCCCGGCTCCACCCCTCAGCGCGGGACGGCCCCGCGCGAAGACTCTACCGCCCCCACGGCCGGGACGCAACAGAGCGGCGGATCCGCATCAGGAGGTAGCGCCTGGTGGCAGAGAAGACCTCCGGGTCGAGCTGCGACGCCTCGCGCCGCGCCCTCCGCCGAGCCCTTTCCAGCGCGGGGCGCACGACGTAGTGCAGCCCAGGGAGCTTGACCCGCAGCTTCTCGCTCCCGAAGTCGAAGGCCGGAAGTCCGATGCGTTCGGCCAAGAGGCGGGCGAAGCCGAGCGTCGGAAGGACGTGCGGGGTGATGTCCTCCTCGGCCTCGATCTCGAATCCCCGCTCCTCCAGGAGGCGGCGGTACTCGCCCAGGCACCACCCCGAACGGGCGGAGCGCGCTCGGCCATCGTGCGACGCGGCACGACCGGCTACACCGGCCGCGGACTCGTCCAGGCGGAAGTAGTCGGCCACGATCCACCGGCCATCGGGCGCAAGGGCCCGCTCGAGCGCCCGGAGAGCTCCGTCCGGACGCATGTACTGGAGTGACTCCGCGTGTACGATTGTGTCAAAATACCCTATGTATTTGTCACACTCGTGATCACAATGGCTTTTAGATGGCGATCTATAGAGCTCCTGTGGGTCTGTTGTGACATTTTCATAGCTGAATCTGTCACTACCCAGATCTTCAAAGCGACAGTGGAGGATCGGCACGTCGGGGAGCGTGCGCCGGAGGTGACCGATCTGGAAGCGGTCCGGTGTCAGCCCCGTCGCCTCGTGACCGCGTGCGCGGAAGACTCCGAGCATGCCCCCCATCCCGCAGCCAGCCTCCAGGAGCGTCCCGGGCGGCGGCCCCACGAGCTCCGCCACCCGCTCGGCGTAGCGCAGCTGGGCCCGTTCGAGGAGGGCGAAACTCACCTCCTCGGGGGCAGTGTCCGGGTCGTCGAAGTAGCCGAAGTGCAGGAAGCCGCTGGAGAGCATCCGGCTGTAGAGGAGCAGCTGGGCGTCGGCCTCCGTCGCCGTCTCGCGCCTCCGCACGAGCTGGCAGCGAATCCAGCGAGCCAGGTGGCTGGGCAGTAGCGCCCTGCCGACCATCTCACCTAGCAGCCCGTGGACAAACCTCCCACGGCATTCGAGCGGCGCTGCATCCCCGCT
>JAPOYJ010000009.1 GCA_026706635.1 Gemmatimonadota bacterium | reverse complement strand
TGCGAGGCAGGTTGCTTCGCGAAAAACGAGCGTCCGCTTGTGAGATGGATACTGACTTCGGGCCCTACGAGATGCAGATCAAGAACCCGAAGCAGGGGCTCTTTACGATCCGCGAGCGTCCCGTCGGAGCGACCGAACCGGGGTGGGAACTCGCGGCGGGATTCCCCGCGCTCTGGCGGCACAAGGGGGTTCGAAACAAGTTGCTGGAAGCGTGCGCCGACTCGCGGCTTGAGCGGCGGGCCGACCGCGGTAGGAGCGATCAGGACTCAATGCTGGCGCGGCGAGGAAGACTGCAACTCGCACGCGAACTCGGCATGGCCCCTCAGCGAGTGGCAGCGGTCATGACCGAGAACCCGATGCTCGGGGTGAGATCGTGGACATCGGTTCTCCCTCGCAACCCGGCCCCGGGCAAGAACGAAGCCCTGTGCCTGTGGCTGAACTCCACCCTCGGGCTGCTCCTGCGAATCATGCACGGCAACCGGCCCTACTTGGGCCGCTCGGCCGTGCCCACGGAGCTTGCCCGCACCATGCCCGTGCTCGATGTGGACCGGCTGTCGCCCGACCAGCTCACAGCCGCCGCCGAAGTCTATGCAGACCTCAAACACCGTGAGCTTGAGGGGTTCACCGTACTCGCAGACGATCCCGTCCGCCGCGAACTCAACGAGCGGCTCTGCCGCGAGGTGCTCGGCATCGATCCCGAGATCGTGGCCGACATCACCCGCCATCTGGCCTGGGAGCCGACGCTGCACGCCCGGCACTGACGCGGGCGGCGCGCGGTGCGGCCGCGCCCTCGGGACCCGCCGGGTCGACTCGGCGAAGCTGAGCAGGTCCGTTCTGATGCTCCGGGAACGTGGCGGAAGGTAAAGAAAACCGTGGGGCCCAGCGTACTTAGTGTAACTAAGTGCCCTTGGCGGAGCAGCATCCGACGGTGGGCTCACGAGAAGCAGATCATGTGAGGTGAACAAGGAGAAGAGCATGGATCGTCACACGTCTGACAGGGGCCAGCCGAACGGACTCGAGTTCGAAAGGCAGGATTCCCGGGTCGCGTTGCTCCTGATGGGAAGCGACTTTACGCCAGCGCCGCTGGCGGCCTCGAACGAGGATGGCGAGGTCGGCACATCCGGTGCACCGACAGCTCGCAGGGAGGGCACCTGATGCAATACTGGACGGATAAAGAGTACGGTACACGACCCCCAACAGTGGACGTGATCGACAAGCCTGTGTGGAACGGCCTCTGGAGTATCATCGAAACTGCCGTTGGCGACGGGTCCTTCGGCTTTCGTTTTCCGGAAGCCTGCCCTGACGGCGGGGCGAAATACGGCTGCAACGGGCAAGCCTTCAGTCAGTTGCTCCAGGCGGAGGTGCCCGGCGTCGAGTGGCCCATTCCAGATCATGAGCTGCCAGCGACCGACGTCATCTTGGACGTGCTGGAGTTCTGCGCGAGGGCCGTAGGGGAACCGATCAAGAGAGACTATCACTCGTTCTTCAGCCACCATCATCTCAGTTGGGACCGGGAAGCGGGTTTGGCGCGGTTCGTCAGCGATGTCAACCGGGTCCTCGCTCGGAACGGCGTCGCCTACGAGCTCACACCAGACGGAGAGGCGGCAAGGCTATTGCCGGAGCCGTTGGCGAAGGCGCTCCGGTCGACCGTCTTCAAGACCGGCGACGACGAGACAGACCGGTTGCTTGAGACAGCCCGCTGCCGAATCGCGTCACCCAAGGAAACGACCGCCGGGATGCGGTCGAGAAGCTCTGGGACGCCTTCGAGCGGCTGAAGACGCTGGAGCCCGGTTCGGACAAGCGCAAGCAGGCGGACGCCCTGCTCGATCGTGTCGCAGTTCCGGGGACGGGATTCCGGAGGATTCTCGGTGAAGAAGCGTTCGCGCTGACAAGAATCGGGAACAACTTTCGCATCCGGCACTCCGAGACGAATCAGGAACGGCTGACTTCGCTGGAGCATGTGGACTATCTCTTCTGGCGCATGTTTGCGTTCCTGCGGATGGTCCTGAAGGCCACCGGACGGTGTGGGTGAGCACATTGGCAAACCCGCCGCGTCTCCCCCGGGTTTCGCATCCGTCTTCCCGGTTGTCCAACGACGCGCAGGAGGGAGTCCCAAGTGGCCTCGGTGACCCACAAACGGAATCCGACCGCCGATGTGGACGGCATGGGAGCCGAGCTCGACCGACTGGTGATGGAGCTTATCGGGTTGAGGTGACCGCTATGGTCCGAGCAGCTTCTCCTTGAGTATGCTTGTCAACAGGGACTGAACGACATCGAGAGGTGCGGTACCCCCAATCTTGTGGAGCTTCTGCTTGGCTGCCTCCCAAATCGACTTGCTCCGAATTCCGTCGAGAAAGTCGTGTCCCGCATTGGTTAGGTCAGAAGGCGCATACCTGTATCCGTCTGGACCGAGTGCACGGCGATCATATACATCAAGGTATCCGGCGTCGCCGAGCAACTTGACATGATAGCTGACTTCCTCTTGTTGGTGCCCGGGGATCTCAACAAGATCAAAGCTCTGCGGATTCGGTCTGGCTTCGACCGCGAGCAGTATCTTTCGCATCAGATCCATGTCTCTCTTCATTGTGCTCTCCGCTGTATGCTGCGGGCATCGATTGCGGAAACGATCTCGCCGAGTACTGAGCGATGATCCCTCATCTTGCGTTCCCAGAAATCCGCAACCCGTACGGCTTCTTGTTTTGTAACGTTAAACCAAGAATAGGTGTCATGTGTTTGTCGCGCAGTTTCGAATTCGCTACGAAGATTCGCCAACTGTTCATTCATGTACTTTGCTCCCGCCGGCGACAGTTCTGCGATAGTTGATTGCAACGCCTCAATATGCTGCTCACTCAGCGTCGTGTAGAGTGATCCGTCGTCCAGCATCCTGTTTGTCGTTGCGTAGACTGCCTTGCCCAGATCGAAATATCCAGACCAATTGTGCAGGTTATCACCATTGACCTTATTGCGGTACTCGGTAATCTCCGAGAGCCATCTGTCGATTTTCTTGATGTTGAGGCGAAGCTCGAAAACGAGGTTTTGCACCTGCTGCCGGTAGGCTCGCCGCTCCCGGTGTCTGGTAGCGAGGATGGTGATGAGCGTTCCGGCTATGACGCCGAGAAACGCGCCCACGGCGGGGCCGACCAGATCGGACATCACGAAGCTCGCACGTCGTAGCGGCACGGGGTGACACTGCTGGTCCCCTCGCCTGTTTCTCGTTCGAGGGCGGCCATCTCGGTCCAGAGCTCGAGTTGGCCAACATCTTCCCCCCTCGGCACGCCCTTTTCAGAGGCGGTTCCCGTGCCCGCGCTCAACGATAGACCGACTTGGCGCCGAGGCCAGCTTCGGGAAGTGGCACGATGCCGTGTTCGGCCATGGCGGTGAACACCTCCAAGGCCATAGCCCGCGACACCGTGAAGACCCGAAATCCCCCGAACGGAGACTCCACGATCCGAGAGATGGCATCAGCCGCCTCCGGAGAGGTGCCCCGCCTTTCCACTTCCGCGACCGCTTCCCGGAACGTCTCGCAGTGGTAGTCGGGTTCGAGCCGGGGAAGAATCTCCAGATTCATCATGGGCGGAACATCTTTGGGTTGGGGTTCGGGGCCTAGCATCCAACCGTAATCCATGCGCCTCGGATGGCGCAAGCTGCCGACGGGTCGTACCTCGTGGTATCGACGGAGGGTGCGCCGCCAGAGCGAGCTGATGCGGCAGCCAGCCGGACGGAAAATCGGAACCCCGCCCGCCCCCCACACCCATCCCGCCATGTATCCGCCGCCCGCCATATCGCACCTTGAGGTTGCCTGCCACCGCCCCGGCGTCGTCCACCCGGTCCGGCACCCGTCCGTGAAGGATCCCATACTGAAGCGGCTGTTCGGCCACGCCGAAGTCGTCGAGATCCTGATCCGGGACGTACTGCCGGAGGATGCGCGCCGGATCGACCTCTCCACGCTGGAGAAGCTGGGCACGGAATTCGTCGGCGAAGCGCTCGTGCGCCGCTACCCCGACATGATGTGGACGGCGCACACCCGCGACGGCACCGGCCGCGTGGTGATCCTCGTCGAGTTTCAAGGTCGGCCCGACCGCCTCATGCCCCTTCGCACGGCGATCTACTCTCACTTGGCCGTGCAGGAGATGCTGCGGCGGTCTCGGCCCGCTCCCCGCCCCGACTCCATCGAGGTGCTGCCACCCATCGTAATCTACCACGGACGGGGTGCCTGGAAGGGGCCGACCGCCCTCGGCGAACTCTTTCCGCGCGGGATCCCTCGCGAGTTCCGGGTGATCTTCCGGGATCCGGCGGGAAGCGAATCCGGCACGGCCGGAGATCCCCGCCCGCCGACAACTGCCCGATGACGCGCCGCTGATCGCCCCGCGTTAGATTCCTCCCGCCTCAAACCGCAGGGAGGGACGACATGGTGCCCCAAGAGAGTCTGTCGAGAATCAGAACCATCGTGGAACGCGCCTACGCCGACCATTTCGGTGCGCACCGGACGGAGATGACGATCGAGCAGTTCGTGGATCACTACGGGTACGACATGGTGTATGTCGTCTTCGTGTTCGACGAGATGCCGCCCAGGTTCGGGGGCAGGGAGATCGTGGATTTCGAGGGGCAGGTGGAGGACGAGATGACCGAAGGGGATCTGTTCATCGACACCGGCTTCCACTATCACCTGCGGGCGGAACTGGAAGAGGCGATGGCGGAGGACGGGCGATGAATCCCGACCACTGGCTCGACGCGGCCAGACGGCTTCTCCAGCAGCCACGCCCGGGGGCACCGCGCCAGGTGGACCTACGATGCGCTGTCAGTCTCATCTACTACGCGCTGTTCCACTGGCTGGCGAACTGCGCCGCCGACGCGCTCGCCGGCGCGACCAAGCCGCGAGACAGGAGTTGGACGCGGGTATATCGCAGCCTCCAGCACCGGCAGGTGCGCGAACAATGCCGCAGGGGCCGACGGCCCGGTGGCCTGCCGTCATCGATTCACCGCTTTGCCACGGCAATCGTTGTCATTCAGGCCATGAGGCACACGGCCGACTATGACCCGGACACGCGCTTCTCGAAGAGTGACGTGGCGGCCGTTCTGGCAAGGGCGAATCGTGCCATCCGAGATCTCGAGGGTGCGACGCCCGCCGAAAAGCGAGCTCTCGCCATACACGTCCTCTTCAGGGAGCGGTCGGTCTGAGCCGGAAGCCGGGCGAATTTCGGGAGGGCCGGCGTGTCCTGCGTATTGCCCGCGTGCTGGCAGTGCCTGCCGCGGATCGTCTCCCTCCTACAGGTACGGTTCGATACCGTCGCGCATCTTCCGCTCCACCACTTCGTCGCTCTGTCGGGCGGAGTAGTGCCAGATGCCATGGACCCGCCCCGGAATCCGCAACCCGGAGTTGCCCCGAAGCCACTTCACCATCCAATGCGCTTCGCCGCCGACACAGAAGACGACATCCGGCCGGACCGCGTCGATCTCCATTTGGAGAATCTCACTCCACTCACCAACAGTTGGCTTCTTCTCGCGCCGGGTAGCCTCATTCCAATCGCGCACGAACGCCGCCTGCTTGATCACGTTCGTTATGTAGCAGCTCCAGCCACCGCGCTCCCATATCTCTCCATCCTTCAACCCGAGGCCGCATAGCACCTTACGAAAGCGCTCGTCGTGGCTTTTTGCGGGATCACCCGTCCATTGGGTATCAAAGTCGGGTGGGCCGCCCAGACGGCTCTCTCGGATCCTCTGGAGCGCTCCCAAGGACGGATTCTCGCAGATGAACATCCGTTTGGCGCCGGGGTCGCCGAGGGCTCCGTATAGCCACGGATACTTCTCAATCTGTTCTTCCCAAGCGGGAGGCCGAAGGACTCGGAGCCTCTTGTGAATCGCCGTGCGCAGCTCAAGGAAGTGTCGGTGCGGCATCCTATTGGGTGGTCAAGGAGTTTTGATGGGCCGTCGAGGTGGATTTCACTCACCATGGAATGGCAGTCACCGAGGTGACCGATGGCCAAGAGGATACGGAGACTCGCGGCGGAGTTCAAGGGCTAGGCGAACTTGCGCGTATCGTCGGCCTGAGACGCAGCAACTGCGGGGCTGGAAATCGAGCGGATCGGCGAATGCCACGCTCAGTAAGTGAGTGAACCCTATCGGAGGTGAGAACCGGACGAAGAAGATGGGAAGAGCGCCGGATGAGGGGGTGAACCGACAGCGCTGGGCAGCTGCGGGGCGACTCGCGCCAAGTCTCCGCACGCACCCGCTTGTTGACGGTCTTGCTCGTGCCAACCCGCCTGCTCCCCACACCCATCCCGCCATGTATCCGCCCCCCGCCACATCGCACCTTGAGGTTGCCTGCCGCCGCCCCGGCGTCGTCCACCCAGTCCGGCACCCGTCCGTGAGGGATCCCATACTGAAGCGGCTGTTCGGCCACGCCGAAGTCGTCGAGATCCTGATCCGGGACGTACTGCCGGAGGATGCGCGCCGGATCGACCTCTCCACGCTGGAGAAGCTGGGCACGGAATTCGTCGGCGAAGCGCTCGTGCGCCGCTACCCCGACATGATGTGGACGGCGCACACCCGCGACGGCACCGGCCGCGTGGTGATCCTCGTCGAGTTTCAAGGTCGGCCCGACCGCCTCATGCCCCTTCGCACGGCGATCTACTCTCACTTGGCCGTGCAGGAGATGCTGCGGCGGTCTCGGCCCGCTCCCCGCCCCGACTCCATCGAGGTGCTGCCACCCATCGTAATCTACCACGGACGGGGTGCCTGGAAGGGGCCGACCGCCCTCGGCGAACTCTTTCCGCGCGGGATCCCTCGCGAGTTCCGGGTGATCTTCCGGGATCCGGCGGGAAGCGAATCCGGCACGGCCGCCGGTCTGGTAGGGGCCATTGCCAGCCTCGATCGGGACACCTCGATGGCCGGAACCCTGGCGGAGCTAGGCAGGCTTGTCTCCCATAATCATGCAGATTCCCGCGTGATTTGCACGACCGGGTCACGGGGAAGGCCCGGGCTGTTGAGCGCCCGCAGAGGCGAGCGTAGCGAGCCGGAGCGGGCGCTCAACAGGGACGGTGGTCGGATCGATAGGCTGGCAGGCCGTAAGGGGCCGTGCGTCAGTGTGGTCGCCACCGTCCTTCCCAATGTCCTGAATGGATACACGAGCATCGAGGCTCGCATGACAAGCACAGGAGAAGGGAAGAACACATGAGCACCATCCTCCGCACCGTCGGGATCGACATCTCCAAGGACTGGCTCGACGCCTTCGCCACGCCCGAGGGGAGAGCGTCCCGGTTCCCCAACAACAGCGCCGGCTTCCGGAAGCTGATCGTCTGGATCGGCTCCGGAATCGACCGGATCGCGTACGAACCCACCGGAGCCTTCCACCGCGACTTCGAGGACACCCTCCTGAAGGCCGGGCTCCCCCTGTACGCGATCAACCCCTTCCAAGCCCGGTCCTTCGCCCGCTCCATCGGGCGGCGCGCCAAGACCGACGCGGTGGACGCCCGGATGCTGGCCATCATGGCTTCGGCCATCGAGGACCTGCGCCCGACCGAGGCGAGATCGGAGGGGCAGCGCGACCTTGCCGAGCTCCAGCAGATCCGCGACGCGCTGGTCAGGGATCGGACCGCAACCACCAACCGGGGCAGGAACTTGCGCACTCCGGTGGGCAAGCGGGTCACCAAGCAGAGGCTGCGGCAGATCGACCGCCAGCTGAAGCTCATCGATGCCGAGATCCGGCAGCGGATCGGGGAGGAGAAGGAAATGGAGCGCCGGGCCGAGATCCTGACCTCGATCCCGGGCATCTCGGACATCACCGCCGCAGGACTGATCGTCCACTTGCCGGAACTGGGCATGCTCACCCGGTCGCGAGCCGCCAGCCTCGCCGGACTCGCCCCGGTCACCCGGGAGTCCGGAAACTGGAAGGGACGGAGCTTCATCCAGGGCGGCAGGCACCGGGTCCGCACACTGCTCTTCATGCCCGCGGTGGTCGCGGTCCAGCACAATCCCGACCTCAAGCGGAAGTACGAGGCGCTCTTGGCCCGGGGCAAGCCGTCGAAGGTCGCCCTGACGGCCGTGATGCGGAAGCTCCTCGTCCTCGCCAACGCCTTGGTGCAGCAGGACCGCACTTGGACGGCGCATCCGCCGCGCGAGTACTCCTGCCCGGCCTTCCCGGCGCCCAGCCCGGCGGGGAGCGCTCACGGATGATCGAACCGGGCAAGAACGGGCGCCGAAGCGTCGCCAAGGGGCGTTGCGAGGCAGGTTGCTTCGCGAAAAACGAGCGTCCGCTTGTGAGATGGATACTGAAGCGGGTCGCCAGCGAGTCCGGAGACCGGTTGGACCGGCTGCTGGCGAACTGCATCGGGGCGTGGCTAGTTTCGAAACGGCGTATCACCGAGGAACAGAACAGGGAGGTGACGACGATGACGCAGGCAATCACCGAATACGAACGAAGCCTGGAGGAGTTCGGGAGGGAGAGGTGGCGGGAGGGGCGAGCTGAAGGGCGTGCCGAGGGGCGCACCGAATACGAACGGAGCCTGGAGGAGTTCGGGAGGGAGAGGCGGCGGGAAGGGCGAGTCGAGGGGCGAGTCGAGGTTCTGTGCAGCTTGGCCCGCAGGAGGTTCGGCGCGGAGACGGGTGAGCGGCTGGCAGGTCTGTTCGGGACTCCCGCGGACGACGGGCGGCTCGCTAGGGCGGAATCGGCGGTTCTCGAATGCTCCACGGTGGAGGAGCTGCTCCGGCGCGTGGAGGGTTAGATGGCGAGCGGACCCGGAAAGGGCCAACGGAAGCAGATGAGCCGCGTCTGCGAGAACCCGCCCCAGCCCGGCGGGTGAGGCCAGCTGGTCCGAGAGGCGGCGAGGCATCGTGAAGCGGAATCGCGAGGACATCGTGGCTGCGGCGTTCGCGGCTTCCGGGCCCGGCGCCTCATTCGACCCGATCAGGGTGCAGAAGCTGCTGTTCCTCATCGACCGGGAGGTGGCCGAGCGGATCGGGGGACCCTTCTTCCACTTCCGACCGTACCACTACGGGCCCTTCGACCGCACCATCTACGATGTGATTGGCAGGTTGGTGGTGGTTGGCGACGCTCGCGACGACTCCTCGGGATCCTATCCGCGCTACCTACTTACGAAGGCCGGGTACCGCCGGGGCACCGAGGTGCGTGCTTCCTTCCCGGATCCCGTCGGCGACTACGTGGCAAGGGCATCCCGCTGGGTCCGGCTGATCCCGTACCGCCAGATGCTCGCGGCGATCTATCGGCAGTACCCCGACATGGCGGTGAACAGCGTGGTCCGTCACCTGGGGTCGGAGCGCCCCACCCGCTGGCAGAGTCCGTTCACTAGGGGTATGACCCGCGCATTCGATATCACAGGCACGATGCACCGATCTCCAGATCGGGCGGTTGGCCTGGAATCTGAAGCGGAGGCGATCGGAGCGGCTTGGCGCGCCGTCGGCGATCATCTCGAAGATGCGATGGTCGAATGCGGCGCGTCGGAACGACTCTGGTGAGCAGGCGTCGCCGGAAGCGGAAGCGTGCCGACAAACGAGGTGTCGGCCGGAACAAACCGACGCCCGAATCCCAGGGCCCCCGCGAGGGCCAGATCGTGCCCGCTCCACCCCCGGAATGACCCACAACCCGCCGGACCAACCCGTCCGGCTTGATATCACTCCCCTCACCACAATGATATCACCCCGCGGCGGGTCCCCGCCTGCGACGGTACCTGCCGTTCTGGGCGCGTGCGTGACCGGATCCTGGCCTCGCTGCATCCGCAATTCACCCCGAGTTTTCTTGATTGGAAACCCGCCGAATCGCGTCCGATTCGCGTAAGTCATTGAATGGCAACTACTTGCTTTCTTGACGGGTATTTCATTTGGGGACGCTGACAAATCCCTTTGTCCGACACTTTCGGCCCCGAAGTGGCAGACAACGACGCCTGGGCTGGCGGGGTGCTTGGCCCGACCGCAGTTTGGAGCGGTTTCCACACCCCATCAGCCCTGACCGCATGCCGCCCAACGTAAAGGAAGCAACGATGCCGGAACGCCGCGCAAGAACCCGCCCCCACACCCGAGGCCTCGCAGTGGCGACCCTGATCGCGGCGGCGGCATGCGGCGGCGGCGTTGAAGAGGCATCTGACATCGTGCTCGCGCGACACGTCCATACGGACCTCTACGACGCGTACCCGGGCATCCCCTCGCCTGCCGGCGATCGGGTCGTGTTCGCCGACTTCGCCGCGGGCAGCAGGTCGCTGACGGTGTACGACGCGGCAACCGGGGTGCGGCGCGCCGTAACGACGACGCCGGCGGACCGGACGCGGGTGACCTGGTCGCCCGACGGGTCGCGCGTCGTCTACCTCGACCGCCGGCCCGAGCGCCACGGGGTCTGGACCTTCGATCCGCACACCGGCGAGGAGACACGCATCGTGGATCCCGGGGACGCGCATGTCGACTATCCGCGACTGATGCCCGACGGGACCGTGACCGGGCTGCGTCACGCGGGTGCCGACACCGCGTGGGTCGCGTATGCGCCGGGACTAGACTACGCAACCGTGCTCGTCGACCGCGCCGGTGGATGGGCCGGGCCCGTGCGATCTCCGAACGGGCGCTCGGTTGCGTACCTTCGCTTCGCGGACCAACGCGCAACCCTGGCCTTGACCGAGATCGCCACCGGCGAGACGCGCACGCTCCTCACCGACCTGCGGCTCGGATGGGACCGTCGCGTCGATTGGTCCCCCACCGGTGACGCGCTTTATCTCGCCGCCGCGGGGCCAGGCGACTCGCTCTTCGTCGGCTGGCGCGTGCCGCTGGACGGCACCCCGGCCGACCGGCTGGAGCGCGGCGGCCATGACGTGCTTGCGGTCACACCCCTGGCCGACGGTCGCGTCGCGCTCAGCGTCTACCACCACAGAACTGCGGTGGGTCTCGTTCCCGTGACCGGAGGGGAGCCCGTCGATGTGACCACGGCGCATTCCACGGGCGCGTTCCTGCCTTCCTGGCACCCCGAGGGCACGGCGCTCGGCTTCATCACTTTCTCCTGGCGACGCGTCCGAATGCCCGTCGACTTCGATCTGGGCGTGCTCGACATCGATGCGGAGGGCAACCCGGCTGGCCGGGTCCGGGCGCTCCTCTCGGGGGAGCGGGAAGACTATGGTGCCGCGTGGTCGCCTGACGGCCGGTGGCTTGCCTTCCACAGTCACCTGGAGCAGAGCGACGACATCTGGATCGTCCCGGCCAGCGGCGGCGAGCGACCGACGCGCCTCACGTGGTTCGGACGGGGCGCGGACACCGGCGAGCCGGACTGGAGCCCAGACGGGCGCACGCTCGCCTTCAGCAGCCACGGCCCGCCTCTCGAGGGGAACCCGGGGTCCGTGTACACGATCGCCGTCGATCCTGCCACGGGGCTCGCTCTCGGCGACCCGGTCCGGGTTTCGCTCGACGGATTCCAGGGCTACGCAATGGGGGCCCGCTTCTCGCCGGACGGCGGGCGGCTGGCCTTCTACGGACGCTCGCCCGAAGACGGACGGGTGACGGTATACACCGTGCCGGCAGGGGGCGGCATCCCCAAGGCAGTCGTCACCTTTGCCAACGGCGAGCCCTACAGCGCGCCCGAGTGGAGCGCCGACGGCACGTCGCTCTTCTACTCCCGCAACAACGGCTCCGGGCCCTTCCAGGTGTGGAGGGCGGACATCCTCACCGGCGACGGAACAGACCACGACCGGCGTGCTCGGTGCGCTTCAGCCGAGCGTGAGCCCGGACGGCGGCACGCTCGCGGTCACGATGCGCGAGGCGGAAATCGAGGTCGTGGTGCTGGGTGCTCGGCCCGTTGTCTGACGCGCTTTGTATCGGAGGAACCCCCGCCCTTCCGCTAGTCCGACACTTCGGTCCAAAGCGTCAGACAACCTGCTTTGTCGGACACCCTGTGTCGGTCAGAGGTGCGTAGACCTACGCCGGGGGCCGGTTCGTGCTATCCGCCGGTTTCCGAGCGGACGGCCCGTCGCAAGATGAGCCAAGCGTACACCCCGGCACCCGCCGACTTGACGACCACGTTGTCGAGTCATAATATGACTCATTATGCATCACTCCATGAGCCATCCAGGAGGTAATAGCTGAAACAGCTCACCATTCGCGGCCTGGGCGACGACCTGACCCGGGCGATCCAGCGGCTAGCCAACCGCGACGGCACTTCGCTCAACCGCGCCGCCGTGAAGCTGTTGCGCCGGGGGGCCGGGCTCGACGGCCAGCGACGCGACCGGGTCGGCTCGGCGCTGGACCACCTAATCGGCACGTGGAGCGACAACCAAGCGCACGAGGTCGAGCAGGCGCTCAGGCATTTCGAGACCATCGACGAGGACATGTGGGAATGAGGGTGCTCCTCGACTCGAACGCGTACACCCAGCTCATGCACGGGCGCGAGCAGGTGAGCAGGATCGTTCGAAGCGCGGAGCACATCCTGCTCTCGACGGTTGTGCTGGGCGAGCTTCTGTACGGGTTCCGACACGGCTCGCACCACGAGCGCAACGCCCGCGGGATGCGCGCTTTCCTGGAGAGTCCGTACGTCTCGGTCGTGCCAGTCGGCGAGGCCACCGCCGACCGATACTCGCGGATCGCTGCCTCGCTCCGCGCGAAGGGGCGTCCCATTCCTACGAACGATGTGTGGATCGCGGCACATGCCATGGAAACGGGGGCCGATCTGGTGTCGGCCGACCGCCACTTCGCGCACGTGGACGGGATCGCCTGGATTCGGCTCAAGGGTGGGACGGCCGGGCCAGCTGCGTGAAGCCGACCGCCCCTCCGGGAGTGGAACCGTCGCCGGACAGCGTCTCGAAGCCCGGCCCGCAGCCCCGGACAGACACGCTGTCAAGCCCGTCCCTACTATAGTCCGACCCGCTCCAGCGACCAGAGCTGCACGTACTCCACGCCCAACTCGTCGTACCTCCAACCCAGAATGTAGTCCTCGCCGATCTCGAAGGTGCGGAGGCCGGGTGGAGTCTCGACCAGGCCCTGGATGCGTCCTTCCGGGTCGAATACTGTCCATGCCGCGCTCTGGTACTCCCGCACCCACAGGTAGCCAGCGCGATCCGCCATGACTCCCGCGAAGGCGGGGTAGGCGTCCACGAGCGGCATTTCCTTCACCTCGTTGAGCCGCTCGATCCGTTCCTCCTTCGGCAGGTCGGCGTAGAGCCGCTCCCAGTAGGCGTCCTGGTCGGCCCGGGTGGGGCTTTCCGGGTCGCCCTCGCGGCGGACAATTCTCACGAGCGACCCATCGGCGGCAAACGCCTTGATCTCGTAGCTGTCCTGCACCCCGATCGCGACGAGGTCTCCCCACACGGCTCCCAGCGTGCCGCGGCCGAAGGGGTGGGGTCTGCCGCCCTGCAGGCGTCCGTCCGATCCGAAGGTCGCCCAGAACTCGCTTCCCGGGAACTCGCCCAGGGATGTGTGCGGCGTGCCGTCGGCGGTCAGGATTGCCCACTCCCCGCTGCCGCGAACTAGGCCCGTGGATCCCGTCATCTCCCGATGAAGACCGCCGCCACCGCTCGTGAAGATCTTTCCGTCGGGCAGCAGGTCGACGACGTTGAGCAGGCTGGCGTCGAGGCGCACGTCGCGGCCGTGGTTGCCTTCCCTGTCGAAGAGCGACAGGCGGGTTGCCCAGGGATTCGCGGCCGCGACGGAGTCGCCTGGCCAGAGGGCGACGGCGGACGGGCTGTAGCTGGTGAACTCGCCCGGCCCCTCGCCCCGGCCTCCCCACGTCCCCGCGTGCGAGCCGTCGGCGTTGAAGACCCTTAGTTCGTTGCTGCCCGTGTTGGCGATGACGATCCTGCCGTCCGGGAGTCGGGTCGCATCCGTGACCCGGAACAGTTGGTCGGCGTCGCCGCTGTCGACGGAGCCGATCGAGAGCGACGGCTGTTCACCGAAACGCCACGGCAGCCGCGAGTCCGGCGCGGGCTGCTCGTTTACCGCGATGGCGATGCCGGCGCTATCTCCGACCACTGCACGGAGGCCGTATGGCGTGACATCTCCGGAGCTCTCGCAGGCTGCGGGGAGAACCAGCAGGGGGAGGACCTGCCAGCAGCTTCCCGTCGCGAGGGCCGGGGCGAACGGGCGGTGGCGGTACATGCGTTACTCGTGTGTTCGGTGGACAGACGTTCGGGCCCGTAAGCTACATCGGGTCTCCGTAGAACCGCCACGACGATCGGAAGTCGCGGCCAGGCGCCTTGCCCAGCAGCCGCACCCGCACCATTTCGATCGGCATCGTCCCGCCTCGCAGGATCGCGTCGTGGAACTCGCGCTCGCTCATCCGTCCCCCGACGACCAGCTGCTCGTGCAGCGCCCGGATCTGAAGTCCCCCCAGCATGTAGGCCGCCTGGTAGAGCGGCGGATACGTCCCGTTGAAGGACCGGCGCACCTCGGCCTCGGCGTTGGCGGGCTCGTGGCCGACCCGATCGACAAGAAATGCGATCGCCTCGTCCGGCGTCATCCGCCCCAGGTGGAAGCTCAGCGAGAAGATGATCCGCGCGGCCCGGTGCATGCGCCAAAACAGCATCCCCACCCGGTCCTCGGGCGTCGTCGGTAACCCAAGGTCCCAGAGCCGCATCTCCCAGTAGAGCGCCCAGCCCTCGATCCAGAACGGGGTCCGGAAGAGACGCCGGTGCGGGTTGTAGCGCTCGTTCATGAATCCCTGCAGGTGGTGCCCGGGGATGAGCTCGTGATGCACCGTCGCGCGGGCGAAATGGATGTTGTTCCCGCGCATGCTCATCCGCTTCTCGTCGTGCGTCATCTGGTCGGTGGGGAAGGCGACGCGGATGACCTCGCCGCCCAGGAAGAACGGAGCCACCCGCTGGCGCTCCGCCGAGAGCATCTCCAGCCGCCAGACCTCCTTCGCGAGCGGCGGCACCGTCACCAGATCCCGCGCCTCGATGAAGTCCAGCGCCTCCCGGGCCAGCCGCATGACCACTTCGGGCTGCCCTCCGGGGTCGGCGTGCAGCCCCTTCACATGCTCCAGCGCCGCCCTCCACTCCTCTCCGAACCCCAGCTCGCGCGAGGTCTCGAGCATCCGCTCCTCACACCAGGCGAACTCCCGGTTCGCGATCGCGATCAGCTCCTCCGGCGTGTAGGGGATCATCTCGTGGGCCAGATCGGCCGCCATCCCGTCCGCGCCGATGGGGTCGCCGACGATGGGCTCCTCGCCACCCACCTCCCGGCCTACCACCTGCGTCCGAAGCGTGGACGCGTAGCGGCCCAGCGCGTCGTCGGCCTCCTCGTAGGGCTTCCTGGCCCACCAAGTGAAGAGGGGGTCGTATCCGGTGTAGTGGCGGTACCAGGCACCGAGTGCTCTCTCGTAGGAAGAGAGGATGCGCAGCGCCCTGAGCCCCGTGATCGGGGTCGGGGTCGGCTGCCCCTCCCCGCCCACGTCATCCCCCGCGGCGGCCGCGCCCGATCTCAGCGCCTCCTCCGCTCGCTCCACCGCGCCGGCCAGCACCGCCAGGCTTCCCGCGATCTCCATCGCGTCGACCGGCTTCATGAAATGCCGGATCGCGAGGAGATCGAGGATGTCGCGCGCGAAGGGCAGCAGCGTCCCAGCCTCGGCGAGGATCCGTGCCTCCCTGGCAAGCAGTTCCCGGCGGTAGCGGATCTCGCTCGCCAGCAGCAGGTGGTCGACCCGCCCCTCGAGGTCGTCCGGCGCGACCTCCAGCCCTCCCAGAGCGACCGCCCACCCCGCCAGGAATTCGTCGATCTGCTGGTGCCGCTCGGTGGAATGCGGCATGTCGCTCCACTTCCGCTCGAGCGCGCCGAAGTCGCTTGCGAAGCGATTCACAAGCACCGCCAGGCTCGATCTTTCGAAGGCGGCGACCTCGGCAAGATCGGGGACCGCCGAAGGGGACTGGGGGGCGGCCGGGGCGGGTGCGGACGCGGTGGCCACGAGGGTTGCGAAGGCTAGGGCCAATGGACGGTGGCGGTACATGCGTGACTCGTGCGGTCGGTGGACCAGATGTTCGGGGGCGCGTAAGCTAATGGTCACGGTGCGATCGGGCATCCAGGCAGTCCAGTCACGTAGACATGGGAGGGTCCTCATGAACCGCTATGTGTTTCTCGCCGCCGCCGTCCTGATCCTGCCCGTCCCCGCGAAGTCGGCCAGCCAGACCACGCTCTATCTGTACGGAGGCTTGACCCGTTCCTGGATCGGCACTCCCGACGAGCTCCCCGCGCCAGTCATGCAGCCGACGATGGGACTTGCTTCCGAGGTGCCCTTCTCCGGCCGCGTCGACCTGCAAGTGGGTGTCAACTACTCCCGCAAGGGGTTCTACGTGGGTTGCTGTGATGCCGAATTCACGACCAGGATCCCCTATCTGGAACTCACCACGCTTGTCGGTACAGCGTTTCCGCTGGGCGATTGGGCATCGGCGCACCTTCTGGCTGGACCTGCTCTGGCCTTCAAGCTCTCGTGCACCCGGTTCATCCGTTGGGGCAACTTCCCGATCGAGGGCGTACTCGAAGAGCCTAGGGAGTGGGAGTTCTTGGAGGACTGCGACGACCGAGCGGAGGCCCCCAGGTCCATCGACCTGGGCCTGGCTGGCGGGTTGCGCTTCGAGGTCGGAATGTCCGAGAAGATGGGGTTGGCTGTCGGTGCCTTCTACAACCACGGGCTCCGAGGGTCGTTACCATGGGATGGCGACTACACAGCCGGGAATCGGACCCTGAACATCCAGGCGGGTCTCGCATATCGCATCGACTGAGGCAGTAGACGCGACGCTCCGACCCGCCCCTCGAAGCCCACGCCGATTCCTGCCGCCCACACATGCAGATCTTCGGCCAACACGACGAGCAGACGCTGGCCCAGCTCGTCCGCGTCGCCGAGCGCGCCGACCACGCCGCGCTCATGGCCGACGGCCACCTCGGCTACGTCATGCCGATCGGGGGAGTGGCCGCTTACCGCAACCAGGTGAGCGTGGCGGGCGTGGGGTTCGACATCGCCTGCGGGAACGCCGCAATCCGCACCGATCTCGCCCTAGGGGACCTCGCCGACCGGCCCGGCGGTCTGCGGCGAAACCTGGAACACCTGGCCGACGAGATCCAGTCCGTCATCTCGTTCGGTGTCGGCGGGGTCAACCGGTCGCCCGACGCACCCTCCGACCACCCCCTATTCGGTGACCCCGCCTGGCGGGCCGTGCCCGGGCGCCACCGGGGCGCACTTCTTGACAAGGCGCGCAGGCAGCTCGGCTCGGTGGGATCGGGCAACCACTACGTGGACGTCTTCGCCGACGAACGGGACCGTATCTGGGTCGGCGTCCACTTCGGGTCGCGCGGCTTCGGGCACACGGTGGCCTCGTCGTTCCTGGCGATCGGGCAGGGTGCCGAGTGGGGCGCGCGCGTACCCGAGGCCGAGGTCATCCTGGAGCTGGATGCGCCTGCCGGGCACGACTACTGGCACCTAATGAAGCTGGCAGGGCGGTACGCGTACGCGGGCCGGGAATGGGCGGCGCGGAAGGCCGTGGAGACCATCGGGGGGCGCGAGGTGGAGCTCGTGCACAACCACCACAACTTCGCCTGGGAGGAGGAGCACTTCGGCCGCACCTTCGTGGTGGTCCGCAAGGGTGCCACGCCGGCGTTCCCGGGACAGAAGGGGTTCGTGGGCGGGTCGATGGGCGACGACGCGGTGATTCTGGAGGGGGCGCGGGGTGCGGGGGCGGGGTCGGCGGAGGGTGAGCTGCAGCGGGGTGCGGGGGCGGTCACTGCGGCGGACGATCTACAGGCGCGTGCCCTCTACTCCACCGTGCATGGTGCTGGCCGGGTGATGAGCCGCACGGCCGCGCGGGGGAAGCGACACCGCCGAACAGGCAAGGTGTTGAAGCGTGGCAGGGTGAGCCGCGAGATGATGGCGGAGTGGGTGGGGCGCAAGGGGGTGGTGCTCCGGGGTGGCGGTGTGGACGAGAGTCCGCATGTGTACCGCCGGCTCACCGATGTGCTGGCCGCGCAGGGGGAGACGGTGACGGTGCTGCACACGCTGCGGCCGCTGGTGGTGGTGATGGCGTGAGCTTGCAGCCTGCGCTCAGTCACACCTCTGGCCACGCCAGTACCTAATTCCGTCCAGCCAATCGTCAAACTCGCTTGTGCTAGGCGCGCAGAGGCCCTCGTTCCCGTCCCAATAGAACCACACCAGTGGAAGATCAAGGAAATCGGGCGGGATCTCGCCGGTTAGCGAATTACTGGAGAGATCCAGCCACCTGAGACTCGACAGCACACCCAGCCCGGGCGGAATCTCGCCTGTTAGCGAATTACTGTCGAGGGTCAAGTCCTTGAGGTTCGACAGGTCGCCTAGCTCGGGCGGAATCTCGCCCGTTAGCGAATTGTATCTGAGATGCAAGTGTCCGAGATTCGACAGGTCGCCCAGCTCGGGCGGAATTTCGCCGGTCAGCTGGTTGTTGTCGAGCTGCAGGCCTCGGAGACTCGACAGCTCGCCCAGCTCCGACGGAATCTCGCCCGTTAGCGAATTGTATCTGAGATCCAGGTATTCGAGATTCGACAGGTCGCCTAGCTCGGGCGGAATCTCGCCAGTTAGCGAATTACCGGAGAGATCCAACCACTCGAGATTCGACAGCTCACCCAGCCCGGGCGGAATCTCGCCCGTTAGCGAATTGTATCTGAGATCCAGGTCTTCGAGATTCGACAGGTCGCCCAGCTCGGGCGGAACCGCGTTACACCGACTCTACAATGCCCTAAATCATGTAGTTTCAATAACTTCGATAAATACACCCATGAGCTGTGTATCACTTTGGATATGCAAACGTGAACGGGAATACCTGATACCGTACTGGAGGTTCTCGGACGAATCGCGAGCGGTTAGCAGGGACCGAGAAGCCGCCTGACGGCTTTGGCAACCCGATCCGAGTCCTTGGCCTGGGACTCTCAGATGACGAAAACGCGCCTCCAGCGCCCCCTGGTTTCGCAGTTCTAGCCGAACCGTTGCCGTGCGCGTGTCCTGCTAGAACTTCCGCTTCGTCGTGTCGGTGAAGGGCACCTATTCCCCGTTGATCGGGACGGGCTTCCCACCTCTCAGCCGGACACCGGCATACTGGTACACCGCGCAGTCACGCAGTTTCGTGGCAGGACGCCGGACGCCGAACGTGTGTGTCCGGCCTCCTTTGTCGGCCCCGGCCTTGCTGCCCTCATCCCGCCTTATTCATGATCGACCTGGGAGCGGGAGCGACGTGAGGCGGTAAGTGTT
>JAPOYJ010000037.1 GCA_026706635.1 Gemmatimonadota bacterium | reverse complement strand
CCGGGCGATGACCCACCGGCTGAACGGAGACGGCGGCATCAACCACGACGCGGAGACGCAGGCACCGCCGGGTCCGGACCGCGGCGAGATGCTGGTGGTCTGGGGCGGGGTCCGGGAGGGACGTCCCCTCCTCGAACCGGCGTTCGTGCTGGAGGGGCCGGTTGTGCCTCCCGAGTCCGACGGCCCCTACCGGGTCGAGGGACTCGGAGCGAGGGGGGAGACGAGGTTCTCCCTCTCGTTCTCGCCGATTCCGCTGGACCATGGGGGGAGCAGCTTCGTGTTCTTCATCCCCTACCAGCGCGAGTGGGCCGACAACCTGGAACGGATGGTGCTCACCGGGCCGGAGGGGGAGTACACGCTAACACGTGACGGAGAGCCCCAGATGGCCGTGCTTACGGACCCCTTCACGGGACGGCTCCAGGCGATCGTCAGGGACTGGGACGGAGGCCCGCTTCCCGGTGAGGACCGTGCGAACGTGACGGTCACCAGGGGCATCCCGACAGGCGGATTGTGGTAGGCGGGATCGGCGCTCGGGCGCGAGCCGCCGTTTCCGCAGGGACCGACCGCGTGCTCCACGAGATCCCAAACAGGCTCCCGCAATTCCTGTCGGGGTCGGCCGCGCCCGTGGCTCGGCACCACCGGATATCGAGGGGCTGCTTGGCGCTCCCGAAAGTTCGGTGTGCTCGGGTCGGTGGCCTTTCTGCGGACGTGGCGCCCGACTGCGGCCGAAGTTTGGAATCCGGGGTAGCGCTCCGGAGCACTACGCCCCGCGCGCGGTGCCGATCGGGAGCAAAGTGTCCAGTACGTAGGGGGTGGAGACTGTGGTAAGGACGAGAGCAGGCATGACCGGAGCGACATTCTCGAAGGCGGTGCTGGCGGGGACTGTGATATTCCTCGGCTGCGCCGACCTGGAAACGGAAGCGGACCGCATACCCACCGAGTTGGCCGTGTCCCCCCCCGATAGTAGTCGGTTTACGGTGGGGAAACCGACAAGGCTGGAGTTCGTGGTCAAGGACCAGCACGGGGAAGTCATGCCGGTTCCGAGCTGGGCGACGGCGACCTGGAGAGCCATTCCCCCGTCCGTCGCGGATGTGAGCGAGGACGGAACGCTGACGGGGAAGGAAGGGGGCTGGGTGGCTGTCACCGCGCGGCTGGCCGGACTGGAGACACGTCGACGTACTGCATGAATCCCGACCAGCTCGAGCTGACCGCCCCGGTGATCTATCTGAACCAGGCCACGCAGGACCGGGACGGCGGCGTAAGACTCATCGCGGGCCGGCCCGCGCTCCTGCGGGTATTCGTGGTGGCAAGCCAGGACAACTGCCTGGAGTCGTCGGCCCGGGTCACGCTTACGCGCGAGAACGATGTGGTCTTCGAGCAGCTAATGCCGCCGGTGGCTGGACGCATCCCCACCGGCATCGACGAGTCGACGCTGACCGGGTCCTACAACGTCGAGATTCCCGGGTCCGCCATTCAGCCCGGCGTCGAGATGGTGGTGGAGCTCGATCCGGAGGGCGTGGTGTCGCTGGCCCCGGGAAGCCAGACCCGGTATCCGGCCGAGGGCACGATGGCGCTCGACGTGGTGGAGCCTCCCGTGTACCGCATCATTTTGGTCCCGACGATCTCTCGCCCTGCGCCCGACTCGGCGGTCTTCGACTGGGTGGACGGCGTGAACCCGGAGAGCGAACAGATGCGCCTAGGCAGAACCATCCTCCCGGTGGGCGACATGGAGGTCGAGGTCCACGAGACCTACACCACCAGGCTCGATTTGCGAAACTTCGGCAACTGGTGGTCGTGGCGTAACGAGATGTGGAGTCCTGTACGAGCAGGAGGGGAGACGCGGATACTACTACGGTGTCGTGAGCCGGAACCTGCTGGGCGTCGCCGGGATCGCCAACATCGGCTATCCGGTGAGCGTCGGGTCCGATGTCGACTACGTCTACACGCACGAAGTGGGGCACACCATGAATCTGTACCACGCCCCCTGCGGCGGGGCCGGCGGGCCGGACCCCCGGTACCCTTACGAGAACGGCTCGATCGGAGTCTGGGGATATGACATGGCGGAGGGAATGCCGCTGGATCCGCGGCAGTACAGAGACGTCATGAGCTATTGCTTCAACCATATCTGGATCAGCGATTACCAGTTCGACCGGGCGATGACCCACCGGCTGAACGGAGACGGCGGCATCAACCACGACGCGGAGGCTCCGCCGGGTCTGGACCGCGGCGAGATGCTCGTGGTCTGGGGCGGGGTCTGGGAGGGACGTCCCCTCCTCGAACCGGCGTTCGTGCTGGAGGGGCCGGTTGTGCTTCCCGAGTCCGACGGCCCCTACCGGGTCGAGGGACTCGGAGCGAACGGGGAGACGAGGTTCTCCCTCTCGTTCTCGCCGATTCCGCTGGACCATGGGGGGAGCAGCTCCCCGGCGAGGAGCGTGCGAACGTTACGGTCACCAGGGGCATCCCGGCAGGCGGGTTGCGGTAGAACCAAGTTCACTGCGGGCGGCCGTCTCTCGAGTGGCTGCGATGCTTCCAAAAGATCGGCAGTCGCACTGCCATTGACGAGGCACGTTCCTCAAGCTCGGACCGACCGACATCCGCCGCGGCATCAACCTCCCGCCGTGCAGATTTCGCCGCCGTCGTGGTTCTCGATCGATTCGAGCCAGCTCAGGAACACCGGATCGTCGGGCGCGCACAGACTCGTATCGTACCAGCTGAAATAGGTCAAATCCAGGCCAGCCAGCTCGTCGGGCAGGGGACCCGCCAACGTTGTCTCGTGAACCAACAGGGCCTGGAGACGCGACAGGCTGCCCAGCTCCGGCGGCATCCGGCCCATCAGGGGGTTGGCCGACAGGGACAGTCCTTTGATTTTCGACAGATTGCCCAGCTCGGGAGGAATCAAGCCCGTAAGGGAATTGTTGGCGAAATCCAGATACTCGAGGTCGGACAAGCCGCCCAGCTCCGGTGGAATCGGGCCCGTCAGGGAGTTGGCCGACAGAGACAGTCCTCTGAGCCTCGACAGGTTGCCCAGCTCGGGAGGAATCGGACCCGTTAGGGAGTTGTGGGATAGGTACAGGAATTCGAGACTCGGCAGGCTGCCCAGCTCGGGAAGAACCGGGCCTGTCAAAGAGTTGGCATATAGCCACAGGGCTCGGAGACTCGACAGGCTGCTCAGCTCGGGAGGAATCAAGCCCGTAAGGGAATTGTTGGAGAAATCCAGATACTCGAGGTTGGACAAGCCACCCAGCTCCGGCGGAATCGGGCCTGTCAGAGAGTTGTCCTCCAGAATCAGGTATTCGAGACCCGGCAAGCTGCCCAGCTCCGGCGGAATTGTGCCGACAAGATTGTTTTCGTCGAGCTGGATTGCGATCACCTTCCCCGAATCGTCGGTTAGCACGCCTAGCCAAGTGCCGATCTCGTCGTTGGACAGCCACCCATCGTTGTAACTCCACTCCGATCCGCCGGTGCTCTCGTACAGCAAGGTGAGCACCTCGCGCTCTGTCAAAGGTTCCGGCTCGGTGGAGTCGCACGCCGCAACGAGCAAGACCGCGACGAGGTGCGGCCAAGAGCGGCCATATCGCTTGCCGATCTTCATTCGGCGCCCCCTTCGGTCTCGTCCGTTCAAACCCCCTAGCCGCGCTGATCGCGCCGCAAAGCCGAAGCTAACTTGCCCCCGGGCGGTGGGGCAAGGCTGACGACGAGCTGCCGGAGCTGGCGAATCACGACGGAACGACCCGCTCCGAGTAGCGGAGCCCGAGCGCGACGGCACCGGACCGACATCCGCCGCGACCTCAATTTCCCGCCGTGCAGGTTTCCCCGCCATCGTGGTACGCGATCGATCTGAGCCAGCTCAGAAACACCGGATCGTCGGGCGCGCACAGACTCGTATCGTACCAGGTGAAATAGGTCAAATACAGGCCGACCAGCTCATCGGGCAGGGGACCCTCCAGCGTTGTGTCGGATACATCGAGCCGATAGAGGATCGGCAGGTTGCCCAGCTCCGGCGGAATCGGGCCCGTTAGTGAGTTTGCGCCGAGATTCAGAGACTCGAGATTCAACAATCCGCCCAGCTCGGGCGGAATCGGGCCTGTCAAGGAGTTGTCAGATAGCCACAGGACTCCGAGACTCGACAGGCTGCCCAGCTCCGGCGGAACTAAAATGGCATTTGTAACGCCATATATATCAGTATGTTAGATCGCTTACTGCCATTGCTGTACCACTTACGATATGCAGAAATGAGCGGGATTGCATGCGACGACATCGGAAGTCAGCGGACGGTTTTCGGGCCATGCACGCATTCGACGTGGCCAGCGTGGTGGCGCGGAGGCTCCCGGCTGGTCTTGAACCGGTGCCGCCGAGTGCGCGCCGGGCGGCTGCCGTCCACCGCCACAGGAGCCGGACCTGCCATCGAGTTGCCAGTCCACGCTGCCGGTCACCGTGCCCTCGATGCTGAAATGCTCGAAGAGTCCGGCGATGACGACGACGGTCCGCTCACGGACGCCGGGATCGCCATCGATGGTGAACTGGTGCCCTCCTTGCGAGAACTGGCATCCTGCGGGGGCCGCCGTGAAGTCCGTCGACAGCCTGAGCGTATCCCCCGCGACCGCTTCCGAAGCGCTTCCCGTGACCCTGACCTGTCCAGCGACGGGGCAAGCCACCACGGTGCTGTCGTCAGAAGCGTGGAGGATCCTGGGGGTGGAGTCCTGTTGAATCGCCCTCATGCCCTCGAACAGTGCAACGGCCTCGTTCATGGTGAGGGATTCGTTCTCGGGCTCGGTGGTCGAATCCCCGCAGCCGAATGCGAGAAGCAGTAGGCTGGCGAACAGTAGTCCGTGGACCCCGGCCCTCTGCGCCGTCTCGCTGAATGTCATGGAATCCCTCCCGTCGCGCTGTGGCTGCAGCCGAACATGGTCGACCTCATGGCGAGCTTGAGTTCGCATGGGCAATATAGCGATTCACCAGCCGGCCGACCGCCAACTGCCACTCGCCGTTGAACCGCACCGGTTCTTGGCTCCGGGCGTGGCGGGTGGGGGGTCGGCGAGTCCGATCAATAGAGTTCGGTCCGTGCGCTCTCGTCCTCGCCGGCGTCGATCTCGGCGGCGTCCTCGCCCGCGATCTGATCGGCCAGGACCTGCCCGTAGGTCGGGTAGCAGGAGCGTTCGACCTGGGCTGCCGGGTCCCAGAGCCGTGCACGGATGAGCGCCTTGGCGCAGTGGAGGAATGCTTCTTCGACCGACACCTTGAGGATTGAGATCGGGGGCTTGCCCTTGATCGCCAGCAATCCGAGCAGTTCCGGATCGGTCGATATCTCGGCCCGACCGTTGACGCGAAGGGTCTCGGTGAAGCCCGGAACGAGGAACAGCAAGCCCACGTAGGGCCGGTCGACCAGGTTCATCAACGTATCCACCTGCCGGTTTCCCGGCCGGTCGGGCAGCAGCAGGGTCCTGTCGTCCAGAACATGCGCCAACGAGCCGGGCGGGTCGCCACGCGGGGAGGCGTCGGCCCGTCCGTCGGCGCGTGCGGAACTGATGACGTAGAAGGGGGAGAGGGCGATGAACCTGCGGCAGTGGGCGTCCAGGTGATCCAGGACCTTGAGTCCGGCCCTCGGCGCGGGCGGACGATAGACGGTGCGCAGTTCCTCCAGCGTGTTGACGGCCACTTCTGCCTCCTCGGGACCGAGTGATGCGTGTGCTGTAAGTTACTCGTGACGGATGGACGGAGGCCACTCGCTTCCGCCCGTGGGCCGTCCTCCGCGCGCTTGTACCGGCCTCGGCCGCTCGCTAGCGTTCCTTCTCCCTTCAGTTTCCCAAGACATCGAGCTTGCCCTCGGACAAGGATGCACTCCATGACGAGACGAATGAAGCGGACGACTGCGCGAAGCGATCTGGTTCGCCTTGCGGTGCTGGCGCTTTCTGTGTTCTCGAACGGCTGTTCGATGCTGTTCATGGACAAACCGCCGCCCGGCAACGGGCCGGTGCCGAGAGGCGGCTGCACACGCAGCCTGGTGGCGCCGATGCTTGATGGCACGTTCATCATGTCGGCGCCGTTCATGGCTTGGAACGCGACGGGCGAGGATGGGTTCAGCGCCTACCGGACGGAGTCGCGCGCGGCGTCTGTTCTCGTGGCGGGGCTAACCGGCTACTCGGCGCTCAGGGGCATCGGCTGGAGCAGAGAGTGCAAGCGGCGAAACGCGCTCGGCGAGCAACTGATGCGGGACCGCTTGCAAGCGAAGGCCGCGCTGATCATCGAGCAGCGGCAGGCACCGATGGGCGGCCAGCGGGATCCCGGATACGCGGAGTCCGATCCAACTGCTTCTCCCCACGGCACGGACGCCATCCACCCGTTCGAACGCCGGTCGCTCATCGCCGGCGGCTACCGGCTCCAGGCCGCGGCATCGGGGATTCCGCGGCTGAAGAGCAGGTCGAGGCCACGCTGCGGCGGCGCGAAGGCCGTCGGCGCTTCCGGCCTCGGCGGGTTCCGAACGATGCCCCGCACTTGGCCGCTGGCTGGATCGAAGAGGATGGCCATGGGCGCGTCGGTCTCGCTGTCCAGTGTGGCGGAGCCGCCAGGCCCGGAGAGCGTGATGCTGTCCAATTGGTCCGCCCAGCCGGACTCGGCGGGAAGCACGAACGCGAAGGAGGAACGCCCGCCCCCGTCGGCGAACTCGGGCATGGCGAAGTCCAGCGTGAAGAGTTCGCCGCCATCGGCGGCCCGGCCCGTGATTCGGTGCCCGCCCTGAGATGTCGGCAGCACCGGCCGGGCATCCACCACGAACGCGGGATTGAGGAAGAGTTCGCCGTCGGCGTCCATGCCGCCCCAAAGGAGCAGGGATCGCCCTTGCCGGGCGAGCACGGCTGCCGTTTGGGGCACGCCCTCGTCGAACAGGCGGAAGCGGAGGGCGTTAGTGAAGAAGTAGTCGCTGATCCACTCCGGTCCGCAGTAGGACATGATGTCCTTGTGGCCGTCAGGATCGATCAGGCTTCCGCCTTCGCGCGTGTCGTAGCCCCAAGCACCCGTTGAGCCGCCGGAATACGGGAACGACGGGTCGGGGTCGGCAGCGCCCCCGCAGGGCGCGTGCAGGAGGCTGAGGTTGTGGCCGAGTTCGTGAGCGATGACGACAGGATCCATGACGGACGCGCTGACTCGGCCGGGTGTGGCGGCGATCCCAAGGGTCCCCTCCGCGACTTCGCCCGACATGACGCCCATGTAGTGGCTACTTCCCCCTTCGAGAGCCCGGATGGCCTCCGTCTCGTCGATCAATGCCCCGACATCGTTGGTGGAGGTGAGCACGGGCGCGTGGGCTGTAACATCGAGGTCGCCTATCGGAAGCAGCGTCCGGGTCTCCCAGAGCAGCTCGTGCCCTTGCGGGTCCGCCGCCATTGCGGACGCCGCTTCCACGATCGCCGAATCGGGGGCGCCACTCCAGAGGAAGGGAATCACCGTCAGGGCGAGCACCGGCATCTTCTGCACGTCGATGGCCGTGCGTCCCGTCTTCGGGATCCGCTTCGTCACCCCCAGGCCGGGATCCAGCGTGCCGTCGGGGTCGATCTCGATCACCATCTCAAGGCCCGGCTGCACGATTTCGCCGGGCACCTCAGCGTTCGCCGAAGCACCAAGATCACCCTCCAGCACTTCGGTGGGAATCGGAGTCGTCGTTGCTGGAACGTTGACCACGTGCCGCTCGCTCCCATGCAGGAAAAACCGCGCACGCACGGGGGGCAGCGTCGCCGTGGTGGGACTCGCGGCTGTGACGAAGACGCGCAGCAGCGCATCCTCATCGGCCACGAGCGGAACCGGGTGCTCGCGGGATTGAACCGCTTGCGCGAGGTAAGCCATCGATGCGCCCGCCCGCTCGCAGGAGTGAATTCTCCGCTTGTGCACTCGCCGCAGCCACGCCTGGAAGCGCGGTTCCACCGGCGCGCAAAGGTCCGTCCCTCCGGCCAGCAACGCTTCCAAGTTGAGATCCGTCAACTCGACCGGCAGCGGCCCCGACATGCGGGCGTTGTTCGTGAGCGACATCTCCAGCAGGCTGGACATGCCGCCCAACTCGGGAGGCACCGAACCGGTCAGGTCGTTGTTGTCCAGCGTCAAGCTCGCGAGGGTCGACAGACGCCCCAACTGCGGCGGTATTCCGCCCGACAGGGCATTGCTGGAGAGATTCAGCGAAACGAGGGCGCCAAGGTTGTTTAGTTCGCGCGGGATGGGGCCAGTCAGGGCGTTACCGGAGAGGTACAGCCACTGCAGATTCGACAGTTCGCCCAGCTCCGAGGGGATCGGACCCGAAAGGCGGTTGGATTCGAGATCCAGTGAGAGCAAGCGGGCCAGGCTTCCCAACTCGGGGGGAACCGGGCCGGAGAGGTTATTCCCCCAGAGATCCAGCTCAACCAAGCGCTCCAAGCCGCCCAACTCGCGCGGGATGGGACCCGACAAGTCGTTCAGGCTGAGGCCCAGCGACTCAAGGGCCGACAGATTCCCGAGTTCGGTTGGGATGGCACCCGAAAGGCGGTTGGCCTCCAAGTGGAGACGTGCCAAGTTCGGGAGGTTGCTTAACTCGGGTGGGATGGCGCCGGTGAGTTCGTTGCCCCAAAGCACGAGCTCTTCCAAGGCGTCCAGATCCCCCAGCTCGGGCGGGATGACGCCTGACAGAGCGTTGTTTCCCAGATCCAAGCGGACGACCCGGCCGCTGGCATCCGTGTCCACACCGTACCATTCGTCCAGCGGCGCCTCGGTCAGCCAGTTGTCCGCATTCACCCAGTTCGACCCGCCCGTTGCCCCATGGAGCGCCTCCAGGGCGACGCGGTCGGGAAGGGGCGGACATTCGATGCCGGTGCCCGCGTGGGACGCGATCGCGTCGAGCCATGCGCGGAAGGAGGCATCCGGCGGGGTGCAGAGGTCCGTAGCGGAGTAGTGGAACTCCACCAGCCGGAGGCGAGTCAGCGAAAACGGCAGGCGGCCGGAGAGCGCGTTGTCCGTGAGCCGCAGCCTGGTCATTTCTTCGAGCTCCGCCCAGTCGCCTCCCAGCTGACCCACGAGGCCGTTGCGGGTCAAATCGAGCGTCAGGACACGACCGATCGAGTCGGCGGTCACTCCG
This sequence comes from Gemmatimonadota bacterium, assembly GCA_026706635.1. Classification (GTDB taxonomy): domain Bacteria; phylum Gemmatimonadota; class Gemmatimonadetes; order Longimicrobiales; family Gaopeijiaceae; genus Bin94. The sequence continues at coordinate 10,193 of JAPOYJ010000037.1, read as the reverse complement.
TACCACTCGCTCAGCACGGGCGTCTCGAGCCACCCGGCAGAGTTCGTCCAATCCGGCCCTCCGGCGGTCTGATACAAGTGCTCCAACACTGCCTTGTCCGGCTCGCCGCAGTATTGCCCGCCGAAGTACTCCACGCCACGTAGCCAAGTCACGAAGTCGGCCGTGCCGGGCGCGCACAGCTGGACGTTTGCCTCGATAATCAACGTGTGCAGCAGACCGAGTTCGATGAAGCTCCCGGGGAGTGCGCCCGTGAGTTTGTTGTAAGAGAGATCGAGCCTCTGCAAGCTGCTCAGGTACCCGAGTTCGTTGGGAACGGTGCCCGAGAGGTCGTTGACTAACAGGTCGAGACCGGTCAAGGCCTTTAGGTCTCCCAGCTCGGCCGGAATGGTCCCTGACAGACCGTTGTCTACCAAGTTCAACTGGATGACGCGGCCGTCGGCATCCGTGTCCACACCGTGCCAGTCTTCCAGAGACGCCTCGGTCAACCAGTTGTCCGAATTCGACCAGTTCCGACCGTCTGTGGCTTCGTACAGCGCCGCCAACGCCGCCCGATCCTTGGCGGCCTTGACCGCGACGTCGGCCACGGTGACCTTGGTTGTTCCCACCGCGTTGCCGACCGCCGCTGAGATTGTGGCAACGCCGTTGCCATTGGCCGTCACCAGACCGGACCCGTCGACGACCGCCACCGCCGTGTCGCTGCTGCTCCAACTCAGGGTGGCCGCCATCGCGTTGCCGTTCTGGTCGAGCACTTCCGCAGCCAACTGGACGGTCGAACCCAACTCGGTGAGTTCGACCGCCTCCACGTTCATCCTGATCGACGTAGGACGGGGCGGATCCGGCAGCGGACCGGTCCCCCCATCGTCATCCCCGCATCCCGCGATCAGAACAATCACTCCAAGAACTGCCGAAGTGGCTCCGACCAGGCCTCTGGGGCTCATTTCACAAGGTGCGCTTGCATTCTCACAGGATCAACCGGCCTACGGGCCAGGTGTCTGCGACCTCCGCTACTGTTGAACGCAAACTCGCGGTGGAGGCGAGATCCACCAGGGGGTTGCCATCTCACTGGTATCGCACCCGGAACAGCAAGCAGTAGAGGGCCGGCACGAACCCGAGGGTCAGAACCGTGGCGAACACCAGGCCGAACAGGATCGCCACAGCCATCGAGACAAAGAGGGGATCACCGCCGAACCACAGGGGCAGCAGTCCGCCGACCGTGGTCGCAGTCGTCAGCATGATCGGCCGCAGCCTCCGCTGTGCAGCTTCCAAGACCGCCGGACCGGGCTCCAGACCGTTCTCGTCGATCTCGATGCGGATGCGGTCGATGAGCACGATCGCGTTGTTGATGACGATGCCGGCCAGGGAGATGACGCCCAGCAGCGTCATGAACCCGAAGGACTGGCCAGTCACCAGGAGGCCGGCCACCACACCAATGAGGCCCAGCGGGATGGTCAGAACGATGATGAACGGCTTACGCAGCGAGTTGAACTGGCCGACCAGCAGGAGCAGGATCAGGAGGCCAGCCACGGGCAGCTTCTCGGCGATGGAAGCGTTGGCCTCGGCCGAACTCTCGAAGGTGCCGCCGATCTCGTAGCTGTAGCCCAACGGCCAACTGTCCTGCTGTTCCGCCAGCCACGGCTCCAGGGCGTCGGCGATACTGAACGCTGTGGCGTCCGCGCCGGGGTCAAGGTCCGACAGGACCGACAGCGTCTTCGAGCGGTCGCGGCGGAGGATCCTGGACGGCTCGAAGGTGAGCACGATGTCGGCGACCTGCCGCAGCGCCACGTTCTGGCCGGACTGTGCATAGACGTTGATCGACTCCAGCTTGCCGATGTCCTCCCGCCCTCCGACTTCGGAGCGCAGCACCACGGGAATCGCCTTGTCGCCCTCCCGGTACTCGGTCGCCGCGAAACCCGAAAGGGCCGTGCGCAGGGAGACGGCGATGTCCTGGTTGGTGATGCCCGCGCGCCGCGCCCGGGCGTTGTCGATGTTCACGATCAGCTTCTTGGTCTGCGCGCCCCAGTTGTCCGTGATGTTGCGGGTGCCCGGAAGGGACGCCAAGTGGGCCTTCACGCCGTCGGCGAGATCGAACAGAACATCCTGGTCCGCGCCAAAGAGCCGGACCTCCACCGGGGTGCCGCCTCCCGGACCCGAAGTCAGTCGCTTGAGCGTCACGTCGATGTCGGGGTGATTGGCCTCCACGTACGCGCGCAGGCGGTCCATTGACGTGCCCAGGACCTCGAAGACCGATGCATTGCCGATGAGGGCTGCGTACCCGCTGTTGGGTTGGGCCTGGTTGTAGCCGAGGGCGAAGCGCGGTGCTCCGGCGCCTGCGAAGAAGCCCCAGTTGCGGATGCCTTCGCGATCCTCACGCGCGGCCAACTCCTGGATCAGGAAACGCTCGATGTCGAGTATGGCTGCTTCCGTATGGGCGAAGGACGTGCCGTAGGGAAGCTCGAAGTCGCCGGTGAACAGTACTTCCGTGCTGTCCGGGAAGAAGTTCTGCTCGACAAAGCGGAACAGCCCCAGGGTCGCAGCCAGCAGTCCAAACGCTCCGGCTACCGTGACCAGCGGCCTCCTGAGGAGGCCCTGGAGGATTCCGCGATAGCGCCGGTGGAAGGGAGTGCCGAGCTCCGCGTCCCCCGCCCGTGCGCTCTGCCGCTTCACCCTCAGGAAAAGCATGCACAGGAGCGGGATCATCGTGATGGCGAGCAGCCAGGAGGAGAGCAGCGTCAGGGCGATCACCTTGGCCAGCGGCGCGGTGTACTCCCCGACCGCGCTCTCGGCGAGCACGATGGGCAGAAAGGCGGCGATGGTGGTCAGCGACGAGACCAGCAGGGGAATGCGGAGTTCCCGCGACGAGGCCAGAGCGGCCTCGCGTGCGCTCTCGCCGCCTTCGATGCGCACGAGAATCGACTCGCTCATCACGATGGCGTTGTCGACCAGAAGCCCCAGCGCGATGATCAGCGCGACCAGGGACATCTTGTCCAAGCCGATGCCCAGGTACTGCATGAGCATCAGCGTGGCCATCATCGCCATGGGAACCAAGCTGGCGACCACCAAGCCGGTGCGGAGCCCCAGAAAGAGCAGCATGCACGCCAAAACGATCCCCACGGCTTGGAGGATCGAGTTCACGAAGGTGGCTACGGAGCGGTCCACCACATCGGGCTGGAAGGCCAGGATGTCGAAGGCGACGCCTACGGGGTAGCGCCCCTCCAGCCCCGCGACGGCCGTCCGGATGTTCTCGCCCAGCTGAATGATGTTGCCGCCCTCGCGCATCGAGACCGCCAGCACCAGAGCCGGTTGTCCGTTGGCCCGCACCCGCGAGCGCGGTGGATCCGCGTACCCGCGGCGGATGTCGGCGACATCGCCCAAGTACACCGCCTCGCCCGTACCCGGAAGCGCGATCAGCGTCCGGCGGATGTCGTCCACGGAAGTGAAGTTGCCCGTGGGTTCCAGGGTGATGCGCTCGACCTCCGTCTCCACGGCTCCGCCGGAGATGATGATGTTGCTGGATTGCAGGATGCCCTGAAGCTGCGGCGCCGAGAGCCCCAGCCCGGAGAGACGGGCGTTGTCGAAGTCCACGTAGATGCGCTCCTCCTGCGTCCCGTGGATCTCGACCTTGGCGACATCGTCGATCCTGAGGAAGACATCGCGCACCTGCTCGGCGATCTCCTCGAGTTCGACGTAGGAGAACCCGTCCGCCGTGAGCGCCAGCACGGTCCCGAAGACATCTCCCAGTTCGTCGTCCACGACCGGGACCACCCCTTGGGGCAGGTCGTCGGCGGCTCTGTCCACTTTCCGGCGCAGATTGTCCCAGACCGGACGCAGGTCCGTCACGGTCTCGCGGACCTCCACCGTGATGATGGACAGCCCCGTGCGGGATTCACTCGTGATGTGGGCGACTTCGGGGATCTCCTGGATGGCGCTCTCCAGCCTGTCGGTCACCAGGAGTTCGACCCGCTCGGGCGCCGCCCCAGGGAACTGCGTCCGCACGATGGCGCTACGCACGAGAAAGCCGGGGTCCTCCGCGCGGGGAAGCCCCCGGTACGCCGAAATGCCGGACAGCGCGACGACGGCGAGCGCCACGAAGGTGACGACCCTGTTGTCGACCGCGTATCGAGTCAGGTCCATGGGCAAGGGGGTTGGGTCAATGCCTTCAGCGGGCATCCAGGAGGCGCACCCGCTGTCCCGGAGCCAGCGTTGCGAGCCCGGCGGTGGCCACATATTCGCCGTCTTGCACGCCGTCGAGAATCTCCAAGCCCTCGGGCGTCAGCGCACCGGTTTCGACGGTGCGGCGCTCGGCCGTGGCGACATTTCCGGTGTCCGGAGGCGCGAGAACGTAAACGAAGCGCCCCCGCTGGTCCTGACCCACGGCCTCGGGCGGCACCAGAACTCCGGCGGCCCCGGGCCGGCCCTCGATGCGGAAGGTGACTTCGGCCGCCATCCCGGGACGCACCTGCGCGGCGTTCGGTTGCGCGTCCAGGCGCACGGTCACCGGAAAGCCCCCGGCGCCCGCAGCCGCGGTGCCGACCTCGGTCACGGTGGCGCCGAACGCGCCGCCAGCCAGGGTAGCGAAGGCCACCTCCGCCGGACGCCCGGCGCGCATGTTGGCAATGAAGGTCTCCGGCACCGTGACCTGCACTTCTGGGCTTCCGCCCGTGTCGATGACGACCACGACCGTCTGGCCCGCCCCCACCGCCTCGTTCACGTCCACCGCCACCCGGCTGACCGAGCCGTCCACCGGCGCCTGCAGGAGCGCATAGGATACCTGCTGCTCGGCCAGGCGCAGTGCCGTTGCCGCCGATGCTTCGGACGCGTTGGCGGATTCGTAGGTCGCGCGCGCGGCGTCCAGGTCGCTCATGGACGCGTTGCCGCTCCCGTAGAGCGCGGCCACCCGCTCGTAGGTAGCGCGCGCGTTGCGCGCCTGTGCACGCGCTTGGGCGACACCGGCCTCGGCCTGCTGCCGCCGCAATTCCAAGTCGCCCGAATCCAGCCGTGCCAGCACCTGCCCGCGCCGGACCCGGCTGCCCACGGCTACCTCCACGGCGGTCACCGTCCCGGCCACGCGGAACGCCAGATCCTGTTCGGAGGCTGCTCGGGCGACGCCCGCAAAGGTGCGGATCCGGTCGGTGCCCACCACGAAGGCCCGGGCATACCTGACCGGGCGGATGTCCGCCGAGGACGCCGCTTCCTCCCCGCCGCAACCGGCAAGCAGGCAAGCCGCAAGCACGAGGAACGGCCTGCGTGCGGCGCGGCGGCGTTCCGGCGGCGTCCCGCATGTCCGCGCGGGCTCCGCGAGTTCTTCGGGCCGCCGACGCTGCCGACTGGCCGGAACCGATGTCTTCATCGCTCGCACCCTTCCAGATGCGGCGGCCATTCCGGTGAACCGGTTCGCGGACCGGGCGCTTGGCCTAGCCGCTCCGGCGTGTTGGTCCATCACGATCCACCCTCCACGGCTCGGATGTATTCCTCCAGCAACCTCGCGAAGCCCGCTCGCTCCTCCGGCGTGGCCAGAGCCTCGAACTGCCCGACGGCGCGCTCGACCCGCTTCAGGTTGATAAGGTAATCGAAGATCGCGTTGGTCACGCCCCTCTCGCTGACCAGCGCCGCGGTCTGCGCCTCCAGTAGATCGACCACGCTGGCCAGCCCCTGCGCGTAGGCCTCCGTCACTAGGTCGAGCGATCGTCGGGCCGTTCCAGCCGCGGTCTCGTTCTCGCTCACGACGGCGAGGCTTGCCCGGGCGAACTGGAGTTGTACCCGGACGTTCTGCTCGATGCCCCGGGCCACGAACTCGCGCTGGAGCCGCAGCTGGGACAGAGTGGCGGCGGCTCGTTCGCGCTCGGCGAAGCGGGAAGCTCCGCGCAACAGGGGGAGCGTGACCGATAGGCCCGCATTCCAAGGGTAGTCCGTCATTTCGGTCGTCGGCATACCCGCGGGCAACGACGTCCCGGCCCCCTCCCGCAGCATGTTGGTGGATACACTCGCCTGGAGCGCCACGGTGGGAAGATAGAACGCCTGCCGCGTCGAGGTGAGCAGCCGTTCCTGGGCCGTGACCACCGCGTCGAGGCTCTGAATCTCGGGAGCGAGGCGCAGGGCCGCGTCCACCAGGAAGTCGCCCAGCACGGCGAACCGGTTGAGGTCGGCCAAGTACCCAGTGGCCAGCGTACCCTCCATCAACGCCCGCCCTTCGCGGTCGGCTTCGGGCGTCAGGAACTGCTCGTCGAGCGGTCGGTTGAGTACTTGGTTCAGCGCCACTTCGGCGGCGGCGCGTCGCGCGAAGGCGTCGATCCGGTCGGCCCGCCGCCGGGCCAGCTCGCTCTGGAGCCGAAGCCGCTCGCCGGGTCCGGCCGCCCCGATGCGCTCGCGCTCCCGGGCAAGGCGGAGGGACGCGAGGGTCAGGTCGAGGTTGTCCTGCTGCACCTGCTCCAGCGTTTTTGCCCGCAGGACGTCGAGGTAGGTTTCGGCGGCGTCCAGCGCCACGTCGAGCCGGAGCGATGCCCGGTCGCGCTCCCGGGACTCCTGGAACGATGTCTGGACGGACACGTTTGCGTTGGCTTCCTGCGAGAAGATCAGCTGCCGAAGCGTCAGCCCGCCGTCCACGTTGTGCTGGGGACTCAGTCCGAAGGAGGCCTCCGCCACGCTCTTCGAAAGAGTCGCACCGGTCACGGCTGCTTCCAGATCCGGGAGCAGGCTCGCCCGTGCCAGGCGGATCTCCTCGGCGCCCGCCCGCACCACCTGATCCTCGACGGCGAGCACCAAGTTGGCGGCCAGGGCGTCCTCCATGGCGCTCTTCAGGGTCACGCTGCGCGCGATGCCCACGGGCAAGTCGAAGAGGCGCCGGGCTTCCAAGAGCGCACCCAGCGGCGGGAGGATGCCCACCCGCTGCACCGTGCGCATGTTCACCATCAGGTTCTCGCCGGGTTCGAGGGTCACCGGGAGCGTGGCCGGGTCGTCGCCCAGAAGGATGCGATACGCGTTGAGCGCGATCCGGCGGGCCAGGACGGGGAGGTCGATGGCCGCCAGGGAGGCCATGATGCCTCTCTCGACATCGTCGCCCGAATAGGAAAAGGACGGCAGGCGACGCTCCGCGAGACCCTCGGCCAGGAGTTCGAACTCGCCTGGTGCCATCCGGGCCAGTGGAGTCACATACACGGCGTCTGCGTCCGCGGGAAGGCGACCGAGCCCGCTCGCCGCCGTCTCGCCCACGGGCACCGGTTCCAGCGTGATCCCGAGATCAGCCGCCGTCTCCGTCAGCTGCTCCAGGAACCCCGCAAAGGTCAAGGCCGCCTCTTCGTCGACCAGGATGGCCGCGGTGGAGAAGGTCGCGAGCTCTTGGAACTTGCGAAGGTCACGCATGACGGGTCCGGGCGGAGGCGACGCGATGTACGTCAGGTTGGCCACGCCGCTGGCTCCCGCGCTCTCCGGAAAACCTTGAAGGCGCGCATCGAACACCGTGGCCGCGATGACCGGCTTGGGTCCCGGCGCCCGGCGGACGGCCATCCCCGAAGAGAGAAGTCCCTGCGTGACGACTATCGTCACCTGGTCGTCGGCGAACGCGCGGTCCAAGGCCCGGGCGATGCCGTCTACCGTGCCGTCCGCGGTCACGGCAAGTTCGCTCGGGAATCGCACGTCGAAGTCGTCGCGCGCTAGCGCAATCAGTTCCTGCCGGACGAGGTCGCGGACCTCCGCCGCAAAGGGGCTACCCACTCCGTCCGCGACGAAGGCGACGCGTGCCACCGACCGGTCGGCAACATCTTGGGCGTGGAGGACGGGTGCCGTTCCGACGACAGGCCAGAGAACCAAGCTCCACAGCGCTGGCAGCGCTCGCGGACGAGCTGGTCGGACAGACTCCAGATGTCTTGCTTTCATCTGTTGGGAAAGACTCCGTCGATTGGGACACGAAAGGGCTAACCATCAAATAATAACCATCTTCAGGGGGGTCTCGCGATTCCTGGCTGATCCGAGACCTCGAACGCGACCGGCCGAGAGACCCACGCGCGGGCTCCTCGATTGAGCTTACGGCCCCGGCTTAACCTTCCCCCGACCGAACGGGGCTCCAGCGTCCATTGGTGCCTTCCAGCGGCGTAGCGGACGACTGCCGGCCCGTCGGGCGGTTAATGAAGATCCATGTCGTCGGCGGGACCGTGGGAGTGGCGCGCCAAGGTCGTGATGGACTCACCGGCTTGGGATCCTCTCACCCTCGCGGCTCGCCGCATGAGGGCTGCCATCCACTTCGAGTCGCAGGCGCAACCGGAGAAGTTCCATTCGGTGTTCGACAGTCTGTGGTGGGCCGTGGTCACGCTCACGACAGTCGGCTACGGAGACGCGTATCCGATCACGCTGGGCGGCAGGATCTGGACTTTTGTCATATTGTTTCTGGGAATGGGCATCGTCGCCGTACCCGCGGGGCTGATGGCGATGGGGCTGGCGTGCGCCATCGAGGAGGAACGCGTCGAGGCGCGACGGATCGTGCGGGAGGCCGAAGGCGAGCGGGTACGAGGGAAGGGAGGGTGAGGGCGGCGGCTACACGACAAATCCGCGCGGGCCGGGAGGATCGAGGTCGTCCGGCCCATTGCTGGAGGAAGATGCCCACCGGTATCGTCTTGCCCAAGGCGCTCACCCTCCACGCCGAAATGGGCGACCGAACATGGGGTTCCTGGAGTAGCTGGCGGAGACGGCGGCGGGTTGCGCGTGGGAACGGCAGAGCTTTCCTCGCGGCTCGCTCGTGGTCACCTTCCGATCTGTCGGCATTCCGTCTCTTGCCGCCTCCGTCGGCGCTCGGCCCAGTCGCTCGCACCTGGAATCATGTGGAAGTAGCCCCCCCTTCGGCCGCCACGGGTCTCCGGCCACGGGGATGCTCGTCATAGAACGGATCGCGACGTGTAGGGCTGGCGCACATGACCGACCGTCCGTGCGGCTTTATCCGATTGGGAAGGCCAGACCCCATTGGAGGGTCAGGTGCCGGGTCTTGGTGTCGTTCTCATCCACGGAGCCAAGTCCGAGCGCGTAGAGCGCGTCGAGTCGCAGGCGGCGACTGCCGAAAACCGGCAACTCCACGCCTCCGCCTACGGCCACGCCGAAGTCCCAGGTCTTGATGTCGAAATCCGCGAAGGTCGCTTCACCGCAAGCCGCGCTGAGACTGAGACCCTGGCCAGCGGCCTCCACGTCGCAGGAGAGTCGATAGGCAGCCCACGGCCCAGCCATCACGCCGACCGACAGTCCTTCGCCGGGAGTGGCCACTCTGGCCAACGCCGAAGCTTGGATGTAGTCGATGTTGAGCGTAACGTCGATGTCCTCGATGGTGCCCCCGCCACCCTTCTGGGCGAATGTTCCCGCGAATCGCAGGCTGAACACCTCGGAGACGGGAACGCCTAGCTCCGGGCCGATGGCGATGCCGGTGATGGACTCTTGTTCGATCACCTCCTCGATGGAGACCGAGGCAAAGCCGACGCCGCCCCTCATGCCCAAGGTCGTCTGGGCCGCCACCGGGACCGCGGTCGACATGAGGTAGATCACCACAGCGAGTTTTGGCATGGCAACAATCCCCCTTTGGTGATTTCGAGAGCTGCCGGAGGGCATCTCTGGATCGTCGGCTAATCTAACGCCCTGGCCCCCTTGCCGCCGAAAGGGTGGAGCAGCGATGGCTTTGTAGATTCCGTCACTGAACCGCCCCGCTGACTAAGGACCAAGAGTAGTGGATGCGCCGTCGCGCCGTTGAAGGAGGGTCGGTGTGTTTTGGCGGTCGCGGCCTCCGTTGTCTGCGGCGGTCTTCCGCGCGCCCGAGCCGACGATGGAACCGTGTCCGTTGTCAATGGAACCTTCGAGAGTGTTAGGGTCGGGGGCGCCGCCCTGCGCGGCGGGCGATGCGGCCAGAATGGAGAAGCGCATTGCGGGCACGGTGGTAAGGCGGCCTCCTTTGAAGGGTGTACCGGCGCTCGGAGGTGTTGAAGCGAAGCCGACTCACCGAGGACTGGGCAGGCGCACTTTGCGACAGACACCAATCAGCGGCTCGGCCCTGAATCCCGGTCCGGTCCGGGCCGCCTGATCCTTTCCAGCAGTTGCCGCGTCATCTCCACCTGCTCCCTGGCCCTGCGCCGTACGTCCCGGAGTATCCGGTCAAGTCCGTCACCCGCGCGCTCAGCCGCTCGACTTGCCGCTGCAAGGCTTCGACCTGTTCTCGCAACGCTCCGATC
>JAPOYJ010000073.1 GCA_026706635.1 Gemmatimonadota bacterium | reverse complement strand
TCAGAACCGGACAGACTATGTGCTACGAAACCGGACAGATAATGTGCTCCCGACACCACCTTGACCCTGGCGCGATGCGGCGTTACCCCTAAGGGTCTGTGCACGATTCACCTTTGGGGTGGCTGGCCGATGTTCGCTGTGATCAGAACCGGAGGGAAGCAGTTCCGGGCCGAGGAGGGCGCGAAGCTGCTGATCCCCACGATCGACGCCGAGCCCGGCACGACCGTCACCTTCGACGATGTGCTCCTCGCTTCGGACGGTGCGGACGAGGTGGCAGTGGGAACCCCGACGGTCGAGGGCGCGGCGGTCACGGCCGAGGTCGTCGCACACGATCGGACGCCCAAGATCACCGTCTTCAAGCGCAAGCGGCGCAAGGGGTATCGCCGCAAGCAGGGCCACCGCCAGGGCTTCACGGTGGTGCGCGTAGGCGAAATCACCCTGTAGCAGCACGTGGACAACCTTTAGGAGAGCCGGAAATGGCCCACAAGAAGGGCGTCGGGTCGTCCCGAAACGGACGAGACAGCAATCCGAAGCGCCTCGGCGTCAAGCGCTACGCGGGCGAGAGCGTGGTCGCGGGCAATATCCTGGTCAGGCAGCGCGGCACGCGCTTCCACCCCGGCGTGAATGTGGGCCGGGGAAGGGACGACACGCTCTTCGCGAAGGCCAGCGGGGTCGTGAAGTTCGAGAACCTGTGCCGTCGGCGGGTCGTCTCGGTCTACGCGGAGTAGCCTAGCAGCCCGTGGACAAACCTCCCACGGCATTCGAGCAGCGCTGCATCCCCGCTGGATCGCTGCGCTCTGCGTTGCTCCTCGGACCAATAGCGCTGCGGCTATTGGCCCTTCGTCGCGCCTTGCCAGCGGGGCGCTTCGCCGCTCTCGGTGCTCGCGCGAGATTATCCACGGACTGCTGTGTACCCCTCCACATGGGCTGCCTCCTGCGGGGCGCTCCGTAAGCTGACCAGGATCAGCACCGGGATGTGCACCGCGAGCCCCAGAATGCCCTCGTGAAGGTCCAGCGGCCGGAGCTCCGGGTTCAGGAAGAAGAAGACCGACACCGCAGCGCCCGCTAGCAGTCCGGCCGCAGCCCCGGCCGTGGTTGCGCGTCGCCAGTAGAGCGCGGCCAGCATCGTCGGCATGTACTGGCAGACGATCCCGTACGACGCCAGGAGGAGCTCCACCAGCGAGAACCCCTCCACCAGAGCGAAGAGGTACGCCACGCCTCCCACGGCGACGACCACGATCCGCATCAGCACCCTCTGCGCGCGATCGCCGAGCTCCCGGAAGGGCCGCACCCCGTCCTGCACGACGACGGAGGCCGCTCCGTGCAGCAGCGCGTCTCCGGTGGACATCGAGGCGGAGAGCGCCCCGGCGCAGAAGAGCCCCACGACGAGGGTGGGCAGCTCCGAGCGCAGGACGAGGAATGGCAGGATGAAGTCCGCCTGCTCGGGCGCCGCGGGGAAGAGCACGCCGGCGAAGCCGATCAGGAAGACGGGGATGAGGAAGAGCTGGAAGGTGGGGAAGAGGATCACGGTACGGCGGATGATCGCGTCGCTCCGGGCGGTGTACGCCTTCATGAAGAGGTGCGGCCACATCGTGACCCCGATCGCGCTCGCCAGGATCGCCGAGGAGTATCCGCCCCAGCTCCACGGCTCGCCGCCCCCGGTCCCGCCGGGGAGCGCCAGGAGTTCCGGGCGTTCGGCGACGATCCGCTCGAACATCGGACCCACGCCGCCGTAGAGGCGCATCGGCAGGTAGATCCCCAGAGCCCAGGCGAGCACGAGCATGAAGACGCCCTGGAAGGTGTTCGTCCAGCCGACTGCCGAGACGCCGCTCGCAAGGACGTAGACGAGCACGATCGCGTACGCCAGCGCCGCCCCCGCCGCGATCGGGATCGCGCCATCGGTCACGGCCTCGATCACGATCCCGGCGCCTCGCATCTGGATCGTCACGTAGGGGACGAAGGCGGCCAGCGTCAGGAGCGCCAGGAGCGCGGAGAGGCCCCGCGAGGGGAAGCGTCCCACGAGCAGCTGCGCCTGCGTCACGAATCCGAAGCGCCGACCGAGCGCCGCCACCCTGGGGCCCATCGCGTACCACGGCGCCATCCCCAGGACCCCGTACGCCAAGATGTAGAAGGCGGCCGCGCCGCGCGAGTACGCCCACCCGGGCCCGCCCAGGAAGGCGAATGCGGAGAAGACGGTCGCACCGGTGATGAAGTACATGACCAGCAGGCCGAAGTCCCGGTCGCCGGCCACGTAGCCCTGCACGCTCCGGGAGGCGCGCCGTCCCGCCGCCAGCCCGACCGCGAGGGTGACCCCCAGGTAGACGAAGATGACGGTGGCGACAAGCGCCGTTCTGGTCATCGGTTGCCGTCTGCGCTATCGGTGCGCCGCAGTTCGCGGGCTCGGGCTGCGTCAAGGCGCCAGAGGACGATCAGGGAGCCGACGACCCAGGCGGCGGTCCACGCCATCTGGCGGGGGAGGCCCAGCACCAGGGGAGTGGGATCGTTGACAAGTGTCTGGAGCGGCCACGTCACGGCCGCGGCGAAGAGGAGGTGGTACGCCCAGACGAGCGTGCGCCAGATGCGGAGTGTCATGGCCTCGGGCTCGGGGAACGGCGTGCGGTTTGCAGGTGGCTACGAAGCTACCCGCGCGGTGTCCCAGCGGCGAACCGGGCTCCTCCGCTGCCAGCTATCCTGCTCTCGCCGAGATCGGGGAAGGACGCCGGCGTTCCCTCCCCTCACGTAGATCTCGGCTCCCAGATCGTGAGTGCTGGTCACGCCCACAAACGACTGCAGACTTCGGAAGAGATCGGCTTCGGCGACCCCCGGTACGGCGACGATGTCCTTCCGCGCGACGCCGATGGCACCGACCCGGACCTCCCGATCGAAGATCAGGCGGATCAGCTGCCGTGACCCGCGACGAGTCACGCCGTCAGTGGGATTACTCCACCACCTCGAAGGTGAAGTGATTGGAGACCCGCTCCTCCAACGGAAGCGGATCCCCCGGAATCGGATTCCCGTACTGGTCTTCGTCCAACGAGGACCACGCCCACCACTTGATCCTGAACTGGGTGGAAGCGGACGGCAGAGTCAGGCGCGGCCCGCAGCTCCCGCCCGAGGTGCAACCGAAGAACAGGGTATCATGGTAGACCGCGCCCGGCTCAATCGCGCGGAAACTCTTATCACTAATCCAGCAGCCCTCACCACGATTGACGCGCACCCATTCGCCCCCCTCGTACACATCTATGGCGATGTGTCCACCGCTGCACCCCTCGTCAATGTAGACGTTCGCTCCGGTCCGATTCGTAAAGGTGTGAGGGACCTTAGCGTCGTACCCGTCGTACGAGCTGTGCCCCGATCTCGTCAGCTGGAAGCTCTTCCCGTCGGTCACGATGGCGGGGTCCTGGACCTCCGGGGCGGTACCCTTGCACGCCGAGGCCGCCGCCACCACGACTGCGGCGCAGAGCGCGCTCCGCGGCCCACAAAGCTATCTTCGCCCGTGCGGATGCCAAGCAGCTTGGCGAACGGCCCTGGCCCCGCCGGGAGAGCCAAAAAAGGAGAACGGGTATGCCATGTCGACCCTCCAGGTCTTGCGGTTCCCGTTGGCAATCTCCGCCGCACCACCTAATCGTAGCGACTGGCTCCACCGGGCGCAACTCGGAGCGTCTCGAAGTGTCGGGAGCAAATGGAATGTCCGGTTTTCGGAGCACGTGAAATGTCCGGTTTCGGGTTCCGCCGCCCGACGAGGCGAGCGGAGCGAGCCGAGGAGGGGGGCGGAGCGAGCCGAGGAGGGGGGCGGAGGGGCTGCAACCGAAACCACGTCGCGGCCGCGGCGAAGAGGAGATGGCCCGCGCGATGGCCCAGCGGCGGATGGGCCTCCTTCGCTAACGGCCCTCGAAGACCGGCCGCCGCTTCTCCACGAAGGCCCGCACTCCCTCGCGGCCGTCCTCGGACGCAAAGGCCTCCAGGAAGAGCTCCATCTCGACCGCGAGCCCATCGGAGAGCGGAAGCTCGTACGCCTTCCTGACCGCCTTCTTCACGAGACCTAGCGCCACCGGACTCCACCGCGCCATCCGGGCCGCGAGCGAGCGGGCGGCCGCGATGTGCCCGCCCTCGGGAGTCAGCACCTCGACCAGTCCGATCCGGTGTGCCTCATCGGCGTCGATCAGGTCGCCCGAGAGGCCAATGCGGAGCGCTTGGCCAGGCCCCACCAGCCGTGCGAGCCGCTGCGTCCCCCCGGCTCCCGGGATCAGCCCGAGGCGAATCTCGAACTGGCCGAAGCGGGCGGTGGAGTCGGCCACCCGGATGTCGCAGGCAAGCGCCAGCTCGTTCCCTCCGCCGATGCAAAGGCCGTGAATGGCGCAGATAGCCGGCTTCGGGAAGTCGGCGAGCGCGTCGTAGACCCGCCGGTGCCGGTACACCTCGCGCTGCTCGACGGGGGTGCGGGCGGCGAACTCGCCCACATCCGCCCCCGCCACGAACGCCTTCTCTCCCTCGCCTCTGAGGATCGCGACGCTGACGTCCTCACGGTCGGCGAGCTCGTCGAACGCGCGGGTAAGCCCGTCCCTGACCTCCTCGTTCAGCGCGTTCAGCTTCTCGGGGCGATTGATCGCAACCTCCGCGATGCCGTCCTCCACCGAGAGGAGGACCGTCTTGCGAGTCATCGTTTGATTGGCTCTACGTAAGACGAATGCCGGATCGATCCGCATCGTGTCATACGCATCACCGTTCGTTGCCCCATTCGTAGAACCCGCGCCCCGACTTCCTGCCGAGCCTGCCCTCGTCCACCATCCGCTCCAGGAGCCGTGGCGGGCGGAAGGCCTCGGAGCCGAGCGACTCGTGCAGGTAGCGCGCGATCCCGAGACGCACATCGAGCCCCACCAGGTCGGTGAGGCGGAGCGGCCCCATCGGGTGGCGGTAGCCGAGCACCATCGCCTTGTCGATGTCCTCGGCCGAAGCCACCCCTGCCTCCACCATCCGGATCGCCTCCAGCCCCAGCACGATTCCCAGGCGGGAGGAGGCGAAGCCGGGGGAGTCGGCGACCACGATCGGCTCCTTCCCAAGTCCGTGGACGAATGTCAGCGCCTCCTCCACTGTGGACGCCTCGGTCTCCTTCGCCCTCACCACCTCCACCAGCGCCATGATGTGCACCGGATTGAAGAAGTGGAGCCCTAGGAAGCGCCCGCGCCGACGGAGATCCGCGCCCATCTCGGTGACCGAGAGCGACGACGTGTTCGTGGCCAGGATCGCCTCCTCGGGCGCGGCGGCCTCGATCGCGGCGAAGACGCTCCGCTTGAGCGCCATCGACTCGGGCACGGCCTCCACCACCAGCTGCGCCCCCTCCACCGCATCGCAGAGATCCGTCGCCATGGAGAGCCGCGCGAGCGCCGCCTCGCGGGCCGCCGCCTCGACCTTGCCGAGACTCACGCCCTTGTCGAGCGCGGCCCTGATCGCCCCCATGGCGCCTTCGAGCTGACGCTCGTCCACATCCGAGAGCACCGCCTCGTGGCCCGCCATCGCCGCCACCTGCGCGATCCCCCGACCCATCGTCCCGGCACCGATCACCGCGACCCTGCCCCCGCCGGTCACGTCAGCACCCCTCCACCGCGACGGTGATCCCCTGGCCCACGCCGATGCACATCGTCGCGAGGCCCCGCCGCCCCCCCACCCGCGCCATCTCGTGAAGGAGAGTGGTCAGGATCCGCGCCCCCGAGCACCCGACCGGGTGTCCCAGAGCGATCGCGCCGCCATTCACATTCACCCGCGCGGGATCGAGGTCGAGCATGCGCATGCACGGGATCGCCTGGGCCGCGAACGCCTCGTTCAGCTCCACCAAGTCGTAGTCCCCGGTCCCGTGCCCCAGGCGCCTCATGCAGCGCTGGGTCGCCGGGACCGGGCCGAGCCCCATGCGGTCGGGCTCGACTCCGGCTACCGCAGTGGCGAGGACCTGTGCCATCGGCTCGAGGCCGTGCGCACGGGCCGTGTGCGCCTCGAGGACGAGCAGCGCCGAGGCGCCGTCGTTGATCCCCGACGAGTTGCCCGCTGTCACAGTGCCGCCCTGCTCGAAGACCGGGCGCAGCCTGGAGAGCGCCGCAGCCGTGGTGCCTGGCCTCGGGTGCTCGTCGTGCTCGACGCTCGCCGGGTCGCCCCGGCGCTGGGGGACCTCGACCGGCACGATCTCGGCGTCGAAGCGTCCCGCCTCGATCGCGGCGCCCGCCCTCCGCTGGCTCTCGGCGGCGAAGGCGTCCTGCTCGTCGCGGCCGATTCCGAATTCGCGGGCCACCACCTCGGCCGTGCTCCCCAGGCTGATCGTCCACCGGTCGGGAAGCTCCGGATTGGGGAAGCGCCACCCGAGCACCGTGTCCGCCACCTCGGGGGTGCCGCGTGCGTAGCCGCGCTCGGGCTTGAGCATCACGTAGGGGGCGCGGCTCATCGACTCGACGCCGCCCGCCACGAAGGCGCTGCCTTCGCCCGCGCGAATTGCCTGGAAGGCCGCCGCCACCGCCTGCAGCCCCGACCCGCAGAGCCGGTTCACCGTCTGGCCGGGAGTGTCGGTGGGGATCCCAGCCCTGAGGAGCGCCATCCGGGCCACATTGCGGTTGTCCTCTCCGGCCTGGTTGGTGCACCCGAAGATCACGTCGTCGAGCTCGGACGCCGGGAACCCGGTGCGCTCGAGGAGGCCCCCGATCGCCACCGCCGCCAGGTCGTCGGGCCGTACGGAGGCGAGCGCGCCCCCGTGGCGCCCGATCGGGGTTCGCACCGCGTCGACGATCCAGGCCTCGTCCACGGGCTGGCTACCTACCGGTCGAGCGCCACCCAGACGCTCTTGAGCTGGGTGTACTTCTCGAGTGCCGACTGGAAGCCCAGATCGCGTCCGAAGCCGCTCTCCTTGTAGCCGCCGAAGGGCGACGCGGCCGCGTACTGGTTGTAGGTGTTCACCCAGACGGTCCCGGCGTCGATCTCGGAGGCGAGGCGGTGCGCCTTGCCGATGTCGCGCGTCCAGACCCCGGCGGCGAGCCCGTAGAGGGAGTCGTTCGCCTTGGCGATCGCGTCGTCGATGTCGTCGAAGGGAATGACCGCCGCCACCGGCCCGAAGATCTCCTCGCGAGCGATCCGCATCTCGGGCTCCACCCCAGAGAAGACCGTCGCCGTGACGAAGTTGCCGCGTCCATTCACCCTGACGCGCTCGCCGCCTGCCACCAGCTCCGCACCGTCGCCGACGCCCGCCTCGATGTACCCCATCACCCGATCGAGCTGCTCCTCGCTGACGATCGCCCCCAGGCGGGTGGTCGGCGCCATCGGGTCGCCCACGGTGGCCTTGGCCGCCAGAGTCTTCAGCCCCGCGACCACCTCCTCGTGCACCGAGCCCTCGACGAGGATGCGGCTGCCCGCCGCGCAGACCTCGCCCTTGCCGTAGAAGACCCCCATCGAGGCACCCTTCACGGCCGCCCGCAGATCCGAGTCGGCGAAGACGATGTTGGGCGACTTGCCGCCGAGCTCGAGCGATACCTTCTTGAGCGTGCCCGCCGCCTCGCGCATGATCGTGCGACCCACTTCGGTCGAGCCGGTGAAGGAGATG
Source organism: Gemmatimonadota bacterium (assembly GCA_026706635.1). GTDB lineage: Bacteria > Gemmatimonadota > Gemmatimonadetes > Longimicrobiales > Gaopeijiaceae > Bin94. The sequence continues at coordinate 11,971 of JAPOYJ010000073.1, read as the reverse complement.
GCATCCACGCCGGGATGCCTCACCAGCGCCGCGCCCGCCCGCTCGCCGTAGCCTGGCACGACATTGAGCACGCCGGGCGGGAAGCCCGCCTCGGAGGCGAGCTCGCCCAGCCGGAGCGCCGTGAGCGGCGTCTGCTCGGCCGGCTTGAGCACCACCGTGTTCCCGCAGGCGAGCGCAGGCGCGACCTTCCAGGACGCCATCGAGAGGGGGAAGTTCCACGGGATGATCGCCCCCACGACCCCCACCGGCTCGCGCAGCGTGTAGTTGAGGTAGGGTCCGGGCACCGCGATGGTGTCGCCCTGGACCTTGTCCGCCACCCCGGCGTAGTAGCGAAGGGTCTGCGCGACGCTCGGCACGTCGATCCGGCGCGCCTCGAAGTAGGGCTTGCCGTTGTCCCGCACCTCGAGCAGCCCCAGCTCGTCGGCGTGCTCGTCGACCAGGTCGGCGAGCCGCCAGAGGAGGAGGGAGCGCCTGTGCGGGCTGGCGCGCCTCCAGCTGTCGTCCCGAAGCGCCTCTCGGGCCGACCGCACCGCCCGGTCGATGTCGCGCTCGCCCGCCTCGGCGACCTCGGCGATCACCTCCTCGGTGGCGGGGTTCACCGAGGAGAAGGTCCCTCCGTCCTCGGCATCCGCCCACTCGCCACCTATCCAGAGGCGGGTGGGGGGCTGGACCCGCGGTGGTTCCGTCAACTGCCCGAGAATTCGGGCTTGCGCTTCTCGACGTAGGCGCTCAGTCCCTCGCGCGCGTCGCCGCTGGCGAAGAGCTGCTGCTGGAGCTCCCTCTCCAGGGCGAGAGCCGTCTCGAATGGGATCTCGGCCCCGGTCTGCACCGACCGCTTGATGAGCCCCACCGCCTTGGAGGCGCGACCCGGCGGACAGAATCCACGGGCGTACTCGACCACCCTCGCCATGAAGTCGTCCAGGGTGTCGGTCTCCCAGACGTCGTTGACTATCCCGAGCTCCTTCGCCTCGTCGAATCCGAAGGTGCGCCCCGTCGTCATCATCTCGATGGAGCGCGACTTGCCGACCAGACGCGCGAGGCGCTGGGTGCCGCCGGTTCCGGGAAGCACGCCGAGGTTGACCTCCGGGAGGCCGCACATGCTCCGTCCGGCGTGCGCGATGCGCAGGTCGGCCGCCATCGCGATCTCGAGGCCCCCGCCCACGGTGTGGCCGTTCAGCGCCGCGATCGTCAGCTTCGGCGTCTGCTCAAGCCGGTTCAGCGTCTCGTTGGCGTGGAGGCAGAAGCAGTACTTGAAGCCGGTGGTGACCTTGGCGAGCATCCCGATGTTGGCACCCGCCGAGAAGAACTTGCCACCCTGGCCGGTAAGCACGATCACATGGACGTCGTCGTCGAAGCGCGCCCTGAGGATCGCGTCGTCGAGCTGGCGCATCATCTCGTGGGTGTAGGTGTTCGCGGGCGGGTCGTCGAGGGTGACGACCGCGACCCCGCCACCGGCATCGGAGTAGCGGACAAGGGTCTTCTCGGTCATGAAGGGGTGGGTCCTGTGGGGTGGGGATGGCGGTCTGGATTCCTTCCGGGCCGGTAAAGATAACACGCGACCCGGCGTTAGATTTGCGACATGAGCAGTCACCCAGAATCCCGCGGACGGTTCGCCGTCGCCCTCCTGGCCGCAGTGGTGGCCGCGGCGTGCGGCAATACCCCGACCGAGGTGGAGTCGGGGGTGGTGGCGGCTGGACTCGTGCCCGCGCTGAAGCTGTCGCACCCCCTGCCTACCCAGGCGAAGCTCGCCCCCGGCACCCCGGCCGACTCCACAGCTGCCAACAGGCTGGTGCAATCCGCCCAGGCCGCCGTCGCCGAGGCGGAGGCGCTCTCCCCAACGCTGCCGGGCAGGCTCTCGGCGGTGGTCCGCGAGGCTGCGGTTGAGCTCGGCCGCGCCACCCGGGCGCTTTCGGTCGGCGACTGGAGCGCCGCGGCGCAGGGGGCGCTCGCGGCGGCCGACGAGCTTCGCCGAGTGTCGCCCAGGAGCGTGGCGCACTCGCTGGTCGACGCGGCCTTCGCCGCCATACCGCCCGAGCCCGGAGTCGGCGCCGAGGAGCCGGTCAGTGTGAGCCGCGCCAGGCGGCTGGCGTGGTGGGCGCGAGTCGCGATCGGGGCAGGGTCGTACGAGCTCGCGATCCAGCGCGCCTACTATGCCTGTGTGCTGCTGGGGGTGGAACCAACTGGGTAGAGGAGGGGTAGCAATCACCAAGGGCATGCGAGCGAAGCGGTCCTCCGGGGATGCAGCGCCGCTCCTGCCGTGGGGGTCTCTCCACGGGGTGCCGAGGTTGCCCGACCCGCGCTCCGTGGTTTACACTTGGAGTGGACTGGCGCGGTGCGGCGCGCACTGCGCCCCTGCCCCTTGGGCGTGCACGCGGCATCCCGGCCGCGGGGCACGGCGGGGGACGGGACACCGGAAAGGACATACCGACATGAGGGGACGCATCCTCGAAACTCTGACCTTGGCCGCCATCGCGGCTGTCGCCGCCTGCGATCTTGCCCCGAATGCAGCTCAGCTTCCCACCCGTTTCGAAATCTCGCCGAACGACACGATCCTCAAGCAAGGGGACACGGCGCGGCTCCGACTGGTCTTCTACGACGAGGCCGACGAGCCGGTGGCGAAGCCCTCGTGGGTGCCGGTCAAGTGGTACATCGAGGACGAACGCTTCAAGGAAGCGGTCACGGTGACCGGAGACGGCCACCTGGTGGCTAACGACGGCGGCAAGCTGAAATTGAAGGCCTTCGTCGCCGAGCTGGACGCGGTCACCAGTCTGCGCATCAGTCCGGAACGCGTGCGGATCACGGTGCCCCACGTCTACTTCAACCAGTCCAACCAGGACCCGGATGGCTCGGTTCCCCTGGTGGCGGGCCGCGATGCCCTGCTTCGGATCTTCCTGATGGGGAACGGGCCGAGCTATTTTCAGCCGAGCGTCCAGGTGGAGTTCTACCAGGATGGCGAGGAGGTCTACACGACGACGATTGACGCACCGGTGGAGGAGCTTCCCATCGACGTGAAACACGGTGAGCGCGACAATTCCTACAATGCCATAATTCCGGGACATGTCCTGCAGCCGGGGGTCGAGGTGGTCATCGACATAGACCCGGAGGGCATGGTGCCGACAGCGGAGGGGAGCGTCACGCGGATACCCGAGTCGGGCAGGATGGCGCTTGACGTCGTCGGACTCAGGACCCACTACCAGACGCTGGTCCCCACCCACTTCAGCTGGCAGTCCGACGACGCCAACCAGCTCCCCGGCATGTGGCAGGACCGGGTGTCCGAAGACGCCTCGAACATGGTGCTCCTCCGGGCCTGGCTGCCGATCCAGGAGATGGAGGCGATCGGCCACGATATACTCTATTCCGACGCCCCGGCCAACCAGAATTTCAATGGCGTGATAGAGTGGCGCAATGAGATTCGGGCGCTCTGGCGGGACGAGGGGGAGATCGGCTACTACTACGGAGTCGCGCGTGGATTCTGCTGCGTAGGTGGCCTGGCCGCCGCTATCGGGTATCCGCATGTGAGCGTCGGGGTCGCCGGCAATGCGACCTTCGTGCACGAGATCGGCCACTCGATGAACCTCTTCCACGCGCCGTGCGGGGGTGCCGAAGGACCCGACCCCAACTACCCCCACGACGAAGGCTCTATCGGGTGGTTTGGTTGGGATCCCCGGGGGGATGCTCTCTTGGACCCTACGGACCACCGAGACTTCATGGGCTACTGCGGCTTCACTAATCCTGAATGGGTAAGCGAATACCACTTCGAGCGGGCTATGGACTACAGGGTGCGGACGGAGGGCACCCAGCAGCGCCCACTGCTGCCTCCCAAGGAGCAGACGCTGCTCCTATGGGGGACTGCCTACAAGGGGGGTGTCGAGCTCGACCCCGCCTTCCTGGTCGATATGCACCCGACCGAGCTTCCCACAGGTGGCCCCTACACACTGACCGGGCTCGGGCCCGAGGGCGAGGAGCGCTTCTCCTTCGACTTCACCCCGACGCAGGTGGTGGATGGCGAGGGGGCGGCCTTCTTCTTCGCGCTGCCGTACGACCCGGAGAGCGACGGGACGCTGGAGCGGATCGAGGTATCCGGCCCTGACGGCGAGGATGCGCTGACTCCTGGCAGCGAGGACTTCATGGCGATCGTGCGCGATGGCGAGGGTGGCACAATTCGCGCCTTCCTGCGCGACTGGGACGGCAATCTGCCTGCGGGCATCGATGCCATCACGCCCTACGTGCACCTGAGCGACGGCATTCCGGGAGGGGCGCGGTAGTCGCGGCAATTTCGAACCCCGGGAGCTGGGGCGACGGCGGCCGACCCGACCAGAGGCCGGGTCGGCCGCCTTGCGTTTGACGCGGGAGGAAGGCCGGTAGTGCTGGCAGTGCCGTCCGGGACCACCCCCCGCCTTGCGGGTCGCTTGGCGGCCCTCCTCCCGCTAGCGGCCTTCGCGGCGCTCTGGGCGGCCCCGGCCGCCGCGCAGCCCCAGGTGGTGCGGGTCCCCGTTAGTGGAACGGTGGAGATGGGTTTGGCACCCTTCATCGAGAGAGTCCTCGAGGAGGCAGCCGATGAGGGTGCCGACGCGGTCGTCCTGGACATCGAGACCCAGGGGGGGAGGGTGGACGCGGCGCTCCGGATAACGAGCGCCGTGAGTCGTTCGGCCGTCCCCGTATACTCCTTCGTGAACATGTACGCCTACTCCGCCGGGGCGATGATAGCCCTCTCGGCCGAGCGCGTGGTGATGCGCGAAGGGGCTGTCATGGGAGCGGCCACCCCGGTGGACGGGAGCGGCGAGAAGGCGTCGGAGAAGATGGTCTCGGCGATGAGGGCGCAGATGCGGGCGCTGACGGAGGCTCGCGGCCTCGACCCGGCCGTGGCGGAGGCGATGGTCGACGAGGAGATCGCGGTGGCGGGGCTTGTGGAGGAGGGCAAGCTGCTGACGCTGACCACCCAGGAGGCGGTGGCGATCGACTACGCGGTGGAGGCGGCGGACTGGGACGGCGCGCTCGAGGTGCTGGGACTGGCCGGGGCCGAGGTCGCAGAGGCGGAGGTCAACTGGGCAGAGCGCATGGTGCGCTTCTTCACCAATCCGGTCGTCGCGCCGCTCCTCCTCTCCCTGGGCTTCCTGGGTCTGCTCTTCGAGATCAAGAGTCCCGGCTTCGGGATCCCGGGCTCCGTGGGCCTAGCCGCGCTGGCCCTCTTCTTCGGTGCCCACCAGCTGGTGGGGCTCGCAGGGGCGATGGACGTGATTCTCGTCGTCGCGGGGGTGATCCTGGTCCTCGTCGAAGTTCTGGTGGTGTCGGGATTTGGGATCTTCGGGATCGCGGGGATGGCGGCGCTAGTGACAGGGCTCGTCACCGCGCAGCTCGGGAGATTCCCGACCGGAAGCGACATCGTGCAGGCCCTTACGGTGATCCTCGCGGCTATCTTGTTGGTGACGATGACTGCATGGTCCCTCCTACGCTCCCTGCCGAACAGCTGGCGGCTGCGCCGAAGCGGCGTCATCCTGGGCGAGTCCACCGACCGGGAAGAGGGCTACACCTCGGCGGAGGTGCGCTCCGAGCTCGTGGGCGCGGTGGGCGTCGCGATGACCGACCTGCGTCCGGCGGGCGTCGGAATCTTCGGCGAGGAGCGCGTCGACGTGGTCTCCGAGAGCGAGTGGATCCGCGAGGGGACGCCGATCCGTGTGCTCGCCGCCGAGGGGTATCGCCACGTCGTCCGTCCCGAAGGCACCCGGTCGGCGGGGCAGGAGGCGTGATCTCCCGGCCGCGCGGCCTTCGCCATCGCGCGGAGGTAGCGGCCCGCGGACGAACCTCCCGCGGCAGGAGCGGCGGTGCATCCGTGCTGGATCGCTCCAAGCAACGCCAGGGTGGTGCAGGGACTAGTCTGCCAGCCGCCAGTCAGAAGACCATTAACCGAACAGCGTAAAGGACACCGACCGTGGACCCGATGACAACCACCCTGCTACTCCTCTTCCTGGCCTTTCTTGGCGTCGTCCTGCTCCTCTGGGCAGTGCCGGTTCGCCTCTGGATCGAGGCCGTCTCCTCCCGTGTGCGGCTCGGCCTGGGCACGCTCATCGGGATGAGGCTGCGCAAGGTCAGCCCCCCGGCGGTGGTACGCCCCCTGATCGCGTCGACCAAGGCGGGGCTGCCGCTCGACGTGGCCCACCTGGAGGCCCACTATCTGGCCGGAGGCGACGTGCACCGCGTGGTGCGGGCGCTGATCAGCGCCGACAAGGCCACCATCGACCTGCCCTTCCAGCGGGCCGCGGCCATCGATCTGGCCGGTCGCGACGTCTTCGAGGCCGTGCAGGTGTCGGTGAACCCCAAGGTCGTGCAGACGCCCAGGGTGGCCGCGATGGCCAAGGACGGGATCCAGCTGATCGCGGTGGCACGGGTCACGGTGAGGGCGAACATCAACCGCCTGGTGGGCGGCGCCGGCGAGGAGACGATCCTGGCGCGGGTCGGCGAGGGGATCGTCTCGACGATCGGCTCCGCCGACACCCACAAGGGCGTCCTGGAGAACCCGGACGCGATCTCCAAGACGGTGCTCCAGAAGGGCCTCGACTCCGGGACGGCCTTCGAGATCCTCTCGATCGACATCGCCGATGTGGACGTGGGGAAGAACATCGGCGCCGAGCTGCAGACCGATCAGGCCGAGGCCGACAAGCGCATCGCGCAGGCACAGGCCGAGAAGCGCCGGGCGATGGCGACGGCGAGGGAGCAGGAGATGAAGGCGCGCGTGGAGGAGATGCGCGCCGAGGTGATCGCCGCCGAGGCGCAGATCCCGCTCGCGATGGCCGACGCCTTCCGTAGCGGGAACATGGGGATCATGGACTACGTGCGGTACCGCAACATCGAGTCCGACACCCAGATGCGGAAGGCGATCGCCGAGGGCGAGCCCGACGAGTCCGGGCCCCCGAGCTGAGGCGGGCCGCCGCTGCGCACCGCCCGCGTCTGAACCCCCGGCTAGCTGACATGGATCTACGCTTCCTCGCCGTCATCTTCCTGGTCATCGCGATCATGGAGGCGATCGGCAAGCTCCTGAAGAAGGCCCGTCTGGCCGAAGCGGAGGAGGAGCAGCCACAGGAACCGCCGAGGCCGCGCGATCCGCTGGCGGAGGTCTTCCGCGACCTTCGCCTGGGCCAGCTCGGCGACGATGCGGCGAAGCCCGCGGCCCGGCTGGTGCGCGAAGCGGTTGAGCGCGCGGTCCCGATGGCCGAGGATCGCGGCGAGGCGGTGCCCGAGGCGGCTTCGGGGGTCGAGGAGCCGAGTCCGACTCCCTCCCCGGTCGGGCACCCTCGTGAACGCCGCCCCCCTCCGGGACCCGCTCCAACCCCGGTCAGGCGCTCCCGCGAACCCCGCCCCATTCCCGAGCCCGCTCCCCCGATGTCGCCTGCGCCGGGTCAGGGTCCCCGTCCAGAGCCCGCTCCTGCCGCGGCGGTTCGCCAGCGCACACCTAGCCACGAGCCTGTCCCGGCCATGGCGGCGCTCCGGCGCCGGGCGGGGAGCGACGGAATCGCCGCTGCGCCGACCCCCCGGAGTCCGCAGCGGCGCCCGTGGAACGGGGCGGTCGCAGCCTATACCTCGCCTACCGCGCTCAGGCACCTCGTGGTCGCGCGCGAGGTGCTGGGGCCGCCAGTGGCGCTCCGGGCCGAGGGGGATCCACTGGAGCGATAGGCCGGGCGACATCCCCGCAACTCATGCGTAATCCGCACTAGTTCCCGCCGGGTGCCGATCGCCTGACCTGGGCACCCGGAGGCGCGGCTATCGGCCACCTCGCAGAGGTTCCGCCATGCCGTCCGCCATCTCGCGACGGAGCAGTCCCTCACCCGCGAGCGGCGACCTTAAGCGCCTCGCTCTGGGTCTGTCTGGGAGGCCCGACCGTGCTCGGTGGCGCTCGCGCCGCGCCCTACTGGCGCCGCCAGCTCCCGAAGAACCGTGTGCAGGATGCCGCCGTTCCTGTAGTACTCGACGTCGACCTCGGAGTCCAGGCGGGCCGCGACGCGGAACTGCGCCACCGACCCATCGCTTCGGGTCGCGCGCACGACCAGCTCCTGACCGGGCTCCAGCCCCTCGGATATACCGGCGATGTCGTACTCCTCGTAACCGGTCAGGCCGAGGTGCCGGGCACCCTGCCCCTCGGCGAACTGGAGCGGGAGCACGCCCATCCCCACCAGGTTCGAGCGGTGGATCCGCTCGTAGCTCTCGGCGATCACGGCTCTGACGCCGAGCAGGTAGGTCCCCTTCGCCGCCCAGTCGCGCGAGCTCCCGGTCCCGTACTCCCGCCCGGCGATCACCACTAGCGGGGTGCCCGAGGCCCGGTAGCGCTCGCTGGCCTGGAAGATCGTCGTCTCCTCGCCGCTTGGCAGATGCACCGTGTAGCCGCCCTCCCGGCCATCGAGCATCAGGTTGCGAAGTCGCACATTGCCGAAGGTGCCGCGCATCATCACCTCGTGGTTGCCGCGCCGGGAGCCGAATGTGTTGAAGCGGATCGGTGCTACGCCGCTCTCCTGCAGCCACCGTCCGGCGGGCTCTCCCGGCGGGATCGCGCCAGCGGGCGAGACGTGGTCCGTCGTCACTGTGTGCCCCAGGAGCGCCAGTGCGCGGGCTCCCCGGATGTCGGCAAGCGGGGGCGGCTCGGGAGTCATCTCCTCGAAGAAGGGTGGGTTGCGGATGTACGTGGAGTCCGGGTTCCACTCGTACAGGCTGCCCTCGTCGGGGAGCGGCAGCGCCTGCCAGTGCGAGTCGCCGTCGAAGACCCGCGCGTAGCGCTCGCTGAACATTCGGGGCTTCAGCGCCTCGGCCACCGTGTCCCGGATCTCGCCCGCCGAGGGCCAGATATCGGCCAGGAAGACGGGCCGCCCCCCGGCCGTATGCCCCAGCGGCTCGCTTCCCAGGTCGATGTCGACGCGCCCGGCGAGCGCGAAGGCGACCACCAGCATCGGCGAGGCCAGGTAGTTGGCTCGCACCAGCGAGTGGATGCGGGCCTCGTAGTTGCGATTCCCCGAGAGGACCGAGGCCACCACCAGCCCTTGCTCGGAGACTGCATCGGCGATGGCTCCCGGGAGGGGGCCGCTATTCCCGATGCAGGTTGTGCAGCCATACCCGACGAGGTGGAAGCGAAGCTCCTCCAGGTAGGGGGTCAGCCCGGCGGCGTCCAGATAGTCGGTCACGACCTGCGACCCGGGTGCCAGACTCGTCTTGACCCAGGGGGGTACCTCGAGGCCGAGGGCGCGCGCCTTCTTCGCCATCAGTCCGGCACCGACCATCACCGTTGGATTCGAGGTGTTCGTGCAGCTCGTGATCGCCGCCACCACCACGGTGCCGTCGGAGATCTCGCAGCCACGGCCCTCGATCTCGACCTCGACGGTGCGTCGGTTCGGTGGGGCGCCCCCAGCGGCGGCGGAGCTGCCATTCAGCGAGAACCCCGACGGAACCAGCGCCGGCAGGTCGCGTCCGAAGGCGCCCTTCAGCTCGCCCAGGTCGATTCGGTCCTGCGGACGCTTCGGCCCGGCCACGCTCGGCTCGACCGTCCCCAGATCCAGCTCCAACGTCGAGGTGTACTCCGGGTCGGGCGTCTCGTCGGTGCGGAAGAGTCCCTGTTCCTTGCAGACGCGCTCCACCCGTTCCACCTCCTCGGCGCTTCGCCCGGTGCCCCGCAGGTAGGCAAGCGTCTCGTCGTCCACCGGAAAGAACCCGACCGTCGCCCCGTACTCGGGCGACATGTTGGCCAGCGTGGCCTTGTCGGGGAGCGCCAGACCGGAGAGCCCCGCGCCGTAGTACTCGACGAAGCTGCCCACCACACCGTGCTCCCGGAGGAGCTCCGTCACCCGGAGCACCAGATCGGTCGCGGTGGCGCCCTCCCCGAGCGCGCCCACGAGCTTCACCCCCACCACCTCGGGGAGGAGCATGTAGTAGGGCTGGCCAAGGAGCACCGCCTCGGCCTCGATCCCGCCGACCCCCCACCCGAGCACGCCCAGCCCGTTGACCATCGTGGTGTGCGAGTCCGTGCCGACCAGAGTGTCGGGGAAGGCCAGCCACCTCCCGCCGTGCTCGCGCCGATGGACCACCGAGGCGAGGTACTCCAGGTTGACCTGGTGCACGATCCCGGTCCCGGGGGGCACGACGTTGTAGTTCGCGAAGGCCTCCTGCGCCCAGCGGAGCAGCGAGTAGCGCTCCCGGTTGCGCTCGTATTCGTAGGCGACGTTTCGCTCGAAGGCGTGGGCGCTCCCGAAGTGGTCGACCTGCACGGAGTGGTCGATCACAAGGTCGGCGGGGACCTGGGGGTTGATGCGCATCGGGTCGCCCCCCATCGCGCGAATGCCGTCCCGCATCGACGCCAGATCCACGATCGCCGGCACGCCGGTGAAGTCCTGCAGTAGAACCCGGGAGGGCATGAAGGGGAGGTCGGCCCCGGCGCGGGTCGGACTCCAGGCGGCGGCGGCGGCGACATCTCCCGCCTGCACCCGCTCGCTGGTGCCCGCTCCCCGGAGGACGTTCTCGAGGAGGATGCGGATCGAGAAGGGGAGGCGGTCCAGAGTGCAGAGCCCGTCGCGCTCGAGGGCGGCGATCCGGAAGAGCGAGGTCCGCCCCTCCGGGAGGTCGATCGTGGCGAGAGCGCCGAAGGGGTCGCGTATCTGGTCGGACATGGCGGGGTGCTGGGGGGATGGCAGGACGGCTCAGTCAAGGTAGTGCCTTGGGCCGGTCTCTTCACCTCGGCGTCCGACCACGGTAGAATCAACTTCCAACCCAGCAGTCCGTGGATAATCTCGCCCGAGCACCGAGAGGGGTGCTGCGCCGGGCTGGCCAAGCGCTTCGCAGCGCGAATAGCAGCGCTATTCGTGCAAGAAGCAACGCAGAGCGAAGCGGTCCAGCGCGGATGCAGCACCCCTCGAATGCCGGGGGAGGTTTGTCCACGGGCTGCTAGTGTTCGGCGGTGCGGCCGAGGTGGCGGAACCGGTAGACGCGAAGGTCTCAAAAACCTTTGCCCTTGCGGGCGTGAGGGTTCGAGTCCCTCCCTCGGCACTGGGCCGCTAGCAGTCCGCGGATAGTCTCGCGCGAGCACCGAGAGCGGCGAAGCGCCCGAGAGGTTTGTCCACGGGCCGCTAGGGCGGAATACCCACCTACAGGAGGACGGCGATGAGCAGGCGGATGATTGGGGCGGGAGTGCTGGTGCTGGGGGGAGCGTTGGCGACTATATCGCCCGGCCCTTCCGAATCGGCGACGGTGGCGGAGCTGCACGTCTACAAGTCGCCGACGTGCGGCTGCTGCGCGAAGTGGGTCGATCACATTAGGGCCGCGGGATTCGTGGTGACGGTCGAAGACCTGGACGACCTGCGGTCGGTCAAGGAGCGGCTGGGGGTGCCGCCTCGCCTCGCCTCCTGTCATACGGCGGTCGTGGGGGACTATATCGTCGAGGGCCATGTCCCCGCCCAGGTGATCGCCAGATTCCTCGAGGAGGCGCCGGCGGTGCGCGGGATCGCCGTGCCGGGGATGCCGATCGGGTCGCCGGGAATGGAGGGCCCGCGTCCGCAACGCTACGAGGTGATCGCCTTCGACGGTCACGGGAACAACACCGTATACGAGACCGTGGACCCCAGCAGTCCGTAGAGAATCGAGCACCGAGAGGTGCGAGGCGCTCCAGAGGCAAGGCGCGACGAAGGTTGTCCACGGGCTGCTAGGGTAGGCAGTCCCCGGAAGGATCGTGCGCCCTTCACCGCCGAGCCCGTTATCTAGATACTTTATAGGTAGGTAGCGTCTGCCCCGGGCCGCGCCGCTATGCGCAGGCATCGACCCGCCGAGCCCGCGGCCGTCCCAGAGTACGCCGAATAGCTGGAGAACGGATGTCCGCCACAGACCCCCGCGACACCCTGACGATCACCGACAACCGCACCGGACGCCGGTACGAAGTGGACATCCTGGACGGCGATGTCGTGCGCGCGATCGACCTTCGGCAGATCCGGGTCAACGATGGTGACTT
>JAPOYJ010000070.1 GCA_026706635.1 Gemmatimonadota bacterium | reverse complement strand
GCCCTTCGTCGCGCCTTGCCAGCGGAGCGCTTCGCCGCTCTCGGTGCTCGCGCGAGATTATCCACGGACTGCTAGCGCCCTCCGGCCGGGAGTCCTCATGATGCGGCCGTCGCGCGTCGGCATCAGGTAGCCGCGTATCTCCAGGATCGAGAGCGAGTTGGCGACATCCTCCACTGGCCGATCGGTCTGGAGTGCGATCTCCTCGACGGTGACCGGAGCGGCCGGAATCGCCTCCAGTAGGTCGCGCAGCGAGGGATCCTCGATTGCGGGGAAGGCGCTCGGCAGCAGATCCAGAAGACCGGTGTCGACGACCACTCCCGCGCCGTCGGCGATGAGCCGGTTGGTCCCCGCGCTGGTGGGCCGGTCGATCGGCCCTGGGACGGCGTGCACCTCGCGCCCCAGGTCGAGCGCGATGCCGGCCGTGATCAGCGCTCCGCTCCTGAGCGATGCCTCGACGACGACGACATCGCTCGCAAGCGCGGCGATGATCCGGTTGCGCGTCGGAAAGTGGTGGGGCTCGGCTCGCACTCCGGGTGCGTACTCCGAGGCGACCGCGCCGTGCGCCAGGATCTCCCGGTAGAGGCGCTGGTTGCGGGGGGGCGACACCACGTCCACCCCCGATCCGAGGACCGCCACCGTCGCGCCCGGGAGCGCCCCCCGGTGCGATGCCGCGTCGATCCCCATCGCCATCCCCGAAAGGACGCACCGCGACTCGCGGGCCAGGCGCTCCCCCAGCTGCTCGGCGATCCGGCGTCCGTACGCGGTGGCGCGGCGCGAGCCGACGATCGCGACGCACGGCTCCAGGAGGAGGTCGGCGCGACCCATCGTGTAGAGGATCGATGGCGGTGCGGAGAGGTCGCCGAGTCGGGGAGGAAACCCGGCGGAGCCGTACGCGATTGTCCTGATCCCGAGGGCGGCGCACCTCCGCACGGTGCTCCGCGCCAGCCGGTTGTGCCGCCCCGATGCGCGCTGGCGGGCCGCACGGCCACCGGCGATCGCGGCAAAGTCGGCCTTGCTGGCGGAGAGCGCCTCCTCCGCCCCGCCGAAGCGATCCACGAGCTCTCTGAAGCGGGTCGGTCCGACGCCTGGCAGCGCCCTCAGCGCAACCGCCGCCTCGGCAGCCGACCCTTCGGAAGATCCGAGAGATGTATACTCCACTTTACATTATGTAATCTAAAGTTCACGAGGTGAACGATTTAGCTGGCGCCAGCACCCCTCTAGGAGCTCCGCGACTCCCTGGCCCGTCACCGCACTCACCCCGAAGAGGCCCACGGCATCGGGCACCTCCAGACTCGGCAGGGGCGAGCCGGGCGGCAGGAGGTCCGCCTTGGAGAGGGCGACGCCGTAGGGCAGCCGAGCCAGCTGGCGGGAGTACCTCTCCAGCTCGCTTCGCAGGACGGCAAGCGTCTGGCCCGGGTCCGGACTGTCCACCGGCACCATGATGACCAGCACCCTCGTCCTCTCGATGTGGCGCAGAAAGCGGTGCCCCAGCCCCTTTCCCAGGTGCGCCCCCTCGATGATGCCGGGGATGTCGGCGACGACGAAGGAGCGGAAGTCCGGGAGCTCGACGACGCCGAGACAGGGGGAGAGCGTGGTGAAGGGGTAGTCGGCGACCTTGGGCCTGGCGCCGCTGATCCGCGAGAGGAGCGTCGACTTGCCGGCGTTCGGCTCGCCTACCAGACCGACATCGGCGAGCAGCTTCAGCTCGAGGCGCAGCGTGCGCCGCTCCCCCTCTCCACCCGGCTCCCAGCGACGCGGCGCCTGGTGCGTGGCCGAGGCGAAGCTGGCGTTTCCCCTGCCGCCGCGCCCGCCGCAGGCGACGGGGAGCCGGTCGCCGACCGCGACCACCTCTCCCAGCACCTCGCCGTCCGCGTCGTCGATGACCACGGTCCCCGGAGGCACCCTGAGCTCGAGATCCCCGCCGCTGCGGCCAGAGCGGTTCCCGCCCTCGCCGTGACGCCCGCGCTCGGCCCGCCGCTCTCCCCCGTAGCGGTAGTCGCTGAGCGTCGTCAGGTCGGTGTCGGCCACCAGGATCACATCGCCGCCGCTCCCGCCGTCGCCGCCGGACGGACCACCGCGCGGCACGCCCTTCTCGCGCCGGAAGGCGGTCGCGCCCGATCCTCCCCTGCCCCCCTCGACCACAACCGACACCGAATCGACGAAGGCGGGCCCCCGCGTCACGCGACCTCCTCGACTACCACCCTTCCGACCACCTCCGAGCGGGTATTCCGGAGCGTCGGACCCAGATCCTCGCGAAATGCGCGCTGGGCGGCTGCCGAGATAAGTCCCGCGCTGCCCAGCACCTGGAGCAGCGCCGGATCGGCGGCCCTCACCGAACCATCCTCCACCTTGAGCGCCACGCCCACCCCCCGCGACACCTCGCCCGCCAGGTACACCGCCTCGGCCCCCTCCTTGACGAAGAGCCGCCGCCCCTCCGCCTCCATGAGCCGGGTGCAGATCCTGTCGGCGCCTCCCACCATGTAGGGGTGGGCCACCATGGCGCCGACGACGCGGCCGGGCGCATCCGATCCGCCGCCACCTGCGGCCAGCCGCGCCGCCGCCACCGCCAGATCCCGTAGCGGGACCGCGAAGGTCGGCGCCCCGCACCCGTCTATCGCCCACTCGAGCTCGCCGAAACGCCGCCCCATCCAGCTGGCCAACTCGCGCCCGATCCGCTCCTGCACCGGGTGGCCCAGCCTCTCGTACCCCGCCAGGGGCCAGCCGTGGAAGGCCGCCAGCGCGAGCATCCCGGCGTGTTTCCCCGAGCAGTTGCTCATGACCGGGGTCGGCCTGCGGCCAGCGGCGACCAGCTCGTCGCGCCGGGCTTCGAGGAGCGACGGGTGGCCTCCGCAGGCGAGCCGCTCCTCGGCCACGCCGATCCTGGCCAGGATCGAGCGGGCGGCCTCGATGTGCACCTCCTCGGAGTTGTGCGACCCGCAGCATAGCGCGATCTCCTCGTCGGTCAGCCCGAAGTGGTCCGCCGCCCCGTCGGCAACCAGGGGCAGCGTCTGAAAGGGCTTCGCGGACGACCTGGCGACGCACGCAAGCGACCCGTCGCCCCAGACCCTCCAGACCTTCCCCGTCCCGTCCGCCACGACGGCGTGGACCCGATGCCGCGACTCGACGAGTTCGCGGCGAAGCCACCTGACCTCGAGCGGAGCTCGCGGCGTCGCTCTCACCTTCACGGCGCCGTCCGCTCCGAGATGGCGCGCGCGCCGCCGGTCATCTCCCGCGCGTACAAGGTGCGACCTGCCGCGGGGCGTCTCCATGGCCCGTTGGGACGTCGACTACCGCCCTGGGGAATCGTCGCCCCCGGAGTGCGCCACCGGGCCCCGCGCCCGCCTCTCGGCATCCTCGGCGAGGCGGAAGAGGTCGGCCTGGCTGCGCGCCTCCAGGAGCAGCTCCACGGCCCGCTCGAGCTGGTTGTCGTGGGGGATCAGACGCTCGAAGCGGACGCGCTCCCCCCATGCCTGCCGAGCGACCTCGCCCCCCAGGTCGTAGACGACCGATGTGCGCGCCGTCGCCACCTCGGCAAGCGTGAACTCGGCGCCACGCCCGACCAGGAGCGAGTGGAAATCGGCGAGATCGGCGTCGGTTATCTCGAAGCCAGGCCTCAGCTCCGGGTGTTCGCGCACGTACCCGGCCGCCCACTCCTGCACCGCATGCATGTAGTCGCTTCCGAGGCCGAGGAGCTGCCGCATCGCATGCACCTCGGCCGTCGCAAGGGTGTCGGGCGGCACCCAGAGGTCGGGGACGATCCCGCCCCCGCCCAGGAGCTCGCGCCCTCCTACCGAGCTGTGCCGCGGCCGCTCTGGATCGGCGGAGGGCCGCACCGCCCCTTCGACCATCGAGGGCGCCTCCCCCTCGCCATCCACTTCGCCGTCGTCGATCTCCTCCGGGGGAGGGCGCTGAATGGACCTGCCGGAGGGGGTGTACCAGCGGGCGGTCGTCAGCTTCAGCATTCGCCCGCCCGCAATCGGGAAGAGGGATTGAACGGAGCCCTTCCCGTAGCTCGGCGTCCCAAGTACGAGAGCCCTGTCGTTGTCCTGGAGGGCACCCGCCACAATCTCCGCCGCCGAGGCGCTCGCGACGTCCAGGAGCACGACGATCGGCAGCACCGGGCGATCCTGTGCGGCTTCGTCGAGGTACCGCTCCGGGTCCTCGTCGCGGCTCCGCACCTCGGCTATCCCGGCACCCGCATCGAGGAAGAGATCCGATAGCGCCACCCCCTCCGTGAGGAGCCCCCCTCGGTTGCGCCGGAGATCGATCACGAGTGACTGCATCCCGACGGCCTCGAGCGAGTCAAGTCTTGAGCGCACCTCCTCGGTGGTCGTGCCGTTGAAGCTCCTTACGGGCAGGTACCCGACCTCGCCCTCGAGAAGCACAGCGAATGGCACCGCCTTCAGCCGGATCAGAGCGCGGGTGAGCTCGAATACGATCGGCTGCTCGATCCCAGTCCGCCGCACCACCATCTCCACGTCGGTCCCTGGCTTGCCTCTGAGCACATCGGCGACCTCGTCCGTGCTCCAGCCCTCCACCGACTCGCCATCCACCTCGACGATCCGGTCGCCTGCACGCACCCCGGCCCTCGATCCGGGAGTTCCCGAGATCGGAGCCACCACGGTGGCGTAGCCGTCCCGACCCGAGATCTCGAGTCCCACTCCTCCGTACTCGCCCTCGGTGCGGATGCGCATGTCCTCCCAATCGGGGGCCTGCAGGAGAGCCGAGTTGGGGTCGCCCAGCTCCTCCACCACCCTGTCGAGCGCGGCGTCGTACCCGGCGCTGTAGAGCTTGTCCGGGTCGACTTCGTCCACGAAGTGCCTCTCGATGCGCGACACCACCTCGTCGAGGACCTTCGCCCTGGTGTAGAGGTTGGAGCCGATCCCCACGTCGCCCTGCAGGAACCACCCGCCGCAGACAACCGCCAGCGCGACGATCAGAGCCGGTGCCACGAGTCGCCTACGCTTTGCCATTGGACACCCCTAACGCACCGGTGAAACGCGCCCCGAATCAGAGTCGCGAGGATCGGCAAGCCCCGTTGGGAAGGCGGCGCACACCTCGCGCCACACCCTCTCGGCGACCAGATCGACGGTCCCGTCCGCCGGGACCAGCACCGCCTCCGCCCGCGACTTCGCTAGCTCAAGATACCCTAGTCGCACCCTCTCGAGAAAGCCGTCCGTCTCCGACTCGAAGCGGTCGAGGCGCTTCCGTCCGCGCCGATGCCGCGCGATCCCCTCCCCCGCCGGAAGGTCGAGGACGATGCAGATGTCCGGACCCAGCCCACCGGTGGCGCTCCGATCGAGCAGCTCCACCTCCTCGAGCGGCAGCCCCCTGCCGTACCCCTGATACGCCCGGGAGCTGAGCGACGAGCGGTCGGAGAGAACCCACCTGCCCTCCGCCAGCGCCGGTGCCACGACCTCGCCGATCAGCGCCGCCCGCGCCGCGAGGATGAGCATGAGCTCGGCCCTGGGCGCGATGCTCCCGGTCTGGCTCCGGGCCAGAATCCGCCGAACCTCCTCGCCGATCGGCGTCCCCCCCGGCTCGCGAACCGTGCACACCTCGAATCCGCAGGCCTCGACGCGCCTCGAGAGGAGTCCCAGCTGGGTGGTCTTCCCCACACCCTCTCCCCCCTCGATGGCGATCAGCCGGCCACGCCGCTGATCGACAGCTGCGGCCGCCCCCTCCCGGCCCGCCTGAGGGGAGGTCAGTAGTACTCCCTGCCCAGGTGCGTGATCTGCTCCTCGCCGGCGAGCCAGCGGAGGGTGTTCTTCAGCTTCTTGTGCTGGATGAAGAGGTCGTGCTCGGGGTAGAGCCCCTCGGGGGTGTGCGGACTCTTGAAGTAGAAGGAGAGCCACTCCTGGATCCCGCTCAGCCCCGCCCGGGAGGCCAGATCCAGGAAGAGCGCCAGGTCGAGGACGATCGGCGCCGCCAGGATCGAGTCGCGGCAGAGGAAGTCCACCTTGATCTGCATCGGGTAGCCCAGCCACCCGAAGATGTCGAGGTTGTCCCAACCCTCCTTGTCGTCGCCCCGGGGAGGGTAGTAGTTGATGCGGACCTTGTGGTAGAGATCGCCGTAGAGATCGGGGTACATGCTCGGCTGGAGGATGTAGTCGAGTACGCCCAGCTTCGACTCCTCCTTCGTCCGGAAGGACTCGGGATCGTCGAGCACCTCGCCATCGCGATTGCCGAGAATGTTGGTGCTGAACCAGCCCCGGACGCCCAGCATCCGCGCCTTGAGCCCCGGTGCCAGGATCGTCTTCATCAGCGTCTGGCCGGTCTTGAAGTCCTTCCCCGCGATCGGGACGAACCGCTCGCGGGCGAGCTCCTCGAGCGCGGGGACGTCGGCGGAGAGGTTGGGGGCGCCGTTGGCGTACGGCACGCCCTCCCTGATCGCGGCCCAGGCGTAGACCATCGACGGAGCGATCGCGGGGTCGCCGCCGCGCATCCCCTCCTCGAAGGCCTCGACGGTGGCGTGCACCGGCCCGGGGCGCTCGAAGACCTCGGTCGAGCCGCACCAGATCATCACGGCGCGTGCGCAGCCGTGCTCCCGCTTGAATGCCCGGATGTCCTCGCGGAGCGCCATCCCCATCTCCATCCAGTCGCTCCCCTGCTTCGTGTTCGGACCGTCGATCCGCCTGACGTAGGCCGTGTCGAAGACGGCGGGCATCGGCTTGATCGAGGCTAGGAAGTCGCGGATGGGGTCGAGGTGGCTGGCGCGGTCGAGGACGCCCGCCTTGGCCGCGCTCTCGTACGCGTCGTCCGGTATCGGATCCCAGGCGCCGAATACGAGCTGGTCGAGCGGAGCGAGGCCCACGAGCTCGCGGATGAGGGGTGTCCGGTCCTGAGTGCGCCGACCGAGCCGAATCGTGTTCATCTGGGTGAGGCTGCCGTAGGGCTCGGCGATCCCGCGCCGCACCGCCTCGACGCCGGCGATTACGGTGGTGGCGACGGCGCCTAGACCTGGGAGCAGAACGCCCAGGCGGCCGTCGGCCTGTTCGATGGTAGGGGTAGGGTGCACGAAGTGTCTCCTTGCGACTTGCGGTGGCAGCTGGATCGGCGGGACTTGGGCGCCCCGCCGGCGACGGCGCCTCCTACGCGCTAGCCCGAGGGTATGTTGCAGCCCCACCGCGCAAAAACATAGCGCCCCCTCCCGGTCAGGTCGCTCCGGGCAACCGGGGCACCGAGCGCGGGAATTCTGCGGAGAAGCGCAACCACAGCCGCCACCTGTCCGCTTCCCACCTCCAGGCCGAACCATCCGCCAGGGCGCAGGACTCCCCCCACGCCCGCCGCCACCGACCGGACCACATCCAGCCCGTCCCCACCGCCGTGCATCGCCACCCTCGGCTCCCACTCGCGCACCTCGGGCTGGGCGGTCAGCCACTCGGCGCGGGTCAGGTAGGGAGGGTTCGAGATGACCAGATCGAATTTCCTCTGGCCGACCGGCGCGAGCGAGTCGCCCGCCAGGAATTCGATCCCGCGAGCACCCGCGCGGCGGGCGTTGCCGATAGCCACGGCAAGGGCCTCGGGCGAGACGTCGGTCGCGGTCACCGATCCGGCGAGTCCCTCCGTGGCGAGCGAGATGGCGATCGCGCCCGATCCGGTGCCGATCTCCAGCGCCGACCCGAAGGGCGCCTCGTCGCCCATCGGGTGCCCGTCGCGGCGCACTAGCTCCATCAGGGCATCGATCAGATACTCCGTCTCCGGGCGGGGGATGGCGACCCGTGGGTCCACGCGGAGCTCGAGGTCGCGGAAGGGCGCCGACCCCAGGATGTACTGGAGCGGCTCGCGTGTGCTCCTCCGCCTCAGCAGCTCCTGGTAGCGCTCCGCCTCGCCGGGGCCGAGGGACCGGTCGAGGTCGAGGTAGAGGTGCAGGCGCGGCACCCCCAGGATGTGGGCCAAGAGGTGCTCGGCCTCCAGGCGGGGGTCCTCGACGCCCCGGCCCGCGAGGTAGGCGGCCCCGTCGCCGAGCATCGTCTCGATCGCAAGCGAGGCCACGCCGACCGTCATCGGTCGTCCAGCTCCTCGCCAAGCCGCTCCTCCATGCGTGCGACGCGGAGCACCGAGATGATCTCCTCCATGTCGCCGTCCAGAATCTCGGCGAGCCGGTAGAGGCTCAGCCGCACCCGGTGGTCGGTGACCCGGTTCTGGGGGAAGTTGTAGGTGCGGATCTTGGCGGAGCGGTCGCCGCTCCCGATCTGCGACCTGCGCACGGCGGCGCGCTCGGCCTCGCGCTCGGCGACCAGGCCGTCGAGGAGGCGGGAGCGCAGGACCTTCATCGCGCGCGCCTTGTTCTTGTGCTGGGACTTCTCGTCCTGGCAGGTGACGACGACCTCGGTCGGCAGATGCGTGATGCGCACCGCCGAGTCGGTCGTGTTCACCGACTGTCCCCCAGGACCGGAGGACCGGAAGACGTCGATGCGCAGGTCGGCCGGGTCGATCTCGATGTCCACCTCCTCGGCCTCCGGGAGGACCGCCACCGAGGCGGCGGAGGTGTGCACGCGCCCCTGGCTCTCGGTCTCGGGGACCCGCTGCACCCGGTGCACCCCGGACTCGTAGCGCAGGCGACCGTAGGCACCCTTTCCGCGCACCGTGAAGATCGCCTCCCTGATCGCCCCGGGTATCCCCTCCGAGACGCTGACCAGCTCGACCCGCCAGCCGCTCCGCTCGGCGAGACGGCGGTACATCCGCATCAGATCGGCGGCGAAGAGCCCGGCTTCGTTGCCCCCGGTGCCGGCGCGGATCTCGACCACGGCGGGGCGGTCCTCCATGGGTCCGGGGGGGATGAGGGCCGCTGCGAGCCTGGCGGAGGCCGTCTTCAGAGCTTCGGCAAGGGACGCGATCTCCTCTTCGGCGAGGGCGGCCATCTCGGGATCGGGAGACTCGTCGAGGATCTCCTGGGCCTCGGCCACCTCCCGCTCGAGCGACTCGACGTCGCGGCCAGAGGAGATGATCTCGGCGAGGCCGGCGCGCTCCACGCCGAGCTCGCGGAGGCGTGGGGGCGTGCGCGCAACCTCCGGGTCGGCTAGCTCCAGCTCCAGCGTCGCGAGTCGTTCCCTTGCTGCGGCTACGCGGCGGGCCATGCGGGGATCGATGGTTGCCTCCCGGAGGAGAGTGGGGTGACTGCCTGTCCAGCCACAGCTTGTGGGCGGGAGGGTAAGCTAATGACGGGTGCGCCCGGATGGCAGATCGGGGTGGCGGTGGTTGCCATAGTGGGCCGTCTTTCGACCGAAGCCCCGAGAAGCCCTGGAGCGGGAGGCTCTTCCGACGCGAGGAGGAGCACGAAGGGCGGAGCACTGCGGTGTGGGGGATTTGAGGGTGAACGAGACGCCAGTCGTCCAGGTGGCAGATTTTGCCTCGCGAAGGGAGTGGTGAACTAGTGCGGAATCCGCAATGGTTGGCCCAGGGCCGCAACCTCGCCCGCGCTGGCCAGCCCACGGGGCCGAGTTTATCCAGGGGTCACTCGTACCGATAGTCGAATACGAACGACGACCCCAGCATCTCGCGGAACCAGAGCGTGGCCCTCGCGCCCGTCGGTCGGGGAGTCCGGCAGACGCCGGTCGCCAGTCGCGCGGCGGCTCTCCTGGCAGGTCGCAGTCACTCGCCCTCGCGCCACAAGACGCTCGGACACGACGAGCCCACTGGCCCGTCCTACCGCCCCGGCCCCAGCAGCACCGCGTTCATGAAGAGGAGCTGGGTCGCCTCGGCGTAGGCGCGGTAGTTCGGGTCCTCCGCGAAAGCCACGAGCTGACCCCGACCCACGGGCTGATGGATCAGGAATGCCTTGTTGGCGAGCTGCGGTCTCGACTCCTCCCACACGATCCCGCCCAGCACCAGGCTGTCCAGGTCGGCGTAGCGGCCCACGTTGGCACCGTCGTCCAGCGTGATCGGGCTGAACACCCGCGAGCCTTCGACCAGGACGCCGATCTCGCCGTCCGTACCGGCCGCCAGCCAGTGCTCGGTGTCGAGTACGGTGCGGAGGATCGCGCCGGGAACGCCTTCGGGCGACTCGTCCTCGGGCGAGATCGCGTCAAGGTACTCGATGGGCTGGTCGGGGGTGCCGGAGTCAGGGGGATCGTCGCCTTCGGCCCTGCCTCCCCGGCGCTCCGTCGTGGTGGCCAGCAGCCCGGCCCGGGACGCCCAGCTTGAGGACTCGGCCATGGTGACCATGGTGCCGCCGTCCCGCGTCCACGCCTTGAGCCGGTCCGCCAGGCCCTCGCCCGCGGCACCGTCGTAGTTGCCGGACGGAAAGACGATCACGTCGAAGTCGGCCAGCCGCGCGCGTCCCAGGCTGGATGCCCTCGCCAGGGTGGTGCGTTGGCCGTAGCGCCGCTCGAGTACGTAGCGCGCCCACCCCACCGAGTAGCTCTGGCCGGGCGAGTCGTACACCAGCATCACGCGCGGCTCGGTGAGCGCGCGCACCCGATTGCTTCCCAGCGACATCCCCTCGCGCACGTACGCGCCGTCGATCGGCACGACCTCGGCGCGGTGGCGCTCCGCGATCCTGGCCAATGTGCGGCGCAGCTCCGGTCCGTTCTCGGCCACGCGCACGATCGCGGTGCCGACCCCGTGCCGACGTCCGTCCAGCGTGAACTCGGCGCCCGCCGCGCGCACCCGCACCCCCTTGCGCAGCGCCTCGGCCACCGCCGCCGCCCCGTTCGTCCCCCACGGGATCAGGTAGCCCACCGCCGCCTCGGGCACCTCGGCAACGGGCTCCGCACCGCCGCCCGCCTCCCCGTCCGCCTCCGTCTCGGTCGCCCGGAGCCCGGAGCCCCAGCCCGCCACGGGCTCGCCCCTCGCCCCCGTCGCGGATGTCTCGATCGCCTCCACGTCCCAAAGCAGCGACTGGCTCCAGGCGGTCAGGTCGTAGATCTCGTCGGGCTGGCGGTTCGCGCGGCGCTCGATCTGCCGCTGCACGAAGTCCTCGGCCATCGCCACATGCGGGTCCAGCAGGTTGTGGATCAGGCCGTGCAGCGGCTGGTCCAGTGGCACGATGAAGCTCGCCTCGGCGGCGAGCGTGCGGCCGTCGACGGCGACCGGCCCGGAGGCGCGATGCACCTCGACCCCGTTCTCCACCAGCATCGTCGCCAGACGCTCCGCCATGCCGGGATCGTGCGCGGAGTGAAGCACGACCTCCGCCGGGCCGCTCCGCCCCGCCTCCACGCCGTCGCGCCGGAAGGCGTGGTAGTCGCGCAGGATGCGTTCCCGGTTCCGGGCTGTCGTGAGCGCCGTCTCGATCGCGGCGGTGAAGTGGTGGAGCACCCCGTCGGCGTAGGTGAGGAGGTCGCCATCGTCGCGCCTCAGCCGGAGCCCCCGGGCGCTGGCCTGCTCGAAGGTCATCCCGAGCGCGCCCTGCCCCATGGGCCACATGTCCACATAGCCGGGGTAGAACAGGTCGAAGATCTCGCGATTGAAGTAGGCGATGCCGCGCTCGTCGAAGCTGGCTGCGATGGCCGACCCGATCACGTCCATCAGCTCGACCTGCCGCTCGCCGTACCACGGGTTGGCTGGCGGGGCGGTGGGCGGAAAGAAGTAGGTGGAGTTGCCGCCCATCTCGTGAAGGTCCGCAACCACCTGCGGCCGGTACTCGAGGAGCAGGTCGACCTTGCCCCTGCTCTCCGGCTGGCTCTGGACGAACATGTCGCGGTTGAGGTCGAACAGGTAATGGTTCGTGCGTCCGCCGGGCCACGGCTCGTCGTGCTCGGCGGAGACCGCGGTCTCGTCCGGCCATCTTGCCTGCGCGATCCGGTTCTGATGGACGAAGCGGTTTCGTCCGTCCGGGTTCTGGAGCGGGTCGATCAGGACCAGCGATTCGGAGAGGATCAGCTCGACATCGGGATCCCCGGTCGCCGCCAGCAGGTGGTACGCCTCGGCCATGGCCGCGCCGCTCCCGCTGATCTCGTTGCCGTGGATCGAATGCATGAGCGCGGTCACGACCGGCAGCTCGGCGATCAGGGCCTCGGCCTCGTCGACCGAGAGGCCGCGCGGATCGCCCAGGCGGGCCAGCCCGGCCTTGACCTCGTCCAGACGCGCCATGCGCTCCACCGATCCGATCACCAGGGCGACCAGGGGACGGCCCTCCCAGCTCGTGGCGTAGCGCACCAGATGAGTGCGCCCGGGAGCCGCCTCGGCCAGCGCTTCGATGTAGCGGATCACATCGGCGGGCGGCGTGACCACCTCGCCGAAGTCGTGGCCCACCACCTGCTCCAGCGTCGGGATGTCGGGATCGTAGCGGGTGCCTGGGGCCAGTTCGGGGGTCTGGACGGGCGCGTGGAGTGCCGCGGCGAGGGCGAAGGCGGTTATCAAGGCGGAATCTCCTTTGGAGTGGGCCGGGAGCGGGGGTTCGGGGCGGGGGGTCAGACGGACGCGGGGTACTCAATAGTGGGTGGATGGGGACGGGGGACAAGCGGAGGGGGTGGGACGATGGGCTGCTACCGATGCTCATCCGAAGGGGGCCGGAATCAGGATGGGCGCGCTCGGACGGCGGCGATCGTCTGCTCCAAGCGGCGGTGTCGGCCCGCCTCCAGCTACGACCTAAAGTCAGCCACAACCGGAGTTGCCACCGTCTCGTCGTCGAAGCTCACCCAATCTGCGTCGAACCTCTGATAGCGCGAGATGTCGTCAAGGGTGATCAGGTCCGTCGTGACGACTTCGACCGGTTCGCACTCGATGGTCGGCCTCAGCTCATCCCAGAATCCGGCGAAAGCCCGCTCAATCGCCTCTCTCGTCTTCGGCCAGTCCACAAGGCTCCCGACCTCCGATGGCGTCGCCAGGAGCAGATGGCACCTGTACGGCGTGTCGCCGCCCAGCTCTCGAAGGGTGTGCAACCGCAGGTAGACTCCCTGAATCCATGGGCTGTGCCTCTTCAACAGCCTCCGCCATGCCTTGGATTTCCCGCTCCACCGACGATCAAACTCGGTGGGAAACGCCGATCGTATGTACCGCTTCGCGAGCCATTCGGCCACCAGCCGACCCTCTCCTGGCGGCAGGCGGTCCGCCGGGGCCTCCTCCATCAAGAGCTCGCGCGGGATTCCCCAGCGGTCGTGAACAGCAAGGTCGAGCGCCACATCGTCTCCCTGCACCGAGACTCCCGAGAGCCTTAGGGCGCGCGGATTCCGACCCGACCCGAACGGGCCGCGCTGGCCTGTGTGGTCGGCCAATGCTCGGGCGCGAAGAACCTCCACCAGTGGTTCCTTGGCGAGGCTCCGGTTGAGGACGTCGCAGTCGTGACTGGTGACCAGGAGATGGTCCTGGTCACCCTGCCTGACTCGTTCCGGGGCATGCTCCCACGCGGATTCCGCCACCCGCCGATCCAGGATGGCCCCCTGTCCCCATCCCAGTCCCGCCACCCGGTCCGGGTCGAATTTCACACGTCCCATCGCTAGTCCCGTGGCCACTCCATGAGCGCCACATTCGTCGCGAGATTGTCCTTCCGCCGCTCCGCGTCCGGTTCCTCGAAACCGGCTGCCCGTAGCCGGGCTTCACGCTCTTCGCTTCGGGAGCGAATGGAATCGCCCAACGCCTTCGCCCTTCGAATCGCGCTCCGCAGGCTGGCTTGGTCGATGTCCTCCTCGACTAGGAAATCGAGAAGAGCGCGGCCACCGGACTGCGGCGGAGACCTGACGAATCGCGGGAAGAGCGGGTTGGCCGAAGAAACCCGTGATTCCCGGAGGAGCCGCAGCAGCGCCCCGATCCTTGAGACGTTGTGGTCGTTCGGCTCGCCGCCGTCAAGCCAGTCGTAGAGCGTGGGACGGGAGACCCGCAGCACCCGAGCGAGTTCGGACTTGTTGACCGAGAGCGCCGTCCGCAATTCCCGGACCTGGTCGGCGATCGGTAGCGCCGAGGGGTGATGGGAGCGGACTGCGGACCGGCCCGTGTCACGGCGTTCGATCCGCGGGCTGGACGTGATCCTCTGGAAGACCAGGAACGCCACCTGCGGGTTCCAGGTGTCGGGCGTCTCGGGGATGAACCCACCCGAGGCGTCCCAGTACCAGACCATGGACCCCTGGGTCCCGCTCCCGCGCAGTGCGTCACCATGCCCGCCGCGAGCCGCCGGGGCGGTCGTCCGGGCGTCGTCGATTCCCACGAGACCCGTGGTCATTTCCATTCCTCAACCGCCTCCTTGGTGACCACATGGTCGTGGAACGTCTCGACGATGTGATCGTGCAACTCGTAGCTCCTGGCCACAACCCACTCCGAATCAGGATCGAATGTCCCCTCGACGTAGTGGTCCATGTCGATCATCGTGACGAGCTCGCCCGGCCCCGCCCTGGGCGCGTACTTCGGCGCAGCGGCCACGAGATCGGGAGGGAGCGAATGGCCCTGGTCGTTCTGAACGACGCGTACGATCATGGTCCCGGGGTGATCGCCCACCATCGTCCGGCCTCGGCTCTCGACGTGCAGGAGGTGCGGTCCAGGTTGAAAGACCTCGTCCGGGACTCCGTGGAGACCCCGCCGCAGGTAGAATCGAAAGCCCTTGCCGGCACGTGGGCGCACCATGTCGACGTACCGCAAGCCGATCCTGTGCACCACACCGAATCCGTCGTGCTCGGACTCGGCCAGCACCGTGTCGACGGCCAGTCGCAACCGCTCGGCGAATTGCTCGAACCGGGTGTATGCCGTCGTCTGCAGGATCACGTTGTCCTCCGTCACCAGGATGCTCCACGTCTCTTCCCGGTTGCGGTACTCCCAGCGCTGCTTCTCGACCGTCTGGACAGGCGCGGCGACTCCGGGTCCGAAGGTGACCTGGTGGACCTTTTCGGCCCGCTCGATCGGGAAGCCGGTCCGCCGGAACGCGTCCTGGATCGCGGGAATGTAGCGCGCCATCTGGCGGACCGGGCTGAATCGGATCTGGCAGAGGACCAGCACCAACGGCTGCGCGGAGAGGGGCTCGTATCGGCACCTTCGCTGCACTTTCGCTCCTTGGGTTTACAGGTCACTTTACAATAGGGACACACAGGGAAGCTACGGTGGTTGCCTCGGTGCGCAAGATGGGTGGTCGGGGACAGCAGAGGACCAGACGCGTGTGCCTGCCGTCAGCGCCTGCTCACCACGACCGCCGGGATTCCGCGAATCCGGTCACCGCCTGCTCAAACCGAAGCGTGCCCGCGGCGCGACAGACATCGCGGCTGGCGACTTCGTCCGACCCCGATCCCCCAAGCGACACCCGGGGGGGCGCACGGTGGCCCACGGTGCTCCGTACGCACCGGCCAACTTGGTCACTGACCATGTTGACTGACCATGTGTCCGTGGGGTGACTGACCATGCTCGCTCCTGCGCCGGGGATTGCGGCGGATGTGGAAGGAACGCTGTCTATAGTTGAGACCAGCCGCCGCCCTCGGGTAGGTTATCCCGTCGGAGAACCTCCCTCATAGGGGAATACGTGAACACCAACCTGCCGGACGTGACCGGGGATCCGCTTCCCGGAAGGCCCGCGTCCCCAACACCTAAGACTCGACCGTGCCCCTGACCCCCGAACAGCGCGCCCGCGAGAAGATCGACGCACAGCTCGAGGCCTGCGGCTGGGTCGTT
Source organism: Gemmatimonadota bacterium (assembly GCA_026706635.1). Classification (GTDB taxonomy): domain Bacteria; phylum Gemmatimonadota; class Gemmatimonadetes; order Longimicrobiales; family Gaopeijiaceae; genus Bin94. The sequence goes on along the minus strand of JAPOYJ010000070.1, from coordinate 82,990 downwards.
CAGGACTTCGCCTCCATGAACATCCATGCGGGGCTCGGGGTGGCCGTGCGGGAATTCCCGCTGAAGTGGAAGGAAGGCACGGAGACCAAGTCCGGGTCTGCGGACTACCTGCTCTATACCGACGGATGGGCCATCGGGGTGATCGAGGCGAAGCCTGCGGGGCATACGCTGGAAGGGGTCGTCATCCAGTCGAAACGCTACACCGAGGGGCTCGACGAGCGGGTACCCGCGCGCTACCGCCCCCTTCCCTTCGCCTACGAGTCCACTGGCGAGATCACGCAGTTCACCAACGGCCTCGACCCCGACCCGCGAAGCCGGGAGATCTTCGCATTCCACCGGCCCGAGGAGCTGCTGCGGCAGCAGGATCTGGGAAGGCTGCAGCTCCGTCAGACACTCTGGAAGATGCCCGGACTCGCGCAAGGGAAGCTCTGGCCCGTCCAGCACGAGGCCATCCGCAACCTCGAGCAGTCTCTCGCCCACGGCCGCCCCCGCGCGCTTGTCCAGATGGCCACCGGCAGCGGCAAGACCTTCATGGCGGTGTCGGCCTGCCACCGGCTGATCAAGCACGCCGGGGCCAGGCGCATCCTCTTCCTGGTCGACCGCAACAACCTCGGGCGCCAGACGCTGAACGAGTTCCAGCAGTTCCGAGACCCCGCGTCCCCCTACACCTTCGCCGACGAGTTCCCGGTCCAGCGCCTGCGTGGCAACGCCATCGAACCGGCCGGCAAGGTGGTCATCACGACGATCCAGCGCCTCTACTCGATGCTGAAGGGCGATCCCGAGTACGACCCCGTCAACGAGGAAGAGTCGCTCTTCGAGTCGGGACGCCCGCCCGGCAGCGAGCCCGTCCCGGTGGAATACACTCCCGACATCCCGGTGGAGACCTTCGACTTCATCGTGATCGACGAGTGCCACCGCTCGATCTACAACGTCTGGCGGCAGGTGATCGAGTACTTCGACGCCTTCCTGATCGGGCTGACCGCGACCCCGAGTCCCCACACCATCGGCTTCTTCAACAACAACGTCGTACAGGACTACTCGCACACGAGGGCCGTGGCGGACGGGGTCAACGTCGGCTACGACATCTATCGCATCAGGACGAAGATCTCGGAGGAGGGCGGAAGCGTGCAGGCGGGACGCTACGTGCCGAGGCGCGACCGGCGCACCCGCAAGAAGACGCTGGCCGAGCTGGAGGACGACCTCACCTATTCCGCGACCCGGCTCGACCGCGACGTGGTCGCCCCGGACCAGATCCGGCTCGTCGTGCGCACCTTCCGGGACCGCCTCTTCACGGAGATCTTCCCTGGCCGCACCAAGGTCCCGAAGACGCTCGTCTTCGCCAAGACGGACAGCCACGCCGACGACATCGTGAAGATCATCAAGGAGGAGTTCGGCAAGGGCAACGAATTCTGCCAGAAGATCACATCGCAGACGACCGGCGCCTCGCCCGAGGATCTGCTGAGCAGCTTCCGCAACTCGTACAATCCGCGCATCGCCGTCACCGTCGATATGATCGCGACCGGCACCGACGTGAAGCCGCTCGAATGCCTCCTGTTCATGCGCAACGTCAACTCGGCGGGCTACTTCGAGCAGATGAAGGGCCGCGGCGTGCGGGTTATCGGCCGCGACGACCTGAAGAGCGTCACTCCGGACGCGGAGGACAAGACGCACTTCGTGATCGTCGATGCCGTCGGGGTGTGCGAGCGCGACAAGACGGTGTCGCCACCGCTGGAGCGCAAGCCGTCGGTCAGCACGAAGAAGCTGCTTCAGATGGCGGCGATGGGGATGGTGCACGCGGACCTGGTGTCGAGTCTGGCCTCGCGGCTGGCGCGGCTCGGACGGCAGGTGGACGAGACGCAGGCGGCACGGATCGCGAAGGAGGCGGGCGGAGAGAGTCTGGCGGGGCTTACCGGCCAGCTCCTGGAGAGCTTCGACCCCCAGCTGACGCACGAGGCGGCGGTGGAGAAGCACGCCTTGGACGAGGACGAGGATCCGACTCCAGAGCAGCTGGACACGGTCGAACGCGAACGCATGGCGCAGGCGCTCAAGCCGTTCACCCGGCCGGACCTCAGGCGGGTGATCGTGGAGGTCGCGCAGAGCGTCTACCAGATCATCGACGAGGCCGCCCTGGACGTGCTGCTCGACTTCGGGCACAGCGAGGCGGCGGTGGAGAGTGCGCGGTCCAAGCTGGACGACTTCCAGAGATTCCTCGAAGACAACCGCGACCGCATCGAGGCGCTCCAGATCCTCTACAGCCGACCTTACCGCGCGGGGCTCCGGTACCGTCACGTCAAGGAGCTTCGGGACGCGCTACGGAATCCGCCCGTGGCGCTGCACAAGCCGGAAGATGGGCTGTGGCGGCTATACGAGGCGCTGGAGCCGGAGCGTGTGAAGGGCCGGGGCGGTGGGGCGCTGGTCGATCTCGTGGCGATCGTGAAGCACGCGCTCCGACCGGACGAAACGCTTGTTCCGGTGGCCGACCAGGTGGACGCGCGCTACAGGGAGTGGTTGGAAGAGAAGGCGCGCGGGGGGATCGAGTTCACGACCGAGCAGCGGCGGTGGCTGGATGCGATCAAGGATCACATCGCGTCGAGCCTGGCGATCGAGCGGGAGGACTTCGAGGACGTGCCGTTCAACCAGTGGGGCGGGCTGGGCGGGGTGTACCGGGCCTTCGGCGAGGATCTCGACGTGGTGCTGGCCGAGTTGAATGAGAGGTTGGCGGCGTGAGGGGGCTGCCGGAGGGGTGGGTCTGGACCACGCTCGGCGAGTGCTTTGACTGGGGAAGCGGAGGAACTCCAAGAAAGTCCGTGGCTGCCTACTATGGCGGCGGCATACCTTGGGCCGTCATTGGCGACCTGAACGATGATCATGTCGAGACAACCCGATCCTCGATCTCCTTAGCCGGACTAGAAAACAGTTCGGCGAAATGGGTTGACCAAGGCTCCGTTCTACTCGCCATGTACGGATCTATTGGGAAGCTCGGAATCGCGAGCCGCCCGCTGACCACCAATCAGGCTATCGCGCACGCGCACCCCGAGCCAGTGCCGTCACGTTACTTATTCTGGTATCTGCGACGAATCCGAAGCACTCTGACCAGGCGCGGAAAGGGGGGTACCCAACAGAATATCAGCCAGACCGTGATCAAGGCGATCCGGTTCCCCCTCGCTCCCCTTCCCGAACAACGCCGCATCGTCGCCAAGATCGAGTCGCTGTTCGCAAAACTGGACGACGCCGTCGCCGCCCTGAAGCGTGCGGAGGCCAATCTGGAGCGATACCGCGCGTCCGTGCTGAAGGCGGCGGTCGAAGGCAGGCTGACCGAACGATGGAGGAGGGAGAATCCGCCCGAGGAAACCGGTGAGGAACTGCTTGAGCGAATTCTAGTCGAACGGCGGAAGCGCTGGGAGGCCGAACAGCTCGCGAAGTTCGAGGCGAAGGGCAAGAGGCCGCCGAAGGACTGGAAGTCCAAGTACAAGGAGCCGGTGGAGCCGGATACGGATGGGTTGCCGGGGCTGCCGGAGGGGTGGTGCTGGGCAACGGTGGGGCAGCTAGCCGCCTCTATGGCTAACGGCATCTATAAGCCAGCCAAGTTCTACTCCGCGAGTGGCATTCCGTGTCTGAGGATGTACAACATCGTCAACGGAGAGTTGGTGCTCCGAGATCTCAAGCGGATGGTGCTTTCCGAGGATGAGATGAATCGGTACGGACTCAAGAGTGGTGACCTCTTGATAAACCGAGTGAACAGTCGCGAACTCGTGGGCAAGGCTGCTGCCATCCCAGATCGGCTAGGGAGTATTGTGTTTGAGAGCAAGAACATCCGCCTCAGGCCGGTAGGAATGGGATATGAGACACGGTTCTTGGCGTACTGCTTCGCCGTCTTGGCACCGGCCTACTTCGGCCGACACTCCCAGCAGGTCGTAGGGATGGCGTCGATCTCGCAGAAACAGATCGGCAGCCTAGTCGTACCGGTACCGCCGAGCGTTGAGCAGCGTAGAATAGTGACGGAAGTCGACCGCCGGAAGCGATCCTCCGCGCATCTGGGAGATACCATCAAGGCCAAGCGACGACAGAGTCGAGCTCTGCGCCATTCCATTCTGGAGCGCGCCTTTGAGGGCCGTCTGGTCCCGCAGGCTCCCACCGACGAGCCCGCTTCCGCCCTCCTGGAGCGCATTCGGGTATCGGCCTCCCGCCGCTCGGGTCACAATCTGTGAAGACGCTCCAGCTCTGTTGTTTAACTTACCTGTAGGCTGATTTCTGTCTCCACGTAAGACGCGCCCACAGGCGACAGGACCACCTCGTCGGTGCTTGGATCGAAGTCCAGTAGTTTGTCAGCATGGGCTTTACGGATCACCTTGGAGCGGAACTGCGAGGGGTTCCGGTATTCGATTGCCTTGGCCAGTGCGGCGGCAGACATTCGGCCAACGCCGTAGAGGACCACCAGCAACTTCTCTCGTGCGGTGAGCGATGGATTCAACACACGCAAAGTCCCATTCACCTCCCAGATCAGGGGGATTGCCCGTTCAACTAGTGTCTCAACGGCGCCCGCCGCAGTGTCCAAGTCGACGTCGTGGAACACACGCACCAGTTCCGCCATTATCCACTGCGACATGGCAACGACCACGGCGCTATCCTGCTGGTTTGGGTCGACATCACCACCCACATGACCAACACCGCGATTGTTCCGGATCTCGTAGAGCGCGATCAGCACCCGGGGTATCTGGATCCGAATGGACCGGGGTGCTGCACTCGCCTGCTCCAGGCCCTTGCACGCTTGGTACATGTTTGGGGGTTTTGACGGAGACTCTGGGAACGAGCCAGCCACGTATCCGGAGAGGATCGTGTACACGATCTCGCAGAGCTTGCCACCGTTCAGCTCCGCTGGCTCCCAACGCCGCTCCCTGAAGTTCCGGAGGATCTTGTTGAACTCTCGCACTAGCGGATCCCTAAGCCCAGACGGTAGGGCTCCGAGGATAGCCGATCGGTCCAAACCTGAGGCGCTCACGATGTGTCTCCCGGCACCGTGAACAGCCTCAGTCGCTGCCGCACAGTGAGGCGATCTGATCTCGCGCGGCTTGCTCTCCTGCGGGCGATAGGCGGTAGGACTTGTTCCCGCGCTTCACGCCGTGCTCAAGGAGCCATCCTCGTTTTCTGAGGTTCGCAGCGAGGTTCCGGTCGAGGCACCCGTGCTCGTTGCAAATCGTGTGAATCAGCGCGCTCTCGGTCTCGGGTTCACCCAGCGCCTTCTCCCGGACGTAGGCCAGGAGGGTACTGCAGACGTTCTGGGTGTCCGCGCGAGAAGTCCCCAGACGACGGGCCCGGATAGTGACTGTGCCGTCTTCAGAAACCTGGATGAACCGCCCGAGGGTCGTCGCTTCCACACTTGCGTCTTGGGCCACCGCAGCGATGCCGCTTGGCTCCTGGAAGGATGGCCCTCTGTCCGCTCCAAGACCGGATTCCTTTGGGCTCGCACCCGCCCCAGGAGACTCGGAACTCAGGAGCGCCTGTACGATGCCCGAACGGACCTCCCGCGGAAACAGCTCTGCGAAGGCGACGGCGTCGGCGACAGCGTCCTGCCACCCTTCAAATCGGTTCTGACCTGTCAAGTCATCGTTCACCCTATACCGCCTCCCATTGGTGGATAGCGCCGACGTAGGGCGCGTTCCAGTTGGACCGTCGTGTGTGGTGTTCTTGCAGGCCTCCAGTTGCCGCCCTGTCGAATTTCTGGCTACGCATCAAGCAACTCCTGCAGGATGGTCTTGGCTTGTTCCTCACCCGCCGACGAGAGCCGATACATCCTCTTCTTGCTTCGGGGATTGCCGATTACGAAGAGCCACGGGCTGTCCCGCAGGCTCCGAGCGAAGTTCGGCGCGTCATATGCCTCCTGTTCCTCACAGACTCGCCGTAGCTCCTCGATCCCTACGTCCCGCTGGTCGTGGCAGTGCTCCTTGATGTAGCAGTACATGGCCGCAGCCCGAGTCGCCCTTGCTGCTTTCGAGCGACCATCGACGCGAATGAGCAACTTCAAGGAGCCGTCATCGCCAAGGTGTACCGCCCGTTCAAGGTGCGCGGGATCGACGCTGGCAGCTGCAGCGGCCGCAGTTAGCCCGTCAGCCGGACTCTCTCCCCCATCTTCGACGACCGCTTCTGCGCTGTCACTCGAATCTCGTGTGACTGCCAGCTTGCGCGTCGCCGATCCGGCGCTGCCTGCGGCCCGGAGCAGCGACTCCAGAATCGGCACCCGATACCTGTCGGGATAGCGCTCCACCATCGTCACCGCAGCTTCAGCAGCAGCTCCCGCTCGCTCGAGCGCTTGGACGACATCCTTCGGTAGGTCAGCCATCGTCGTCCTCCAACATCATCCGCGCGTGTTCGAAGGCGTGCGACGGTACGACGTACTTCCCGCGGTCATTCTTCAGCACGATCCCGCCATCGGCCAGTGCCTTCAGCTGTGGGCGCAGGGATGAGCCGCCGACTCCCGTACACTGCGCGAGTTCACTCGGCGTCATACCCTCCCTCTGCTGGTCGGCCAGCAGATTGATGGCCATCTGGCCGAGCAGCGCGACGAGTATGAGCTGCTTGATCGTGCCCTTCTCCGTGGCACCCGGAAGGAAGCGAATCAGGTTCTCGTGAGGGTCGATCCGCGCCCAGCTGTCGAGCGCGCTGGCCAATCGCTCCCTATCCACGCTACGGGCGCTGACGACGAGTGCCGCCAGCGGGTCATCGGTCGTGACTGTGGTCATTGTGATGTCCTCCTTTCCACTTTCGTCTGGAACTTCTGGGTTCGGGGAGTACCTCAGATTCGTGGGCGAATCCCGCAGGAACTCCGATCGACATTCAGTGTACCACCGTTTTCTATGACTGGCAACTCTATCCAATCTGTATGACTGCTCCTGACCCACGTTCGCGCATCGTCCCTGAGGTGTCAAGGGCCACCCCGAGCGGTCGCCCCTGGGAGGCTCGTGTCTTCTGGGCAAGAGCCTCTGGTCAAGCGGAGTGCGCAGACCACCCACAATGGTGGGGCCTCCAGCCCCTTAACCCCCCCTTCCTCTCCCGTCCGCCTCGCTCCCACCGAGCGACCTGCCGCACAGTCGACGGGGCTATTGGAGACGGATACGACGTATCCTGATTACTATACACTATATGATCACATCACACACGGACTTGTGGCGATACGGTCATTGATCATCCATAACGTGTTATGTCACAACCAGATAGATCATATGATATGTCACTGAATCTGTGCTATGATGCGACAGAATCTACTTCGTCATAGGAGAGTACCATCCTTGGCGAATATAGCGGAACCACAGCTTCTCGCAGAACTTGGGGCCATTCGCCCCCGCACCCTTCGCCCCGCCCCCCGTGAGGGCAAGCCGCTCACGGGCAGAGTAAGGGGATCTCTGCGCGGACGACCCGACCCCGGCAGCCAAGCGTCCGCGACCACGGCTCCATGTTTCCCTCATGCCCGACAACCACGCCCGGTGGATCGTCAGCAAGGCGAGGGGATCCGTCCATCTGCTCCGCGACGACGGGCCGTCCTACACGGCCTAACACCGCGGTCCGCTGCCACGACCGTTGCGACCTGTGGCTCCTCCACTCACTTGGTCACTGACCATGTGTAGCCGACTACCACTGACCATGCTACTGACTAAGTAGTCCGTCCATCAACCACTCAAATGGTAGTCCACCAAGTCCTCGTCCAGAGTCGAAACCCCTGCGGAAGCCATCCGGGTCACGGCTCCCGCCGCGTGTGCCCGGTCGATTCGAGGGTGATCGTGCCGTCGCTGACCGGATCCAACACCGTTTCCACCTGAGCCAGATCACCGCGCGTGCGCACCATGGCGAAGGCGCGGACCGTGGCCCCCGTGTGTACTGCCTCTAGGCGCTTGACGCACGCGTACAGAGTCGCGCCGGTGGTGACTACGTCATCCACGACCGTGATGCGGCGACTGCGCCCAAGCCCGAGCGAGGGCGACCCGGAAACAGCAATCGTCCGATCATGGTCGGCCACGGTCGGTCGTCCTCCTGGACCGGCCCACGCCGACTTCTCGACTCTCTCCGTCCGCTGGAGCCATGGCCGTGGCGCGCCGAGTCCTTCGCGCGCCAGCGCGGCCACGAGCTCGCTGCTTGACGATACCATTGGGCCTCGATGGAGCGTGTCCGGGTGCGGGAACCAACGCTACCGAAGGTCCGAGGAACTCGGGGAAGTGCCGCATGGCGTCGGGAGAGGCCAGCCACCGCGCGATGCGGGCGAGGCGGTCGGGACTGGGGTACTTCAGGTCCATCACCAGCTCCCAGGCTTCTCGGGTAGCCGACGAATCGTTCGGCCCCGGGCGGCCCGGCCGGTACACGGCCACCGAGCCAAAGCTCACGGTGTTCGAAGTCAAAAGGGAAGCAACTCGTCCTCTGCGGCTGCCTCGACCGTGCGGTACGGCAGATCGTCCAGCACGCGCGGCAGCGACTTGGCGTCGAAGCCGAACGCGCCGTACTTGACCATCTCCTTCGGCCACCGGGCGGGAGTCCGGTCCAGGAACCTCTGGAGGAAGAGGACCGGCCGACCGAACTTGATCGCCTCCCACCCTTGGTGGCGGGTTCCGCTGTCCTCCGCCGCCTCCACCACCAGCGTCGCATCCGCGAGCAGCGCCATGGTCTTGTTCCGGCGCGGGAAGTTCGACCTGTTGGGCGCGGAGCCCGCGCGAAACTGCGACACCAGCAGCCCTCGCTCGCCGATCTCGTCCTGAAGAGCCCGGTTGCCGGCGGTCGCGTACTGATCCAAACCGGTGCCGAGAACCGCCACCGTCTTGCCGCCACGGTCCAGCGCGGTCCGGTGCGCCACGGTGTCGACGCCCATGGCGAGGCCGCTGACCACCGTGACGTCATGATGGACCAGCACCTCCGTGACCAGCTTGGTCCACTCCAGCGCCCGCTGCGAAGCCCGACGAGAACCCACGACCGCGACGCGCGTGCCCAGCTCGAGGAGCGTCCGGTCGCCATGCAGGTAGAGTTCCTTCGGCGCGGCCCGGCGCTCCAACTCGGTCAGCGACCCGAGCAGCTCCTCAGGCCTCGCCCTAGCCAGCGGCGTCATGCTCCGCCCTCCGCACGGGACTGGTCCCTTGCGCGGCTATCGGACGGCCACCCAGTGTGGACGGGCAGTGTCCCGTTCCCGCGATCCATGCCGCAATCTAGCCGCTGGCACGATCGCCTACCAGCGACAGAGACCTGCCCGCGCGACGGCGAGGAGCTTGAGTCCGGCGACACTCACGCCGCCCCTCGTGACCCCACGTCATCTTCACCGGCACCCATGCATGGTCACTGTCCATGTCCGCTCGCGGCCGGCCGTCCAGCCGCATTCAACGCGCCAGTCGGCGCGGTAGACCCCGGATCCTCAGGCCCTGTTGCGCCATCCCCACCTTGACCAATTGTGGCCATAGTAGCCATTGTGCCCCCATGCGAGAAATCACTGCCAAGGAGGCCAAGAACCGGTTCGGCCAGCTCCTCCGGTCCGCCCAGCGGGGACCCGTGCGCGTCACCCGGAACGGCACCCCGGTGGGCGTGATGCTGTCGGTGGAGCAGTTCGAACGACTGCGCGGGACTGCCTGGGACCGGTTGGCGGCCGCGATGGATGCAATGAGCCGGGAGGCCGCCGCCAACGGACTGACGCCAGCGGCGTTGGAGTCGCTGCTCTCCGATGAGAGCTGACAGGGTCGTGCGGCCCCTCATGGGTCGCGCCGACCACTTGGTGACGGGAGACGGCGACCTGCTCGCCATGTCGCCGTTCCATGGGATACCGATCATCACGCCAGCCCGCTTTCTGGCACTCCATGGGAAAACGGGTGTGGCCGCAACCAGCCCTCCTGAGCGCGATACCGCCACCTGAGGCAGGACCTTACATTCCCCCATGCCCGACAACCACACGCGGCAGATCGTCAACAAGGCGTGGAGCTTCGCCCACCTGCTCCGCGACGACGGCCTCTCCTACATGGCCTACACGGAGCAAATCACCTTCCTGCTCTTTCTGAAGATGGCGCACCAGCGGACCCAGCCGCCTTGGAACCGCGCGCCCATCGTGCCGGACGGACTCGACTGGCCAAGCCTTCTCGCTCGCGACGGCGAGAAACTGGAGACGCACTACCGACGCATCCTGACGGAGCTCCCCAAGCAGGGCGGTATGCTGGGTGAGATCTTCAAGAAGGCCCGGCAGGAAATCCAGAATCCGGCGACGCTGAAGCGCCTGATCGTCGATCTGATCGATCCCGAGGACTGGATGTCCATGCACGCGGACGTGAAGGGCGATATCTACGAGGGCCTACTGGCCAAGTCGGCCCAGGAGTCACCGAAGGGCGCGGGCCAGTACTTCACGCCGCGCGAACTGATCAGGGCCATCGTGGACTGCGTCCGGCCGGGACCGGACGACACTGTGTGCGATCCCGCCTGCGGAACGGGCGGATTCCTGCTCGCCGCGCACGATTACGTCGTCCGCGAGCACGGCGGCACGCTCGATCCCGATCAGAAGGCCCACCTGCGGACTAGCTTCGTCCAGGGCTGGGAGATCGTGCCCGCGACCGCACGGCTCTGCATCATGAACCTCTACCTGCACGGCATCGGCCCCGACGAGTCACCCATCCGGTCGGGAGTCGACAGCCTGTCCCGCGACCCAGGCGAGCGCTTCTCGATGGTGCTCACCAACCCGCCCTTCGGCAAGAAGAGCGGCGTCCAGACCGTGAACGAGAAGGGCGAACTGGAAACGGAGTCCGACACCTACGAGCGTCAGGACTTCTGGACCGGCACCAAGAACAAGCAGCTCAACTTCCTCCAGCACGTGAAGACGCTGCTCAGGATGCACGGCACCTGCGCCATCGTGGTGCCCGACAATGTCCTGTTCGAGGGCGGCGCGGGCGAGACGGTGCGGCGGAATCTCCTCCACGCATTCGACGTGCACACTCTCCTGCGGCTCCCGACCGGGATCTTCTACGCCCAGGGAGTGAAGGCGAACGTCCTGTTCTTCGACGCAAAGCCTGCGCGCGAGAAGCCGTGAACCGAACGGCTGTGGATCTACGACCTGCGGACGAACAAGCACTTCACGCTGAAGATGAAGCCGCTACGGCGGGCGGACCTCGACGAATTCGTGGCGTGCTACCGACCAGGCGAGCGCCATCGGAGGAAACCTACGTGGAGCCCGGAGAACGAGGCTGGCCGATGGCGGGTGTTCGAGTACCACGAGCTGGCGGAGCGCGACAAGCTGAACCTCGACCTGCTGTGGCTCAGGGACAGCGCGCTGGAGGACGGGGAGAACCTGCCGGAGCCGGAGGTGCTGGCGGCCGAGATCGTGGAGGATCTGCAGGCGGCCCTGGAGGCGTTTCGGGCCATCGGCCAAGAGCTTGAGTCGGCGGGAACGGCCACCACGACCACACAATCGGTCAAGTCCAACGTCCGCGGTAAACCATCGGCAAAACCCATCTGTTCCTGATTTGCGCGTGAAGTCGAACTACTCTAGGGAGCGCCGCCGAAGGTCGAACGACGCGCTGTCGATGATAGTCCGTCCAATCTCGCTCTGCGCGGACTCATGGTTTTCTAAGACCGTCAAGTGCCGACGTTTGCCGAACCGAGTCACCAGATAGCACGAGATGTGCAAAGCCATCTCCTCGCGGTGACGTCCGAGCCAATCCCCCAGTAACTCCATAATGCCGTCTCGCGAGACGCCGGTCTTCAAGAGCGCCTCGCCCCATTGGTCCAGTCCGGGCCACAACAGTTCCGTGCGCGTCAATTCGTTGTCCAATCGCCGCAGGGCCGACACAGCGTCAACGAACCTTCCGCCCCCGCGTCTGGCGCGTGAGTCAAGGTGTCTTCGCCTCCAGTCGAACCATCCATTCTCGTTGCAGGCTTCCCAGAGCAACAAAATGTCGTGATCGGAAAGATGGTTGAGGTACGGCAGCACCGCCTCCATCTGCCCAAGGCTGGTAATCCCCCTTCGACCCTCCATTTGGATTCCAATACGAAAACCAAAATGTCGAAACAGCGATTCTGGATCTTCGCATTGCTCCACAACGTCTCGGACCATGTCTCGGAGGTCCGAACTCGCGAAGTACAGCGCTGCTTGCACGTATCCCGCTGAGTGGCACAGCCCGACCCAATGCTTCTTGATAAGTCGTTCGCCTATTCTTGGCGACAGTTCCATGAGAAGTTCCGGCACAATCCAAAGGTCGCTCTTCAAGTCGCACTCAGGATCCGGGCTCTTGTCTGCAAGACGACCGAGCGCGCGGTCTAGGGAATCGGTAAGTTCGTCCGACCATAGATACCTTCCCGCCTGCCACCAATAGCGTGCCTGCATACCATCCAGTCTTGGCACCAATTCTGGAATCGCCGTTTCGTCGCCTCTGCGAAGCCGCTCAAACAACGCTACATCGCCGATCTCGCCACCGGTGTCCACTGTCTTCAACACATCGAGATCTTGCGGCTTCACGGTTGCGCACCACAACCTAAGAGCGTGTCGGCGAAGTTGTCGACCGGAATCCTCACATGACCACAATTCGCGAAGTCGCCGCCGGGACGTGGGCTCCATCAGGTTGCCTCCGAATCTGGGGCGTGCGGTCCACTCCTCCACCGCAGTCATTCCGAATGTAGTGCCCTTCCCCTCCTCGTCATCTCTCGCCAGCTCCGTCACAACAAACTCAACGGCGTCGGGATGATCGATCCCGTTGAGCATTACTAAAATAGGCCATCGTAACTCGGGTTCGGTGGCGCGGTCGAGGAAATAGTCGATAGCTTTAGTCGGTACCCTATCCCGAAATGCCCATCGGACGTGATCGGCTCCCAACCTCAAGCGGAGATTCCCGTGACCGCTGTTGTCTTCATCTGGAAGAGCCGCCCATGCATCGAAGACTGGGTCCAAGATCGCAGCTGGCTCCTCTCCGCAACACTGGGAGCATGCCCATAGGTAATCCGCAAGTATCTCGTGACGTGCCGAATCGAGATCCCAACTCTGCCGCAGCGCTTCCGACAAGTATGGGCTGCTCGTATAGCCTGCTAGTCGGACGGCACCCACGCGCCCCGCTATCGTTAGGTCTTCTTTCCGCAACACGTTTTCCAATGCTGTCAGAAGACCAGAACCGAACTTGCCACGTACGTGATCAATGAGTTCCACATGTCCAACCCAGCCGAGGCCTGGTTCGCATTGGGCGCAAAGCCGAATTCCCGCAGACACATCGCCGTTCCTAAATCTAGCACGCAGACCCAGCCAGTTAGCCCCAGTACTGTCGACTCGTTCGACAAGGGTCCGCACATGCGTTCCTTCGCACTCCGCAAGAACCCCAAGCACAGCCTGTCGAAGAGACTCGTTGCCAGAGGCCTTTGAATCTCTGCTGTCGATCCACGCGCTGGCAGCGTCGATGATATGTTGGTGGGCCTCGGTCCGTGGTCGCCGGAAATGGCGCATCGCCGAGAACAACGCGAGGGGGTTGACCCGCGCGACTTCATCGATTCCGGCTTTCGTCGTTTCGCCGCCTGCCAAAGCGATCCCGATCACACCCGCAAAGTACGGGTCGGACGACACGGACCGGCTGAGCTCACCTTGACGCAGTGCATGGGCAACGGCATCCGCGAGGAGATAGTCCCTCACGCGGTCGTGTCGAAAGATGATTCTCTCTGTCTCAAGCGGTCGGCCCACTCGAACCACCTCCCGCGCCTTGACGATCTCTCTCAGCATGTGGGCCATGATGGACTGTTCGCCCAACCACCCGACGACATCGGAAAAGGACGGCCCCAACTCCTTGTGTTCCAGCAACGCGAGCGAAAGAGACCGCAATGCGCGCCAATACTCGCCCGCCGTATACGCTCCCTCCACTGCGGCCAGGCCCTCCAGCCTTTGTTGCAAGAAGTCCTTGATGACAGCTGTCGGCTCTGGGTTCGCGTCGCCGCTGCCGTGCAACGCAATAAGCAACGGATCGTATCCGAGGGAGTTCGCTATAGCCTTGGCTGACAACAGGGGAAGCGGGCTTGAGCGAAACCGCTGGACTGCGACGATACCCTCCTCCTCCGAAAACGGACCGACCCAGATGGTTGACTTGTCGACCGTCTCCCTGGATTGGTCGCTGACGGCAGCTATTCGGCGCGGCCAAACCGGACACAATACGCGCCATCGGATAGGCTCCTGGCCGACACCTGCCGTCTTGCCCCAATTCGCTAACTTTTCCAGAAGACGCGTCGGCGAAACAGACTGATTGACGTCCTCTACGACGACAAGTAGGGGTGAGGACTGGGACACCAACGACAGCGCTCCTCGGCCCTCGCCTACCGCCAGCAGTGGGTGTAGCCTTCGCAGCGTCGCTTCGATGGCGTCCGCAACCGAGTGTGATTCTTCCAGCACTTTGGCCGTCACCAGGAGCCCGGATCCGCCGCGTTCGACGTAGTTCTGCAGACATTTCAGACACGCGACTGTCTTACCCATGCCCGACTCGCCGACGATGAAGCTGACGGGATACAGCGAGTGAATCGTCAATTGCTCGTCGACAGCCCTCGACACCCAGGCCTCCGCATTGGGCGGCTCTTCGTCGATGCTTTGGACAGACAGCTTGCGCAACAACTCCTCGGAGAGCGTTGTTTGCGACAAACCCAAGTACTTCTGTCGGAGCCACTGCCCCTTAGGTTCGGTGTCCAGGAAGTGCGCAATGACCGAGCCGGGGTAGATTTCGATATCGATTCCGGCTTGGTAGCCTGCTGCTTCGACCTCGTGAACCAACTCCTCCCGAGGCTCGCGGTTCGTCGTTAGGATCAACGTCGCTCGAAGCTCGGGAATCTGGTTCTTCTTGCGCCGGAACACATCGATGGTCTTCGGGACGTCGCCGTCGTCGTTCATCCATTTGAGTCGGAGATCCCTCTGGATAGTGTGGTGTACGGCCACCATCCGCCGTACGCCCTCATCCGAGAAGTATGTGATCCCATCTAGCGAACTGGCCACGGTCCTTCCTTCGGGGTTGGTTCCTACGTGCGCGAGGAGTCGACATCGGTGGTCCAGCTCGCGCAGTGCAGCGGTGGCCAGCTCCTCGAACAGCCCCGGGTCCGTGATTCTATCCAGTCGCTGTCTCGTGTCGGTCCTGTCCATCAGGGTAGTATCTCATCGCCCCTTAGTCGGCTCGGATGATCTCGGCGAGCGTCCGAATTGGATTCTCATAGTGCTGCCAGCAGATTGGTTTCTCTGGAGGCACGGTATCTGGCGAAGCGTGTGCGTGACATGAGGGATACGCGCCGTAGCCGGGCATTCGCGGAGGCGGCCCTCGTCCCCGGCGTCCAGGGTCTCGCGCTCCACCCCGTCGCCCTCAGTTTCCCCTTCCTCCGTGCGTTCGCAAGTCCCGACGGACGATTCGGCGTCCCGGCGCTCCAGCGGATTGTGGTCGTGATCGGGCATCGTTTCGCGGCGAAGGATCGGCAGGAACTCGGGGACGACCTGCAAGATACACTCCAACCAGCAGCGGCAGGAACCCAAGCGGCTGCCACGAGCCCCACACCCCACCATCACCCGCACCGATACATGGTCACTGACCATGTCAGCCCTTACTTGGTCAGCATGGTCACTGTTCATGTCCCACGCGCGTCGGGTCCGCTGGACGGTCTCGGCCGAGCCCGGTTCGTCCGGCTCGATGATGGCGTCCGCGATGGGCCTGTCGGGTAGGGCCAGGATCGATCATCTACCCTCAGGAATCCCGAACACCAGACCGAACCAACGGACGAACCGGCGTGCGGCGTCGCTGTCGTCACGAAGGTAGTGGGCCTTGATCGCCACGCCGTAGGGACGACCGGGCTCGCGCTGCCAGGCAAGCCAAGTGTGGAGGACCGCCTTCTTCGTGGCGACCGAAGGAAACCGAGCCCCGAGCTCCTTCGCTCGAGCCGTCGAGGCCTCGGCATGGGGCAGCAGCCGATCCCCCAACTCGATCAGGTCCTTCAGAAAGTCCTCCAGGGCACCGGTTCGCCGATTGTCCGGCATGAGCCACACTCCGACACGCGTAACGGAATTCGGCTGACTTGCCTACGAATCCGTCCCGCGGGATCCGGTCCGGAGCATCCAACCCCGCTCCCCTCAGCCGCGAGCCCACCGCTCGCTATGTGGCATCGGGATCGTCGTTCGCGTCCAAGACGAAGCCGACCGACCCGCCCGTTCCCGCTCCCACGGCTACCCTGATCGCGTCGAGAACTCCCTGCTTGTCTCTGGTGGCCGATCACATGCTCGTCGTCACGACCCTCCACGTAGACGGCATCGCCCGTGGCGGACGCCGCCATCACCGCATCTCGATGCTCAGGTCGGCCGCCGTGACGATGTCCTTCCGACCGAAGCTCACGCCGTGGCCGAGCTGCCGTTCGATCTTCTGAACCGACACCGCCTCGCCGAGGTCCGGACGATCCCGGAGGAGCGACGCCAGGCCGACGATGCAGTCGAGGCTGTGGGTCGTCGCGAAGACCTGAATCGAGGACTCGATCGCCGCGCCGACGACGAGCTTCCACATGTCCTCCATGACGGTCCAGTGGAGGCCGGTGTCGATCTCGTCGATCAGCAGAAAGCCGCCTGCGGCGCGCACCAGCGACAGGGAAACGGCCAGCAACCGCCGCATCCCGTCCCCGTGGCTCCCTATCGGAGCGCGTCGAGAACCTCCCTTGAACCCCGGGACTATCCCACCCGCACGCCCTGCCGCATCACCGGTCAGGAAGTGGATCGAATCGAGCCCCGGCCGAAGGATCCGCAATGCGCTTTCGACTTCGGATTCGCGGCCCGCAACGAGAACCTGATCCCACAGAGCGGCCATATCGCGAGGACGCAGCGACTCGGCCGTCACGAACTGGGCCGGGGGCAACGTCGGCCGCCATGGTCGGGGCGGCCGTCTTGGCATCGAGCGGCTCCACGCGAGCGCGCCATCCTGCGTCAGCGGGTACTTGAGGTTCTCCTCTTCGCTCCCACGCCGGATCAGCAGCGCCAGGGGTAGCAGCCCGGCCTCGGAGACGTCGAACAGATCGTGGGACTCGTCCTGCCAGCCTTCCACGACGTCGATTCGAACTTGCCCGAGACCGTCGTCGGAAGAAATGCTCAGGCTGCTTCCGATACCGATTCCGTGGCCGTGAAACTGGTGATAGACAGGGTATTGCGGGATCTGGCGGCCATCCGGTGTGACGTGGAATTCACCCCGGCGCCTCATGGACCCGACCAGGACCTGAGGGTCGCCACGCGACGCGAGCAGCTCGACGGCCTCCAGAACGGAGGTCTTGCCGCAGTCGTTGCGGCCCACCAGCAGGTTGACCCTCGTCAGGTCGCGAAGCTCGTATTCCCTGAAGCTCCGGTAGTTCTCCAGTCTGAGCGTGCGGATCATGCTCCCTTGGCCTCGCGCGCTGGGAAAGTAACCGGCCTAGAGGCCGGTCGTCGGCTACAAAGGTGCCACGGCGGCCGACTGCCCGCCAGTTGGAGACCTCGGGTGTTCGACCGACCTTCACGCGGCACCCCCGTCTGCCAGGAAGCGACGGATCCGATCTTCGTTGCCGCCGAGGCTGGAGTACTGGCGGTCGCACACGTCCGTGAGCCGCGCCAGCGCGTTGCGCCCGATCTGCCGCTGATCCTCGAAGATCACCAGCGAGCGGAAGGGGAGCCCCCACTTCTCGTACTGGAGAAGGGTGATGGTGGCGTCCCGGGTCCGCCCGTCGGTGGCGAGCCCGAAGACGAAGAGCGGCGTCCGGGGATACTCAACCCGGCAGTCGGCGCGGTAGATCCCCTTCGGATCACGGTCGTCGTCCCGCCAGTCGAAGGTCAGCCGGTCCTCGGCGACCGAATCGGCAAGGAAGGCGCGCAGGTCTTCCCGGAAGGCGGATCTGACCTGCTCGCGCGAGACCCTCTGGCGGAACGACGCGACAATCTGGTCCATGGGGGATGAGGTCACTCCGAGCATCGATCCGTTGCCACCGCATAGCGGCCTTCGACTCATCCCGATCGGGCCACCCGACGCGGGCACCTGCTGCCTGCCGACTTCGTCATACGTCGAGTGCGCGACGCGCCCGTGCCCGTCACCGATCCACGCTCGAAGCTGCACCCTGGCCGAGTTGGGAGCCGCCTCCTTGATAACATCGAACTCACTTGCATCCAGAACGACGGGCGTGCACACGAGATTCGCTAACGCCGAAAGCCGAGAAGGCGCTCGGTCTCGTCGAGAAAAAACTGGCGAAACCCCGGGGGCGTGTCGATCAGGTTCGCTTGGTCGTCCACTCGAATGTCGTGCAGGACCGTGGACCTGCCCCCGTTGACGGGTGCGAAGTAGACGATTCCCAGATCGCGCGGATCGATATCGCCGGACATCACCGCGATGCGGAACCAATCCGGAATGTGGTCGCTGTGCGTTTCCACGAGGAGTCGGTGCCCCTGCTGCGCGACTAGGCAGACCAGGGCCGCCTGGGCTTGGGGGTGAAGGTGGGTCTCCGGTTGTTGCAGGAGCAACGTGGCTTCCTTAGGCGCAGACGCGATGGTGTGAAGTAGCGGCAGCACACTGTGGATGCCGAAGCCGACATCCACAATGTTGTACTTCTCGCCCGAGGCATTGACCCAGATCTCGTACGTCCCTCCCAAACCACGCCGGACTTCGAGGCTCCTGAACAGCTTCAGCCGCCTGCCAAGCGCAACGATCCCCTCGAGCGTCGCCTCGTCGAGTCTCTTGCCGAAGGGGTTCGATTCATACTCCCGCTTGCGCGGCCAACCGTTGGGGTCATCCGCCGCAACGGGCAACCGGTGTTCGGGGCCTGGGAAGAGATCGCCCTGCCGAAAAAAGCCGTTGAATCCTGCGAACATCCCTTGCGCTTCGGGCGACGCATCGCCGGTGCGCTCCCGCCACAGCGCGGTGTTGCCCTCGTGAGGCAGGTTGCCGCGCCGCACCGAGCTGGAGAGCCATGTGCTGAACTGCCGATCGGACACCATCGACTGCGGAAACTCGAACTCGAACTCCGGTCCGGCGACGCTCCACATCTCCGGGCCGCCGGATCGCGGCGAACGAGGGCGCGTCACTCGGAACACGTCAGGTTGGCCCGATTCCGCGGAGAGGCTCACCTCCAGTTCCCGTTCCCGGGGCTCGCCGCCCTGTCCCCGGTCGTAGACCACGCGAACACGGTTGTAGCGGTGACCCTCAAACGTGGCCTCGATGGCGAACTTCGAGGCCCCCGAGCGGGCTATCGTCTCGAAGCCGCCCATGGAGAACGGCGGATCGTCAAAGGGATTTCTGTCGCTCAGGTCGACGAACCCCGACAGGCGCGCGGTCACGCGGGCGCATCCCAGGAACGTCGACTTGCCCGTGCCGTTCTTGCCCACCAGCACCGTGACGCGGGGCAGTCCGGTCCGCTGAGTCCCCGCGAAGCATCGGACATCGGTCAGGGAAAGGCTGGTGATTCGGCTCATTTAGCTCCTCACGCCGCCACGGCTTCGGGCCAAGTTGTCGTAGATACCCTCCATTCGCATCATGAGGCGTTCCACAGTCCCCACCACCGCGAAGCCCCCATGGTCGCCGCTCTCATGATCGACTCAGCGTTGTAGCAGCCGCGTCAGCCTCGGGTATTCCCGGCACGCCTCGACCAGCGAGGCCGGGGCTGGCTCCGCGAGCTTCTGTTGCTCGTGGCACATGTCGTACAGCCGGTCGGCCAGTGGCTCGCAATCGGCTTCACGGCGGAGGTGCGGATAGCGGGTCGTCTCGTCGAACTCGGCGCCGTCCAAGTAACGGAACCACGTCTCGATATTGCGGCGCGGAACCAAGACGAGAACTGGATCAGAAGCTCGAAGAGCCTCGATGTCCCGCGCCGCACACTGCTGTTGAAGCTGCGTTCGACGAGCCTCCGTTGATTCCATGTCGGAGTCTATGACCGCAATCAGGACGGCTCCCCTCCGGCCCCGAATCAGCCTCAACTGGTCGGGGAACTTCTCACGCACATGCTGCTCACCTGAGCGGATGCCACCCGAAAACGGAACACTGTGAATCCGACGACGAAACTGGCGGCCAAACCGGCGACGGAAAAAGCGACGTAGGAACATGTCAGTCTGCGAGTCCTCACAGAGCAGAACCACACTGGCGCTCACCGCTCCCAACCCCTCGCGATGATCTCGGAGTAAGATCCCGGCGCTCCTACAGACGAAGGCGGTTCGTACTGCACCCGCGCCAGTCCATCGTCGTTCCGGAAGAACCACTTGGCTTTCCCACCCAGGTAGTCGATCGTCACGGGGTGATGGGAGATGATGGCGGCCTGCTCGAGGGTATCTCCGAGGGCTTCGGAGAGCGCCACGACCCATGGCTGCACTTCCCGTAGCGAGATGTAGTTGTCGGGCTCGTCAATGAACAGCGAGGCCCTCTCCGCCCCTCCGTCGCAGAAGTGCAGCAGGCAATACAAGGCGATCAGCGCCCGCTGCCCGTCCGACAACTGTCCGAGCCGGTACCGCGAACGCTCGTGAGGCCGCTTGAACACGGCCTCCAAGGCGCGAGCGTCTTCACCGGTGGCGATGAGACTCAGCGACTCGAACGAGGGAAGCACGTCACGGAGATCGCCCAGCAGGTCCACGGCGGCGCCCAGCCGCTCCGGGGAGACCCTGCGGTACCACGCCACGAAGTTGGTCATGGCCGGTGTCAGAAGCTCGTCCTCCGTCCTGGCTTCCTCCTCGAAGATCGGCGGACAGGGTCGGACGATGGTCCACATCGCCAACTCCCTCTTGAAGCGAGACAGCTTCTTGTTGTCATGCCGCTCATGCAGGGCAGCGAGTCCGGATTGCGTCCAATCGAACGGATACTTCGGTCCTCGACTCCCGTCATCCCGGTACAGCTGAGCCTCGCCGATTCGGAACTCGAAGAGCGGTCTCTCGTCGCACAGAAGGACTTCCTCGTCGATCCGCATCTTCCTGGGTTCGCGGTGGCCGATACTCAACCGGTAGTGGTACGAGTGGCTCTCGATGTCGAGATCAAGCTCGATCTTCTGCCGCACGCCGCCATCCTCGTGGACACCGGCATTGTCCCGGTGGTTGCCGACATATAGGTGCGACAGGTCCCTCCGCCGGAAGATCTCGTCGATCCTTCCGCCGCGGTAGACCAGCCGCTGGATCTTCCACAGCGCGTCGAACACCGAGCTCTTTCCGGTTCCGTTCGCGCCCAGGAAGACATTCAGCTCGTCGAGCTCCAGCTCGAAGTTCAACAGGCAGCGGAAGTTGTCCGCGTAGAATCTCCGGATCATGGATCGTCCCCTCGAGTGTTCGACCGGCGAATGGCTAACGAACCCGAATCTAGCCTACCGGCCTCCGCACGCGACCGGCGCTCGACATCCCGATTGGCGACCTTGCCGTGTGGACCGGGGGGAAAGCCGGGACGGGTCACACCCCCCCTCACGCCCCCCACACCGTGATCCGCGCGCCTTCCCGCTCCCTCTCCTCGCGGAAGACCCTCTCCTCCCAGCTCCTGCCCGGGCGCAGGTCGAAGACCACGAGATGGCCCTGGTCCGTGCCGCTGATGTCCATGTAGCGCCGGGTCTGTTCGAGTCCCTCGTCAACCGTGCGCGAGAGGGAGCGGCCCTCTCTGACGAGCTTGCACTCGACCACTATGCGGTCCTCCGCCCCCCCTTCACGCGGCCAGACCACCAGCAGGTCCACCCGGCGGCTGCCGAGCGCGTACTCGCGCTCGATCCGGCCGGTCGCGTTCACCACCCGGTGCAGAAACGCCTGCAGCACCAGCTGCGGACCCGCCTCGGTGTACTGGGCCCGGCGGATCCAGTGCTCGGAGTTCTGCCTGAAGAAGTCCTGGAAGGCGGCGAGCAGGGCGTCGATGTCCAGACCGCCGTCGGGGCGAACGTACCACGCGACCTCCTGCGGCTCGATCTCGTGCTGAAGCACCCATGTGAGTTCCCTCGGCAGCACCTCGCCGTAGATGGGATTGGCCACCCGCAGGGTGCGGCCCGGAGCCACCAGCCCCAGGTCGCGCACGTACTCGAAGTCGCGCTCGCTGTGCTGGCCGTCCCCCCCGCTCAGCAGCGGCTCGATCACCCGGCGCACGCGCTCCTCGCGCAGCTTGTCGGCGAGCTGGTCCAGGTGCGTCTCGCGGCGCAGGATCAGCGCCTCGCGCGCCTCGAAGACGTCCCGTTCGCACAGGGGTTCGCCGGGCTCCTTCGGCATCCCCGACGAGAAGCACATCTCCAGCGCAAGCGCGTTGACGAGCCAGGGCTGCCCCCGGGTCTGCTCCCAGACGGCCCGCAGCGCCCCGGGCGCGAATTCCTGGCCGGTCTCGGCGGTGTGCTGGCCGAGCAGGGTCTCCACCTCCGATCGCGTGAAGTCTCCCATCCGCAGCGACCTGGCCTTGATGTTGAAGGTGCTGCCACCCGTGATGACCTCCTTCTCCGAACTCGCGTGGATCCGGTAGTCGCGCACGTCGCGCACGCCGCAGAGGACGACGCTCTGGGGGAAGCCCTCCGGACGGCGCACGTAGCCCGTCCTGAGCTGCCGGAGCACCGACACCAGCGAGTCGCCCACCATCGCGTCGATCTCGTCGATCAGCAGCACGAGGGGTGAATCGGCGGCCCGCGCCCAGCTCTCCAGAAGGGTGCCGAGCGCGTCGTCCGGACGCCGGTTGGTGTCAAGCTCCTCCGCCACCTCTGCCGTGGCGTGGTCGTTCAGCGTGTATCTCGCCTCGCGGGCGATCTGGGAGGCGATCGCGCCCATCGCCCGCCCGACGTCCTCCCGCGCGGTCTGCGCCGACTCGACGTTGATGTACGCGCAGCGATAGTCGCCGACCGTGCCCCCGTTCAGCAGGCCGCGCAGCGCCAGCAGGGCCGACGTCTTTCCCGTCTGGCGGGGGGCGTGCAGGACGAAATAGCGCTCGTCCTTGATGAACTCGAGCACTTCCGGAAGGTCGAGGCGGTCGAGCGGCGGGATGTTGTAGTCGCGCGCGGGCCTGATCGGACCCGCCGTGTTGAATTTCCTCATCGCGTGAACGTGGAGGCGGCGCATCGCGCGGGCAAGCCGGGGTGGCGGCCGGAGCTAGCAGCCCGGGGACAAGCCTCCCATGGACTGCGAGTCATCCACTCTCCTTCACCGCAGCCCCCACATCCGTCAGCACGTACCTCTGGTTCGGCGCGCGCGGATTGCCGGGATTCGTCATGCGGACCAGCCCGGCCTCCAGCAGCGGCTTCAGGTGCTTGGCGCGAAAGTGGGAGCGATGCGACACGCTGGCGCGCTCCATGAGCTCGGCCAAGCTGCGCGGGACGTCGCACGCCGCTACGATAGCACGCTGGCGGGCGCTCAGCTGGAGCCCAACTTGATCACTGTCCATGTCGGAGCGCACTTGGTCACCATGGTCACTGTCCATGTCCGCACCTGGCGGGTCCACGGGACGTTCGTCGTCGCCGCGATCCTCGACTGGTTCCCCGCACGTCCCCACCGTCGGCCCCCACTTCCCAGCCGGCGTTTCTCTCCCCATCAGCGTCAGCTCGAACTCGTTTCGGACCTCGTCGCTGCGGATCAGGGGAGGGGCGTGGCCGAGACTCTGCCAGTCGTGGAAGATGGCCCGGATCCCGGTGCCCGCCTGCCTTGCGAGGCCGATTCCGCGAAACGCCGCCGCGATCAGAGGATTCCGCACCTCCTTCGCCGTCCGGTCGAGCAGCTCGCCGGTCGGGGCGTCGGCGTCCCCCGGGTTCCAGAAGACCGTCCGGTCGCGATAGAAGCGGATGAAGGCCGTGCGCCCGCTGTCGGGTAGTCCTGATGGATCAGCTGGTTGACGAAGGCTTCCCGGAAGGACGCGTAGCCGGGCGGATGGTCGCTGGAAAGCATGGTTCGCGGGTCCAGGCGGAACGGGCGCTCCGCACGCCGCATGTAGCGCTCCGTAACGGTCAGCCAAGCCTGGAGCAGGTTCTCCTCGACGACGATCCGGTCGGTCCGGCGGCGGTCGGTCGTCCATTTGTCGTGGGCGTAGTCAATGAACTGACAGTCGACCACCCCGCCTGGCAGAAGCCGCCGAAGGTAGCGCGCCCTCCCGAAGACGAGCACCGCCGCCCGCGTCGGCACCAGCCCGTCGCCGCACTCGACGACCCATCCCCTATCGTGCAGGAACTCCACATCGCCGAGGTCCCGTCCATGGTCGGGGCTCCGATCGGAGAAGATCGACCGGTACCAGCGCACCGACCGGGGATGGAAGAACTGGTGCGCCTCCAGCTCCTCCAGGACCCCGCCGTCGTACCGGCCCGCAGCGTCGTCCTGCGGGAAGCGCTCCTCGCCGTGCTCGGCCTCCGGCCACTCGTGCCGCTCCGTCGGGCCTCCAGGCTCCTCGCGATCCATGTCCCCCGGCCTCCGTTGGCGTCCGTTGGCGCAACCTTCGCTTGAACAGTGACCAAGTAGGCGGCGCGCCGCAACAGCTTGGTCAGTGACTAAGCCCGAGTGCACCAAGGCCCGTCTTGACCATCAGGGCTCTCCGATGAGAGCTGACAGGGTCGCACTTGACACCAACGTTCTGATCAGCACCGCCCTCACCCGGACCGGACCACCTCGCAGGGTGGTCGATCTCGTCAGGGCAGGCAACGGGGTTCTACTCTTCAGCGACGAGACCTTCGCCGAGCTTCGCTACAGGATCCTCGCCTCGAATTTCGACCGCTATGTGGGTCGGGAATCCCGTGCAGCCTTCGTCGCGCTGGCGGCGGCGGTTGCGTAATGGGCCCCGATCGCCGGTGCCAGCCTCGGCTGCCGCGACACCACGGACGACAAGATCCTGGAGACGGCGCTCATGGGTCGCGCCGACCACCTGGTGACGGGTGACGGCGACCTGCTCGCCATGTCTCCGTTCCACGGGATACCGATCATCACACCGGCCCGCCTTCTGGAGCTCCATGGGCAACCCGGTGCGACGGCTCGCCCAACCCGCCCTACCCAACCCCTTTCACGGTAGGCAAAATCCCGGGACACGGCTCGCCGCTGACCCGGCGCAGCGGGTGGAGCGAGGCCCGGTTGGCGCTGTCCGCGTAGTAGGTGGTTCCCCCATTCTCATTCGGCTCGCTGTGATTGCGAAATACCAGGACGCTGTCGCCGAGGATGCGCACGGGGACGCGCGCCTTGCCGGTACTCGGATCCTTGCGCACGATCGCGTAGCACCCGGTCTCGGGGTCGATGATCGTGCCCGCGGTCTCGAAGTCGACCTCGCTGAAGAGGACGAGATTTCCCCGGCCGTCAAAGGACGGGTACAACCCCCGATTCCAGATCGGGCAAGGGATGCGCCAGAGGTGCCCGGATGGCGTGGTCACCTCCTCGCCGCAATCCTCCGCCCAGTCGGCAAAGTCGGTCGGGACGGCCACCCTGCCCACCTCGCCACCCCGGTGGTACACGAACACCGAGTCCGGTCCATGGTCGTAGGACCTGACGACGAAGGCGCTGGTCTCCCCGCACGCGATCCGGAAATCGACGTGCGCTGTCATAGCGGTCCGGCCCTGCACCTCGGAAAGGACCACGAAGCGGCTCTGCTCCGCGTCCGGCGAGGGAAGGACATCCTCCCGGCCCTCCGGTCCTCTGCGAATCACTCCCTCGGGGATCGGAATGGCTGGCTCGCCGCCGAAGTCGCAGACGTGGAAGCTCGTCGCCCAGTCGGGGATCCAGGAACTGACGAAGGCACCCGCCGAATCGTACTCGATGACCCTCTTCGGGCCAGCGGCGTAGAGAGCCCCGTCGCGGGCAGCCGCAATGCCACGCCTGCCCGCCGGAAACTCCCGGGGGCCGTCGCCCTCCGGGGTCTGGATCGTTCGGATCCACTCGCCCGTCTCGAGGGAGAAGGCCATGACCCCTTCCGGCTCCTCGGCGTCGATGACGTAGAGGATGCCCCGGCCCCTGTCGACGGCCAGATCGGAGGCTCGCATCGACCGCCACTGGTCGTCGATGATGGTCCGCCCGGTGGCATAGTCGATCTCCAGCACCTGCTGGGCGTCCGCCGCGGGCGCGCCGAAGCTCGTCGCAACGGCAAGCGGTATGATGGCCCGGTAGCCATTCGGCCTCTTCACTGCCCCTCCCTCATGCCAAACTGCCTATCCATGATGGGTCTTCCGTTCCAGCTTGCAGGGCCGCCAGTTGCGAGTCCAGTGCCTGTCTGTCTGCACATGATCCCGCCGCACGCTCTTGCAGACGTTGCGCGCGAACTCGGGTGAGGCGAAGCCATCGGCAATGCGCACGACCGTGCCCTCGCGTTCGCCGCCGAGCACGGATTGTTTCGCCTGCTCGCCCTCGAGGAACAACCGCATCTCGGTTAGGGAAACGAAGCTACCCCGGTAGACGACGGGAACAACGGGGATGCTCCGTTCAGCGGTGAACCGCTCCAGGGCAGCCACGGACGAGAAGTCCCCTCTCGAGTCCCGCAGGGCGAAGGCATGGAACGTCGCCTCCTCCCTGACCGCTCCGTACTCGATGCTGTGCACGCCGTAGATGTCCTCGCCGTAGAGGTAGGCATCCGGCTCGTTGACCTTCCAGGCATGGTGCTTCTTGACCATCGCCATCCACTTGTGAGCTGCCTCGTCAGCGACGGAGCGCCCGTAGACCTTCCCCCGGTGGATCAGGACATTGCTTCCGTCGAGCTTTTCGGTCACAACGACCCGGCAGCCGACGAACCGCTGGGGCTCGGGATGAACCGTGTCGTGACGGCCAATGCCTGGGGAGTAGGGCCAGTAGGGAGTGCGGGGGTATTTCAGGCTACTGGAAAGCATGGTCGCCGTTCGATTTCCCAGGTCGGATCGCGTGCTCAGGGCACAGCTGTCTCACGTCGACCCCCAACCGATCGGTCAGCTCACGATGCTCGGTCCAGTCCGAATCGGTGGCGTTCACGATGGTGGCTTGGGCCTTGACGGCGACGGCCAGGAACTTCGCATCCTTCTTCAGGTTGTTCGTTGGAAGGATCGGGTCACTGAAGTCCCTGCCCTCCCGGTCAATGGGATCGACAGAGATCAGGCGGACTCGGTTCGTGTCGCGCATCTTCTGCCAGACATGCTTGTAGAAGACCGTGCCGGATTTCTCCTGTCCCCGTTGTCCGATCCTCCTTCCATACTCACCCAGGATGAGGAATTTGTCGTCGACACACACCACGTCCTCGCGGGCGAGCCGTGCTAGCTCGTCCACGCAAGCCAGCTGGCAGTGTTTGTTTACATGAGTGGCCCGCCCGTTAGCGACGACGAGAACGTTGGTGTCTACGACACTCCGGTCCCTCACCCGGACGAACCTGCCAGCTTGCGTCGGAGGGTAGCAGAGCTGATCGCGGCGATCTCTTCCATTTCGTCCCCGAAAAATCCGTCCGGCCAGTTCTCGATCTCTCCCCAGTGGTTCAGCTGCAGATCTTCCAGTTTGCCGACGCCACCCGAGACCGACGAGAAGTAGAGGCGCACATCGTCGGAGGAGACCATAAAGGCAGGGTAGGCTTCCCTCCCCGGAACATGAACTTGCTGTTCGGCAACTCGTCGTTGGAGCCGCTGCAGGAGGTGCTGGCTGTGCGATTCGACGATGATCTGGAGGTTCCGGTGCTTGGCGACACACAGAAACAGGTCAGCCAGACGGCTCTGCACGGCGGGGTGCAGGTGTATTTCGGGCTGTTCCAGCAGCACTACGGACCCCCTGGGGACATAGTAGAGGAGTACCAGGACCGGCAAAATCTGGGAGACCCCAAATCCCACATCGGTGAGGCTGGTCGGAGTCTTGGAAGAGTTGGCAGTGACGCGCGTCTGATAAACGTTGGACCCGGATCCGATCTCTGCGGTCGCGAATCGATCGACCAGCCCCAGTTCCCGGAGCCAGTGTGCGATGATTTCCTGGAACGGGCGCCGCCATGCGCGAGGCTGAAGACTTCGAGTCTCCTCTTGCGCAGCAGCGGCCAGGATGGCGTGAATGGCACGTTCACCGCGAGATCCGACATCCGCCGGACTAGCCCCGCTCCAGTCGTAGTGCCGTAGCGGGTACTCCCGGAGCGGACCCAGATAGTAGATTCGGTCCATCAGGCCTTCGTATTCAAGTTCGAAATCGCTGAGAAAATCGGTGTTCTGATAGGCCCACTTGACCTCGGGAGGAAACAAGTGGGTCTTGACTGGGGGCGGGATTCGATCGAAGGGGCGGCCTTGCTGGCGCTTGAGGGTGAACTCCTGGTTCTCGTGTGAGATATCCAGTCCGTACCCTTTCTTCGGTCCGTTCTCGGATTGTACCAGCGTGAATTGGTAGTCGTCAAATCGGTAGGTCAGTCTGTGCGCAATGGGTGTGGATGAGCGACCGGTTTCCGAAAGGCCGACCGCGCAGTGAGTTTCAATCTCCTGGCCCGAGAGGGTGACCGGCCGTCCATCACCCGATAGAGCCGCGATCCGGCGTTCCTTCGGTAACCTCCACGCGAGTCTCCAACTGATGTCGGCGCTGGAATCATGGCCATGGACCACTTCGCGGTAGCTGCCGAGATTGGCCAGCCCATCGGGACCACCGAATTCCAGAACGATGCGTCGGTCGGTCGCATCACGAGTCTGTTTCAGCAGTAAGAGGAACTGAAGGAGGCTGCTCTTCCCCGCACTGTTGGCTCCGAACATCCCAGTGACGGGCGCGAATTCGATCTTGAGCTCCTTCCATGCCTTGAAATTCGTCAGCCGGAGCCGGGTAATCACGGTGCCGTCATCCTAGTGGTCCGTGCGTGGAGCCGCCCGAGCGCCGAGGTGCCGGGCTGGCAAGGCGCGACGACGGGGGAATAGCAGCGCTGTTGGTCCAAGGAGCCGCGCAGAGCGGAGCCGCGAGAGGATCCGATGTATAGTAAACACGACACAATGTAAAGTTTAGTTGTCATTGTGGCCGAGCCGGCGGCCCAGCGCGGATGCACCGCAGCTCGATTACCGGGAGGATTATGTCCACGCGGGCTACCAAGCGTCAGGGTCGACCCTCCAGGCGCAATCTAGCCGGACGAAACCGTCCGCGGAAACGCTTCGCCTCCTTAGGCCAGATCCTCCCCCGCCAGCCCCAGCCGCTCCAGCATCGCGGCGTGCGGTCCGTCCGAGCTCGGAAACGGCACGTACTCCAGGTCCCCCCTTCCCTCCTCGGTCGTCCAGAAACCGGCCGAGACCAGGTCGCGGAACGAGTCGAGGAAGCGGACCCGGCAGCTCAGGCCAGCCGGACCAGCGGGCGGCCAATCGCCCACCACGCCGTCGCCAGCGCGAAGATCGCGAAGCACGCCAGGCCGAGCAGATCGCCCGTGCGGGTGTAGAGGGAGCCGCCGGGGCTCGGCGTCACCTCTGCAACCGCCACCCCCCTCTCTCCCGGACCGAGGGCCCGCCGATCGCCTCTTCCCGCGGCCGAGACCGCGAAGGTGTAGCCGGTGGCGGCGACCTGGACCACGGGCACCCGGTGCTCGACGGCTCGCAACCGGGCGTGCGTCGCGTGCTGCCAGTACGCCCAGGTTGTCCGAAAGGTGCGCTGGGGGTCCAGCCAGTCGTCGTTGGAGATGACGAGGAGCCACCCGGCACCCGAGCCCATCAGCTCGCGGGCGGTGGCCTCGAAGGCAGAGTCGTAGCAGATCATGACGCCGACCGGGGCGACGGTCGGCGCACGCGTTAGGCCTCCAGACGACGAAGAAGTGCCATCGTCCAAGAGAACCAGGGGTCGGGACCCTCTCCCCGCCGCGTAGCCCCGGCTCAGGGCACCGAGGGTCGAGCCCGCCCACCCCGTGCCCTCCACGCCGGGGACCAGGCGCTCCTTGCGGTAGGGTGCGGAGAGGGTGCCGTCCGGCGACTGGAGGAAGGCGGCGTTGTACCAGAGCGTGTCGCGGGCGTCGGCCGGGAGCGCCTCGGCGTCCAGGGCACCGACGACGACGGGAAGTCCCAGGAGGCGGGCAGACTCGGCAACCCGGGCCCCGGCGGCGGTGGGCCGCTCCGCTCCCGGTTCGCGCAGGAGCACCGGGAGGTGACGTTCGGGGAAGGCGACCAGATCCAGCGGACCCGTGGCGTGCAGCTCCTCCAACGGATCCAGCCACGCCTCGAGGTCCCCCTGGGCGCGTCCCGTCTGGACCGCCGCCACACGAAGCACCTCGGATTCGCCACGCAGGACGGCGTTCCCCGCACCCGACATCTCCCCGTCCAGCCCGGCCTGCCGCACCGCGCCGCCGATCGCCGGAACCCCCGCCAGCGCCGCCACCGCCGCCGCGGTACGCACACGCTCCGTGCCCCGACTCGCCAACAGTGCAGCGACCGCCGCCCCCACCATCACCGTCCAGAAGGCCATGAAGCGAGCCCCGAGCACCTCCACCCCAGCGGCCAGCGAGGGGTGCCAGACAAGCGACTGCCCCGCATTCAGCCAGGCGTACGGGACTCCGGGCGCACGCGCGGCCGCCCACTCGAAGCCCGTCCAGCAGCAGGCCAGCGCGAGGGGCAGCGGCCACCTTGCGCGACCATGTATGAACATCGCCGCCTGACAGGCCGCACCCGCCACCACGCCGATCAGCGTCAGCACCAGGAGGTATATCGGCACGGCGAGCGGTGTTCGCCACGAGAGCGCCGGGACCATCCAGTAGAGGCCGATGCCGTGGGCGACCGCAGCGGTAGCGAAGCCCAGCGCCATCGGGGCGAGACTGGCTGGGTGGCCTGCGCTGCGATCGCTCCGAAGGGCTGCCAGCGCGACGGCGAGCGGCGCGAAGGCCAGGAAGGGTAGCGCCGGGCCGCCGTAGGGAGAGAAGGTCCAGCCTAGGAGCGCCCCGGACGAGGCAGCGAGCAGCAGGAGACGCTGGCGTCTCCTCAAGCCGAGACCGTAACCTCGCGGCCCTCCTGTGCCGATCGATACGCCGCCTCGACAAGGCGCATCAGCGCGACCTGCTCCGTCGGCGGCTCGGCTTCGGCGCGTCCCGCCACTATCGCCACGAACCGGTCGAGCAGGCGCCGGTAGCCACTCGTGAACATGCTCTCGCCTCCGCTCGGCTGCGGGAGGCGCGGTGTCGCGTCGACCGTGCGGCCGCCCTCGTCGCGGTGTATGGAGAGGGGGGCCATAACAGCCGTGCCCCGCGAGCCGAAGACCTCGATGCGGTGCTGGTCGTCCGGGCCGTGGAAGCGCCAGCTGGCCGATAGCGAGATCGCGACGCCCCCCTCGGCACAGGCGTGCAGGTGCAGGTCCTCCTCGACGTCGTCCACCTCGTCGCCCAGCGTAAGAGCGGAGACGCGCTCCACCCCGGGGTAGCCCAGCACCCAGAGCGCCAGATCGAGGGCGGGCACCCCGATGTCGATCAGCACCCCGCCACCCGACTCGAGGGCGCGCCTGCGCCACCCGCTCCGCGGCCTCCGCTTGGCACAGTTCAGCCAGGTCACGCGCACCGCCCCGATGGTGCCGAGCGCACCGTCGGCCACCGCGCGCCTGAGCGCCATCACATCGCTCTGGTAGCGGTGCGCCATCCCAAGCACTAGGCTCCGACCGGCGTCCTGGGCGGCGTCGACCAACCATCTGGCCCCGCCCGGCGAGAGCGCCAGCGGGCGTTCCACCAGGACGTCCTTGCCACGCTCCAGGCACTGCGCGGCGATCACCTCGTGCAGGAAGCTCGGAGCGGCGACCACCACTCCGTCGATGTCCCGAGCCGCCACCATCGCCTCGTCCGCGAGCACCTGTGGGATGCCGAAGCGCTCGGCCACGCTCCTCGCCTTCAGCTCGTCCGGGTCGCAGACAGCGGCCAGCTCCACATCCGGGCGCTCCGAGAGCATCGGAAGGTGCATCAGCTGGCTGATCGCGCCGGTGCCGAACACCCCGATCCGCACCTTCCCTCCCTTGCCGGTCACCTGGCGACTATCCTCGCGGCGAGGTCGTAGTCGTCGGCGTCCACGATCTCAATCTCGACGAAGTCGCCGGGCTGCACCTCCGTCAATCCGGCGCCGGTCAGCAGGGTGTGGCCATCGACCTCGGCTGCCTGCCCCTCGGTCCGCCCGACCGCCTGGGCCGCATCGCCCCCGCCTGACGGGGAGGGCACCGAATCCACCAGCGCCCGCGCGCGTCGCCCCACCCAACTCTGGTTCAGCTCCCAGGAGATCTCGCGCTGGCGCTCCATCACCCGGTCGAGGCGCTCCGCCTTGATCTCGTCCGGCACCTGGTCCGGCATGGCCGCAGCCGCCGTCCCCTCCTCGACCGAGTACGCGAAGGCGCCCAGCCGGTCGAAGCGAATCTCGTCGAGGAAGTCGAGCATCTCCTCCACGTCGTCCTCGGTCTCGCCCGGAAAGCCCACGATCACGGTCGTGCGGAGCGTCAGGTCGCCGATCTCCTCCCGCAGCCACCGCACCCGCTCCCGCACCACGCTTCGGCGCTCGGGGCGTCGCATGCGGGCGAGCACCCGGTCGCTCCCATGCTGGAGGGGCATGTCGAGGTAGGGGAGGAGACGCGGTTCGCCGGCAATCAGCGAGACGGTGTCGCGCCCGATCCCCGAAGGATACATGTACAGCAGACGGAACCACTCGACGTCGCTCCCATCCAGGAGCGCCCGCAGCAGCTCCGGCAGGAGCGCCGCGGAGCGGTCGCGACGCCGGAGATCGCGTCCGTACCAGGTGGTGTCCTGCGAGACGATGTTCAGCTCCCTCACCCCCGCCTCGCCCAGCGCCCGGGCCTCGTCAACGAGCTCGCCCAGAGGTGCCGAACGGTGCAGGCCCCGCATGTGGGGAATGGCGCAGAAGGCGCAGCGATGGTCGCACCCCTCGCTGATCTTGAGAAAGGAGGTGTGCGGCGTGGAGGTGGCGAGCACCCTGAGCGGGATCTCCATGTTATGCACAATTCCGTTGTGCACCTCGCCGTCGTCCTCCGAGGGGAGCCAGCCCAGCGTCCGCAGCTTCGAAACCAGCCGCGGCATCTCGGCGATCCCCAGACTGAGGTCCAGCTCGGGGATCTCGCGCTCGAGCTCGTCCCCGTGGCGCTGCACCATGCACCCCACGGCGACGACCGCCTCCACCCGGCCCTCCTCCTTCATCTCGCAGGCACGCAGGATCGTGTCTATCGACTGCTCCTTGGCCGACTCGATGAATCCGCAGGTGTTGACCACCACGACCTGGGCGCTCTCGACGTCGCTGGTCACCCGGGCGCCCGCCTGGGCCAGCACCGCCATCATCCGTTCGGAATCGACGGTGTTCTTGTCGCAGCCTAGCGTCACGAGCCCCAGACGCGGGCCGTCCGCGGGGCCGATCTCGAAGGATTGCGGCTCGACGGCCGCGACCGACGCCGGTCCCCCCCGAA
Source organism: Gemmatimonadota bacterium (assembly GCA_026706635.1). Taxonomy (GTDB): domain Bacteria; phylum Gemmatimonadota; class Gemmatimonadetes; order Longimicrobiales; family Gaopeijiaceae; genus Bin94. The sequence continues at coordinate 49,794 of JAPOYJ010000070.1, read as the reverse complement.
CCGGTCCTCCCGCCACCGGGAAGACCGGGAGCTCGCGGGTGCGGAGCCTCATCGCCCCACCCTCATAGCCCCGACCCCCGGACGATCCACCACCTGGACACCTTCCGGCACGGCAAAGGTGAAGAGGCTGTCGGCGGGCGGAGGCGAAAAGGTGTACCCGGAGAGCTCCACCGAGCGCAGATTGCCGCTCTCCTCGCGCAGCTCGATTCGCCTGAGCAGATGCGACTGGCCGTCGATCCAGAGACGGGCGCCCCGGTAGCGGGCTCCGGGGCCCGGAGTGGCGTCCACCACCCGGCATTCCCGCCCCTCCACCACCTCGGTGGCGGGCTCGGCGAGGGCGTACCCGGTTGCCGGATCCTGCAGGAGCTCGAGCACGAAGTCGTGGCTGCCGGGAGCGCTGGCGGCCGGATAGCTCAGCACTTGGTCGGGGTCGACGCTCCGGTAGTATACCCAGAGGCGCTCTCCGTCCGATACCACCATGTCGCCCTCGGGATCGGCGAAGCGCATCGAGAAGAGGTCGGGGTGTCGTCGGCAGAGCTCGCCCGAGCTCTCGACCCGGCGGCCCAGGAGCTTCACCTCGATCGTCTGGGCGAAGTCGGCGCAGAAGGCGCCGATCTCGCGGTATCGCTCCGCCGCCGCCTCGACCGCGCGGTGCGCCCCCCCCAGCTCGGGCTCCCCGCCCTGTGCCCCCAGCGGTGCCACGAGCGACGCGGCGGCCGGTAGGACCGCGGCCACGACAACGAGGGGCATCCTCAGGACGGGCATATCTCGTCCAGGCCGGCGGCGCCCACTAGGACCTCGCGGGGCCTGGATCCGTCGGGAGGGCCGAGCACTCCGGCGTCGTGGAGCTGGTCCACGATCCTCGCCGCCCGGCCGTATCCTATCCGCAGGCGCCGCTGCAGGAGAGAGGTGGAGCCTGCGCCCTGCTCGATGCACGCCTGGGCGGCCTCGCGGAAGAGGAGGTCCCAGTCGCCCGCCCCCTCCGCGCCGAAGCCGCCAGCCTCGTCGGCCTCGAGCTCGCCCACCTCCTGCAGGATGTCGCGCTCACGGCTCGCGACCCTGGCCCTGAGCGCGTCGAGCGTATCGGCCTGCTCGCGGAACCAGGCCATTAGCTCCTCGGTCTCGTCGGTCGAGACGAAGGCGCCCTGCATCCGCACCGGCTCGCTCTGTCCCGGCGGAAGAAAGAGCATGTCGCCAGCCCCGAGGAGCGATTCGGCGCCGTTCTGGTCGAGGATCGTGCGCGAGTCGGTCTTGGAGGCGACGCGGAAGGCGATCCTGCAGGGGAAGTTCGCCTTGATGAGCCCGGTGATCACATTGACGCTGGGACGCTGCGTCGCCACCAGCAGGTGGATGCCGATCGCGCGGGCCTTCTGCGCGAGCTGCGTGAGCGGCTTCTCGACCTCGGCCTGCACCGTCATCATCAGGTCGGCGAGCTCGTCCACCACCACGACGATCCAGGGGAGCATCCCCTCCTCGTACCTCGGTGCCTCGTCGTCGCCCACTGCGCTCCCGGGCCGGGCCAGCCTCAGCTCTCCGCCCCGCTCGAGGCGCTCGTTGAACTCCCCGAGCGACCGGACGCCGTTGGCGCTCAGCAGCGAGTAGCGGCGCTCCATCTCCATGACGGCCCACCTGAGCGCTCCGGCCGCCTCGCGCGGGTCGGTCACCACCGGGTGGCGCAGGTGGGGAAGCTCCGCGTAGGCGGAGAGCTCGACCATCTTGGGGTCCAGGAGGAGGAGGCGCAGGCGGTCGGGGCCGTGGCGGTAGACCAGGCTGGTGATGATGGTGTTCAGGCAGACGGACTTCCCGGAGCCCGTGGCGCCGGCGATAAGGGCGTGCGGCATCTTGGCGAGATCCGCGACGTAGGGGTGGCCGGTCAGATCGCGGCCGAGCGCCAGTGGGAGCGTCCCGCCTGAGCGGGCGAAGATCGGCTCCTCGATGATCTCGCGGAGACGCACCATCTGGGGCTGCGGATTCGGGATCTCGACCCCCACGGCGCCCTTTCCCGGAATCGGAGCGACGATCCGCACGCTCCGGGCCTTCATCGCGAGCGCCAGGTCGGCGTCGAGACTGGCGATGCGGCTGACCTTGACCCCAGCCTCCGGCACCACCTCGTAGCGGGTGACTGCCGGTCCGGTCACGCGGCCCCGTATCTCGCAGCTGATCCCGAAGGTCGCAAGGGTGCCGACGAGCACCTCGCCCAGGTGGTCGAGGTCGCGCTCCATCCCGACGCGGTCCGAGCGCTCGGGTTCGCGGAGCAGCTCCGTGCCGGGAAGCCCCGGACCGGGCGGGGTGTAGCGGCGCCCGGCGGGAGTGGGGGACTCGATGCCTGGCGCGGACGGCTCGGAGGAGCGATCCCGCTGCACATGCGCCGGGCTCCCAGGCTGGGTCGCCGGGGCTTCCGAGCTTGGCACAGTGGGGGCTGGGACCGTCGGCGAGGCACCTCCCAGCGCTACCCTTCGCCGTGAACGTCTCCCCCTGGGGCGGCGCTCCCGCCTCGTCCGGCCCGCCTCGCGCCGACTCCGATCCGGCCGACCCCGGGCAGCGTTCCGCCTCTGGGCTCGCATCTCCCAGAGCTCGGCCCAGCGCCGCGAGAGCTTGCCCGGTAGGTGTCCGATCCTCCCGCCGCCGGCGAGCGCCGCCAGCCGTGCGGGGACGCGCAGCGAACCGAGCCCGAAGGCCGAGGCCCAGGCGGAGACGACGACTCCGGCCATGACGACCCACGCCCCAAACCAGCCGGTGGCGGAGCGGAGCGGCTCGCCCAGGAAGCCGCCGACCACCCCGACCGAGCCCTCCCCCGCCCCGGCCAGGAAGGCGCAGAGGGGCGGCAGCACCGTCAGCGCCACCGATACGATCCAGAGGCTCCGGCGGCGCTCGGCCCGCCACCACCTGCCCATGGCCAGCGCACAGGCGAGCACGAGGAGCGGTGCGCCGACCCAGCCTGCGCCGACCCACTCCCTGACGGCGCGATCCAGGGTATCGCCGAGAGTGCCGACTGGATTGCCGGCAGGGAAGATCTCGGTGGCGGAGACGCCCAGCGGTTCGATCGGGACGAGCGCCGCGGCGACGAGCACGGCCAGCACGACCGCGACAACGGCGAATATGCGCTGCTCCAGCTCCCGGCGGCCGCCGGTCGGCACCTGCCCTCGGCGCCTGATGGCCGAGGTCTCCCGACGGGCTACCGCCGCCTTGGTTCCACCTCGTCGTTGGCGCGCGTCGGCCATCGTCAACCCCCGACTAGCAGTCGAAGCTGTCCACGAAGCCGGTGTCGACCCTCCCGGCCATGAAGTCGGCGTTCCGAGTGATCCGCGAAAGGTAGCCGATCGTGGTCGGGATGCCCTCGACGACGAAGGAGTCGAGCGCCTCGCGCCCGCGCGCCACCGCCTCCTCGCGCGTGTTCCCCCAGACGATCAGCTTGCCGATGAGCGAGTCGTAGAAGGGCGGTACCATGTACCCCGAGTAGACGTGCGTGTCGACCCGCACTCCCGGCCCGCCCGGCTGATGGAAGGCCGCGATCCGTCCAGGAGCCGGAGCGAAGTTGCGATCGGGGTCCTCGGCGTTGATCCGGAACTCGATCGCGTGGCCGTGGAAGGCGGATGGATTCGGGGGGAAGGAGAGCGGCTGCCCCGCCGCCACCCGGATCTGCTCCTTGACGAGGTCCAGACCGGTCACCGCCTCGGTCACGGTGTGCTCGACCTGGATGCGCGTGTTCATCTCGATGAAGAAGAAGTCGCCCGATTCGTCGAGAAGGAACTCGACGGTTCCCGAGCCCTGATAGTCGATCGCCTCCGCAGCCCCGACGGCCGCCGCGCCCATGCGCTCGCGCATCTCCGGAGAGAGGGCCGGCGACGGCGCCTCCTCGACGAGCTTCTGGTGGCGGCGCTGGATCGAGCAGTCGCGCTCGCCCAGGTGCACCACCCGCCCGTGGCTGTCGCCGAAGACCTGGAATTCGATGTGGCGAGGGCGGACGACGCAGCGCTCGAGGTAGCACCCGCCCGCGCCAAAGGCCGCCTCGGCCTCGGCCTGGGCCGCCCGGAAGTGGCGCGGAAAGGACTCGGGGTCGGTGGCGATCCGCATCCCCTTGCCTCCTCCGCCGGCCGCCGCCTTGATCATGACCGGAAAGCCGATCTCGCGGGCCTGGCCAGCGGCCTCATCCGCGTCCTCGACGATCCCATCCGATCCGGGCACCACCGGAACTCCGGCGCGGCGCACCGTCTCGCGCGCCACCGCCTTGTCGCCCATCGTCAGGATCTGCTCCGGCGTGGGACCGACGAAGACCAGCCTCGAGCGGTGGCAGATCTCGGCGAACTCGGCGCTCTCGGCGAGGAATCCGTAGCCCGGGTGCACCGCCTCGGCACCCGTCACCTCCGCCGCGGCGACGATGCGCGAGACCTTCAGGTAGGAGTCGGACGACTGCGGCGGGCCGATGCACACCGCCTCGTCGGCGAAGCGCACATGCAGCGACTCCTGGTCGGCCTCCGAGTGCACCGCGACGGTTGCGATGCCGAGCTCGCGGCATGCGCGGACGATGCGGAGCGCGATCTCGCCGCGATTGGCGATCAGCAGCTTCGAGAACACTCCGCCTGCCCGGCGCCGCTAGCAGCCCGCGACCGTCAGGAGGGCTCGAGGCGGAAGAGGAGCTGCCCGAACTCCACCGGCTCGGCGTTGTCGACGCAGATCTCGACGATCCGTCCGGCGCCCTCGCACTCGAGCTCGTTCATCAGCTTCATCGCCTCGATCACGCAGAGCACGTCACCGGCCGCCACCTCGCTCCCCACCTCGACGTAGGGGTCCGCCTCGGGCGACGGCGCCCGGTAGAAGGTCCCCACCATCGGCGAGGTCACCTCGATGGCGCTCGCGGAGGCGGCGGGCGGGGCGGCCTTCGAAGCGGCGGGCGCAGCCGTCGACTCCGCGGCAGCCGACGTCGGGACGACCGTGGTAGCGGGCGCGGCCGGGGCGTGGACCACCGGGTTTGCAGCGGCGATGCCATCGGGCGACTTCGAGAGACGCAGACGCGTTCCGCCGCGCCTGATCTCGAGCGTGTCCAGGGAGGAGTCGTCCAGCATCCGGATCAGCGACTCCAGGAATCCGATTTCGATCATGCGTTCACTCGGGTCAGGTACTTGTCCTCGCGCCGGTCGATCCTGAGCACGTCGCCGACCTCGACAAAGAGGGGCACCTGCACCACGGCGCCGGTCTCGAGCGTCGCCGGCTTCGTCGCCCCCTGTGCGGTGTCGCCCCTAAAGCCGGGGTCCGCGTCGGCCACCTCCAGCTCGACGAAGGCCGGAAGCTCGACGCTGATCACGTTGCCGTCGTGCACCAGACCCTCGCACTGCATGTTCTCCTTCAGGTACTTCAGCTGGGAGGCGCCCAGCATCTCGCGGCTGATCGGGATGAGGTCGAACGTCTCCCGGTCCATGAAGTAGTAGAGATCGCCGTCGCTGTACGAGTAGTCGACCGGACGGCGCTCCAGGCGGACGCTCGTCACCCTCTCGCCGGCCCGGTAGGTGCGGTCGACGACGGCGCCGGAGAGGACGTTCTTCAACTTGGTGCGCACGAATGCGCCGCCCTTGCCGGGCTTGACGTGCTGGAAGTAGGTGATCGTCCAGAGCTCCCCGTCGATCTCCAGCACCATCCCGTTGCGAAAGTCAGCGGTGCTTGGCATCGCCCTCGTGGATATGGTGGTAAAGCCCGCGCAACCCTAGAAGATAGCTTTGCAGGCCAAGACCCGCGACGGTCCCGACGGCGGCCGGGGCGATCCGGGAGCGCCTGCGGAAGGCCTCCCTGGCGGCCGGATTGGTGAGGTGAACCTCGACGAAGGGGCGTCCCGTCGCGAGGAGTCCGTCGAGGAGCACAACCGAGGTGTGGCCGAGTCCGGCGGGGTTGACGAGGACCCCGTCGACGCGGTCGCGCGACTGGGCGAGATAGTCCAGAATCGCGCCCTCGCAGTTCGACTGAAAGGCCTCCACCTCGATGTCCAGCTCAGAGGCGAGGGCGAAGATCTGGCCGTCAATCTCGGCAAGGGTGACGGTGCCGTATAGCTCCGGCTCGCGCACGCCCAGCATATTGAGGTTGGGTCCGTGGATCACGGCTATCCGCATTGTGTTTCTCCTCGCGGGCCATTCGCGCAATACTGGCCGGGAAACATCACAATCGTCGCCGCTCGCCAAGGCATGTCAACGACTCCCTGCCAGTCGGGGCGGCCGGATTCGAACCGGCGACCTCCTGCTCCCAAAGCAGGCGCGCTACCGAGCTGCGCCACGCCCCGCCGTGCAGTGTGAGACCTCTCCATGGGGGTGGAAGATACAGTCGAGTGGCGGGGGCGTGTGGGAATCGAACCCACCCACCCGGGTTTCAGCCGGGCACACTGGTTTTGAAGACCAGACGGAACACCAGTCCCGATCCGCCCCCCCTTGGCAGACCGCGGACGAGCCCCCGCGGCAGGAGCAGCGCTGCATCCCCGCTGGACCCCTTCGCTTGCTCGTCCACAGTGTAATCTATACTTTACAATATGTAATCCATGATTTACAAATGCTATGCCCTAGGATTCGCTCTGCGCTGCTCCTAGTGCCGGTGGCTTTGCTACCAGCCTCTCGTCGACTAGATGGCCCCTCCACGTCAGCACTCCGCGACTCGGATGCCGGGCTGTGCTGACAGACGCCCGATCAGGGTGCGAGAGGCCCTGGCGACGACAGTCACGGTGCTGCCGTCCTCGGTGCGAGAAAGGACGTCGCCCCCCTCGTAGAGCGCGGCCAGCACCCTGCCCTCGGCGACGGGCAGCCGCACGCGCACCTTGCGCCACCGCTCCCTGGCGCGCCTGCGTAGCACCGACCGAAGCGGCTCCAGGGTGGCCGGAGCGAGCGCCGAGGTGTAGACCGCCCGTCCCTCGCCACCCAGGTCGGGAAGTGCGCGGAGCGCCATCATCTCCTCGTCGCCCAGCAGGTCGACCTTGTTGTAGACCGTGAGCACAGCGCGGTCGGCGAGCCCCATCTCTGCGAGGGTCGCGCGGACCACCTCCGCCTGTACCCCTCGCTGGGGGTGCGACGCGTCGACGACATGCAGAAGCAGATCCGCCTCGCGCGCCTCCGCCAGAGTGGATCGGAAGGAGGCAACGAGGTGGTGCGGGAGCTTCCGGATGAACCCGACCGTGTCGGTCACGAGAGCCTCGCGCCGATCGCCCAGATCCACGAGGCGCGTCGAGGCGTCCAGCGTCGCGAAGAGTCTGTCCTCGACGTGCTGCTCCTTCCCGGACAGCGCCTGCAGGAGCGAGGACTTTCCCGCGTTGGTGTACCCCACGAGCGTCGCGCGAAAGGAGTCCGCGCGGCCCTTTCGCCGCGTAGCCTCGGCTCGCGAGACGGCAGCCAGCTTGCGGCGCAGGTCGGCGATGCGCCTCCCGATCAGCCGCCTGTCGACCTCGAGCTGCGTCTCGCCCGGACCGCGTAGTCCAATGCCGCCCCGAATGCGCGAGAGGTGGATCCACATCCGCCGGAGGCGCGGCAGGAGGTACTGAAGCTGCGCCAGCTCGACCTGCAGGCGGGCCTCGTAGCTCCGGGCCCGGGTCGCGAAGATGTCCAGAATCAGCTCCGTTCGATCCAGGACCCTCACTCCGCAGAGCTTCTCCAGGTTGCGGGCCTGGGCGGGCGTGAGCTCGTCGTCGAAGACAACCAGCTCGGCCTCCTCCGCGCCAACCATTTCGGCGAGCTTACGCGCCTTGCCGCTCCCCAGGTAGTAGCGCGCCCGCGGTGCGTCGAGGATCTGCACGATCTCGCCTACCACCTGAGCGCCAGCCGTGTCGGCGAGGCGCTCCAGCTCGGCGAGGTGTTCGCAGGCGCTGGATTTCCCGCCGTCGGGGCTCGGCACTGCGACCAGGATGGCGCGCTCCACCCCCGGGCTCGCCTCGGAGTCGCCAGCGGGGCGGGGGTCGCGTATCCGCTCTGTCAAACTCGCTCCCCGGTGGAGGTGGTCGGAAGGCTCTCTGGGTCGAGCCCCTCCGCCATCTCGAGGAGCGCCGAGCGAGTGTTCAGCGAAGGGTCGATCCACACCAACTCGAGCAGCGCGGTGAGGGCAGCGCCGAGCGCCGGGCCAGGTCGCCAGCCGCACGCCAGTAGGGCGGCGCCGGATATCTCCAGCTCCTCGGTCCGCATGGGTAGACCCGCGTCGAGGTCGCGCTGGATCGCCGCGATCGCCAGCTGCACCTCGCGGTGATTCTCTGCGGCGACGGCTTGCGAGTGCGCACGCCAGACCCGGAAGGCGTCGGAGAGGGCAGTCGGCGAGGAGCGCGCGGCCGCCGCCATCCACCGCCGGCGCGCCAAGTCGTCGCGGAGCCCTGCGGGGGGTGCCAGTCGGCTCTCGACCACCGCGCACACCCGCCGCACCTCGGCATTCGAGAACCGGAGCCGTTCGAGGAGCGCGGCGACCCGGTCGGGATCGGGGGCCGGCCCCATTCCGTGCAGGAGGAGCGCGGCCAGGCGCGGCAGCTCCGGCTCCCTCCCCTTCAGCGCATCCGCCGTTACCAGAGCCGCGCCCCCGATCCCGCCTTCCACCTCGGGGAGCAGCTTCTCGACCACGCCCGCGCTCAGGTAGAGCCCAAGCGCCCGGGAAGGCCGCGGCCCTCCGAGGACCTTTACGATCTCCTCGCGGACGCGCTCCGCCGAGAGGAGACCCAGCCCCGCGACCGCCTCGACGAGAGCCGCCCAGGTCCTGGCTTCGATCTCAAGGCCAAGGCTCCCCGCGAAGCGAAGTCCTCGGAGAACGCGCAGACGGTCCTCCGTGAAGCGGAGCCGGGCGTCGCCCACCGCGCGGAGGATTCCTCCGGCCAGGTCCTCGCGACCGCCGTGGGGATCGACGAGCGCCTTGCGAAGCGGATGCCAGGCCATTGCGTTCACGGTGAAGTCGCGGCGGCCGAGGTCCTCGTCGATCGAGCTGGCGAATGCCACCACCGCCCTGCGCCCGTCGGTCGAGATGTCCCGCCGAAAGGTGGTGACCTCGTAGAGCCGGTTGTCGGCGCCGAATACGCCGATGGTCCCGTGCCTCTCGCCCAGAGGCACCGTGCGCCGGAAGATCCCGCGCACCTCGCCCGGAGTGGCGCGAGTGGCCAGATCCCAGTCCTCGGGCGCGCGGCGCCTGCCCCACACGGCATCCCTCACGCCGCCGCCTACAGTCCACGTCTCGAAGCCAGCCTCCTCGAGCTTCGCGACCAGCTCGCGCACCGCCCCAGGCACCTCGATTCGGACGGTCGCCGCAGCACGGCCGCCCACCGACCGACCCGAGCCCTGTGTCACTCTGGCGACCCCACCCCCGGTGCTCCCGCAAGCTGCGCGAGTATGTCTTCGATGCCGTCTCCGGTGCCCTCCGTCACCTCCCAGAGGCAGGCGTACGTGACGTAGGCGTCGGCAGCGAGCAGCGAAAACGCCGTCGCGCGATCGGCGGGGTCGCCCCGTTCGACCGCCTCGAGCTCGACGATGGCCGCGTCCAGAAGCGCCGTCAGCGAGACCTCCCCCTGCGCCCGCAAGCGACTGCGGAGGGCCGAAGGGACGCTCCCGCCACGCGAGTCGATCCACTCGCCGATGGTCACGCGTCTGACATCCCAGTTGGCGAGCACGAGGATGCCCTCATCGTGAGGCCTCGGGGAGCTCGAGCAGTCCGTGGATAGTCTCGCGCGAGCACCGAGACCGGCGAAGGGCCGGCGGCCCGTGGACAGGCCCGGACGAGCACCGAGCCCGGCGAAGCGCCGGGCTGGCAAGGCGCTTCGCGGGGCGCATGGCGGAGCCATTCGCCCGAGAAGCAACGCAGAGCGAAGCGGCCCAGCGGGGATGCTCCGCCGGGCGAATGCCGTCGGGGTCCTGTTCGCGGGCCGCCCCACTGGCAAGGCGCGACGAAGGCCTGGTAGCAAGCGCTATCAGGCCAAGGAGCAACACCGAGCGAAGCTAGGGATGCAAGAATTGTAAACCACGGATTACATATTGTAAAGTATACATTACAGTATGGACAGGCGAGCGCCAGCGGTCCAGCGCGGATGCAGCGCGCCTTGAATGCCGTCAGGGCTTTGTCCACGGGCTCTACCCCTCGACCAAGTCGGTCAGGATCCGCGCCCCGCCCCGCACCGCCTCGTCGAGGCCCCCCGGATCGCCGACGCCCGCCTGCGCTATGTGCGCGCGGCCCCCTCCCCGACCGCCGACCCTGGAGGCGAACTCCCGGACGACAGAGTCCGCCCTCAGCCCCGCCGCGATGGCGGCGTCGCTGGCAAAGGCGAAGAGGGCGCACCTTCCGGCCGTCATCTGGGCGGCGACGACTGCCACGCCCGCGTCCGGCGAGTCCCTGAACGTGTCTCCCCACTTCCTCACGTCACCCGCGTTTCGCACCCTCATGCGAACCCCTCTGTACTTCACGGTGCGGCCCCCCGCGTCGATCTCGGCCTTGGCGAGCACATCGGCGCCCCCCGAGCCGTGCCGGCGCAGGTCGTCGACCAGCTCCTCGAGCGCGGCCTTCTCCGTCATCAGCTCCCCGACGCGACGCTCCACGGCGTCCGGCCGGGCCTTCACCGAGACCGCCAGCTTCTCCAACCGCTCCCTGTAAGCGGCCAGGTGCCCGAAGGCCTTCCGGCCCGTGAGCGCCTCGGTGCGTCGCACTCCACCGCCCACGCCGGTCTCGGAGGTGATCTTGAAGAGCCCGATCTCGCCCGTGCGCCCGACGTGGGTGCCGCCGCACAGCTCCATGCTGACCCCGGGGATCTCCACGACCCGTACCTCGTCGCCGTACTTCTCGCCGAAGAGGGCCATCGCGCCGGCACCGACCGCTTCCTCGAAGGGGCGGATCGCGGTGAGGACGGGGTGGCTGACCCAGATCCCCTCGTTCACCATGTCCTCGACCGCGCCGATTTCGGCGGGCGTCATGGGGGCGGTGTGGGAGAAGTCGAAGCGAAGCCGGTCCGGAGCGACGAGGGAGCCGCGCTGCACCACATGGTCGCCCAGAACCGAGCGCAGGGCCGCGTGGAGGAGGTGGGTGGCGGTGTGGTTGCGTTCGGTGTCGCGGCGGGCGGGGGCGTCGACCTGGGCGGTGACGGTGCTGCCGAGGACGGATTCGCCGGGGAAGTCGCCGGTGGGGCGGCCGCGGAGGATGACATGCTCGCCGTCGCGGAGGACTTCGGCGACCTCCATGCTCCAGCTGTCGGTGAAGACTCGGCCCTGATCGGAGACCTGGCCGCCAGCTTCGAGGTAGAAGGGGTTGTGTTGGAGGATGAGGGCGATGGAGCCATCTCGGCGACGTGAGAAGCTGATGACCTCGGTTGCCGCTTTCAGGGTGTCGTAACCGACGAAACGGGGGGGCGAGGACGTCGGGCGCGAGACGGTTGCTGCTGCCTCCGGGATATGGAAGTGAAATCGAACGGGGTCTGCATCCACGCTTATCGATCTCCCGCTTCGCGACCGCCTCCTCTGCCCCTCCAACGCCTCTTCGAACCCCTCCATATCGACCCCGTACCCCCGCTCCTCCGCCACTATCCGCGTCAGATCCGGCGGGAACCCGAACGTGTCATACAGCTTGAACACCTCATCCCCCGGAATCACCGGTCTCGGCGATGTCCCCGCGGCCACCTGCGGCGCCACCACCCCCAGCCTCTCCATCCCCCCGTCGATCGTCGCCAGGAACCGCTCCTCCTCGCCCCGAGCCGTCGCCAGCACGCGATCCCGCCCAGCGCCCAACTCCGGGTACGTCCCCTCCATCAGCTCGATCACCTCGCCCACAACCTCCGCCAGCGCTGGCTCCCGCATCCCCAGCAGCCACGCGTGCCGAACTCCCCGCCGCAGGATCCTCCTCAGCACGTAGCCCCGTCCCTCATTCGACGGGAACACCCCGTCCCCCAACAAGAACGCCACCGCCCGCGCGTGGTCGGCCAGCACTCGGTATGAGACGCCCTCCCCGCTCCCCGCGTCGTACGGCCGCCCCACCACCTCCGCCACGCTCTCGAGCAGCGGCAGGAACAGATCCGTGTGATAGTTGCTCCCCACACCCTGCATCACCGCCGCAAGCCGCTCCAGCCCCAGTCCCGTATCGATACTCGGTGCCGGCAGCGGCGTCTGCTCGCCGGAAGAATCCCGGTCGAACTGCATGAACACCAGATTCCACAACTCCAGGAATTCACCGGCCTCGCCCCTCCGCTCGAACTCCTCCGTCTCGGGCACCGTCCTCCGCTCGGCCCGCGGCCGCAGGTCATAGTGGATTTCCGAACACGGACCGCACGGCCCCGTGTCGGCCATCTGCCAGAAGTTGTCCTTGTCCCCCAGCCGATGGATGCGCTCCGGCGCGACCCCCGCCACCTCGGTCCACAACCCCGCCGCCTCTTCGTCGGTCCGGTGCAGGGTCACGAACAACCGGCCCGGATCCAGCCCCATCTCGTCGGTCAGGAAGCCCCACGCGTACTCGATTGCCTCGGCCTTGAAGTAGTCGCCGAAGGAGAAGTTCCCCAGCATCTCGAAGAAGGTGTGGTGGCGTGCCGTGCGGCCCACCTCCTCGAGATCGTTGTGCTTGCCTCCGGCGCGCACGCACTTCTGGGCGGTGGCGGCTCGCCTGTACCGCGGGACCTCCAGCCCGAGGAATACCTCCTTGAACTGGACCATTCCCGCGTTGGTGAAGAGCAGCGTCGGGTCGTTGGCCGGCACCAACGGAGAGCTGGGCCGCTCAGCGTGACCCCGCGCGACGAAGTAGTCGACAAAGCGCTGGCGGATCTCGGATGACTTCATGCAGGGAAGTCTCGAAAACGCCGGGCCGGGTCGCAACCCGGCGCGGGTCCGGTCGCCGACCGCAACCTGCGGGTGCCCGCCGTCCGCAGTCCGCGCTAGAAGCGCGCGCTCAGCAGGGGCACCCGCCAGGAAACACGCCGCTCGCCGACCCTGGGTCCGTGCGCGGCCACCCCGACAGCTGGCGAAGGGAGCGGCGTGGCCACGAACCACTCGCCCCCATGGCGGTTTAGGAGGGCCTCGCCCGCGCGCGGGCGAAGGGAGCCCTCGTCCGTCCCGTAGTCCGACGTTGCCGCCGTGGCGAGCCCCAGTCCCAGGGAGCTGCCGAACAGCGCCATGCCAAAGACCCCCTTTTCGTCTTCCGCCCCCACGATAAGCGCCAACCCCGCACCTCCGACCGTCCCGAGAAGTCCGCCCATGCTGATCATCCGCGCGCGCGGGCGGCTGAGCGGCACTCGGCTCCCGATGGCGGCCCCTAGCGCCAGACCCGCGTTGCCGGTGAGCGCGACCATCGTCCACGCCGCCTCGTCTTCGAGTTCGGCCAGGACCGATATGGCTCCCCCGAACCACACTCCCCAGAGACTGCCGAGCATGGCCGAGGTGGCCGTACCCGGCGAGACATCCTGCTGCGCGGCAGCCAGTCCCCCAGCCACTCCCAAGACACTGACCAGCAGCATCCTCGCGACCACCCCTTCGTCGGAATCGATACCGGCCATCCCCGCAACCACACCACCCTGAATGGCACCCCAGGTGCCCCCCCAGGTGATGGCCCGCGCCTGACCTAGCGACACGGGCCGCGAGTTGGCCAGGGCCCTCCCGAGGAGAAATCCGGTGGGGCCGCCAAGGAGCAGTCCCGCGCCGTAAGCTGACTCGTCGTAGGCATCGAGGGCTGCTGGCGTGGCCCACCCGAGCCATATCCCGTAGGTCGCTCCCCAGACCTTGAGCTCGGTCTCACCGCCCCGGGCCCCGTGCGCGATCACGATGGACTCGGCCCTGGAGGCCGCTATGCGCCCGGACTCGGTGTCCGGGAAGCGGCTCGCGAGGTACTGCAGGAGCGCCAGCGCCAGCTCCTCGCTGCCGCGTTGTTCCATCGCCTCGGCGGTACCCAGGAGCACCGCGGCCGAGTCGGCCCTGCTCTGGCCGGAGGCCGGAAGTGCTGCCGCCAGGGTGAGCGCGCCCGCGAGAAGCAGGCCCAGCAGTCCGTGGACAATCTCGCGCGAGCACCGAGAGCGGCGAAGCGCTGGCAGTCCGTGGACGGGCCCGGACGAGCACCGAGACCGGCGAAGCGCCCCACTGGCAAGGCGCGACGAAGCGGTCCGTGGATGCGCCCGGGCGAGCACCGAGAGGGGCGAAGCGCCGGGCTGGCAAGGCGCTTCGCGGGGCGCATGGCAGAGCCATTCGCCCAAGAAGCAACGCAGAAGCGAAGCGATCCAGCGCGGATGCAGCGCCCCTCGAATGCCGCCAGGGTGCATCTTCGGGCCGCAAGGACCAATAGCCGCAGCGCTATTGGTGCGAGGAGCGACGCAGAGCGCAGCGGTCCAGCGCGGATGCAGCGCCGCTCGAATGCCGTGGGAGGCTTGTCCACGGGCTGCTAAGCTGCATGTGGCGAGGGGCGATCCCGGGGTCGGGTGTAGGGTCGTGACGCTCATGCTTCGGGCTCCCATGGAGTGGCGGACCACGATCCGCCAGCGGTGGTGCTGCCAACTAACGGTCGCACAGGCAGAGGCGAGGAGCCACGCGGCTGGGCTTCGGGGCCCTCCTCGAGGCCGAGTCGACCGCGGGTCCGCAGGCCACTACACCACCCTGAAACCGCTGCTACACGACCTTGACGGCTGCCGCGCTCTCCCGTTGCTCCGCCGCCGAATCCTCCTCTCCGCCCACCCCGAGAGCGGCCCTGAGCTGCGCCTCGACCGCCGTCCTCACATCGGCGTTCTCCTCCAGGAAACTCCGCGCATTCTCCTTGCCCTGACCGAGTCGGAGGTCTCCGTAGGAGAACCAGGAGCCGGACTTGTTCACCACCCCCTCGTCCACCCCCAGGTCGATGAGCAGCCCCGTGTGGCTGATCCCCTTCCCGTAGAGGATGTCGAACTCGGCCTGCTTGAAGGGTGGGGCGCACTTGTTCTTGACGACCTTCACACGGGTGCGGTTGCCGACCACGTCGGTGCCATCCTTGAGCGCCCCGATCCTGCGAATGTCCATGCGAAGCGACGCGTAGAACTTCAGCGCCCGGCCACCCGTGGTTGTCTCGGGGCTCCCGAACATAACGCCGATCTTCTCGCGAATCTGGTTGGTGAAGATCACCGCAGTCTGGCTGCGGCTTACCGCGCCAGTCAACTTCCTCAGCGCCTGGCTCATCAGCCGCGCCTGGAGACCCACGTGCGAGTCGCCCATCTCGCCCTCGATCTCGGCGCGCGGCACCAACGCCGCGACCGAGTCGACGACGATCACGTCGACGGCGTTGCTGCGAATCAGCACCTCGGCGATCTCCAGCGCCTGCTCTCCGGTGTCGGGCTGCGACACGAGCAGGTTGTCCACATCGATGCCGAGCTTGCCCGCGTACTGGACATCGAGCGCGTGCTCGGCGTCGATGAACGCGGCGATGCCGCCCTCGCGCTGCGCGTTGGCGATCACGTGCAGGCAGAGCGTCGTCTTCCCCGAGGACTCGGGTCCGTAGACCTCGGTGATGCGACCGCGCGGCACCCCCCCGATGCCGATCATCGCGTCGAGGTTCAGCGCTCCCGTCGAGATCGCCCTGATCCGGAGGCTTGCGCCTTCGGCCCCCATGCGCATGATCGCCCCACGTCCGTACGACCGTTCGATCTGCGTGAGCGCGGTCCGGAGCGCCTTCTTCCTATGTTCAGCCTCTCTTCCGTTCGCATCCTTGGCGTGCGGCCTTGAACCACGGGGTGCGGGCATCTCTTGCGACCTCTCTCTCTGGTGTGCGGTAACTAC
The DNA here is from genome assembly GCA_026706635.1 of Gemmatimonadota bacterium. GTDB lineage: Bacteria > Gemmatimonadota > Gemmatimonadetes > Longimicrobiales > Gaopeijiaceae > Bin94. The sequence continues at coordinate 34,111 of JAPOYJ010000070.1, read as the reverse complement.
GCCAATACCGAATATAAGGCGAAACTAGCGCGGGGCAACTCTACAGCGAGCGGACCTCTCCCACCGCGCTCGCCGTTCGGGCACCGGGACGACCACTGTGCGGCCAGACTGGCGATTGCACCCGGCGCGGGCGATCTTCGATCCCGCGACCACTGTGCCGCAAGTGGTCCAGCGGGAGGCCACTCCGTCTCCTCGTCGCGCACCGCCAAAGTACCCTCTTCCACCGGGCTAATCCATGAAGGAATGGGCCATGTCACGAAGGCTGCGAGGGGTGGCCCCTGAATCAGAGTCAGGTTTAGTTATCAATATGTCAACTGTGGATGTCAGTTAGTCGAGGTTCCCATGACAGTGGACGCGAAGACCGAATCCCGCGACCTGCTTGCCGAGTGCCGAGTGGACACCTTCCGGTCCGGCGGAAAGGGGGGTCAGCACCAGAACAAGGTCGAGTCGGGGATTAGACTCACCCACCGCCCCACCGGAATATCCGTCGCGTCCCGTGCGCACCGGTCCCAGCACGGCAACCGCAGGGAGGCACTTCGCCGTCTGCGCGAGAAGCTTGCGGAGCTGGCGCGCGAGGACCCGCCACGCATCCAGACCCAGGTGCCTGCTCACGAGCGACAGCGGCGCATCGAGGAGAAGAAGCGGCGGTCGCGCCTCAAGCGGCTGAGGGCCCGGCCACGCCCGGAGGAGTAGCAGGGCAGCCCGTGGACAAACCTCCCACGGCATTCGAGCAGCGCTGCATCCCCGCTGGGCCGCTTCGCTCTGCGTTGCGCCTCGGACCAATAGCGCTGCGGCTATTGGCCTATGCGGCCCGCAGATGCACCCTGGCGGCATTCGAGGGGCGCTGCATCCATGCTGGATCGCTTCGCTTCTGCGTTGCTTCTTGGGCGAATGGCTCCGCCATGCGCCCCGCAAAGCGCCTTGCCAGCGGTGCGCTTCGCCGCTCTCGGTGCTCGCGCGAGATTATCCACGGACTGCCTAGCCGGTCACTGCGCCGGTTGGTTCAGTGCCGCCACCACGGCCACGACCTCGTCAAAGGGGGGCAGCACTCCGGGGTCCTCGCCGACCCAGCTGTAGCGCAGGAAGCCCGCCGCGTCAATGACGAAGACGGAGCGGTTGGCAACTCCGCGAAGCCCCCCCAGGTCTTCGCGCAGAACCCCGTACGCAGAAGCCGCGGTCCTGTTGAAGTCGGACAGTATTGGGAACGGTACCCCCATCTCGCTACCCCACTTCCGGTTCACGAAGGGCGAATCGACGCTGATCGCGTAGACCTGCACGCCGAGCGATCCCCATACTCCCCAATTCTCGGAGACTTGGCAGAGCTCCTTCGTGCACACGCCGCTGAAGGCGAGCGGCACGAAGAGCAGCACCACCGGCTCGCCCAGGTGCTGCGACAACGTCACCGGGTCATCGCCAAGCGCCCGCAGCAGAGAGAAGTCCGGCGCGCTGGTTCCCGCTTCGAGTACGCTCAAGGAATGCCTCCGTCTGGTTCGTGTTCCCACCGTCTCGTCCCTGTCCAGTCAAGTCTAACCTCCCCGGCCCTATCTTCGCCCCGCCTTGCGGCGCGACCACATGACGACGGAGCCGCACCTGTTATTGATCCCGCCGAACTGAACGGGCGTCCGTTCCGCCAGAAAGACCTCGATCACCTCGATCTCCTGCGGCAACAGGTCGTCAACACTGTCGAGGAAGAGTGGGAAACCGTCCAGGAACATACGGAGTGGGCAGCGTCGCCGCCCTGTCACATAGGGCAGGCCACCGGAGTATTCCACCCGCATTCCGGACATGCGATCCAGCGCGTCGGAAATAGAGGACAGCGTGTCGAGGTGCTCGCGCGTCAGAAGGTGCTGCACCCGGCCGTGATCGATCCTCCAGTACACGCCGCGCGCTTCCAGGAACCGTGAGCGCACCTCCACCTCGAGGGGTTCCAGTCCGATGGCGTCCGCGGTCATGACCAGTTGCACCATGGTCGTTCGCTCCAACTGCAGCGATACCCGCTCGGTCCGCTGCGCATAGCCGAACATGCCGACACTCAACTCGGCCACGGGCTCGCGCAGATCCGTGAACTCGGCCATCCCGCGGGTGTCGCTCTGGCGCACCCCGCCCCCTTGAAGCGACACCACCGCCCCCTCGATCGGGCGCCCCGACCCGTATTCCCCGACCCGGACCACGAGCCTGGCGGGGATACCCAGCTCCACATCGTCCAGCCGGTACATCGACACGGTGAACTCGCCGGCCATGCCGACCGGGAGCTTGCCCTTGACGGTGGCGTACCCGGCCTTCCACGTGGTGAAGTCGTACCGTCCCGGCGGGACGTCGAGGGAGAGCGTCCCGTCCGGTCTGCTGACGTGGCGGCCCGGCTGGCCGAAGAGGCGGACCACAACATCCGGCACCCCCTCTCCGCTCTCCGCGTCCACAAAGCGCCCCTCCAACTGGAGCTCCACTTCACGCCCTGCCTCCTGGGCCGTGCCTTGCCGGACCGGGCCCGGGATAGCGAGCTGCGCGACGACGGCCCACAGCGCGGTGGCGAAAACCGGAATGAGTCGGCGCGTCATGATTGGTCCTCCGCTCGTCTTTGCTCCACGCACTCCGCGATCACCGCTGGGAACCCTCACCATAACGGCGCGGCTTCGTCTCCCCCAACACCCGCCCGGCCGTGCGAACTTCTCCAGCGTGCGGGTCGCCGGTGCACCACGTCGCGCAGTTCCCCTACGGGAATCGCCGGACGGATCTGGTACGCGCGGATGGACGTGGCCGGGCGCTGAGCGCCGGACGAGTGGCGCTCGGGAGCCCGGAGCGAACTGGTCGGCGACAGCCGGAGTGCTCGTCCAAGGCTGGGCGGACGTCAGCCGGGGATCGGAATCGAACAGGACGACTCGCCCCGAAGGCGGGGCCGCGACGGGGCGCAGGCGCAACTAGTCCCCGAACGGCACCGACCGTGGGATCCCGAGTGGGCCCAGAGGGACTTGAACCCCCGACCGTCGGATTATGAGTCCGCTGCTCTAACCGACTGAGCTATGGGCCCGCGTAACGATAACGGCTCGGCGGTTCCCATGGGAGACGACGGGGGAGCCGCCACGCAGGTCGCCACGCAGGTCGCCGTCTATCGGTGCGCTCCACGCCGAGCAGCGCGTCTTCGCCCCTCCGCCGCGCCGACGAGCGCCCGAGCCTCGGCCAACTCGTCCTCCCGGGCTGGCCGCACGCCACCCGGCTTCATTCCGCCGAGGCGGAAGGGACCGAATCGGGTGCGGACGAGAGCCGCAACCGAATGACCGACCGCTTCGAACATCCTCCGCACCTCTCGCTTCCTTCCCTCCGCGAGGACGAGCGCCACACCCCACTCGTCGTGACCCAGCGCCACCCTCCGAACACGCCGGGGACGTGCGAATCCGTCCTCCAGCTCGACGCCGCGCCTGAGGCGGGCGATCGCACCGCGTGTGATCTGTCCCGCCAACCGGGCCAGGTACTCGCGCTCGACCCGCCCGCGCGGGTGTGCGAGCGCCGCAGCCAGGTCGCCATCGTTGGTGAGGAGGAGGAGGCCCGAGGTATCGCGGTCGAGTCGGCCCACATAGCGGAGCCCCGCGCCCCAGGGCGGCAGGACGTCGTATACGGTCCTCCCACCCTGGGGGTCCCGGCGTGTGCAGAGCACTCCGACGGGCTTGTGGAGCACGACCCAGCGCCGAGGGGCCGGGCGCACTACCATTCCGTCGACCTCCACCGTGTCCGATGCCGGCTCGACACGCGCGCCCAGCTGCGCCACGGGCGTGCCGTTGACCGTGACCCGCCCTTCCGCGATCAGCCGCTCGGCCTCCCGGCGCGAAGCCACCCCCGCCTGGGAGATGTACTTCTGCACCCTGACGGCACCCTCCTGACGCTCGCTCGTGCGTCGAGCGGAGGGTTGGCGGTCCGCCCGGGAGCGAGCCCGCCCGCCGGGCCTACGCCTACTCCGCCGGTTCGGGGACAAGATCGGCCTGGGCCAGCACCGCCTCCACTGCCGACTCGAGGTCGATCGGAGCGGGTTCGTCGGCGCTGTCGCCATCCCCCTCGAGATCGGCCGAGGCGTCGCCCACATCCTCCAGCGGAACGCGGTCCCGGAGGACCACGGGCAGCTCGTCGGGCCTCGGAAGGTCCTCTATGGACGGAAGCCCAAAGTGCTGCAGGAATCTGCTCGTGGTCCCGTACAGAACTGGCCTCCCAATTCCCTCTCCGCGCCCCACGGCCGTGATCAGACCGCGGTCTATGAGGGTGCGGATCACGCCCGTCGAGTTCACGCCGCGGACGTACTCCACGTCGATGCGGCCTATGGGCTGCCTGTACGCCACGATCGCAAGGGCCTCCAGAGCCGGCCCCGAGAGACGCGGCGAGACCGGAACGGTATCGAGGCGTTCGAGAAACGGCGCGAACTCGGGGCGGGTCATGATCTGGACGCCGTCCGCCACATGACGCACCTCGAACGCCCGATCCGATCGGTCGTACTCCGCCCTGAGGGCGGCCAGCGCAGCCTCGACCCTATCCTCGTCGAGTCGCTCGTCGGCGCGTGCAATCTCGCTCGCAAGCAACGGCGCATCGCTGGCGAAGAGCACCGCCTCGACGATCCGGGTGTCGTCCATGGCCTATCGGCCTCTGGCTCCAGTCGCCGCGGCGGCCGCACCGGGGAGAGGGGTATGCCCTTCGTCGCCCCCCGCAGCTCCCTGCGCAGCGGGCGACATGTCTCCAGTACCGGGCTCGAAGCTGCGGCCCCGGTAGAACCACAGCGGCGAGAAGGGCTCGCGTTGGCGGAGCCGCACGATGCGGTGCCGGGTCAGCTCGAGACCGGCGAGGAGCGTCATGACCGCATGTGCCCGGCTCCGCCAGGGCGCTATCAGACTTGAGAATTCGATCCGACCCAGCCTCCCGATCGCCCCCACGATCAGCCCCGTCTTTTCCGAGAGAGCGACGGTCCTGGTGGCCACCCGATGCTCCTGATCGCGCCTATCCGGAAGCTCGACGCCCACGGCGGCGGCGAGAAACTCGTCCCACGTCAGCTCCAGTGGCATCACCTCGACCTGCCGCCGTTCGCGCGGGGTTACGTACCCCCGGTCGAAGCGACACCTGCGATCGCTCTCGGCGATCCGAAGCCGGTCCGCCACGTCGCGGATCATCTCGTATTCGAGCAGCCTGCGCACCAGCTCGGCACGCGGATCGTGATCCTCGTCGGCCAACGGGCTCGGGAGCAGCATGCGCGTCTTGATGCGAACCAGCAGCGCCGCCATCTCAAGGAACTCGCCCGCCTCGTCGATCCTGGCGACGACGAGCCCCTCGATTGCCTTCAGGAACTGCTCGGTGATCGTGGCGATGGGGATGTCGAAGATGTCGATGTCCTGCACGCGCACCAGGTGCAGGAGCAGATCGAGCGGTCCGCGGAAGCGCTCGGTCTCCACCACTAGGAGGCCGTCGGAGGCGGGAGTGCCGCGACCGGTGTACGCGCCCCCTTGCGAGCCATTGTCGATCAGGGTGGCAGACGACGAGAGTTCCATACACGAAGTCTAGCAGCCCGTGGGCAGTCTCGCGCGAGCACCGAGAGGGGCGAAGCGCCGGGCTGGCAAGGCGCTTTGCGGGGCGCATGGCGGAGCCATTCGCCCAAGAAGCAACGCAGAAGCGAAGCGATCCAGCATGGATGCAGCGCCCCTCGAATACCGCCAGGGTGCATCTGCGGGCCGCATAGGCCAATAGCCGCAGCGCTACCGGCCCGAGGAGGAACACAGAGCGAAGCCACGGATACGCACGCTGTAAACCATGGATTACAAAATGTAAAGCATACATTACACTGTGGGAAGCGATGGAAGCGGTCGGGATGCAGCGCCGCTGGAGTACGGAGGCACCAAGCGGGGGCTCCGGTTGATTCGGCCGGGCGCCGACTCTATCTTGGTGTCCCTACGCCGCGTGCGTCCAGGTGGTATCGGGTCTTCGCCGCCACTCCCGTCGGGGCGAGCCCAGCCAAGCAACTCGGGTTGAATAATGCCGAACATCAAGAGCGCTACGAAGCGCATGCATCTCAGCCGTGCGGCCCGTGGGCGCAACCGGGTCCTCCGCTCTCAGATCCGAACTGCCCTGCGTCGAATCGGCGAGGCCGAGAGCAAGGCCGAGGCGGAGCGGCGACGCCGGGCCGCCGTGGCGCTGATCGACCGGGCCGCGACCCGGCGCATCCTTCACCCCAACCGGGCTGCCCGCCTGAAGTCGCGAATGGACCGGACGATCCAGCGGCTCGCCTAGCCTTAGCGGTAACGCCCCACCCGGGCGGGCGGATCCTCGCCCACCGACCATACCGTCTCGCCCCCCACCAGGGTGCGCACCACCCGCCCGGTCACCCCCATCCCGGCAAAGGGCGTGCTCCGACCCTTCGAGAGGAAGTGGGCTGGATCGACGACCCACTCGGCCGCCGGGTCGATCAGGACCAGATCCGCGCGGCGACCTCGCTCCAGCGTACCCCCCTCTATCCCCAGAGCTCGAGCGGGCCCAAGCGACATCCGCTTGAGCAACGTCGGGAGCTCCATCGCCCCACCCCTCACGAGGCGGGTGTGCAGCACCGCGAAGGCCGTCTCGAGCCCGACGACGCCATGCGGCGCATCGTCGAAGGCCTGCTCCTTCTCGTCGTAGTGCCTGGGAGCGTGGTCGGTCGCCACACAAGCGATCGTGCCGTCGGCGAGCGCCCTCTGGACGGCCTCCACATCGGCCGCGGGGCGGAGTGGCGGGCTCACCTTGTACTCGGTGCCGTAGTCGCCCAGCAGGTCGTGCGCTAGCAGGAGGTGGTGGGGTGTGGCTTCGGCAGTGATCCGCACCCCCCGTTCCAGGCCGCGACGGATCGCGGCGACGGCTGCGGCAGTCGATACGCGCTGAATGTGCAGCCGCCCTTCTGCTGCCCTGGCGAGGGCGATGTCGCGCAGCACCCCGATCTCCTCCGCGACGGCCGGGAGGCCGCGGAGCCCCAGGCGGGTCGAGACCACCCCCTCGTGCACCTGCCCGCCCCGAGCCAGCTCCGTGTCCTCCGAATGGGCCAGGATGGGAACGCCGAACGACTGGGCGTACTCGAGCGCCAGCCGCATTAGGGTGGAGGATGCGACCGACCTGCCCGCGTCGCCCACCGCCACCGCGCCAGCCGCTACGAGCTCGCCGAACTCGGTTAGCTGCTCGCCCTTCCTGCCGACCGAGAGAGCCGCCGCTGGCAGGACGCGTGCGCCGCCAGCCCGACTGCCCTCGGCGACGACATATCCCACCGTGGCGGGGTCGTCGACGACCGGGTCGGTGTCCGGCATGCAGCATACGGTGGTGAAGCCACCTGCAGCCGCGGCCTGCGCCCCGCTACGGATCGTCTCTCGGTGCTCCCACCCCGGCTCGCAGAGGTGCGCATGAGGGTCCACGAAGCCGGGTGCCACCACCAAGCCGCTCGCGTCGATCTCCTCCCCGACCGCTCCGACCTCCAGAGCCGGCGCAACGGCCTCAATCAACCCGTCGCGCACCAGGAGATCGGCCACCCTCCGAGTTCCGGCACCCGGATCGACCACGGTCCCGCCACGGAGGAGTAGGTCGCTCACCTGATCCTCCAGAGCCTCACTCCTGCCTCCACTCCCCGGCCACCTCGGCAAGGAGCGCCTCTCCGCCAGCGAGGAGGTAGAGGACCGCCATGCGGACCGCCACACCGTTGGTGACCTGGCGGAGGATCACCGAATGGGGGCCGTCGGCGACGTCCGAGTCGATCTCAACGCCTCGGTTCAGGGGGCCCGGATGCATGATCAGAAGCTCCCTGTCGGCACGCTGCAGACGCGCGGACGTCACCCCGAAGACGCGATTGTACTCCCGAAGCGAGGGCACATAGCCGTCCTGCATGCGCTCGAGCTGGAGGCGCAGCACATTCAGGGCGTCCGCCCACTCGATCGCCTCCTCGACGCCGTTTACGACGCGCGCCCCGAGCTCCTCGATTCCGGCCGGCAGAAGGGTGCGCGGCCCGCAGACCGCGACTTCGGCACCCAGCTTGGTCAGGCCGTGGATGTTCGACCGCGCCACCCGCGAGTGGAGCACGTCGCCGACTATGCACACCTTCAGGCCGTCGATGCGGCCGAAGTGGTCGCGCAGGGTGAGGATGTCCAGAAGCGCCTGGGTCGGGTGCTCGTGCGCGCCGTCGCCCGCGTTGATGACGCTCGACGGGATCCGGGCTGCGAGGAAGGCGGCAGCCCCCGCCGACCAGTGCCTGATGACCACCATGTCGATGCTCATCGCCTCGAGGTTGCGAGCGGTGTCCACCAGCGTCTCGCCCTTCGATACCGACGACCCCACCGATCCGATGTTCACAGTGTCGGCAGAGAGGCGCTTCTCGGCGAACTCGAAGGATATGCGGGTCCGCGTGGAGGCCTCGAAGAAGAGGTTCACTATCGTCTTGCCCCTGAGCACCGGCACCTTCTTGACCCGTCTGCGGGCGATCTGCTTCATCGGCTCGGCGGTGTCGAGTATGGCGCGAATCTGCTCGGCCGAGAGCGCGTCGAGCCCGGTCAGGTCCTTGCCGAGGACGGTCTTGCCGCCGCTCACGGCCGCCCCAGCGCATCGACTGCGACCGCGAGCTCTTCGTCCAGTCTGGGCACCAGGACGTCCACCCGCTGACCCTCGAGCACCGGCACCTCGCGACCCACGATATCCGGTTGGATCGGCAGCTCGCGCTCTCCTCGGTCGACGAGCACGCAGAGGAGAATGCGCGTCGGCCGTCCCCAGTCCATGAGCTCGTTGAGGGCGGCGCGCACCGTCCGCCCGGTGTAGAGGACGTCGTCGACAAGCACGACCGGGCGCTCGTCCACGCCCCCCGAGGGGAGCCGGGTCTCCCCGACGACCGGGCGCGGACCCATCGCTATGAGGTCGTCGCGGTAGAGGGTGATGTCTAGCGTCCCGATCGGCAGACGCACGCCCTCGGCCTCCGCGATCGCCTCGCCGATCATGGCCGCCAGATCGACGCCCCTGCGCTGAATGCCGACTAGGACCGCCTCCCTCGCCCCAGCGAGCCGCTCCACGACCTCGTGGGCCATGCGGGCGATCGCCCGCCCCACGGCCTCGGGGTCCATGAGCACCTTGGGGCCGGTCGCCAAAGCCTTGTCGATTCGCAACCTCTCGTGCGTTGTCCGTCGATCCGATGGCGAGCGACTGCGAGCCCGCGGGCCAGCCTCCCACAGCGTTCGACCGAAAGCTAATTGCACCCCCGCCGCGCTGCCAGCATTATGGGTGGCACTCCACGGCCTGCTCCAGATGGAGCTTCCGGCCACAACTCCGTTGGAGGGGGCAAATGCGCACGAACACGCTTCGCGCTTCGCTATTGGCTTCGATGGTCGCCGCCGCGCTTCCCGGCGCCGCCCCGATCTCCATGGTCGCACAGGAGGTCGAGGGCCCGAAGGTCATTCTGTCGTCGGTCCCCTTCGCCGTGCAGGTGACGGGGATCGGCGACATCCCGCCCGCTGGCGCGCCGGTGGAGCTGCGCGACAATGCGGGTAGACGCCTCGCGTCCGGAGTCGTGCGACCCGGCGAGGCCACGGAGCTCTCGGGCATCTCGGTAGATAGCCGCTCCCAGCTGCCGCTCAGCGTCCGGATCGGCGAGGGGCCGGAGATCGAGCTCTCCCGGCCCTTCGCCCCGGCCTGGTTCTCCCTCCTCCCGCCACTCCTGGCGATCGTCCTCGCGCTGATCTTCAGGGAGGTCATCACCGCGCTCCTGGCCGGCATCTGGCTGGGGGCGCTCGCGGTGGCCGGGTACAACCCCCTGAGCGCAACCTGGCGGCTGGTCGACGACTATGTGGTGCACGCCGTCGGCGACACGGGCGGCCACACCCAGATCATCGTCTTCAGCCTGATGCTGGGCGGGATGGTGGGGCTGATCAGCAGGAATGGGGGCACCGCGGGGGCCGCTCGCCGAGTCGCCCGCATCGCATGGAACCGAGCGCGCGGCAAGCTGGCGACCTCGATGGCGGGGTTGGTGATCTTCTTCGACGACTACGCCAACACGCTCGTCGTCGGCAACACCATGCGTCCGATCACCGACCGGCTGAAGATCTCGCGCGAGAAGCTGGCCTACCTGATCGACTCCACCGCGGCGCCGGTAGCAGCGATCGTCCCGATCTCCACCTGGGTCGGCTACCAGGTGTCGCTGATCGGCGACGGCATCTCCGTTGCCGCAGGGGAGACTCTGGGCGGCGCTGGCGCCGAGGCGGCGTTCCTGGGGGGGCTCAGCCCGTACGCCGTCTTCGTGCAGACGATCCCCTACCTCTTCTACCCGCTCCTGGCCATCGCCTTCGTAGTCCTCACATCGGTCATGAATCGCGACTTCGGCCCGATGGCGAGAGCCGAAGCGAGGGCGGCGGCCGGCGGCGGCCTCCTGGCGGAGGGCGCCACTCCGGTCGTGGACACGGGCAAGAGCTTTGCCACGGCCAAGGAGGGTGCGCCGCTCCACTGGTGGAACGCGGCCGTACCGGTGCTGACCGTTGTCCTGGTCGTGCTCGGAGGACTCTACACCTCGGGGAGGGGCGCCGTGGGCACCGACGCATCGCTACGCGACATCTTCGGCGCGGCCGACCCCTTCTCCACCCTGCTCTGGGGGTCTCTGGCCGGGTGCGCCGTCGCCGTGGTCCTGTCGACCGCGCAGGGGATCCTCTCCGTGCGGGAGTGCGTCGAGGCGTGGATCGGCGGAATGAAGGCGATGATGGTCGCGATGATCATCCTGGCGCTTGCGTGGTCGCTCGGGGCCGTGGTCAAGGACGTCGGCACGGCCGCCTACCTGACCCAGCTTCTGGACGGCAACCTGCCACTTGCCCTGCTTCCCGCGCTCGTCTTCGTCACCTCGGGGGCGATGGCCTTCGCGACCGGAACTTCGTGGACGACGATGGCGATCATGCTCCCGCTGGTCATTCCGCTCGCCGTCTCGCTCGCGGGAGGTTCGGGTTTCGTCGACGGGTCCCAGTACGGGATCCTCCTGGCGACGACGAGCTCGGTGCTCGCGGGCGCGATCTGGGGGGACCACTGCTCGCCGATCTCGGACACGACGGTGCTCTCGTCGACGGCCGCCGCGTGTGACCACATCGAGCATGTGCGCACCCAGCTTCCCTATGCCCTCCTGGTCGGTGCGGTGGGATTGCTGCTGGGGAGTGTGGGAACGTCGCTCGGTCTCCCCAACTGGGTCGCGCTCCTGGGGGGAGTGGGGGTGCTCTTCCTCTTCCTCAGACTCTTCGGGAAGCCGGTGGCCGAGATTGTCGAACGGGAGGCGGCGGGTTAGCAGCCGCTAGCACTCCGTTGTCCACGGGCTGCTAGCGCCTAGCGCGGAAGAAGCGCCGGAGCAGCGCGGCGGACTCTTCGGCGAGGACACCACCCGCCAGCTGCGCCCGGTGGTTGAGGCGGGGGTCGGCCACCAGGTTCTCCAGGCTGCCCGCCATGCCCGACTTGGGATCGGGAGCCCCGTAGACGACTCGGCCCAGCCGTGCCAGCACGATCGCCCCGGCGCACTGGGCGCAGGGCTCGAGCGTCACGTACAGGGTACAGCCGCCGAGGCGGCGATCGCCAACCGCAAGGGCGGCCTCCCTGATGGCCATGAGCTCGGCGTGCGCCGTCGGGTCGCCCGCTGCGACGATCCGGTTGTGCGCCTCTGCGACAATCGAGTTGCCCCGGACGACCACCGCCCCCACCGGCACCTCGCCCCTTAGCTCCGCAGCGCCGGCGACCTCCAGGGCGCGGGCCATCCACGCGCGATCGCCGCCTCGCGATCGAACGGAGACGCTAATGCGCTACCGCAGGCGCCGCCACGGGCGAAGCGGAGAGATCGCGGTAGAGCGCCGAGACGCGCCCGACGACCACCGGACTGCCCGGCCCGAGCGGCGCCCCGCCCTCGTGCTCTCCCCAGAGGGCCCGCAACCTTACGCTCCCGCCACCGCCGGCAATCCGCCGGAAATCGATGTCGCGCCCAAGGACAGCCACGACCACATCGCCATCGTCTAGCTCCTCGATCCGCACCGGGCGCACAAGCAGCAGGTCGCCATCCTCGACCCCCATCGCCGCCAGTCGACTTCCCACAGCGCGCACCACAAAACCCGTGCTCCCGCCAGCCAGCCCTCGGTCGATTGCAACCCTACCCTGTCCCTCTCCCCGAAAGTGGCTGGCTAGCGCCTCCTTCAGGGTGCCGAAGCAAGGCAGCGAGACGGTATTCGCCCCGAGGTCGAGGCCGACGAACCGCACGGCGCGCGAGCGGGACGGGTTTCGCTCGATGACACCCTTGGCGGCAAGCGAATGGAGCAGCTCGGAAACGGTCTTGGTGCTCTTGATCTCGAAGTACTGGCCAATCTCCCGGATCGACGGCTGGTAGGAGTTTGCGAGGAGGTAGTCGACCATGAAGTCGAGGACCTCCTGCTCCAGCGCCGTGAGCGCCAACCTGGCGGCGACAGGCGCGGGGTCATGGGGGGGGATCGCTGCTGACCTGGAGCCGCTCTGCATTCCGAAATGGTTGCGGGTGGTTGGGGTCGCGAGGTGCGATGGCCAGTCACGATAGACGCTTGATCGCCTCGGGGCAACATCCTGTCGGGAGCGTTGGCACCGAGAGCGGCGAAGCGCTCCGCTGGCGTGGCGCGAAGAAGGGCCCACGGGCTAGTCGGCAGCAGCTCCGCAACCCGCTGCGCAGGTATCGGACTGCCACGCCCAACCGCAGCAAGCACCTGCGCACTCCGGTCGGCAACGGGTCAGCGGGCGGAGGCGGAGGCAGATCGAGGTTCGGTTGACACGGATACTGCTAGCAGTCCGTATGTGGACGCCCCCGGGTGGGCAAGCGTGACTCGGGAAGCGGGTTGGTGGCAGTCTGGCCAGGTACTGTCGTATGTCCGGCCTCTAGATGCGGCGCAGTCCCCGTACTCCAGCACTCCGGCCAAGTCCCTGATCCGGGCTCTGCCCTGCGGAGCAACCACGCCGTACTCGGCCAGGTGGCCCCGAAGGGCGTTGAGGGTTTCTTCCACGGGCTGCTAGGGTCGGCGCTCGACCTCGGCGCCGAGGGCGGCCAGACGTTCGTCGATTCGTTCGTATCCGCGCCCTATCTGGTCGGCGTTGCCGATCAAGCTCTCCCCAGTGGCGCCGAGCGCCGCGATCAGCATCGCCATTCCGGCGCGAATGTCGGGACTCTCCATCCTGCCCCCCCTTAGGCGCGAGGGGCCGACGACGACCACCCGGTGAGGGTCGCAGAGGATGATCCTGGCACCCATCGCGACCAGCTTGTCGGTGAAGAACATCCGCGACTCGAACATCTTTTCGTGCACGAGTATCGTCCCCACGGCGCAGGTGGCGGCAACAACCGCGATCGAGGTGAGATCGGCGGGAAAGGCTGGCCAAGGTCCGTCGTCGACCTTCGGGATATGGCCGAAGGCATCCGCCTGAATCACCGGGCGCTCGCGCGCGTCCACATGGAGGTTTGCGCCCTCGACGCGGCATGCGACGCCCAGGCGGCGAAAGCCGATGAGTATCGAGTCCAGGTGCTCGACGGGCGCGTCCTCGATGACGAGCTGGCTCCCCGTCACAGCCGCCAGCCCGATCAGAGAACCCGTCTCGATGTGGTCTGCGCCGATCTCGAAGTCGGCCCCGCCCAAGGTGTCCGCACCCTCGATCGTCAGTTGCGAGGTTCCGATGCCATCCACCCGTGCGCCCATCTCCGTGAGGAGGCGGCACAGATCCTGGACGTGCGGCTCGGCGGCGGCGTTCCTGATGACGGTCGTGCCGCGGGCCATCGATGCTGCCATCACCGCGTTCTCGGTGGCGGTGACCGACGGCTCGTCGAGGAACACGTCGGCACCGACCAGCCTCCTTGCCCGGAGCTCCAGCCCTGCCGAGGTCTCCACCTCCGCTCCTAGGGCGCGGAATGCCAGCACGTGCGTGTCGAGGCGGCGGCGTCCGATGACGTCGCCTCCGGGAGGTGGCAGCGAGAGGGTGCCGAATCGGGAGAGGAGCGGTCCGGCGAGGAGGATCGAGGCGCGAATGCTTCCCGCCAGAGGCGCATCCAGATCCCGGGGCTCCAGGTGCCCGGCGTCAACGACCACATCGTTCGGGCCGATCCACTCCACCCTGGCCCCGAGCGACTCGACGATCTCAAGGAGGGTGTTCACGTCCCGTATGCGCGGCACGTTGCGCACCGTGACCGGCTCGGCCGACATGAGGGCGGCGGCCAGCACGGGCAGCGCCGCGTTCTTGTTCCCGGCGGGACGGATGCTGCCGCGGAGCTCGCGACCGCCCGTTACGATGAAGGAGGACATCGCGGGGGAAGATACCACGCCACAACTGTCTCTGGATAGCGCGGGCCGACCGCCCCATATTCGTCTCCCCGTCACCACCCGCTGGAGGCCGCCATGCTCTCAACTCCACTCGCGCAGGACACGTCCGTCGTGCAGCTGGCGCACGACGGGCTCGCGGTCGCAACCCAGTGGTCCGTGATCGTGGCCGTGGTGGCGCTTCTGGGGATCCTAACGGCCCTCGTAGTGGCGCTCGCCGAGATGCGGCGAGACGTGCGCAGGATGCTCGCGGCACTCGACTCCGTCACCGAACAGACCGGGCCGCTCCTCGAGCACGCCACCGGTACAGTCGGCAACCTGAAGCGGGTCACCGATGTGATCAGCACGGAGGTGGAGCGCCTCAACCGGACGGTGGGCGAGGTGGCCGGCGAGCTCGGCAGGCTGTCGGTCGAGTCCCGCCGGCGCGTCGCGGAGATCTCGGCTCTCCTCGACGTGGCCCAGTCCGAGGCCGAGGACGCGGTGCTCGACCTGGCGGCCAAGGTGCGGATGCTGCGCAGGGGGGCGGGACTGCTGGCACGTGCCACCTCCAGAGGAGGCGACGAGAAGGATCCCCCTTGAGCTACCGCCCCCGCCCGGGGTAGATTGTCGAGCAGCAGGATGCAATGTCCCGCCCAGAGTCGAACCCGAACAATAGGAGGTGATCAATTGTCTAGTCCGAGTACCCAGCCCAACCCGGCAAGGGCAAGCGACCGCCGCTTCGGCAGGTAGGCCACCGAGCCACGATCACGAGAAGTCCACGCCGTAGAGCGGTCTTCGCGCCGGGTTGCGGCCGGTAGTTACAGAACGAACCCCCGGGGGACCCGTGCCGAACGTGCGGGTTCGCTGGGGGTTCCCTTAGCAGCCCGTGGACAAACCGCGCGAGACTATCCCGGACTGCTAGCGGACGATCGTCAGGACCGGGAGTGGGTTCCCCACACCTCCCTGAGCGCGTCGCTGACCTCCCCGAGGGTGGCCCTTCGCTTCACCGCCTCGATCATCGGAGGCAGCAGGTTCCCATCGCCCCGCGCAGCGTCGCGCACTCCCCGCAGTGCGCTCTCCACCTGGCCCGCGTCCCGCCCGTCTCTGAACGACTCGAGGGTCGACACCTGGTGCCGCTCCAGGTCGCGGTAGTCGGGGCCAGCCACCGGGGTGGGCTCAGCCTCCGTCTCGTAGCGGTTCACCCCCACGACCACCCGGTCTCCGCTCTCGACATCCAGCTGGTGGCGGTAGGCGGCGCGGTGGATCTCGTCGCGCATGTACTCGATGGCGGCCGCCGAGCCGCCCATCTCCTCGATTCGCGACATCTGCGCGAGTGCCTCGGACTCGACGGAATTGGTCAGGTGCTCCAGTAGGAAGCTCCCGCCAAGGGGGTCCGCCCAGGCGGCCACGCCCGACTCCTCGGCCATGATCTGCTGGGTGCGGAGCGCCAGTTCGGCCGCTTCGGCGCTCGGAAGCGCCAGAGCCTCGTCGTATCCGTTGGTGTGCAGCGACTGCGTCCCCCCGAGTACGCTCGCGAGCGCCTGCAGAGCCACCCGGACGACGTTGTTGAGCGGCTGCTGCGCGGTCAGCGTCGATCCGCCCGTCTGCGTGTGGAAGCGGAGACGACAGGATCGGTCGGACGCGCCGAAACGCTCTCTCATCAGCCGCGACCAGATCCGACGGGCTGCCCGGAACTTGGCGACCTCCTCGAAGAGGTCGTTGTGGGCCGCGAAGAAGAAGGAGATGCGGGGTGCGAAGTCCTCGAGCGCGATCCCCCGCTCCAGCGCCCGCTCGACGTAGTGGAGGCCGTTGGCGAGGGTGAAGGCGACCTCCTGCGCCGCCGTCGAGCCAGCCTCGCGGATGTGGTAGCCGGAGACCGAGATGGTGTTCCACTGCGGAAGCTCGGCCGCCGCGAAGGCCATCAGATCGCTCACCATCCTGAGCGACGGGGCGACGGGATAGATGTACGTCCCGCGGGCGATGTACTCCTTCAGGATGTCGTTCTGCACGGTGCCCCGGAGGTTGCTGCGCGGCACTCCGGTCTCGTCGGCGACGGCCGTGTAGAGGGCTAGGAGGATCGGGGCCGTGGCGTTGATCGTCATCGAGCACGAGATCGCCCCCAGGTCGATTCCGCCGAGGAGCGTGCGCATGTCGTCCAGCGTGTCGATTGCCACCCCCGCCCTGCCCACCTCGCCGACCGCCATCGGCGCGTCGGAGTCGTACCCCATCTGGGTGGGCAGGTCGAAGGCCACCGAGAGGCCCGTGGTCCCGCGCTCGAGGAGAAAGCGATAGCGCGCGTTGGTCGCCTGGGCAGTGCCAAAGCCCGCGTACTGCCGCATTGTCCAGAGGCGGCCTCGGTACATCGACCGGTATATCCCGCGCGTATGGGGGAAGCTCCCGGGGCGCCCGAGGTCGTCGCGGACGCTGAAGCCCTCTGGCAGCCGCTCCCGGAAGAGGTCCCCGTCGCCCGTGCTCACGCCTCCTGCGCCTCCGCGAACTCGACCAGCAGCTGGCCCTTCTCGACCGCCTGGCCGGGGCGCACCGGGACGCGGACCACCCGTGCCGCAGCGGTCGCCCGCAGCTCGTTCTCCATCTTCATCGCCTCGACGATGAGGAGTGCCTGCCCCTCCTCCACCTCGTCCCCCTCCTCCACCTCGATCCGGACCACGAGGCCAGGCATGGGGGCGGATAGGGACGCGACTCGGGGCTTCCGGCGTCCTCCTCCCGCCAGTGCCCCGAGCCGGGCCGCCCGCTCCTCGAGGACCATCACACGGAAGTCCCGGCCGCCGAGCGCGAGGCGCCACCCGCCTCCGCCTTCGTGCCCAGCGGCGAGCACATGTGAAGCCCCGTCCAGGAGGAGGCGGTGACCGTCCGGAGCTCCCGTCGGGGCCAGCTCGGCATCGACCTCCCTCCCGTCAATGTGAACGGTCCCTCCCGGCCCAACGCCCACTCTGTGGCGCTCGCCGAGGAGCTCGACGATGTAGCTGGCCAGCTCGCCCCCCTCCCGGCTCACCACCCGCTCCCGCTCGGCTGGCAGGATCGCGGGAGATCGGCCCACCGGGGGAGCGGGTGTCCCCCATCCACAATGCGCGGCGCCGCGCGCATACCTCTCCGGCGGTGCTCCAGCAGCGCTACGGCCACCAGGAGCACCTCGCGCTCACCCGGAGACGGCGCCTCGGAGAGGAGCTGCGGGTGATCCTCCAGGTAGGCGGTCGAGAGACGCCCGGCGAGGTAGTCGGGCTCGTGCATAATCCGCCTGAGCAACGGGGCGCTCGTCGCCATGCCGGCGATGAGGAACTCGTCGAGCGCACGCGCCATCCGTCGAATCGCGCTGGACCGGTCGGCGGCGTGCACGATCAGCTTGCCCAGCAGCGGGTCGTAGTGCAGGCCGATCTGGCTTCCGACCCCGACCCCGCCGTCCCAGCGCACGCCCGGCCCGCCAGGCACCTCCAGGCCAGCGACGGACCCGGCCGATGGGAGGAAACCGTCAAAGGGGGACTCGCTGGTAATGCGGCACTCGATCGCATGGCCTGCGATCGGAATCTCGTCCTGTGAGAGTGGCAGCGGCTCGCCAGATGCGATGCGCAGCTGCCACTCCACCAGATCGACGCCGGTCACCATCTCGGTCACCGGGTGCTCGACCTGAATGCGGGTGTTCATCTCGAGGAAGTAGAATTCGTCGTCCTGCCAGAGGAACTCGACCGTTCCGGCACCGACGTAGCCGACCGCCTCGGCGGCGCGGAGTGCCGCCTCGCCGATCCTCGTGCGGTCCTTGGGGCCGAGTAGCGGCGACGGGGCCTCCTCGACGAGCTTCTGGTGGCGGCGCTGAATCGAGCACTCGCGCTCGTGGAGGTGCACCACCCGGCCGTGCGAGTCGCCGCAGAGCTGTACCTCGATGTGGCGCGGCCGCGGCAGGTAGCGCTCGACGTAGACGCTTCTGTCCCCGAATGCGGCCTCGGCCTCGCGTGCGCACGCCTCGTAGGCGCGTGCGACCTCGCCCAGATCCTCCACGACCCGCATCCCCTTGCCACCGCCCCCGGCCGCGGCCTTGAGGACTATTGGCACCCCGATCTCAGAGGCTATGCGGCCAGCCTCTGCGGGCGAGGCGATCGGGTCGGCGTTGCCGGGAACGACCGGCACCCCCGCCGCGATCATCGTGCGCCGCGCCTCCGTCTTGTCGCCCATCGCGCGGATCGTCTCTGCCGCCGGACCCACGAAGACGAGCCCGGCCTGGGTCACCGCCTCGGCGAACTCGGCCCGCTCGGCAAGGAAGCCGTACCCGGGGTGGATGGCCTCGGCGCCAGAGCGGCGGGCGGCATCCAACAGCCTGTCGATCCTCAGATAGCTCTCGGCGGCCGGGGCGGGGCCGATATGGTACGCCTCGTCGGCCGCGACCACGTGGGGGGCGCCGCGATCCGCCTCGGAGAAGACGGCGATGGCACGAATCCCCAGGTCCTGGGCGGCGCGAACCACCCGAAGCGCGATCTCCCCTCGATTGGCGACCAGGACCGACTTGAGCAATGCCCGACCCTCAGGTTCGGTAGCAGCTGATGTTTGTAGCCCGCCTTCGGCAGCGCTACCTAATGCTACCCTCCACCGAGGTCTCGTGGCCAGAGCGCTGGATGCGGAAGACGATCTCCTCGTCGTCGGTGTAGGAGCGAAGGATGCGGCGCAGCTCGTCCGCGTCGTCCACCTGGCGGCCATCGACCGAGATCACCACGTCGCCGGGTTCGAGCCCGAGCGGCGACCGCGACTCGACGTCGGCGATCAGCACGCCTTCGTCGACTCCGAAGTACGATCCCAGTCCTGGATTGAGGTCCACCATCTCGAGTCCGTGGCTGCCGAGCCCCCGGAGACCCTCCAGGTGCAGCTCAATGCTCTCAATGCTCCGGCTCGGCACCAGTGCCAAACTCGTGTCGAGCGAGTGTGCTCTGGGCCGGCTTCGGTAGTGCTCGTACTGGTCTCGCCACCGCTCCAGCTCGTCGCGGATGCGCATCCCCAGCTCCTTCCCGCGAACGCGGAGTCTGAGCTCCGCGCTCAGGTCTTCGAGCGACTCCGCCAGGCGATCGAGGTCGAGCAAGTCCATCCAGCTCGCAGCCGCGTCCCTCGTGACGCGCTCGCCGAACTCATCGTACCCCATGACCCCGGGTGTGACCGCGAGCGACACCCTCTCGCCGTCGCGCAGCAACTCGATCTGGAGCGCCTCCCCCTCTGGTACCGCCTGTACCAGGGCCCGGAGACGCTGATTCGGGAGGTTGCGCAAGTCGTCAACACCCTCCTCGGCCTCGTCGTCAAGCGGCTGGTCGAGCTGGTGACCCCCCGCCGCCACGATGATGTCGCCCTTCCTGACGCCCGACTCCTCGGCGGGGCCCTCCGCAAGCAGACTGATGACGCTCAGGCCGCCCTTCGGCTCCTCGCTCGGCTCGGTCCAGACGCCAATCACCTTGACGGGCTCGTGCCACCCGCTAGGCACCATGCGCAAGCTGAGGTCCCGACTCTGGGCCTCGCTCGCCTCGGGGTGCGCCGCCGCTCCCACCAGCGCCACCGTAGCCCCAAGCCAGCCCTTCGCTCCGATCCCGTATCCCCTCGCCGCAACTCTGCCGATCATTGCCACTCCCTCCGAACGTCCGAAGTCACACCCTCATCGCAACGTAGGACGGTCCTCCGCACACTCCGGGTTGCCCGATCCGGTCGCAAATGACGATGGCACTGCGGAAGTGCGCGTCGACTGGACGTTCTGCAAGACGGCGACAGGATCGATGAGCTCTGCGTAAGACGAGAGTCGGGTCGATGACCACATCGCAAGACGGGGCAGCTCGCGGATACCCCGAGCGGGCCGTGCACTCAGAATGAGTTCCCAATCCGCAGGTAGAAGACAGGGTCCAGGCCGGTGCTCTCGACAAGCGGAAAGCCTATGCCGAAGCGAAGCGTCAGGCTGGGCTGGTAGGCGGCCGAGAGAATCGCCGAGAGCTCGGCCCCCGCGCCCAAGAGCTCCTCCATGCGGGGATTGTGATACTCGGGGAATCGGGCAGCCCTATCCTCGCTGGTCTGCAACGGTCCCCAGGCGTTCCCGGCGTCCCAGAAGAGCGAACCGTGGACCCTGTCGAGAAAGAGTGGCAGCAGCCCCACGCCGCGATCGACGAGGAGGATCGGAAAGCGGTACTCGGCGCTCGCCGACCACCCGCGGCTCCCCCGGCGCGCGCCAGCCCTGTAGCCGCGCAGCGGAAGGAGTCTCGAGGAACCTCCGAAGAGATCGTAGCCCGTCAGAGATTCCGGCGAGCCCTCGGCGCCGCCTACAGCGAAGTGAGACCCATGCGCCCCCGGCCCGCTCGCCACCCCGCCGGAGATCCGCACGGCCAGCACATGGTTCGAGAAGCCAAGACCTAGGCCGAGGCTCTTGAAGAGCGCCAGCTCGCCCGTGAGCTCGGAGTAGCTGCGGTCGTAGCGGATGCTGTCGCGCAGCTCTGGTTCGAGTCCGGATAGCACTCCCTGCCGTAGCGCGCCGATCCAGGCCCAGCCACCGTCCTCGCTCGAGATCGAGTAGGCGCGGCGCTGGGCGCGCGAAATGGACGCGGTGGCGCGCAGCTGGGAGAAGACGCTCTCCTCGGAGGGGAAGCTGAAAGGCCATCGGGAGGGCGGGGCGGCGCCGTCCAAGCCCACGAGCGACAAATCCTCGCGAATCACGCTTCCGCTCAGGGTCAGCGCCGCCGCCCTCCGGAAGCGGTTGCTCCTGATTGTGGTCGTGAGGGTGGCCTGGCGCTCGCGGTCGACAAGGAAGAACTCCTCGCCCTCGAGCGGGTACGAAGTCGGAAGCCAGATTCCGTAGTCCTGGCCGACCGAGACCCCGAGGACCGGGTTGCCGAGTCCGTAGAAGCTGTACCCGAGGTTGCCGGTGAGGCGCTCGCCGTCGAGCGACACCCTTGCGACAAGCGAGAGCTGGTGCCTCCCGACCAGGTCCCGCCCCTCGGTCGCCAACCCGACGTACGGTTCGATGACCGTGTGGAAGGCCGAATCCGAAATGCTCCGGGCGCTCTCGCCCGCGCGGGCGACGGGCCGCCAGAAGTAGGGCCGGAGCGTGGGCAGCGCCCGGTAGCGCTCCTCCTCTGGCGGCCCTTCGGCTTCGGCATCTGTGCCGTTGTGCGGAGCGGCGTGGGAGACCCCACCCGACGCCCCGTGCGGGCCGACCCCGGAATCGGCGGTCGCTGCCGAGGCCGTCTGCTCGTGCGCGGCGGCCAGCGGTTGGTCCAGAAAGGCGGGGAGTGTCGGCTGCGGCTCGAACCAGCCCTCCGGGTCGAATGGGATCCGCTCGATGTGCCACCCGTCGGCGTGGTAGGAGGCGAAGTGGATCCAGCGGCCCCGACGATCGACCGAGGGGTGCGCGGCTCCGCCCAGGACATTCGTTACCTGCCGAACCTCGCGCTCCCCTCCGTCTACCAGTCGATCTACCCTGGCGGCAAAGATGTTCGGAATTCCCGTCCGGTCCGAGGACCAGAGGAGCGTCGAGCCGTCGGCGGTCCAGAAGGGCGTCATGTCGACGGCGCGGTCGTTGGTCAGGCGCGCCAAGAGGCGCCCGGCCGCATCCAGGACCACGATGTCCATCATCGCGGGCCGGGTCCACCGCACCACGGCGATACGCTCTCCGTCGGGCGACCAGCGCGGGTACGCCCAGTGCGTGTCCTCGCGGCGCTCCGTGAGC
This sequence comes from Gemmatimonadota bacterium, assembly GCA_026706635.1. Taxonomy (GTDB): domain Bacteria; phylum Gemmatimonadota; class Gemmatimonadetes; order Longimicrobiales; family Gaopeijiaceae; genus Bin94. Next base: position 12,142 of record JAPOYJ010000070.1, on the reverse strand, counting down.
GGCGTCACGTCGCCGGTCGCCAGCTCGACGATCACCAGGCCGTTGGTTCCGCCTCCCTCCTGCACCGCCACCGCCACCTTTCCGTCCGGCGCCACATCGGAGTGGGTAAGCCGTTGCCCATGGGTGATGCGCTCGACCCCGCCGTCCACCGCAGTCCGATAGAGATCGCTCCTTACCTGGTAGAGACCCTCGACCTCCAGCTGCGTAAAGAAGAGGTCGCCGCGGGGGCCCCACGACAGCGTCCCGTCGGTCCCATTCAGGCGCGTGAGCTGGCGCGGGTGCGAACCATCCGGTGCCGAGAGGCGGATCTGCGCTGCATCCACTCCGTCGGCCCGGGCGAAGGCGAGCCTTGCCCCGTCGGGCGACACGATCGGCTGCCCGGCGACCCGCCCCCCATCGTCAACCGTCTCGCCGATCGTGATGGGCGCGTGCTCGGCCAGCCGCTCGGCCAGCTCGCCGTACCGCTCCCCGGCATCTCGGCTCCACTCCTCCCAGCTGGCAGAGATCCCCGTGCCGAAGGCGTCACCTGCGGCGGCATTGAAGCGGTAGGGGATCGTCAGGTCCGCGACCGAGCGGGCGAAGTCGCCGAGCGCCTCCTCGCCGTGCTCCTCGGCGAGCCAGTCGATGTAGTGCGCTCCGTAGACGTATGCGCGGTTGCCGCCCGGCCAGACCGGCGAGACCCCCGTCACCTGGTCCAGCCGGTCGAGCGATCCCTCGAGCGCGGCCGTGCGGAGCACCATGTCGTGCCAAGTGCCCTCCACGCGCCCCGCATGGGTCAGCTCGGACTCGTAGTAGGTCGCGAGTCCCTCGAGCACCCACGAGGGGGCGTGCCAGGACGGAAAGATCGGCCACCCCCCCGGGGGCCTCCCGAAGACCGCGCGGATCACGCGGCCTATCCACCCGGTCATGTCCAGGTGGAAGGTGTGCACCAGCTCGTGGGTGACCACCATCTCGACCCAGTCGTCGAAGTAGGAGAGCGCTCCGCCGTCCATCGGGGGCCGGACCAGGATCGTCACCTTGTTGTAGGGAAAGGCCGTCGCCGAGCCGTTCGAGAAGTCGGCGTGGTCGGAGAGGAGGAGCTGGATGCGGCCCCCGGGGGGATCCACGAAGCGCTCGGCAAGGAGATCGTACACCTGCTCCGCGCTCCTGGCGGCGCGGGCACCGAGGTCGGCGAGCCCAGCGGGATAGGTGACGACGAAGTGCTCGGTGGTGATCTGCCGCCAGTCCAGGTCGGGAGGCTGGGCCGCAGCCCCTGCCGGCGCGAGGAGGATCGGAAGCGCCAGCAGCACTCCGGTAGCAGGGTACGGTCGTGGTCTCATACAGGAATTGTAAACCATGGATTACACATTGTAAAGTATACAATACAGTACGGACAGGCGAGCAAGCGGTCCAGCGGGGATGCAGCGCGCCTCGAATGCCGTGGGAGGTTTGTCCACGGGCTGCTAGCTGGCGGGTGCGGCACCCCCGAGAGCCCGATTATCGGTTCCCCACCGCGGTGCCGCCAGCCCCCGCAGCCGAAGTGTCGGGTTCGGGAAGCTCCGCCAGGACCCCGCCGGCCCGATCCAGCGCGGCCCGGGCGCGGGCCGCCCCCACTCCAAGCCGTCGCATCGCCAGGGCAGTCTTGACGTGCCCTTCGGCCTCGTCCAGCAGCTCTCGGGCCTGGCCGCGCCCCACGCCCAGAGTCGCCATCAGGATGCGCTCGCCCCGATCCTGCAGCTTCGCGCAGGTGACGCGCAGATCGACCATGAGGTTGCCGTGGACCTTCCCCATCCGGATCATCGCGGCCGTGCTGATCGAGTTGAGGACCAGCTTGGTGGCGGTGCCCGCCTTCATCCGGGTGGACCCGGTGACGACCTCCGGACCGGTGAGGGGTGCAATCACGACATCGTGGGCGTCGGTGAGCGCGGGTGGCGGCGGGGTGCAGAGAAGGATGCCGGTCGCCGCGCCCAGCTCGCGCGCCCTCTCCAGCGCGCCGTGCACAAAGGGCGTGGTCCCCGAGGTGGCGATTCCCAATGCGAAGTCCCGAGCGCCGACGCGCAGCCGCTCCATGGCGGCCGCGCCGGCACCGGGGTCGTCCTCGGCCCCCTCGCACGACCGCGCGAGCGCGCTCGGGCCGCCGGCGATCACCCCCCGGACCACCGCCGGGTCGGTGCCGTAGGTTGGGGGCATTTCGGCCGCGTCGAGGACGCCCAGTCGCCCCGAAGTCCCGGCGCCGACGTAGATCAGGCGTCCGCCGCCCCGCAGTGCTTTGGCCGCGAGATCGGCCGCCCTGGCGATCGCCGGGGCCTCGCGGCCGACAGCGGCCGCGACCTTCGCGTCCTCCCGGTTGACGAGCTCCACGATCTCCAGCGTGGTGAGCTCGTCGACGGCCTCGCTCTCGGGGTTGCGTTGCTCCGTCAGCCGGTCGTCGAGCATATTGGCAGTCCGTGGGTGGTCCGCGTTCGCGCGCCACGGTGAAGCTAACGGTCTCCCGTCGACCCCGGGGGGCGCGCGGACATTGGGGCAAGAGGCGACTATGCAGGCAGGTCAAACAGTCCGTGGATAATCTCGCGCGAGCACCGAGAGGCGCGAACGGGCCGTTAGCAGGCGGAGGGCGGAAGGGGGTGACCGCCCGTGTAGCCCTCGCCCTCGCTGCCCTTCATCTGCTGCTCTGCGCCGCGCTCTTCGACCCCAAGATCCATACCGGCGGCGACAGCGTCACCTACATGCTCCTGGCCGAGAGCCTGCTCCGGGCGGGCGACGGGTACTCCACGCAGATTGCCCCGGGGCCGCCCGAGGTCCACACCAAGTACCCTCCGGGATACCCAGCGCTCCTGGCGCCCATGGTAGCCGCCTTCGGGCGCAACTTCGTCGCGCTAAAGCTGCTCTCGGTCCTCCTCACCGCCGCATCGACGGCGCTCTTCGTCGTCTATGCCCGCAGCGGGCGCGCGCGCGCCTCCTGGCTCCTCCTGGCGCTGGCCTTCGCCGTCTGCCCCGGCGTGATAGACTATTCGCGCTGGATGCTGAGCGAGGCGGCCTTCCTGCTCGTCACCCTGCTGGCGCTCTGGCAGCTCGAGCAGGACCGTCCCGAGGCCCGTCTGGGCCCCGCCTTCTGGATGGCGCTCCTCGCGAGCGTGGCGACCTTCTACGTGCGCTCGATCGGGGCGCTCCTCCTCGCGGCAGCGTCGCTCGCATACCTGACGCGCCGCGAGTGGCGGAAGTTCCTGGTGCACGGCGTCGTAGGGGCGGGCCTGACGATTCCGTGGATCGTGCGCAGCCGTATCCACTCAGGCACCACTTCGTCGTACTTCGAGGAGTTCCTCCTCGCCAACATCTACTCGCCCGAAGCTGGCCGTCTGGACGCGTGGGGCATGGCAGGGCGCTTCGCGACCAACGCATGGGTCTACGCCACCCGCGAGCTGCCGCGCGCGCTGGCGGGATCCGACTCCACCTGGGCGACGAGCCTGCCGGTCGCGATCGTCGCGGTGTTGGTCGCTCTCTTGGCGCTACTCGGGCTGGTGTGCGCGCTGCGCCGCCGTCCGGGCGCGCCGGAGTACTACCTGACGCTTAGCTGCGCCTCCATCTTCCTCTTCCAGACGAGCGTCGCAGATGTGCGCTACCTCGTCGTGCTGATGCCGTTGGTGCTGCTCTACGCCGCCGACGGTGCGGCTGTGGCCGCGAAGTACGCCGGGGCTTGGCGCGGGTGGCTTGAGCCACGCCTGCCAGCGCTTGTGGCGGGTGGGCTGGCCGTGCTCTCTCTGGGCGCCCATGCGGCCAGGATTCCAGAGAACCTCGACATGATCGCCGCCTATCGCGCAGGGGACCGCTACGCAGGCTACCACCCTGCCGTGGCCAGCTTCTTCGAGGCGGCCGAGTGGGTGGGGGAGAACACGCCCGCAGGCGCCTCGGTGACGGTCAGGAAGCCCCGCCTCTTCCACGCTCTGACCGGTCGGCGCGCGCTCATCTACCCGTTCAGCTCCGACCGCGGCAAGGTGCTCGATTCGGTGCGCCAAACCGACTATGTTCTTGTCGATGCCCTCTACCAGACGACTCGCATGTACCTCCTCCCGGCGCTCATGCACGACGAGGATTCCTTCGAGGTGATCTACGCCACCGACACCGACCCCGCCAACTTCGTCCTTAGGGTCGGGAATGCCGCGACTCCGCCCGCTCCCTAGCGCCGCCTTCGGCGGATTGCCGACGGCCCGCGCACAGGATTCCCGAGGTGCCGGGCGGCCGCTCGGCCACCCTCTCCGAGAAGCGCTGTGCGGCGGCCTCGCGGCGCTTCTCCTCGCCTCCTACGGGTGCGGGAGCCCGCCGCCTCCGGGGATCGCATTCCCCGATGGGTGGCCACTCTCCGCCGCGGCCGACCCGGTGAGCGCCTCCGCAGGCCTCGTCTCGACGACGGACGAGTTCGCCACCCGGGTGGGGATCGAGGTGCTCGAGGCGGGCGGCAACGCGGTCGACGCAGCGGTCGCCACCGGTCTGGCGCTGGCCGTCGTGAACCCCGAAGCCGGCAATCTGGGTGGGGGCGGCTTCATGATGATCCGGCTCGCCGACGGGAGCGTGCACGCCCAGGACCACCGCGAAAAGGCACCGCTCGCTGCCACCCGCGACATGTACCTGGACACCGCCGGGGAGGTCACCGACCGATCGCTGGTCGGCCACCTCGCGGCGGGCGTGCCGGGCACGGTTGCGGGGCTCTGGGAGGCTCACAGGAGGTTTGGCAGCTTGGAATGGGCGGCGCTCGTCGAGCCCGCAGTCGAGCTCGCCGCGGGGTTCGAGACCACCGGTCGCCTCCTCTCCACTCTGGACGCGGTCGGCGACCAGATGCTCGCATTTCCGGCCGCCGCGCGGCTCTTCATGCCCGGCGGCGAGCCGCCGCCGCTCGGGAGCGCCTTCCGTCAACCGGAGCTGGCCGCTGTCCTGAGGCGCCTCGGCGACGAGGGACCACACGACTTCTACCGGGGCGAGACCGCACGGCTGATCGTCGCCGAGATGGAGCGGGGCGGCGGCATGATGACCCTCGCGGATCTGGACCGCTACGAGGCTCTCTGGCGCGAACCCGTCGCCTTCGGCTACCGCGGCTACACGGTGTACTCGGTGCCGCCGCCCTCGTCGGGGGGCGTCACCATGGCGATGATCGCCGGGATGCTCGAGAGGTGGGAGCTCTCGGAGCTCGGATGGAACTCTCCGGAGACGATTCACCTCATGGTCGAGGCTTTTCGGCGCGCGTACGCCGACCGCAACGAGTACCTGGCGGATCCCGACTTCGTGGAGCTGCCGATCGACGAGCTCGTGTCGGAGGCGTACGCAGCCGCTCGCGCCGCGACGATAGAGCGCGACCGCGCGACTCCCTCGGCGGAGGTGCAGCCCGGCCTCGCGTCGATCGTCGACGAGAGCCACACCACCCACTACGCGGTGGTCGACGCCGCCGGGAACGCAGTTGCGGTCACCACCAGCCTCAACTCCTGGTATGGAAGCAAGGTCGTGGCCGATGGCACCGGGTTCTTCCTCAACAACACGATGGACGACTTTACCGCAAAGCCGGGTACGCCCAACCAGTTCGGCCTCGTGCAGGGCGCAGCGAACGCCGTCGCGCCGGAGAAGCGCCCGCTCTCGGCGATGAGCCCGACGATAGTCGAGGATCCCGATGGCGAGCTATTCCTGGTTGCCGGCACTCCCGGGGGGGCGTCGATCATCACGACGGTGTTGCAGACGATCTTCAACGTCGTCGATCACGGTATGAACGCGGCCCAGGCGGTACATGCGCCGAGGGTGCACCATCAGCACCTGCCCGACATGGTCTTCCACGAATACCGCGGGCTGCCGGAGGCCACCGTGGCCGCGCTCGAGGCAATGGGGCACACCGTCGAGGAGCGCGATCCGGGTCCGGCCGACGCCTACTTCCAGGGGGGCGTATCGGGCGATGTGCAGCTGATCCGGGTGCTGCCCGACGGGTCGCTCGCCGGGTGGTCCGACCCACGCCGGGGTGGGCTGGCGCTGGGGCGGTGACAAGCCGCCATCACGGCGACGGATAGTCGCCACTACCCCTCGGCGTCCCCGATCGTCCAGGGACAAGTGGTGGACATCCGCCAGCGGTACGTCTTCCACGGATAGCCGCGGTCGAAGGCCTCCCCGAAGTCGAATACGGAGGCGAAGTCCTCGGGGCGGTCGGAGTCGTCCTTGACCAGAACCCCCATCTCGACCAGCGCGAAGACCATCTCGCCGATGTCCTCGGTCGCAGAGACGCCCCAGTGCTCGAGGACGGTGCGGGCCATCGGGCCGAAGCGCTCGAGCGCAAGCTCACGGAAGCTGTCGACCAGCTCCCCGCCGGAGATGTGCCTGCGCTCCTCCAGCCTGGCGACGGCCCGGTGGAGGGCTGTCAGAAGGAATCCATATGCGTCCCGGTGGAAGCGCAGCTGCGACTGTCGCAGCGCGGCCGCCGGATCTGAGGGGTCGTGTGTGCCCATAGGCCGGCAATCTCACATCGGTGAGTGCTCAGCACCAGCCAACCGCGAGGGACGCGAAGCGCCGCATAGTTCAAATTGTAAACTACAGATTACATAATGTAAACTGTAGATGACATACGGCGAATGATGGCCTCTTCTGTTCACTCGTCAGACTCCGTCCGGGCACCAGCCTGGATCGAAGAGCGGATACCGCGCGCACAGCTCGGTCACTCCCCCTCTGACCCGACTTGCGGTCGGCGCGTCGTGCGGGCGATCCAGGATGTCGGCGATCCAGCCGCCGACCGTGCGCATCTCGTCCCTCCCCAGCCCCCTCGTCGTCACCGCCGGGGTGCCGATCCGAAGCCCCGAGGTCACAAAGGGCGACCGTTCCTCGCCGGGCACGGTGTTCTTGTTCACCGTAATGCCGGCTCCCTCCAGCGCGGTCTCGGCGTCCTTGCCGCTCAGGTCGCGGTCGCGCAGGTCTACGAGCAGGAGGTGGTTGTCCGTCCCCCCCGAGACGAGTCGCACGCCCCGCTCCCTCAGCGCCGCAGCAAGCTCGCGGGCGTTCTCGACGATCCGCCGGGCGTACTCCGCGAATCCGGTTGCGAGCGCCTCCCTCAGAGCCACCGCCTTCGATGCGATGACGTGCATCAGCGGTCCCCCCTGCGTGAAGGGGAAGACCATGCGGTCGATCACTCGGGCGTGCTCCGCCTGGCAGAGCACGATCCCTCCCCTCGGACCCCGCAGCGTCTTGTGCGTCGTGCTGGTGACGACATCCGCGTGCGGAACCGGACTCGGATGATGGCCGGCCGCCACGAGCCCGGCGATGTGCGACAGGTCGCACATATGGTAGGCACCGACCTCCCGGGCGATCTCGCCAAAGGCCTCGAAGTCGATGGTCCGCGGGTACGCTGACGCCCCGCTGACGATCATCTTTGGCCGTGCGCGGAGAGCAGCGTCGCGAACCCCGTCGTAGTCGATGAGCCCGTCGCCTTCGCGCACTCCGTACGAGACGACATCGAAGAAGCGCCCGCTGAAGTTCACCGGCGAGCCGTGCGTCAGGTGGCCGCCGTGGCTCAGATCCATCCCCATGATCCGGTCGCCGGGCTCGAGGAAGGCGAAGTAGCCCGCCATGTTGGCCTGCGAACCGGAGTGCGGCTGCACATTGGCGTGGTCGGCACCGAAGAGGCGGGTCGCCCGCACCCGGCATATGTTCTCGACCTCGTCGGCGAAGGCGCAGCCACCGTAGTAGCGGCGGCCCGGCACCCCCTCGGCGTACTTGTGCGTCAGCACAGTCGCGAGCGCCGCCCTCACCGACGGCGAGACGAAGTTCTCGCTCGCGATCATCTCGAGCTGCCCGAGCTGCCGCTCCTCCTCGCCCACTATCGCCCGATGGATCGCCTCGTCGGCCGTCGCTAGCAGATCGGAGGCGCTGCGCTCGGCCCTCACCCCACCCCCGTCAACGCCCGCCCGACCACGAGCCGCATGATCTCGCTGGTGCCACCGAAGATCTCGGTACCCTTGGCGTCGCGCATCAGCTTCTCGACCGGAAACTCGCGCATGAAGCCGTAGCCGCCAAAGATGCGCACAGCCTCCTCCGTAACCCACATCGCGGTCTCGCTCGCCGACAGCTTGGCCATCGCGGAGCTGGCCGCAACGGTCAGCCCGTCTCGGGTCTGCGTGCCCGACTGGCCCAGTGCGGCCGCCACCCCGGCCACCAGCGCCCGCGATGCCGCGACCCTCGTCGCCATCGTCGCCAGCTTGCTCCGAATCGCCCCGAAGTCGGCGATCCGCCGCCCGAACTGGCGTCGCTCCCGCGAATAGCGCACGGCGTGCTCGAGCGCCGCCTGAGCGACCCCGACGGCCTGTGCCGCCACGCCCAGTCTCCCCACATCTACCGCCTCGAGGGCGTACCCGAGACCGCTCCCCGCGTCTCCCACCAGCCGATCCTCCCCAACGCGCACCCCCGCGAGCTCCACCGCCACGGTCTCCGAGGCCCGAAGGCCCATTGTCTTTTCGCGACCGGCGACACGGTACCCCTTGGCGTTGGTGTCGACGAGAAAGGCGCCCACGCCAGGGCTCTCGCCGGGCGGAGAGGTCCGCGCGAAGACCACGGCGAGATCGGCAAGCGACCCGTTCGTCACCCACCTCTTCGACCCGTCGAGTCGCCACGCCCCTCCGGGCGTCCGCTCGGCGCGCGTCAGGAGCGCTCCTGGGTCGCTTCCCGCTTCGGCCTCGGCCAGCGCGAAGGCCGCGATCTTCTCGCCGCTCGCGAGCATCGGCAGCCAGCTGGCCCTCTGCGCCTCGCTGCCATGGGCCAGGATCAGATGGGGCACCGGACCATTCTGCACCGCTACGGTCAGCGCCACCCCCAGGTCCGCCCGTGCGATCTCCTCCAGGACAGCCACGTAGCTCTCCAGGTCGAAGCCCAGGCCGCCGTATTCCTCGGGCACGCGCATGCCCAGGAAGCCGAGCTCGGCGAGCCGATCCAGCACCCCGCGGTCGAAGGCCTGCTCCCGGTCCCAAGCGGCCGCGCAAGGCGCGATCTCGCCCTCCGCGAACTCGCGCGCCGCCTCCCTTACCTCGCGCCGCTCCGGGGCGAGCACGGGGCTATGCGTCCTCTCCGTAGGAGTGGAAGCCGCGGCCGCTCTTTCGACCCAGCCATCCGGCCGCCACGTACTGCCGCAGAAGCGGACACGGACGGTAGCGGTCGTCTCCAAGCTCTCGGTGCAGCACCTCGATTATGTGCAGGCAGGTGTCGAGGCCGATCAGGTCGGCGAGCGCGAGCGGACCCAGCGGGTGGTTCATCCCGAGCCGCATGACCTCGTCTATCGACTCGGCGTCGGCGACGCCCTCCATCAGTGCATAGATCGCCTCGTTGATCATCGGTGCCAGCACCCGGTTGGAGACGAAGCCGGGGAAGTCGCGCACCTCGACGGGGACCTTGCCGAGCGCCCTGGCGAGATGTGAGGTAAGCCGCACGGTCTCGTCGGCCGTGGCCAGCCCCCTGATCACCTCGACGAGCTTCATCACCGGAACCGGGTTCATGAAGTGCATTCCGACCACCTGTTCGGGGCGCGAAGTGGCGGCCCCGATCTTGGTGATCGAGATCGAGGAGGTGTTGGAGGCCAGGATGGTGCCGGGGGGGGCGATCCCGTCCAGCTTGGCGAAGATCTCGCGCTTGAGCGACTCGACCTCGGGCACCGCCTCGACCACCAGCTCGGCGCTACCCGCCGCCTCGAGCTCCGTCGCCGTCTCGATGCGCCCCAGAGCAGCCTCCCGCTCGCCCGCGGTCAGCACCCCCTTCGCGACCTGCCGCCTCAGATTGCGGCCGATCGTGGCGAGAGCGCCCTCGAGCGCGGCCCCGCTCGAGTCGATGAGAGCGACCTGGGCGCCTCCGACCGCGAAGACATGGGCGATCCCATTGCCCATCGTCCCCGCGCCGACAACCGCAACGCGCACGAAGCTCAGCGGCGCGCTCCCCAAACCGTCCCAAGAACCCTTGGCCGGGTCGCCACCCACACGATAGCCCCCTTGAGGAGCGCTCCTGGGAGGAAGGGCTGCACCCCGAGGGCGAAGACCTGGCTAGGCGTCGAGGCCGTGACCACCGACAGCCACACCGCCCCTGAGGCAAAGATCAGCGCCGTGGCCAAGGCCAGCCCCGCCCCGGTGCGCACTCCGCCGCGCGCACGGCCGGCCACCAGGCCGGCCAGCGCCGCCGCAGCCGGAAAGGCCAGCAGGTAGCCCCCCGTTGGACCGAGCAGCCAGGGAAGACCCGCGCCCCCCATCGCGAAGAGCGGCACCCCAAGGAGCCCCATCGAGAGGTACAGCAGCTGCGAGGAGGCACCCGCTGCCGGACCGAGCAACACCCCCGCGAGGAGCACGAAGAGAGTCTGCAGCGTGACCGGGACCGGAGTGCCGAGCAGCGGCACCGCGACCTGGCCGCCAACCGCCGTCAGCAGCGCGAAGGCGACGACCGCCATTGGAACCGCAAGTGGGCGGAGCGCCGCTCGGGCGCCGCGCAATCCCTCCACGGCCGCGAGCTGTTGCGTCGTCATGGGCTCTCCTCTCCTGTCAGTTCATGTGCACCGAGAGCGCGACCGCGTTGCCGCCCCCAAGGCAGAGCGTCGCAAGCCCCAACTCGGTCCGGCCCGACTCCATCGCCCCCAGCAAGGTAACGAGTATGCGTGCTCCTGACGCCCCGATCGGGTGCCCCAGGGCGACCGCGCCGCCCCGCACATTCACCACATCGGGGTCGATCGCAAGCTCGCGGATGTCGGCGATCGCCTGCACCGCGAAGGCCTCGTTTATCTCGACGAGCCCGTAGTCCCCCACCTCGGTGCCCTCCCGCCGCATCAGCGTCCTGACCGCCTGCACCGGGGCGAAGAAGAGGTCGTGGGGTTCAGTGCCCCCGGCGGCGTAGCCACCTATCGTCGCCCGCTGGGAGAGGCCGTGGGCGGTGGCGTACTCCTCGCTAGCCACCATCACCGCGGCAGCGCCGTCGTTGAGGCCGGGAGCGTTCCCGGCCGTCACCACCAGCTCCTCGAGGCCGTCGGGGGCGTCGTTCGGAAATGCTGGACGGAGACGCGCCAGCGCCTCGGGCGAGGTGTTGCGGCGCGGGCACTCGTCGGTCGCCACGGTCGCCGTCCCCCGGCGCGAGGCAACCTCGACGGGAACGATCTCGGACTCGAAGTCGCCGTCGTCGATCGCCCGCACGGCCTTCCGGTGGGATTCGAGCGCGAACTGGTCGGCCTCCCGGCGGGTGACGCCAGCCCTGGCAGCCGTGTACTCGGCGTGTCCCCCCATGTGGCACCTCCCAAAGGAGCACCAGAGTCCGTCGTGGATAAGTCCGTCCTCCACCTTGCCGTCGCCGAACTTCACCCCGCCACGCAGTCCGCGCATGTAGTAGGGGACATTGGACATCGACTCGAAGCCGCCCGCCAGCACCAGCCGCGCGTCGCCCGCCCGGATCGACTGGGCGGCCAGCATCACCGCCTTGAGACCGGAACCGCAGACCTTGTTGACGGTCAGGGCGGGCACACTTGCCGGGACCCCGCCGCCCAGCGCCGCCTGGCGCGCCGGCGCCTGCCCGGCGCCAGCGCTCACGACGTTGCCCATTATGACCTCGTCGATCTCGGCGGCTTCCACCCCGCTCCGCGAGATCGCCTCGCGCACCGCCACGGCACCCAGCTCGGGAGCGGAGCGACCAGCCAGAGAGCCCAGGAAGCGCCCTATGGGGGTCCGGACGGCGTCGACGACTACGGGTGTGCGGGCGGGATCGGGCACGGGGTCCTCGGTGGGGTTGGTGGGTGCGCCGGAGTGGCGGGAGCGGAAATATACCTATGCAGTCCTGGATAATCTCGCGCCAGCACCGAGAGTGGCGAAGCGCCAGCGGTCCGTGGACAGGCCCGCGCCAGCACCGAGACCGGCGAAGCGCCCCACTGGCAAGGTGCGACGGAGGGCCAATAGCCGCGGCGCTATTGGCCCGAGGAGCAACTCAGAGCGAAGCCACCGATATGGGAATTGTAAACCCTGGATTACACATTGTAAAGCACATATTACAGTTTCGTACAGGCGAGCGAAGGGTCCAGATTGACATGAGAAGGCCAACCTCCTGCTAATGCAGTCGCCACCTTTCGGGGCGCTGCACAGTGATACGGGCTTGGAAGCCCACAACCACAGGAGGCTGGCCATGAAGCCGAAGCTAACCA
>JAPOYJ010000041.1 GCA_026706635.1 Gemmatimonadota bacterium | reverse complement strand
TCAGAACCGGACAGACTATGTGCTACGAAACCGGACAGATAATGTGCTCCCGACACTGGCGCTACGGGCACCTTGCCTTCGAGCAGCGCCGCGACAGCGACCGCACCCGCCCCCTCGACCACCAGCTTCTCACGCTCGAGGAGGAAGAAGATGGCGCGAATGATCTCCTCCTCGCTCACGACGACCATATCGTCGACGAGCGCCTCGAGGTGAGGGTAGGCGACTCTCCCGATACGCTTCACGGCGATTCCGTCGGCGAGCGTGTCGCCCGTATGGATCTCCCTGGGCTTGCCCACCTCCAGCGATCGCATCGCCGCGGCCGCACGGGCGGCCTCGACGCCCACAATCCGTATGCCCGCTCGCAGATCCTTCACCGCGGTGGCGACCCCCGAGATCATGCCGCCTCCCCCGACCGGGACTACGACCGCGGTTGCATCGGGGATCTGCTCCAGGATCTCGAGTCCAATCGTCCCCTGCCCCGCCATCACCTCCAGGTCGTCGAAGGGGTGCACCAGGGTGAGCCCCTCCTCCTGGACGAGCCGGTCCACGACGGCCGCCCCGTCCGAAAGGGTGTCGCCCCGCTGGATCACGCGGGCCCCGGCTGCGCGGGTGTTCCCGACCTTGATGAGCGGGGCGTCTCGGGGCATGACGATCGTGCACGGTGCCCCCAGCCTGGCCGCGTGACGGGCAAGCGCCTGGGCGTGGTTGCCCGCGCTGGCCGCTACAACGCCCCGGGCGAGCTCGGAGGGGGCGAGCGAGAGGAGCTTGTTGAGCGAGCCCCGGTCCTTGAAGGAGCCCGTGCGCTGACGGAGCTCGGCCTTCAGGTGGACGCGCCCGCCCACCCGTTCCTCGAGCGCAAATGACCTCGGACACCCGGTGCGCACCACCTGGCCGGCGATGCGGCGGCGGGCAGCGGCTACCTCGGCCGGGGCGAGGATGGGGCAGCCATGGTGGAGTCCGGTTGCAGGCGCCAATCAGCCAGTCAGCGCCTTGGTCACAATCCGCCGTTGGGCCACGGCGTGGTTGTAGGGGTTGCCCTCGGCGGGGCTGGCCCGCTCTGGTCTTGACGCGTGCCGCAGGCGAATCCTGGAGGGCAGCAGCGACCGCAGGCGGGGGATGATATAGGTGAGGGCGCCCATGTTCATCGGCTCCTCCTGGGCCCATACGACCGTTTCGAGAAGCGGATAGCGCTTCACGAGCGCACTCAGCGCCTTGGCCGGGAAGGGGTAGAGCCCCTCGACGCGCGCGATTGCCACCGGGTCTGGAGTCTCCGTCTTCCGGCCCGAGTCTGGCCGCTCCCTGGAGGAGATCAGGTCGTAGTAGACCTTGCCGGAGCAGAGCACCAGTCGGCGGAGACGGCTCGCCTCTTCCGCCGAGAGCGTCGGGTCTGGGATCACCGGCAGGAAGCGCCCCCCGGTAAGCTCCCGGACCGGCGACTTGGCACGGGGGTGGCGCAGAAGGCTCTTAGGCGTCATGACGATCAGTGGGCGCTCCGGCTCGCTAACGGCCTGGAGGCGCAGGAGGTGGAAGTACTGTGCGGGCGTCGTGGGGTAGACGACTCGCATGTTGTCTTCGGCGCAGAGCTGGAGGAAGCGCTCCAGGCGGGCGCTCGAGTGCTCTGGGCCCTGGCCCTCGTAGCCGTGCGGCAGGAGCAGCGTCAGGCGCGAGCGCTGTCCCCACTTCGACCATCCGGCCGAGAGGAACTGGTCGATCATGACCTGCGCGACATTCACGAAGTCCCCGAACTGGGCCTCCCAAAGCACGAGGTCCCGCTCGGATGCAACCGCGAATCCGTACTCGAAGCCGATCGTCGCGGCCTCGGTGAGCGGGGAGTTGTAGATCTCGAAGCGGGTCTCCGAGAGCTCCGCCAGGGGTGAGTGCCGGGTGCCGGTCCTGGCGTCCCTGAGGACTAGGTGGCGGTGGCTGAAGGTTCCCCGCTCGGTGTCCTGGCCCGTCAGCCTGACCGGGATTCCGTCGTTCAGGAGCGACCCAATCGCGAGAGCTTCGGCGTGGGCCCACGAGACCTCGAAACCGAGCCCGAAGGACTCGCCCCGTCCTCGCCGTTGGCGCGCCAGCTTGGGGTGCACCGTAAAGCCCTCGGGAACCGCGAGCAGCGCCCCGTTGATCCGCTCGATCTCCTGGAGACCGACGCCCGTGTCCCTCTGAAAGTCCTGGTCGACGGCGCTGTAGCTCGGCACGGTCCAGGGCGGGGCCGCGCGCCTCGACCCCTTCTCGCGGCCGTCCTGCACCGCACGCAGCTCCTGAGCCATCGAGGCGACCTTCTCCTCCACCTCCGCGGCCGTGACGAGGCCGCGCCCCAGGAGCTCGGCCGCCCACTGCTGGCGCACGGTCGGGTGGTCGGCGATCCAGCGGTAGAGGACGGGCTGCGTGTACCCGGGCTCGTCGCCCTCGTTGTGGCCGTGACGCCGGTAGCCCACGAGGTCGATCACCGTGTCGCCGCCGAAGCGGGCCCGATACGCCATCGCCAGACGAACCGCCGCCAGGCACTCCTCGGCCGCGTCGCCGTTGGCGTGGATGACGGGGATATCGTACCCCTTTGCCAGATCGCTCGCGTAGCGGGTCGAGCGGCCGTCGTGCGGATCGGTGGTGAAGCCGACCTGGTTGTTGGCGATGATGTGCACCGTGCCACCGACTTCGTAGCCCTCCAGGCGCGCCAGGTTGAGCGTCTCGGCCACGACTCCCTCGGCGGCGAAGGCGGCGTCTCCATGGATGAGGATCGGCACCACGAGCGCCGGGTCCCGGACTTCCGCTCCGCCGTGCGTCTGCTCTGCCCGCGACATCCCCAGGATGACGGGGTTCACGAACTCGAGGTGGCTCGGATTCGGCGCGAGCACGACCTTGACCGTGCCGCCCCCACGCAGCGGGTAGTCGCCTGCGGCACCGTGGTGGTACTTCACGTCGCCGGTGCCGGGATCCGGGACCCAGAGTGCGCTCCCCGGCGCCGCTCCCTCCTCGAATTCGGCCAGGATCTCGGCGTACGACACCCCCATGATGTGCTTGAGCACGTTGAGTCGACCGCGGTGCGCCATCCCGACGACCACCTTCCCGGCACCCGCCCGGGCCGCGAGCTCGATCGCTTCGTCGAGCATCGGGATCAGCATGTCGGTCCCCTCGACCGAGAAGCGCTTCTGTCCCAGGTACGCCCGGTGCAGGAACTGCTCGAGCCCTTCGACCTGTGTGAGCCGGTCCAGCGTGCGTATCCGGTCTTCGTCGCCGTAGTCGGCGAAGTGGCAGCCGCGCTCCACCTGATCCCAGAGCCAGGCGACTTTCTCCGGGTCCTCGAGGTGTTCGAACTCGTAGCCCAGATCGCCCCCGTAGATCGCCTTGAGGCGGTCGAGAGTGGAGGCGAGAGGGGCATCTCCACCTTCGGGGAAGAGCACCGAGGTGGGGATCTCCTCGAGCTCCTCCATGGTGGTGCCGAAGTACGCCGGGTCGAGCTGTGGGTGGCCCCGAGGACCACTGCCGAGCGGATCGATGCGGGCCGCCTGGTGGCCGTGCTCGCGAAAGGCGTGCAGCAGGCGCGATGCTCGGGCGACTAGCGAGAGGAGCCGAGAGTCCGGTGGAGTCGGTGCGAAGCCCGCCTCTTCGCGACTGGGTTCGGGTTGCGGAGACTCCGTCGGCGCCTCGGGGGGCTGCACCTCGGTGATCTGGTCCGAGCGGTCGGTCGGCGGCGCCTCCGAGGGGGCAACCGGAGCCCCACCCTGTCGGCGGGGGATCTCCAGGACCAGGAGGCCAGCCTCCGCCAGTTCCCGCGAATGAGCCTCGAAGTACTCGCGCCACTCGGGCGACAGAGCGTCCGGATCGCGGATGAAGTCCTCGTAGAGCGCCTGCACGTAGGCCGCGTTCTGCACATCGAAGTAGCCGCTCATCGTCTGGAGAAAGCTACCACCAATCCACGGCCTGCGTAACGTCGACACCCGGCTGTACGCGCCGGGCACGACAGGTTGCGCAAGACTACTGCGCAAGAGCCGCGGTTGCACACCGAGATGGTGAAGTGTGGCTCGGAACAAGGGCGCCTCCCAGCGGTGACGCCAGGGGGCGCGCGGCGGCCATGCGCAATAGCTTTGGAAGGAGGGTCGGCACGACACGACGACGATCCATCACTTCACACGACGAGGTTGTCCATGCCTTCGCAGCTACCGGGCGTGCGCCCGCATCGCACTCCGATTTCCCCGCACTCGATGTGCACCACGATCCTGCTTCTGGCGCTATCCGCGTCCTTTTCGCCCGCGAACGGGCAGGCCTTCGGCCGCGCGCTCCTCGTAGCCGGCGACCAGGTGCTGGTCGGCGAGGCGGACCACGGGCGCGTACCGGGCACGGTCTGGGGGTACAGATCGACCGACGGCGAGTGGGAGCTCGGCGGCAGGCTCCAGGGACCGGATGCCCAGACGAACGACCGCTTCGGCACCTCGCTCGCCCAGATCGGCGATCTCCTCTTCGTCGGTGCGGGGAGCGGCGAGAACGCGGTCGTGCACATCTACCGGATCGGAGAGATCTGGCACGATGGCGCGGCTCCTCTCCAGACCCTCTCCGTGGACGGATCGACGGGGTTGGGGGCGATGCTGGCCGGAGCTGGTGACGAGCTCCTCGCGGTCGCTCGCTCCCCCGACGGAGCTTCGCAGCTCACCTCCTTCCGGAGCGGTGTCGACGGCGTGTGGTCGCAGGTGGCTACGATGGCGCTACCCTCCGACCGGGTCACCCTGGCCGCCGACGGCGCAGTGTTGGCCATAGGGCTGCCCGGGGTAGACGCCGGCCAGGTGCTGATCCACACCCGTGGCGGCAACGGGGAGTGGAGCGTGGCCGCGACGCTCGACGGAGCTGCCCTCGCGGAACCGGAGCGCGGCTTCGGCCGGACCGTCGCCGTGCACGGGGGCAGCGTCGTGGTGGGCGGTCGCAGTGGAGCGTACGAGTACTCCCAGGTGGACGGGGAGTGGGTGCTTGCGGGGGGTTGGCCCCAGGTTGCCGACGCCGACGGAGACCTTGCCGTCGAATCGGCGAGCACAATCACCCTCGGTGCTCACATAGCGCTACTGGGTTATCCGTCGGCCGACTTCGGGATGGGTGCCGCCACCGTCCTGGCCGACGGAGGTGACGGCTGGGCCTTCAGCACGCACCTCATCGCTGACCATGCCCCACTCCCGAGGGTCGTCGGCGGCGAGGCACCATGCGAGGAAGGGATGGCCGATCTCTACGCCTGCAACGGGATTGACCTGATCGCCTTCCTGCCGCGCGAGGAGATAGGTGCCGCGAGAGGATCCCGCCTGAATGACGTCTGGGGGTGGCAGGATCCCGAGACCGGTCGCGAGTACGCCCTCATTGGCCGCATGGACGGAACCTCCTTCGTGGAGGTCACCGACCCGCTAAACCCGCGCTACCTCGGAAACCTGGCACCCACCGAGGGGAGCAATCCCAGCACCTGGCGGGACATCAAGGTCTACGGCAGCTACGCTTTCGTCGTCGCCGACAACGCGGGCGACCACGGGATGCAGGTCTTCGAACTAACCCAACTGAATGCCGTCGCCAGGCCCCACGAATTCGCCGCGACGGCGCTCTACAGCGAGATCGGGTCCGTCCACAACATCGCGATTAACGAGGAAACGGGCTTCGCATACCTCATCGGATCGTCTAGCGGAGGCGAGACATGCGGCGGGGGATCGCACATCGTGAACATCCGCGATCCCCTCCACCCGACCTTCGCCGGGTGCTTTGCGCATCCGAACACCGGACGGCGCGGCACAGGCGGCTCCCACGATGCGCACTGCGTGGTATATAGGGGACCCGACCAAGACTACTCAGACCGCGAGATATGCGTCAACTCGAACGAGACCGCGCTCTCTGTCGCCGACCTGACGGACAAGGAGCGCCCCGTCGCGATAGCCGCAGCGGAGTACGCCGGCGTCGTTTACGCCCACCAGGGCTGGTTCGCCGACGACCACCGCTACTTCTACTCGAACGACGAGCTCGACGAGCTGGGCGGAGAGGTCTCCGCCACTCGCACCCTAGTGTGGGACCTTCAGGATCTCGACGACCCAATGCTGGTCCGCGAGTACATGAGCCCCACCAGGGCCACCGACCACAATCTATATGTCCTAGGCGACCACCTGTACATGTCGAACAACCGCTCCGGCCTCAGGGTGCTGGATATTGCAGACCGCGAGAACCCCGTCGAGATCGGATACTTCGACACGACCCCATGGGGACCCGACGAACCCGGCTTCGACGGCACCTGGAGCGTATACCCCTACCTGGAGAGCGGAACCTTGCTGCTCTCGAGCCGGCGCGAGGGTATCTTCCTCGTCAGGCTTCGCGAGCCCGCCCCTTCCTAGCCCCCTACCTAGCGCCCCCACCGCCCCGCAGACGACCATCGCGCCACACCCGCGACCACCGCCACGTGGTGGCCGCGGGCGCACCGGTCCCACATCACTGCGCGACAATACCCGTCCCATAAGATACCAGCGGTGCAAAAGGCGTTATCCCGAGAGACTCCGAGTCCTCCTGCAACTCCCGCTCCCCAGCCAGGTATCCTTCCCCCTCCTCGGCCGGTATCCCCCATAGCTCGGCCCAGTCGAAGTAAACCCATCGATCCGTCCCCTCCCCCTCAGAATAACTGCTGAACGTACCGTAACTCGCGAATTCGTTGCCATCTTCGGTATCTTCACCCCACACCACGGTCTCGCCAATAAACAACTCTATTCTTCCAAATCGAACGCCCCAGTGTATCTCCGTGAATTCTCCGTCCAAATTCACGGCGTCCGAAATGCCGCCTCCACCCCATGTATAGCGACAACACCACAAAATCCGCCAGTTCGCCCCCGGCACAGGATCTGCCACATACGGTTCCAACTCGGCACCACCCACAGTGCCCCATAGCCAGCGCTTCGATAAGTTCGCGCCCGTGCCGTACATCCAAAACCCCACGGTTTGATCGCTCCCAATTCCTTCCGCCCCCGCCGACATCGATATCAGCCAGTCCACAGCATCATCGGCATCTACTCGCTGCGCAGAAAAAAGGCCGTCCACTCCAATTGCACTCAGGTACCCGGGCCTGTGATCAAAACTATAGCGCCCAGAAAACGACCATTCGCCATTGTCGAAATCGAAATCATCACGCCAGAACAGCACCGGCTCGACCACCAGCACCCGCCCCGAAATCTGAGCCTCGCCCCCGTCCGGATCTATAGCGGTCAATGTAACGATCGTCTCGCCCGCCGCCACGCCATCGATGACCAACGTTATAGAGTCATTCTCGTCCTCCACCACCGCCGTCGCAACCGTCGCATCCTCGATTGACGCGCTGAAGGACAGCGGATCCTGGTCGGGGTCCCGAAAGTACTGGGCCACGTAGTACTCCTGCCTGCTCCTCTCCGTCATGACCTTGGTCGCGGGCAGTGTGTCCACCTTAGCGAAGGGCACCTGATTGTCGTCGTCGCACGCCCACAGCAGCGAACCCACCACCATCAACGGTAACCACCGACGCAGGGCGTTAATCCCCATCGTAGGTAATGTGATATACAAAAATGCATTCATCCTATATCTCCCTTCAATCTTGAATCGAGGTTGCGGCTCAAATGACCTGTACAGGCACCTGACTTGTACAGTTATCGTTAAGCGGTACTAGGTTCACCTCCCTTCCTCGGGCGGTACTCCCCACAGCTCGGCCCAATCGAAGTACATCCATTGCTCGATCTCTTCTCCTCCAAAACCGACCAACCCGGTCTTGGTATGAATAAGGGGCCAGCCTTCCTCAACTTCGACTTCCTGGCTAAACAACAGGGTCTCGCCAACGTAAAGCTCCAAGATCCCGAATGTTACTCCGAGATGCAGGTCGCTAAACTCTCCGATCGGCGCAACCGCTGCAGAGTTGCCGGATCCAGCCCCCTCATCATCACAGTTTCTATACTCGATCACCCAATTTGATCCCGCAGAGTCGACCTCTCCCAAGTCGACCTCTCCCACCATCGCCCATAGGATGCCCGTACCGCAGTCGGGGCTGCGAAAAGCTCGCTGCGACCGAATGCCGACAAGCTGACCAGTCGAGCCCTCCTCCACGGCCACAGACATTGACACCATCCAATAGGCGGCATTATCGTTGTCGTTCCGTACGCCTTGAAACAAATAATAAGAATACCGGTTGTACACACTCAGGTACCCCGGCATTTCCTCATAACTATGGAAGCTGTTAAAGTTGAATGACCAATCAGTGGTTGCTCTATCGAAATCATCCCGCCAAAACAATTCTCGCTCGAACACCAGAACCCTTCCAGAGATTTCCGCCTCGCCGCCGTCCGGATCTGTAGCGGTCAATGTAACGATCGTCTCACCCGCCGCCACGCCATCGATGACCAACGTTATAGAGTCATTCTTGTCCTCCACCACCGCCGTCGCAACCGTCGCATCCTCGACTGACGCGCTGAAGGACAGCGGATCATGGTCCGGGTCCCGAAAGTACTGGGCCACGTAGTACTCCTGCCTGCTCCTCTCCGTCATGACCTTGGTCGCGGGCAGTGTGTCCACCTTAGCGAAAGGCGGCCCATTCCCGTTCCCACAAGCCACCAGCGATGAAAGCAGAACCACCAAAAGCAACCACCGGAACAACCCCCGGAGCACATACTTAGGCCTCGTTGTAGACAACATTGTTTTCATTGCTCATCTCCCATTTCTATCCCGCATTGCTCTAACATGTACATGCGTGTCTTGTACAGTCCACATGCCATCTGGCCTCGATTGACGCCGCATGACCCTGTGAGATTCCGAAACGACGTCCACCTGCCAATCACCGGCAACGTCGCCCGCGTCGCCGTATGCATCGACGGCCCACAGCTCCGCCCAATCGAAATAGACGTCCTGGTTTTTCTCGCCCGCTCCCGCGGAATCTGCACGACCTCTGATCCACGTGGTCTCGCGGCCACACGCACCGCCGCACCGTCGCGGATCCGCGGCGGACGCTATTCCCCGTGTTGACGTCGATCCACGCCTGCGGCCGCTGGCACATGGGTGGCCGCAGGCGTGGATAGTCCTACATCACCGTCCGACGATATCCTCTTACGGGATGTAGGTGCTTGTAGGGGACATTATCCTGAAAGGCTCTGGGCCCTCCAGCAGCTGCCAATCGCCAGACAGACCGGGCTCCTCCTCGTCGGCCGGTATTCCCGAAAACTCGGCCCAGTCGAAGTAGACCCACTGTTGCGTCTCCTCTCCCCCAGCGTAGCTGAACAACGCCGATCCCACATGGACAGTAGGCCAGTCGCCCTCTTTGGCATCCTGACTCCATAACACGGTCTCGCCAACAAAGAACTCCATATTACCGAGTCGTACACCCCAATGCATCTCTGTAAACTCCCCAGTCGGATTAACGGCATCCGACATTCCTCCCGCTCCCCATGTATAGGCACCGTCACAACACCACACGATCTGCCAGTTACTCGGGGTGACAGCATCGTGGATGTAAATGTACCTATCGGTAAGGCCTACAGTCGCCCATAGCCAGCGCTTTGGTGACCCGGTGGGCGCGTACGACCAGAAGCCAACAGTCTGATTGGTGGAATTTGTTTCCGCAGCCACCGACATCGATACCAGCCAATCCATCGCATTATCGGCCTCATTTCGTCGGGCAAAAAAGTGACCGCTGACTCCCGCTAGAGACCCAGGCTGGCGGCCATAGCTATAGGTGCCGCCGAAGGACCACTCGTCAGTGTAGGATTCGAAGTCATCACGCCAGAACAACACGGGCTCGACCACCAGGACGTTTCCAGAGATCTTGGCTTCGCCGCCATCCGGGTCCGTAGCCGTCAATGTCACCATGGTCTCGCCGCCCGCCAGGCCCTCAATCACCAACGTGGGCGAGTCATCCAAGTCCTCCACCACCGCGGTGGCAACAGCTGCGTCGTCGACAGATGCTGTGAAAAATAGGGGATCCTCGTCGGGATCCATGAAGTAGTCGTCCGCATTGTACTCCTGCCTACTCATCTCCGTCATGATCTCGGTCGTTGGCAGCGCGTCCGCCGTGGCGAACGGCAGCTGATTGTCGTCGCCGCACGCCACCAGCAGCGGGCCGACGACCATAAGGGTCGACCACCGGAGCATGGCGCGGAACCTATACGTTGGCAATGTGATAGACAAAAGCTCTCTCATGGAATACCTCCCTCGTTTCGTTATCGTTAGTGACGTGTACCGGAGTGTCCTGCAGACCTGCGTGACCTCCGGGTCCAGATGGCCTCGGAAGTGTCATCCGCCTCCTTTCGGCTGAATCACTTGTACAGTGCCATAACGGGCACCGTTCCTTCCAACCGACCTCGTCAGTTTAAGGGTCGGCGTCCTACTGGTAGACCGGTATTGCCCACAGCTCCGTCCAGTCGAAGAGGCCAATCGCGTCGGTACTACCGTCCGGTCCGAAGGTAACGAGCCGTGCAACCTCCATCACGTTTGGCCAGTTCCTTTCGATTAGATCGACTGTCGCAAGAGTGGTCTCGCCAGCTGCAAGGGTCATCACGCCGTCACGTGACGTCCAGACCAACTCGGTCAATTCGCCGATCGACCCAACAGCCTCCGAGTTGCCGAATAGCCCGGGTTCGGTCGTGTAGCAGCAGTAGTAGAAGATCCTCCAGTTGGCCTCTGGTGCCTGACCGTGGAATGTGTCGGCATATCCGATGGAGGCCCACAAGCGTTCCACAGTCGAACTGTCGGGAGCGTACGACCACAGCCCAGCCGTATACTGCTCGCCCCCCTCCTCGATCCCCATGGACGCAGAATACTGCCATTCGGCCACGTCAACCGTGCGTTCAGCGGAACCCAAGGTATATGGGTACTGATTGCCCATGTGGAGATAACCGTCGCCAAAGCGGTATCTGGTGTTCGCGTTGAAGGACCAATCGCCCGAGTCCGCGTCCATGTGGTCACGAAAAACAAGCTCCGGCTCCAGGACGTCGGCACCCAAATCCAGCGATGCCGTCAGCCCACCGGGATCGGTGGCCACCACCGTCACCGTCGCCTCGCCCAGAGTAAGTCCTCCGATGATCAGCCTAGTGGAATCCTCGATCGCGGCCGAGACGACGTCTGGGTCACCCGAAACTGCGGAAAACGTCAGCGGCTGACCATCTGGATCGCCAAAATATCCGGCAATCGTGGACCGACTACTCCCGCCAATCAGCATCCTGGCCCTAGGTATGCTTCCCAATGCTATTGGCGGCTGATTCGGCACCAGTACGGGGACGCTCACCGACGCCGCGCCACCGGCCGGATCTTCCGCCCTCAGGATGATGGTGGTGACTCCCGGCGATATGGCCCGAACCTGGTAGTACGTCCCGAAGACCCGGACCGTCACGATCTCTTCGTTCGACGACACGCCGGTGATGGTCAGCGTTTCGCCTTCGGGGTCCTTGAAGCAGGTACCGCTCACCAACTCGTTACCGGTTACAACCTCCAGCTGCGCAGGCTCCCAGTCAGGGCAAACTACCGGAGGCTGGCCGTTACAGGCTGCGACGAGGCTGATCAGAACCGCGATATGCGATCGACACCGGAGGTCGCAAAACGGACGGGGTGACGCGCAAGCCGAAGCTGATCCCACTGAACGCGAGGGCGATTTCATCGATTCTCCGCTCCCGCCCCCTGCGCCGACCTGTCGGCAAGCCAGCAGGTCCTTCAGGGGGTCAGTTGAAGCAAGGGCAGCCGTCTGGCCAAAATGGCCACAGCTAACCTCCCCCACGGCCCCATTCGCAAACCGCCGCCCGGATGGATACGAAACAGACGTCCAGAATCGCCAAAGGAGGCCCCGGCGCACACGATCCGTGCGCCAGGACCTCCCGCCTCCCGCCAACCTACGCAGTTGGCAAGGCTGTGGCGTATTGGTGGATGCTACATCACTGCCCGACGATTTCCACCATTTCTGCAGGAGGCAACGGGGTGAGTGACGACGCATCATCCTCGAACTGCCAATCGCCACCAACATCGTCGAATGCATCGACGGCCCACAGCTCGGCCCAGTCGAAGTAGTGCCACTGGCCCGTCTCGCCTCCCCCGGAGTAACCAAACAACCGTGAGGTCTGATGGAGAGTAGGCCAGGTGCCCTCGGCTTCCTCGCTAAACACCTGGGTCCCGTTAACGGTCATCTGCATATTCCCGCGTTGCACTCCCCAGTCCATCTCGTTAAACTCGCCGACAGAGTTAACGGCGTCAGACTCTCCACCTGCGCCCCACGAATAGCGGCAACAGAATACGATCTGCCAGTTAGCTGGCATGACAGCCTGATAGATATACTGGTACGAGTTGGCATGGCCTACGGTCCCCCACAACCACCGCCTTACGTTGGGCGGGTTGAGCACGTACGACCAAAGGCCGATCGTCTGATTGCTAGTACCTGGATCCGTGGCCACGGACATCGATACCATCCACTCGGCGGCATTATCGTCTTCATTTCGCTCGCCCGAGAAGAAGTAGTAGGAATAGCGGTTGTACCCGCTGAGGTATCCGGGCTTGTAGAAATAGGAGAAGTAGGTGGCGAAGTTGAAGGACCAATCGAAGGTGTTCGTGTCGAAATCATCGCGCCAGAAGAGTACCGGCTCGACCACCCGAACCAGCCCCTGGAGCTCGGCCATTCCACCGTGCGGATCTTCGGCCGTAATCGTCACCATGATCTCGCCGACCGTCAGGGCCTCTATGACCAGCCTCAGCGAGTCGGCCAACACGGCAGTGGCAACCGCGGGGTTTTCGCTCGACGCAGTGAAGAACAGGGGATCCCTGTCGGGATCTCTGAAGAAGTCGTCGACGTACAGCTCTAGCGTCTGCTCCGTCAGGAGCTTGACTCTAGGCCACTCGGCCGCCACGATGGGCACCTGATTTGGGACTTCGAGCCCGAAGTCAATCGACGCGGTATTGCCGCCCGGATCTTCCGCCGTAATGGTGATCGTGGCGGTGCCGGGGCCCGTCGCCACGAGGTTGATCGCCTGGCCGTAGACCAGTGCGATGCCAACATCTTCGTCCGACGTTGCCGTCGTGACGTTCAGCTTGGCGCCCTCAGGGTCAATGAAGCAGTAGTCGACAAGCCTCTCTTGGCCCGTGAGGAGCACGATGGGGTCCTCGACTTCCACGGCATCGGTGCCCTCGCATACTCTCGGCGGATCCCCGCCGCCGCAAGCCGCGAGCAGCGAGCCGACCACCGCAAGCGACGACCATCGGAGCAGGGCGCGGAACCCCGCAGCGGGCGATGTGGTAGACATAGGTGCGTTCATCGGGTGTCTCCCTCTCTCTTGGAGTGTACCGGAGTGCCCCTCGGGGCCTGCCCTGGCCCCGGGGCACCCACCACGGGCCGCTGCCGGCGCACCGGCCGGGCGACCCAGTTGTTCCCATCCATCATACAGTCCTCCGTTCCGGCCCGCAACCCCGGCAAGGGCGGAGCGCTCGGCTGGAGCACCTGCCGGAAGGCGCGACCCGGATACCACCAGTTGGCATTGAGTATGGGGACGCTGTCCCGGTCGCGCAAGTCCCGACGGTCGATGGGGCCTCCGGAGAGAGAGTAGCCCCAGGGTACAATACCCTCCGAGCGACCACTTGGCGCGGGCTGCAGCAAGTTGCGGTGATTTACAAGAGATTGCTACGTGTACCCTACCTTTCGCAATGCATATGCCTCGTAACCCATTGTCTGCATTATGTTTGCGTACTGTGCGGAAATTACGCCATTGTGACAGTGTAGTACGTACATACTAGTCTTGTCCAGACTCGGTAGCACGTCCGGCAGATCCCGCGGCCTGACTCGGAGCGCGCCGGGCAAGCGCCGTGCAGTCGCCAATCCCGCTGGCGCACAGTTGATCACCAGCGCCCCCGTCGGTACTTCGTCGACCCACAGATAGTCCCGTCCCCGCGCCACCTCCTCCGTTTCGAGCAAGCCACTGACGCTCCGCCCCGCCACCGCACGCGCCAGGAGCTGAGCCTCCAATGGTGCCTCCTCACGGTCCACCGCCCCCACCCGCGCCCCCGTCACCGGCTTCCCCTCGAGGATTGCGCAGTACTCCCTGATGCGCGCCGAGAGCGCTGCCGTCCCGACGCGCCCGGCGATCCTGACTATCTCCTCCTTGTCGAATCCGATCAGCGGCCTGAGGACCGGAAGCGTAGCGGAAGCGTCGATCGCCCTGAGGTTGCGGAGCGTCTGCGACGACACCTGCCCCACCGCCTCGCCTGTGACCAGCGCCTCCGCACCGATCTCCGTGGCAACCGCCTCGGCCGCCCGATACATGAGGCGCTTGAGGACCACCTGCCAGTAGCGGGGCGTGACGCGCGCCTGGAGCTGCTCGACCGCCTCGCCGAAGTCGATGGCGTGCATCCGCGGCTCGTATCCGTGGCTCCAGCGGGTCGCGAGCACCCTTGCGACCTGCGTGACCGCGCGTTCATAGGCGGGGCCGGCCAAGTTGCAGAACACGTAGTCGAGCGCCACACCCCGCTTGAGGAGCAGCCACGCCGCTACCGCCGAGTCGTAGCCACCGGAGATAAGGCACACTGCCCTGCCCTGCGTGCCGACGGGCAACCCACCGGGGCCCTCGGTGCGGCCCTGATGCAGGTAGGCACGGTGGTCGCGGACCTCGACCGAAACGGTGACCTCGGGCGAGGTAAGGTCCACGGTGCCGTAGGGATTGAGGGCGCCACCCAGGCGCACCGCGATCTCGCGCGATGTGAACTCGTGCCTTCCTGTGCGGCGCGCGTCCACGGCGTAGCGTCGCCCCCGGACGGCGTCTCGGTAGAGCTCGTGCCCCACCCGCTCGATCTGGTCCAGGTCGGCGTCCAGGAGGGCGTCCAGGCGCGAGTAGGAGTGGACTCCGAAGACCCTTGTGGCCACGCGCATCGCCTGGTCGGCGGCCTCGTGTCCCTCTCCATCGGTTGCGATGGTCACGAAGAGGCGGCTCCAGCGGTCGCTCACCCCTGCCTCGGCACCGCCCGAGCGGAGCGCACACTCGAGGTTGGCCACCAGCTGGCGGTGGAACCTGCGCCGGGTCCGGTTCGACTTGCTCGCCACCTCGGCGGCTATGCGGACGATGTAGCTGACCTTGGCCATGGCGTGGAATGTGGAAAAGGCCGCCTTCAGGGGTAGAGTCGGCGGAGCGCCCACTCGCCTCCCCCGACCCTAAGGTACAGGAAGCGGTCGTGCAGCCTTGCGGGTCCCTCCTGCCAGAACTCCACCGCCTCGGGCTCGAGACGAAAGCCAGACCAGTGCGGCGGTCTCGGGACCGTAGCGCCATCGAATTGTCGCTCGAAGTCGCTCGCGCGGCGCTCGAGCGCCACCCGGCCATCCACCTCCCGACTCTGCTCCGATGCCCACGCGCCGATGCGGCTCGCCCGCGAGCGGGTGGCGAAGTAGGCGTCCGCGTCCGCCTCCGAAGTGGGTGCCACTGGACCCCGCAGGCGCACCTGGCGGCCGAGCGGCTGCCAGTAGAGTGTGAGTTCAGCGCGGGGGTGTGCGGCGAGGGCGCGGGCCTTGGCCGATCCCAGGTTGGTGTAGAAGACGAAGCCACGCGCATCGAAGCGTTTTATGAGCACCATGCGGCCCTCGGGGGTCCCTCCCGGTCCGAGGGTGGAGAGGCACGCCGCCTCCGGATGCGCGATCAGCGGGTGCGACTCGGCCCGTTCAAACCACTCGGCGAACTGCCGGATCGGGTCGTCCAGCAGCTCGCTGCGCCGGAGAGACGGCCGAGCGGCCATCTAGCCGGAGCTCAGCGGTCCGGCGGCGTGGCCCGGCCGAGCTGGTGGGCCAGCGACTCGTCCACGCCCCCGAACTCGAAGCGGAAGCCGCTCTCAAGGGCGGCGTCCGGGAGCACTCGTGCGCTCTGCAGGAGGAGCGCCCTCCCCATCTCGCCGAAGATGCCGCGCACTCCGAGCGAGGGCGCCGGCAGGAGCGTCGGTCGTCGGAGCGCCCGTCCCAGGCGTGTGGCGAAGGTCGCGTTGGCCACCGGGTAGGGCGAAGTCGCGTTCACCGGACCCCTCAGCAACGGCGTGACCAGAGCGTGGTGCATCAGCGCCACCATGTCGTCGTGGTCGATCCAGCTGACGAACTGCCGACCCGAACCCAGGCGCCCTCCCACCCCTAGCTTGAAGAGCGGGAGCATCGTCCCGAGAGCGCCCCCGGCAGGGCTCAGCACGAGACCGGTCCTGAGCGCCACGACGCGCGTGCCGGAGCGGCGGGCCTTCAGCGCCTCGGCCTCCCACTCGCGGCAGAGGTCGGGGAGGAAGCCGACCCCGGGTCCGCTCCCCTCGGCGAGCCGCTCGTTCCCGCGGTCGCCGTAGTAGCCGATGGCCGAGGCCGAGACGAGCGTGCGCGGCGGATCCCGCAGCTGGTTCAGGGCGCCCACCAGGAGGCGTGTTCCCTCGACCCTGCTCCTCCAGATCTCCCTCTTCCGAGCTGCGGTCCACCTGCCCCCCGATATGCTCTCGCCAGCCAGGTGCACCACGGCGTCCAGCCCATCGAGACGCTCGCCCTCGATTCGGCCGCGCCTGGGGTCCCAGTGCACTTCCCCACACGCACGATCCGGCGGAGTGCGCACGATCGGGACGACCTCGTGGCCACCGGTGGTCAGGAAGTGCGAGAGCGCCGAGCCGATGAAGCCGCCCGAGCCCGTCACCGCCACCCTGAGCGGCGGCCCGGCGTAGGCCGAGTGGCGGGCCAGATCGTGCCTGATGCGCCGGGCGCGGAAGCGAAAGTAGCGCTTCATCTCGCCCTCGATGGTGGAGGCGAGCGCCCTTATCCCGCGCTCGGGACGCCCGTACTCGACCCGATCCCTGACAAGGCAGGCTTCGGTGCCGCGCGGCTCGAACTCGTGACGGTGCACGCACGGCCCGAGCGGCCCGGAACTCTGCTCGTCGGCAAAGTGCCGCTCCGGCTCGAAGTCGGTGTGGCGCACCCTGACATCCACCCTGATCGGCCCCCGTCTGACCCGGAGGTGAATGCGCCCCCCGTCGTCAATGCCGCCGCCTCGCGAGAGGATGCGAACATCCTCCCAGGGGGGCAGCAGGCGCTCGAGAGCGCCCGGACGCATGTGCCACTCCCACACCTGCCGCACCGGAAAGGGAAGCTCCGCTTCGTGGATGAATGTCTTCATCCGCGATCCGGCCCAGGTGCGTCGGCGGCGGCCGCGTGAATGGCGCGCACACCGGCCGCGGCCCCTTCCGGGTGCCCGAAGAGCGACGATCCCGCGACCAGCACCGTGGCGCCGGCCCGCGCCAGCCTGGCGGCGTTCTGCACGCCGACGCCGCCGTCCACCTCGACCTCCACCTTGCCCGGCCGGCGGCGCTCGACCATGGCACGGGCGCGGGCGACCTTATCGGGCGACGTGGCGATGAAGTCCTGGCCGCCGAAGCCCGGATCGACCGACATGACGAGGAGCAGATCGATCCGGTCCAGCACCTCGCTGGCCGCCTCGACCGGAGTGGCCGGGTTGAGCGCCAGGCCAGCCCGCTTGCCCAGGGCCCTAATCCGGGCCAGGACGCGGTGCAGGTGCGCCGTCGCCTCGGCGTGAACCGTGATCACATCCGCCCCGGCGCTGGCGAAGTCCTCGAGGTAGCGCTCGGGACGGTCGATCATCAGGTGGACATCCACCACCCGCTTGGTGCTCGCACGCACCGCCTCGACGATGAGCGGACCCACCGTGATATTCGGCACGAAGCGCCCATCCATGACGTCGACGTGAATCCACTCGGCGCCTGCCTCGTCGACCGTCCGCACCTCGCGACCGAGCTCGGCGAAGGCGCAGCCGAGTAGCGAGGGCGCGATCTTGACGCCCATTATGCGCGCGACATGATCCGGACTCCGTCGGCTCCGGCCACGATCGCGCACTCCGCCATCCCCAGGAACAGGCCCGACTCGACCACGCCCGCCCTGCCGGCCAGCCCGCGCTCGAGCGCGGGCAGATCGGGTATCCCGCCCTCGAAGCGGCAGTCGACGATGTAGTTGCCGTTCGCCGTGCGGTACGGCCGCCCGTCCGCGCCGATACGCAGGCGGGGCTCCGACCCCAGATCCCCTAGCCACTCCAGGTGGCTTGAGTGAGCAAAGGGCGTCACCTCGACGGGCAGGGGCGCACGAGTGCCTAGCTTCGGCACCACCTTGGTGTCGTCGGCGATCACCACCATGCGCCTAGACGCCTGCGCAACGATCTTCTCGCGCAGCAGCGCCCCCCCGAGCCCCTTGATCAGGTCGAGTCCCGGCGCCACCTCGTCCGCCCCGTCGACGGTCAGATCCAGGCTACCCGCCTCCGCGAGCGTGGCCAGGGGTATTCCCAACACCCGCGCCGCCCTCTCCGTGCGCGCCGAGGTCGCGACGCCGACCACCCCCGGCAGCTCGCCCCGGCGGATGCGCGCCGCCAGATGGTCCAGAAAGTGGGCGACGGTCGTCCCGGTCCCAAGACCCAGCCGCATGCCCGGCTCCACCCCGAGCGCGGCCTCGCGCCCCGCCAGGCGCTTCATATCGCCTAGCGCTCCTCGGGCGAGGTCACGTCCGGGCGCGGTGGGGCCCGCCCGGGTGGACCCGACCCCGGTCATGGGAGCGACCTCCGCCTGCACTGCTCTGTCGACGCGTTGCTAGAATTCGTGGCGCACCCGCATGATCAGGAGGCGTCCGACCTGCGGTGCGCCCACGAACTCCTGATGCTCGTAGTTGCCGATGTTGTTGGCCGTCAGCGTGAGCCTGGTGCCGGGCTGGAAGGGCAGGTCGTAGCTGAGGGACGCGTCGACTACCTGGTAGGCACCTACGATGCCGATGTAGGTCCCGGAGTTCATCGGGAAGGAGTCGGTAAATCGGATGCGCCCCTCGAAGGTAAAGCCCTCGGTGGGGTCATCGTAGACGAAGCCCAGGTTGCCCTTCCGCTTGGGCGCGTTCAGAGCGATCTCCAGGGGGTCGCTGCACCTGAATTCCGGTTCGACGGGCTCCTCGCGTTCGTTGAAGCAGTCGTTGCTCACGGTGGAGTAGGCGGCGCGCAAGCTGAGGCGATCCGAGACGAGGAACTGGGCGGCGAGGTCGATGCCCCAATAGTCCACGTCGTGGTAGTTGCGATAGGTGGCGATGATCTCCGAATCCTCCCTCTGATCCAGCGCGATGGTGCCTAGCGGTGCCTGCGCAATAAGCCCTGCCAGCTCCAAGGCCTGCGCCTCGGTGATCAGTCCCGCCTGAATGAGCGACCGAAGGCGGTGCACCACATACGCGCCCACCGACTCCGGCTCCAGGAAGACGTTCGGCGTTTCGATCCTGATCGGCCCCACCATGTTGTTGACGTTGGCGTCGTAGACGTCGGCCGCCAGGAGCAGACGGTCGCCCAGGAGGCCCTTGTAGCCCACCTCGAAGGTCCTGTGGCCGGTTGCTCTGAGCGGGTGGACCGTGTCCGGCCCTTCAATCAGGTCGAACGCCCTGGTGCGCGTATTGAGGCGCCTAAGAACGGTTCCCAGCTCCGGGTCGTCGCCCAGGGCACCGGGGTTTCGGAGGAGCGGAACGATGTTGGCGGCCGCCGGATTGATCTCGGCAAGGAGGTCCATGGCGTCCTCCCAGAGGTCAGGCGCGTGGGCGGGAATCCTCTTGCCTTTCAGGCGCTCCAGGGGAGTGTACATGCAGAGCGACAGGTATCCCCCGGGGCAGTCCGGCGCAAAGGTGAATCCCGAAGGGGGCACGCCGAGCGCACGGACCGAGAAGAAGTCGACGGGCCAATCCAAGTTGCCCTGGTGGATGTCAAGGAAGAGGTTGTTGGTGGCGGGGGTGCTGAAGGCGCGGTTGTATGTGACGCGGAAGCTCTGGTTCTCGCTTGGCGTAAAGACCAGCGCGGCGCGCGGCGAGACGATAAGATCCTCGAGGCGGTTGTGGTCGTCGACGCGCACGGCGGCAACGAGATCGACCATCTCGCCGAGAGCCGTCTCGGAGTGCAGGTAGGCTCCAACCTCCTCGATCCTGACGGAATCGGCCCCCGTGCCAGCGTCGCCATAGATGGTGCCCTCGGAGCGCGGCACATCCCGCTGCCAATCCACTCCGTAGGTGAAGCTCTGCCGCGAGCCGAGATCGATGCCGTACT
Organism: Gemmatimonadota bacterium; assembly: GCA_026706635.1. Classification (GTDB taxonomy): domain Bacteria; phylum Gemmatimonadota; class Gemmatimonadetes; order Longimicrobiales; family Gaopeijiaceae; genus Bin94. The sequence continues at coordinate 1,509 of JAPOYJ010000041.1, read as the reverse complement.
GAAATTGGGCCGCCCATGTGTACGACCGGTCGTAGACGGGAAGCTTCGTGCGCAGGTTGAAGGTCCCCGTTCCCTCCTCCTCCGTGCGGGCCCCGGAGTTGGACATGTTCCGAAAGACCTGGGCGAAGAAGCGGCCGGTAGAGAGGCGCGCCTGGAGGTAGTTGAAGGCCCAGTCGTTCAGCTGGTAGGCGCCGATCCCCGTCATCTCCACACCGGATAAGACGAACGACCTTCCCCCGCTCAGGACGAAGGCGCCGTCGTCGCCCACGCGCACGTCCATGCGGGCGTCCACCGAGTAGCGCTCGGTCGCCGGGTCCCGCAGCGGGCCCTCTCGCTTACTCTCTTCCACCAACTCCATAGAGTCGGCGGGCCAGTCGGTGCCGCTCTGGTACTGGGCCGATACCTTGAAGCCGACGCCATCGGAGAGCAGCTGTGCGGTGCGGAACTGCGCTTGCATGAGCGACCGCTCGCCCCCCGCAACCGATGCCGACGACCCCTGCCGGTCGAGCGGAGACGGAGTGATCAGGTGCATTACGCCTGAAGCAGCGTTGGGTCCGTAGAGCGCCGACCCTGGGCCGAGCGAGACCTCCACGCGGTCGATGTCGAGGTCGTTGGTCGGGAACATGGAGTAGGCGTTGAAGCGGAGCGACGGGACCCGCGCGTACCTGTTGTCGATGATCGTCAGGAGCGCCCCGGAGAAGACGTTGTTGAAGCCCCGGGTCACGACGGTGCCGCTCGTCAGACCCGTCTGCGCCCGGTCGACGCCCGGGAGCGCCACGACGTGGTCGGCGACGGTGAGCGCGGCCTTCCTATCGACCGCGTCGGAGGAGACGATCGAGATGGAGGCCGGCGCCTCGAGGGCCTTCTCCTGACGGCGCGAGGCGGTGACGACGACCGGGTTGAGGATGTGGGCACGGGTGCTCAGCTCGATGGTCAACTCCACGGTGCCGTTGGCCGCCACCTGCACTCCGTCGCGCCGCACGGTCCCGTACCCTGCGCGGGAGACGACGACGGCGTGGGTGCCCGGTGCCACCTCGACGCTGAAGCGCCCCTCGGCGTCGGTGAGCACGGGGTCCCCCTGGCCCACGACCTGAACCTCGGCCTCGACGATCGCCGCTACGTCGGAGGCGTCGTGCACGCGCCCTTCTATCCGGCCCTGCTGCGCCGCTGCCGTCTGCGCCGACAGGGCGAGTGCGAGGGCAACCGAAACCATCACACCTGAATTTCTCATCGTACGATCCAAGCCTCCGTGATGTAAGGTGAAGCTGGTCGACCCACTATCCCGTCCCCAATATACGCCCAGCAGCACCCGGTGGACAGACTGAGCGGCGACAAACCCAGCAGCCCATGGGCAAGCCTCCCACGGCATCCGAGCAGCGCTGCATCCCTGCTTCCATGAGAAGGCCAACAATACAATGCCGACGTGGCGGCTCCGCGTGAGCGGGCGGGTGCCCTGCCTCGTCGGATGCGAGGGTTGGTGTGGTGGTGGTGGTGCGATGCCTTGGAGGG
>JAPOYJ010000080.1 GCA_026706635.1 Gemmatimonadota bacterium | reverse complement strand
GCTGGACCGCTTCGCTCTGCGTTGCTTCTTGCACGAATAGCGCTGCTATTCGCGCTGCGAAGCGCCTTGCCAGCCCGGCGCAGCGCCCCTCTCGGTGCTCGCCTGAGTTTATCCACGGACTGCTAGGCAGGAGCGGCTTGCTAACATGACCACGATCCAGGACGCCCCGAAGCGACTCGCCGCCGCCCAGCGGAGGATCGAAGAGCTAAGGGGGTACCTTTGACATTGACGCCAAGGGCGAGCGCGTCGCCGCTCTCGAGCAGCGGCAGGCGGCCGAGGGCTTCTGGAGCGACCGGGAGGCCGCCCGCCGTCTGATCGCCGAGGCCAATCGCCTCAAGGGGTGGGTGAAGCCCTGGAGCGACCTGAGCGCCAGGGCCGCGACGCTCGAAGAACTGGGCGAGCTCCTGGCCGAAGATCCCGACCCCGAGCTCGCCGCCGAGTGGGAGAGCGAGATATCGGCTCTGCAGGTCGGCGTGTCCCGGCTCGAATTCCGGACGATGCTAGGGGGAGAGGACGACCACCGGGAAGCTATGCTGACGGTGCACCCGGGAGCGGGTGGGCGCGAGTCGCAGGACTGGGCCGAGATGCTGCAGCGCATGTACATGAGGTGGGCCGAGCGGCGCAGCTACGAGATCCGCATCCTCGACATCCAGCACGCCGACGAGGCGGGGATCAAGAGCGCGACGCTCGAGATCAGGGGCGACTACGCCTACGGGTACCTGAGAGCCGAAACGGGTGTTCACCGGCTCGTGCGCATATCGCCCTTCGATTCGCAGTCCAGACGCCACACGTCCTTCGCCTCGGTCTTCGTCTGCCCGGTCCTGGACGACCAGGTAGAGATCAAGATCGACGAGTCGGAGCTCCGCGTCGACACCTTTCGGGCCTCGGGGGCCGGGGGACAGCACGTCAACAAGACGGACTCGGCGATTCGCATCACACACCTGCCCACCGGGGTGGTCGTGTCGTGCCAGCAGGAGCGCTCGCAGCATAAGAACCGCTCGACCGCGATGAAGATGCTGCGCGCGGCGCTCTACCAGCGAGCCAAGGAGGAGAAGGAGCGAGAGAGGCAGGAGCTCGAGTCCTCGAAGGCCGACATCGCCTGGGGAAACCAGATCCGCTCCTACGTCTTCGCTCCCTACACGATGGTCAACGACCACCGCACGGGGGTCAAGAAGGGGGACGCGAGCGCAGTCGTCGATGGGGCGCTGGATCCCTTCATCGAGGCGTACCTGAAGAAGTTCGGGGCGGCCCGGAGTGCCTGACGGCATCTCGGAGGGCGAGATGCTCTCGCGCATCAGGCAGGCACGCCTGGACAAGCTCGAGGAGCTTAGGGCACGTGGAGTCGAGCCCTTCGCCTACTCGTACGGCGTTACCCACCTTGCGACGCCGTCGGCGGCCGAGTTCGAGGCACTCGGCGAAGGCCGTGGTGGCGAGATCGCGGGCCGGTGGGCCGGCAGGATGGTGGCGCTGCGCTCGCACGGTGGCAGCTCGTTTGCCGACCTGGAGGATCACACTGGGCGCCTGCAGGCGCACTTCAGGCGCAATGTCCTCGGCGAGGAGCTCTACTCGCTCATCCCGCTCCTCGATCTTGGGGACTGGATCGGAGTGGAGGGGGCTCTCTTCCGCACCCGCGCCGGAGAGGTGACGATAGGAGCTACGGACCTCGCACTGCTCTGCAAGTCGCTCCGCCCGCTCCCCTTCGGCAAGGTCGCACAGGACGCTGAGAGCGGCGCGGCGGTTACGCACTCGGGACTCTCCGATCGCGAGGCGCGCTACCGGCAGCGCTACACCGACCTTGCGGTGCACCCCGAGAGGCGCGAGGTCTTCAGGGCCCGCGCCAGCGTCGTCTCCGCGATCCGCGCCTTCCTCGACGGCCTGGGGTACCTCGAGGTCGAGACGCCGGTACTGCAGCCTCTCTACGGGGGGGCGACCGCGCGCCCCTTCCAGACCCATCACCATGCGCTCGATCGTACGCTGTACCTGCGCATCGCCGACGAGCTCTACCTGAAGCGGCTCATCGTAGGCGGGATGCATCGAGTCTACGAGATAGCGAAGGACTTCAGGAACGAGGGCATCGACCGCTACCACAACCCCGAATTCACGATGCTCGAATGCTACCAGGCGTTCGCGGACTACGAGACGATGATGGGCCTAGTGGAGCAGCTGGTCCTGGAGGCGGCGACGGCCGCCGGATGCGGGGAGGAGCTCTCCTACCAGGGCTCTCGCATCCACCTCGCGACGCCCTTTCAGCGGATCTCCTTCGTAGGGAGCCTAGCCGAAGCGATCGGCGCGGACCCGATCACCGCGCCGCTGTCTGATCTCAGGGCCAGTGCCGAGGCGCTCGGCGCGAGAGACCTTGCAGCTGCCGACCGGGGCAAGCTCCTCGACAAGCTCTTCGGTCTGGCTGTGCAGCCCGCTCTCCTTCAACCCACCTTTGTCGTGAACTACCCCGCCTTCCTGAGCCCACTGGCCAAGGAAAAGAGGGGCGCTCCTGGGGTTACCGAGCGATTCGAGCTCTTCGCCGCGGGCCAGGAGATCGCTAACGCCTTCAGCGAGCAAAACGATCCCATTGCCCAGCGTACCGCCCTGGAGGAGCAGGCGGCGCTCCGTGCCGCCGGGGACTTGGAGGCGCATGCCGTGGACGAAGACTATCTGATGGCGCTGGAGTACGGCCTGCCGCCGACCGGGGGCGTGGGGATCGGCATCGACCGGTTGGTCATGCTCCTCACCGACCAGCCCTCGATCCGGGACGTGATCATCTTCCCGACGCTCCGGTCGCCGTGAGCGAGGCCGCAGCGGTGGAAGGGACTTCGCTGAGACACCGTCTGCGTCTCTCGTGGTTCCTGGCGCGCCGCTACCTACGGGGCGGGGGAGCCAACTCTGGACGACGGTCGCGGTTCCTGACCTTCATCACCTGGATCGCCGTCGGGGGAGTGACAGTGGGGGTGACCGCTCTGATTGTGGTGATCGGGGTGATGACCGGGATGCAGACCGAGCTGCGCTCCAGGATCCTGGGATCAACACCGCACTTCATGGTGCGTCAGTCCGGTCTCTCGCTCCGGCTGCAGGACTGGAGAGACGTGGCAGAGCGGGCGGGCGCAGTCGACGGAGTGGTTGCGACGGCACCGGTGGCCTACACCAAGGTGGCAATCGTGCTACGGGAGGACTATGCGGAGGTCCTGAATCTCTTCGGCTTCGCTCTGGACCCGGATGCGCCGCCCGTAACCGCTACCGAGGACAGCCTCCGCTCAGGTGGGCTCCCTCTGGAGAGCGCACCGGGGGAGTTGCCGCCGATTGTACTCGGCAGCGGCCTCGCGACTCGCATGGGCGCCTTCGTCGGGGACACCGTGAGGGTCGTCGCCCTAGAGAACCTCAGGGTCAGCCCCAATGGAGACATCGTGCCAGTTGCCGAGGACTGGGTGGTGGCGGGCGTCTTCGCGACTGGGATGTACCTGTACGACCTCGAGAACGGCTACACCGCCATCGCCAATGTGCAGAGATTGCTGGGGCTGGAGGAGGGCACGGCGTCGTCGCTGTGGGGTCGCGTGGCCGATCCGTGGCACTCCGCGGATGTGGCCGACTCGGTGCGCTCGGCGCTCGGAGGCTGGCCGTACTTCGTGGACCCCTGGACCGAGACCAATCGTCAGTTCTTCGCCGCCCTCAAGCTCGAGAAGCTCGCGATGGGCGTGATCGTGTCATTGATCGTATTGGTGGCCTCCTTCAACATCGTGACCACGCTGGTGATGGTAGTGGCCAACCGAAGGCGGGAGATCGGCATTCTCAAGGCGATGGGACTCACACCCAGGGACACGCTCGTCGTCTTCGTGCTGCAGGGCCTCTGGATCGGGGTCGTCGGCACCACCGCCGGTCTAGCGCTGGGGCTAATTCTGGCAGTGCTCATCGAGCGCTACGGGCTCATTCCGATTCCGCCGGACATCTATTTCGTGGATCGCCTGCCGGTCCTGATCTCGGGGTGGGACATCCTCTGGATCACGTCGGTGAGCCTGCTCATTTCGCTCCTGGCCACGATCTACCCGGCCCGCCAGGCATCTCGCCTCGAGCCGGTCGCGGCGATTCGCCGTTAGCGGCGATGAGTGCAGCGGAAGGTGCCGGGACCGGGATGCCAGGCAAGAAGCGCGCAGCTGTCGACCGGGCGGGCGACTCGCCGATCGCAGCCCGCGCCCTGGTCCGGAGCTACCCGAATGCGGTGGGACCTCCACTCCAGGTGCTCCGGGGTCTCGATCTCGAGGTGCGGAGCGGAGAGGCGGTTGCTATCGTAGGGGCCAGCGGGTCGGGCAAGTCGACGCTCCTGCACCTTCTTGGGGCGCTCGACCGGCCGACGTCGGGCACGGTGCTGATCGGTGGCAGCGACGTATCCGGCCTCTCGGACGATGAGGCGGCCGCTCTGCGCACGCGCAGAATCGGCTTCGTCTTCCAATTTCATCACCTGCTCGGCGACTTCACGGCCCTTGAGAACGCGATGATTCCAGCGATGATCGACTCCGGCGACCGCAGGGCCGCGCGGAAGCGCGCCTCGACGCTGCTCGAGGCGGTGGGTCTCGGAGGCCGCCTCGACCACAAGCCCAGCCAGCTCTCGGGGGGCGAGCAGCAGCGGGTCGCAGTGGCGCGCGCCCTGGTGAACGAACCGCCCGTGGTCCTCGCCGACGAGCCGACCGGAGATCTTGACACGGCTACGAGCAGAGAGGTGCAGGACCTGCTCTTCCGCGTGCGCGAGAGGCGCGGAGTTGCGCTCGTCGTCGCCACGCACAACCGCGAGCTGGCCGATCGCGCCGACAGGGTCCTCCGGCTCCGGGAGGGAGTTCTGGAAGATGTCCCAGGCTGATCGAAGCTGCGACAGCGCCGACTGCGGGAACAGGGCCAGTGTACACCTGACCCAGGTAGTGGACAACCAGGCATCGACGCAGTACCTGTGCAAGACGTGCGCCGAAGCCAAGGGTGTGGGTCCGCTCCTCGCACCCGAAAAGGCGGTAGTGGACCTGGTCTCCCATGTCGTCGACGGGGCTGGTCGGCAAGAGGGGGGGGCGTGCGACTTCTGTGGCCAGACGACCGTGGACTTCAAGGAGAGCGGGCGCATGGGGTGCCCCGAGTGCTATACCTCCTTCGAGACGCTCTCCAGGAGGCTGCTGAGGCGAATCCACGGGTCATCCGAGCACGTTGGGAAGGTGTACGTGCCACCCGATCCCGAGGGTTTTGTCTCTGGACGGCAGATGGCCGACCTGGGGCGTCGGCTCGAGCGGGCGATCGAGGCCGAGGACTTCGAGCGGGCTGCAGTGCTGCGCGACCAGATCCGCGGCCTTGACGCTGCGAGGTCGAGGTGACGGACCCCGAGGCGGTCGGCGGCCTGGGGCTCAGGTGGTTGGAAGCCGATGGCCCCGACGCCGACATCGTGCTCTCGACCAGGGTGCGGCTTGCGCGCAACCTCCAGGGGCACCGCTTCGCGTCGCGCACCGACATGGACGAGCGCAGGAGAATCTGCGACGGGGTGGCCCGACTGGTCGACAGCTCGTCGCTCCCCGGGGGTGCGAGACTCCTGGCCATGGAGGGACTCGAAGCACATTCGCGGCGCATCCTCCTGGAGCGGCGGCTGGTCTCGCACGATCTGGTGGGACGGGTTGACGGCGCGGAACCCGCCGCGGGCGCCGCGCTGCTGGCGTGGCCTGACGCGCCGGTGAGCGCGATGGTCAACGAGGAGGACCATCTCCGGCTGCAGTGCCTCGTCTCCGGGCTCAGCGCGGTCGATGCGTGGAGTCTCGTCGACCGCCTTGACGTCGGCCTCGGAAGCGAGCTCCCGCTGGCCTTCCACCACGACTTCGGGTACCTGACATCCTGCCCCACCAACGCGGGGACAGGCCTTCGGGCCTCCGCGCTGGTGCATCTGCCCGCGCTAGTGCTCACCAAGGAGATCGGCCGCGTGTTGGAGGGTCTGGACAGGCTGGGGCTGACCCACAGGGGCGTGGAGGGAGAGGGATCGCGCTTCACCGGGAACTTCTTCCAGCTCTCCAACCAGACGACTCTGGGCAGGAGCGAGGAGGATCTGATCGAACACTTCGGCCGCACCGTGGACAGTGTGGTCGAGAAGGAGCGCGAGGCGCGGCAGGTCCTGTTGAACGCGGGACCGAGGATGGAGGATCTGATCTGGCGGGCCTACGGACTGCTGCGCCACGCGCGGCTGCTGGACTACCGGGACCTCTCGGAGCTCCTCTCCGGCGTGCGCCTAGGGGTGTCGCTGGGGGTTTTGAAGGCTCCCGCGATTGGCTCGCTCAATCGTATGATGGTCTTTGCCCAGGCTGCGCACCTGGACGAGGCGGCGGGACGCGCCCTCTCGGCCGAGGAGCGGCGGTGCCACCGGGCCGAATACGTGCGCGCTGCGCTGCGAGACCCGGGGGAGGCGTCCACTTCCGATGCCGCCCTGTGAAGGCGATCTTGTTAGTGGGCGGGAGCTTGCAACCGCGACGATCTGGCCGCGGAGGAGTGCGACGAGGATGAACTACAACACCGAGCGGGTCCGTAAGGTGCTCTCGATGGCCCGTCAGGAGGCGATTCGCCTTCAGCACGACTACGTCGGGCCGGAGCACATCCTGCTTGGCCTAATCGCCGAGGGCGGGGGCGTGGCGGCGAGGGTCCTCGCCAAGATGGACGTGGAGCTGGAGGGCGTCCATCAGCGCGTCGAGGAATCGGTCCGGCAGGGGAAGGCGGCCGTAGCGGACCTAGGCGAACTGCCCTATACCTCGTCGGCCAAGAAGGTCCTCGAATTCGCGCTGGCCGAAGCCCGAGAGCTCGAGCACACCTACATGGGCACCGAACACCTCCTACTGGGGTTGCTGCGGGAGAGCCAGGGCATTGCGGCCAAGGTGCTGAACTCGCTCGGGGTCACGATCGACGAAGCTCGCTCCGAGACCCGGAAGGTGCTGGATGCGCACGGGGAATCGGCTGCGTCCGCAAGTGTTGGCAGCCCCGGCGGCGACATCTCCGCCTCGGCGTCGGTGCCTGTGTCGCCGATGGGGAAGCGCAAGTCCAAGACTCCGGCTCTCGACCACTTCTGCCGCGACCTCACCGCGCTTGCGCGCGAGGGCGAGCTGGACCCCACGATCGGCAGGGAGGAGGAGATCGAGCGCATCGTCGAGATCCTCTGCCGCCGCCGCAAGAACAATCCGGTCCTGATCGGAGAGCCCGGCGTCGGGAAGACGGCCATTGTCGAGGGAATCGCCCAGCTGATCGCGAAAGGCGAAGCGACCGAGAGCCTCGCCGACCATCGCGTCCTCGCTCTCGACATGGCCGCCGTCATCGCCGGCACCAAGTACCGTGGGCAGTTCGAGGAGCGCCTCAAGGCGGTCATGAACGAGATCTCCCGCAACCGCAACGTCGTGCTCTTCGTCGACGAGATGCACACGCTGGTTGGCGCAGGGGCTGCCGAGGGTGCGATCGACGCATCGAACATGCTGAAGCCCGCGCTGGCCAGCGGGGAGGTCCAGTGCATAGGGGCGTCCACGCTCAACGAGTACAGGAAGTATGTGGAGAGGGACGGCGCGCTCGAGCGACGCTTTCAGCCGGTCGTCGTCGAACCTCCCACGGTGGACGAGACGGTCGAGATTCTCGCTGGCCTGCGCGGACACTATGAGGACCACCACAAGGTCACGATCCCGGACGAGGCGCTCGTGCGCGCCTCCCACCTAGCCGATCGATACGTCGCCGACCGCTTCCTGCCCGACAAGGCCATCGACGTGATCGACGAGGCCGCGGCCCGCGCGAGGATCGCGGGCAACGCGGCACCGCTCGAGGTGGAAGAGCTCAAGGACGAGCTGTCGCGCGTGACACAGGAGAAGAGAGGGGCCATTCGCGAACAGGACTTCGAGCGCGCGGCAGAGCTACGCGACGAGGAGCGGGCGCTGCGCGCTCGGATCAAGGAGCAGCGAGAGGCCTGGGCGAGAGAAAGACAGCGGCATCGCCCCGTGATCACCGTCGATAACATCGCGTTCATCGTGAGCCGGATGACGGGCGTTCCGGTAACCCGGATTCGCCAGGCTGAAAGCGAACGCCTGGTCAGGATGGAGGAGGCCCTCGCCAAGCGCGTTGTGGGGCAGGACGAGGCGATTCAGGCCGTCTCGCGGGCGATCCGCCGGAGCCGCGCAGGGCTCAAGGACCCCAGGCGTCCAATCGGCTCCTTCATCTTCTCGGGACCGACGGGGGTAGGCAAGACGGAGCTCGCCCTCGCCCTGGCCGACTTCCTCTTCTCGGGTCGCGACTCGCTGGTGCGCGTCGATATGAGCGAGTACATGCAGAGCTTCGCGGTGTCCAGGTTGATCGGGGCACCTCCAGGCTACGTCGGCTACCAGGACTCGGGCGTCCTCACCAAGGCGGTGCGCAGGCGGCCTTACTCGGTCGTACTCCTCGACGAGATCGAGAAGGCGCATCCCGACGTCTTCAACGTCCTCCTGCAGGTCCTCGACGAGGGGCGGCTCACCGACAGCCACGGGCGGGTGGTGGACTTTCGCAGCACCGTGCTCATCATGACGTCGAACCTCGGGGCGCGGAGCATCGCCAGGGGTGGGCTGGGCTTCCAGCGCTCCGACTCCGCATCGAGCGACGAGACGGTGCGCGCCAAGGTGGGAGAGGCGATCGATCGCACCTTCACACCCGAGTTCCTGAATCGAGTCGACCACACCATCGTCTTCCGCTCCCTGGCGCCGGAGGACACCGCCCGCATAGTGCGCATCCTGATCGACGAGCTGGGGGAGCGCTTGGCGGCCGACGGGAGGTCGCTGCGACTGGACGAGGCTGCGGTGAAGTTCCTGGCGCGTCGGGGGTACAGCGACCAGTACGGCGCCCGACCGCTCAAGGGGGCGATCCGGCGATTCCTCGAGGAGCCGCTCTCTGAGCTGATCCTTGCCGGAGACCTCGACGAGGAGGGGGAGATAGAGGTTGGCGTGGGAGAGGGCGGGGAGTCGCTTCGGATCAGATCGTGCTCACCCAGCGCGGCCTGATGCGCAGCTCGTCGCGGGGGACGGGAGCTCGGGCCTGGTGGGTCCTGGCGATTGCCTCGGCCGTCCTGTACGGTGGCCCCGCCGCCAGCCAGACCGCCGCTGGCCTAGTTCGGCTGGACTCCATCGACGTGCGTGGCATCGAGCGCCGGACGGCCGGAGAGGTGGTGGGGGCGGCGGGGATCCAGACCGGCGTACTGCAGGGCTGGCTCGACGTGAACCGGGCGCTCAAGAACCTGTGGGCGACGGGGCTCTACCACAACGCCGTCGCCAGACTGGACACAACGTCGGTGGCTGGCAGGAACATCCTCGTCCTGGAGGTGGAGGAGCTGCCGGTCACCCGCCTGGTGCGCATCGCCGGGCTCAGGTCGATCTCGGACGACGACGTGCTGGCGGAATCGGGGCTGGGAGAGGACGTCCCCCTCTCTCGCAACGCCCTGGCGCGGGCGAAGGTGTATGTGCGCGAGGAGCTCCGACGCCGCGGCGTGCCGTACGTGCGCATCGACGAGCGCATACGCCCGGTCCCCGGCGACGACGGCCGCGTGGACGTGGTGCTCGAGATCGAGGAGGGGCAGCGGGTGACTGTCGCACAGGTGGCCTTCAAGGGGAACGAGCACTTCTCCGACGCCGAACTCCAGGGTGCGATGAACACCAAGCCGGAGGGGTTCTTCTGGTTCCGCTCCGGCAACTACGACGACATCGACTTCGGGCTCGACCTCGTGGAGTCGCTCCCCGACCACTACTTCCGGGCCGGATTCCTCGACTTCGAGGTCATGGCTGACACGCTCGTCATCGACCCCGAGACCGGAAAGGCGCGTATCGAGGTGGAGGTGTCGGAGGGGCCGCAGTACCGGCTCGCCGAGCTAGAGATCGAGGGGAACAACGAGTTCGACGATGAACGCCTACGCCGGTTCTTCGACGACGACGAGGGCGGAATCCTCTCGATGCTCGGTCTTCAGCAGGGTCGCGAGCAGGGCGACGGCCGCATCTTCGATGTGCTCGCCTTCGAGGCCGCCGCCGCCGCCGTGCAGCAGCTCTACCTCGACGCTGGCTACCTCTTCGCGCAGGTGCAGCCCTACTGGGAGCGGACGGACGACGGCGACGGGGCGACCGTGCGTGCAACCTGGGCGATACGGGAGGGCGATCAGGCCTTCGTTAACCGGATCGTGGTCTCCGGCAACAGCTTCACCTACGACCGGGTGATTCGCGAGAAGATCTTCCTGCTTCCCGGCGATGTCTACAGCCAGTCCCGCGTCCTTCAGTCGTACCAGAACATCCAGTCGCTGGGCTTCTTCGAGACTCCGCTGCCGCTTCCTGACATCCGGGCGACCGAGACCGGCGATGTGGACATCGTCTTCAATGTGGAGGAGAAGCAGACCGGGTCTGTCAGCTTCGGCACGGCAGTCGGCGGAGGCGTCGGCCTCTCGGGCTTCCTCGGCTACGACCAGCCAAACCTCTTCGGCCAGGCCAAGGCCGGGAGCGTGCGCTGGGACTTCGGACGGTACATCAACAGCTTCACCCTCAACTTCACCGACCCGGCCCTCCTGCAGTCCACCGTGAGCGGTTCCATCTCGCTCTTCAACTCCACCGACCGGCTGTACCAGTTCGCCACCGGGCGCCGCCAACGGGCGGGATTCACCACTCGCTTCGGGGTGCCCATTCCCGGTTCGCTGCAGACCCGTCTCTTCTTCGGGTACTCTCTGGCGCGCACCGAGTACGAGGCCTTTAGCACCGCGACCGACCTGTCGCTCTTCGGGCTTCCCACAGGCGTGCTGAGCTCATTCTCGCTCGGTATAACCAGACAGACGCTAAACCACCCCCTGTTCCCAACATCCGGATCCATGCAGAGCTGGAACACCGAGCTTAACGGGGGCATCCTCGGAGGTGCCGGCGACTTCGTCAAGCACACCGGCACGGCGAGCTGGGTGGTGCCGATCGGAGGGCTGGGCGAGCCCGGGGCTGGCGGCGTCCAGCTGGCGATGGGCGTCAGGATCAGGGCAGGGATGGTCTTCGGAGATGCCTCCAGATTCCCCTTCGAGTCCTTCTGGCTGGGGGGCGTGCAGTTCGGGGAACCGCTCAGGGGCTACGACGAGACTACCATCACCCCGCGCGGCTACTTCCCGGAGGGGATCGCGAGCGGCATCTCGCAGGTCGAGCGTCTTGGTGACGCCTTCCTCGCCGCAACGGCCGAGTACAAGGCGATAGTCAACTCCAACCTGGGACTGTCGCTATTCTTCGACGCTGGCAACCTGTGGCGCCACCCTGGCGATATCGACGTCTCCAGGCTGTACCGCGGCGCGGGCTTCGGGATCCAGCTCGTGACTCCTTTCGGTCCGATCGGGCTGGACTACGCGTACGGATTCGACAAGCCCGTGCCGGGGTGGCAGCTTCACTTCAAGATGGGCCCGAACTTCTAGCTGGAGGGATCAAGAGCATGAGACTATTCCGACTGGCTGCGGCGTCCGCCGCGTGCCTCTTGTGCGGTGCCGCGTCGCTGACGGCCCAGAGCGAGAAGGTTGGCTACATAAACAGCGATGCGATTCTGCTCGAGTATGGGCCGGCGCAGGACGCCCAGAGGAGCCTGCAGGCGACGCTGGCCGGGTACGAGGCCGAGATCGGCCAGCTCGAAGCCGACTATCAGGGGGCGTTAGGCGAGTACCAGCAGCAGCAGATGACGATGAACCCAGAGGCCAGGGCCGCGCGCGAGCAGGAGCTGGGCCAGAGACGACAGAATCTCGAGGCCAGGACACAGGAGCTGAACGAACAGGCACTGCAGCGCCAAGGGGAGGTCTTCCAGCCGATCATGGAGGAGATCCGCGCCGTCCTGGAGGCGATCCGGGTAGAGGGCGGCTACGCGCTGATTCTGGACACCGCATCGCGGGCGATCCTGGTCGCCGATCCAGCGCTTGATCTGACCGAGCAGGTTCTTGCTCGCCTCAATTCCAGGAGCGAGCCAGAAGCGGACGGATGAGGACGGGCCAGGGGAGGGACCGCCGCCGGCACCTTACCGTGAGCGCGGCGGCCGAGGCCACCGGTGGCAGGAGCGAGGGCGATGGGAACGCGACCTTCTCGCGCGTCGCGCCGTTGCACGCGGCCGAGGAAGGCGACCTCGCCTTCCTGGCACACGGTCGCTACGCGTCCCAGCTGACTGGGTGCCGCGGTTCCGCCCTCCTCGTCTCAGAGTCCCTGAGCGGGTGGAGCGGAGGGCCTCGGAGCCGGATAGTCGTGGACGACCCGTACGCCGCCCTCCTCACGCTGCTGCCGCTCCTGGAACCAGCCTCCACCGATCCCGTCGCGGCCGTGCACCCCAGGGCGGTCGTCGATCCGCTGGCGACGCTGGGGCCGGGTGTCGCCGTCGGTCCACACACGGCGATAGAGTCCGGTGCGGAGGTGGGCGAGGGCGTCAGCGTAGGCGCAAACTGCGTGATCGGCGAGGGCGCAGTGGTCGGCCCGCACTCCGTACTTCATCACAACGTGACCCTCTATGCGGGGGTCGTCCTCGGAGCGCGGGTCGTCGTGCACTCCGGTGCGCGCGTCGGGGTGGACGGCTTCGGCTACGTGGCGAGGGCGGGCGGACATGCCAAGATCCCTCAGGTGGGAGAGTGCGTGGTCGAGGACGATGTCGAGATCGGCGCAAACTGCACGATCGACCGGGGTTCCATCGGGCGCACGGTGATCGGCGCGGGGTCGAAGCTGGACAATCTTGTCCACATCGCGCACAACGTCTCGGTGGGGCCGGGCTCGATGCTTGCCGCGCAGGTTGGCGTCGCCGGCTCGGTTCGGGTCGGCACCGGGGTGCTGATGGGGGGGCAGGCCGGGATCTCGGGACACATCGCGATCGGCGACGGGGCCCGAATCGCCGCGCAGGCGGGGGTCATCGGCGATGTTGCCCCCGGCCAGACCGTCTCCGGCTACCCGGCAAGGGATCACCGCAGCTTTCTCCGTGCGATGGCACACCTCCTGCGGCTCTCGACCTTCGTCAGGCGCCTGGAACGGCTTGAGCGGCTAGACGACAGGCGGGGGACGAGATGACGCAGCTGCGCCTGCAGCAGACCGTGACCGAGGAGGTCAGCTTCGAGGGCGTCGGGATCCACACCGGAGAGTCGGCGACGCTGACCGTCCGGCCCGCAGCCCCCGGAACGGGGATCGTCTTCGTCCGCAGCGACTCGCCAGCCAGGGGACGCATTCCCGCCCGCCTGGAGAACGTCTCGGGGACCGAGCTCGGAACCACGCTGGCCACCGACGGGGTGGAGGTGCTGACCGTCGAGCACATCCTCGCAGCTCTCTATGCCTGCGAGATCGACAACGCCCGGGTCGAGCTGGATGGGCGGGAGGTGCCGATCCTCGACGGCAGCTTCGAGCCGTACGTGCGCGCTCTCGACCGGGTCGGTCTCGAACGCCAGGAGGAGAGCGTTGAGATCGTCGAGGTGGCCGAGGCATTCGCCGAAGACGGGGTGGGGGAGTCCTCCTACACGGCGCTGCCAGCCGAGGCTTTCCTGGTGTCGGCCACGATAGAGTTCGCCCATCCCGCCATCGGCCGTCAGCACGGCGGCTTCGCCATCGAGGATGGGGGATTTCGCCGGGACATTGCATCGGCTCGGACCTTCGGCTTTCGCAACGACGTCGATGCGCTTCGAGAGCGCGGCTTCGCGAGGGGAGCGTCGCTCGGGAACTCGGTCGTGCTGGGTTCCGGGGAGGTGGTTGGGGGCGACTTGCGCTACCGGGACGAATTTCTGCGCCACAAGGTCGGCGACCTGGTGGGAGACCTCTCTCTGATCGGGGCCAGGCTACGCGGTCACATTGTCGCCGAACGGCCCAGCCACGCGGGCAACATCGCGCTGGCCCGCGCCGTTCGGGAGCGGCATGACCGCCACCGGCGCGCCCGCCGCCTCGACATCGCGGAGATACTGGACGCCCTCCCGCATCGCTACCCTCTGCTCCTGGTGGACCGGGTCGTCGACTTCGAGCCGAATAGGCGGATCGTGGGGCTCAAGAACGTGACGATCAACGAGCCCTTCTTCCGAGGCCACTTTCCGGGGCACCCGATCATGCCGGGTGTTTTGGTCGTGGAGGCGATGGGGCAGGTTGGCGGGCTGCTCCTCATGGATGCGGTCGAGAACCCGAAGGACAAGGTGGTCTACTTCATGGCGCTGAGGAGCGTGAAGTGGCGCAGACCGGTCACTCCGGGAGACCAGATCCTCTTCGAGGTCGAGATGGTCAGCTTTCGGCGGGGCGTCTGCAAGATGCGGGGCAGGGGCACCGTGGAGGGCAGGGTGGTCGCCGAAGCCGAGATGATGGCCAGAGTGATGGACCGATGAGCGCGGTCTCGACTGGCGGCGAGGCCGGGGTGCGGGTGCACGAGACCGCATCGGTCGACGCGGACGCCGAGCTGGAGCCCGGCGTCGATGTGGGTCCCTACGCGATCGTGGGCCCCGGGGTTTCGATCGGCGCGAAGACGCGCATCGGCCCCAGGGTCCTGATCGAGAGGGACACGGCCATCGGTAGCGACTGCTGGATTGCCAATGGGGCGGTCCTGGGCACTGATCCGCAGGACCTGAAGTACCGGGGCGAGGAGACGCATCTGGATGTAGGGGATCGCACGGTGATTCGGGAGTTCGCGACGCTGAATCGCGGCACTGCGGCTGCCGGGCGCACGCGGGTCGGGTCGGACTGCCTGCTCATGGCGTACTCCCACGTCGCGCACGACTGCGACCTGGGCAGCCATGTCATAGTATCCAATGCGGTGAACATGGGGGGGCACGTCGTAATCGAGGACTGGGCGATCGTCGGCGGCCTGGTCGCCATCCACCAGTTCGTGCGGATCGGCACGCACGCCTTCGTGGGCGGTGGCTGCGCGCTCCGCCAGGACGTCCCCCCGTACTGCCGGGTCTCCGGCCACCCTGCCCCCAAGCTCTTCGGACTCAACACAGTGGGGCTGGAGCGGCGCGGATTCTCGCCCGACGTGCGCCGTCGCCTAAAGCGCGCCTACCGCACGCTCTTCAACACCGGGCAGACCGTGACGCAGGCAATCGCGAGCGCCGAGGCGGACGAAGCGGTCCGATGCCGGGAGGTCGCCTACCTGCTCCAGTTCATCCGAGACAGCGAGCGTGGCATCTCGTCCTGACAGCGTCGATCGGGCGAACGGACCGGCGATTGGGGTGGTTGGCGTGGGCACCTTGGGGAGGCACCACGCGCGGGCGGCGCGAGATCTGGACGGTGCCGCCTGCAGCGGGGTCTTCGATGCCGACGCGCTGCGTTGCCAAGAGGTGGCGAGACGGCTGGGCGTCCCCGCCCGGTCATCTTTGGAGGAGCTCCTGGCGGCCAGCGACGGCGTTGTGGTCGCCGTTCCAACGAGTGCGCACGAGAGAGTCGCCAGGGCTGCGATCGGTGCGGGAAGGCATCTCCTGGTCGAGAAGCCGATCGCTCCGGACGTGGCAGCCGCCGACCGGATTATCGCCGAGGCCGACGCCGCGGGAGTCGTCCTCCAGGTGGGGCACAGCGAGCGCTACAATCGGGCGATCCGGGCGGCCGAACCCTACCTGGAGCGTCCGCTCTTCGTCGAGTCCCACCGACTGGCCCCCTTCGTCCCCCGTTCGCTCGATGTGCCAGTCGTCCTGGATCTGATGATCCACGATGTGGACCTCCTCTGCGCACTGGTGGAGGCACCGGTCAGCTCGGTCGCTGCGGTAGGGGTGTCGGTCCTAACCGGGCAGGTCGACATCGCCAACGCCCGCCTGGAGATCGAGGGCGGAGCGGTGGCGAATCTGACTGCCAGCCGGGTCTCGATGTCGCGGGTCCGCAAGCTCCGCATCTGGCAGCGCTCCGGCTACCTGTCGCTGGACCTGGCGGAGGGCGGAGGCGAGTTTCTGCGCCTCAGGGATGGCGTGTCGCTCCCCGCCGCTCCCCCCCAGGGCGACGGGGCCGGGGTCGAGGGGCTACCTTCGGTGGTGGAGCGGATCCCGATCTCGGGCTCGGGGGAGGAACCCCTGGCCGCGCAGCTGGAGTCCTTCCGTCGGGCAATGCTGGGGGAGGCGCTCCCCCCGGTGACGGGCCCGGACGGACGGCGAGCGCTTCGGCTTTCCCTCGCAATTCAGGAGAGGATCGAGGAGCATGTCGCTCATTCGGGTCAGGCGTAGGCGCAAGCGCGAGTGGATCGACGCCAGGAAGGGGAAGTCGCCCACGGCGCTCGTCGCGCTCCTTGCCGCGGTGCTGGTGATAATCTGGGTGCTCGGGCGCGCATTCTAGCAGCTCGTGGACAGACGCCCCACGCCATTCGGGTGGCGCCGCAATGCGCATCCGAGGGTGCTGATGCTGGCTGGCGAGCCATCCGGGGACAGACACGGAGCGCAGGTCGTGCGGGCAATCCTGCGACGATGGCCCGATGCCGAGCTCGTCGGTCTCGGGGGCGAGGCGATGGAGGCGGAGGGAGTGCGCCTGATCGGCTCGGTGGAGGACCTTGCGGTCATGGGCTTCGCGGAGGTGGTCCCCCGTCTCCGGTTCTTTTGGCGACTTGAGCGGCGGGTGGCTGGAATGCTGGCCGACGAGCCGCCGGACATCGTGCTTCCGATCGGCTTCCCGGGGCTGAACCTGAGGATCGCCCGGCGGGCCTCGCGGCTCGCCGTCCCGGTGGTCTACTACATCGGACCCCAGGTCTGGGCGTGGCTGCCCTCCCGTGCCAAGCGGCTGTCGAGTTACGCCGAGAGTATCGCGCTGATTCTGCCATTCGAAGCGGCCCACTACCCGAAGCGACCGGATGGGCGGGGCGCAAGGATCGAGTTCGTGGGACACCCCCTCCTCGAAGATGACTCCCGACCCGACCCCTCAGGACTCGCCGCGCAGCTCGGGATCGCGCCCGGCGCCGCCGTCCTCGCCCTGCTCCCGGGATCGCGGCACCAGGAGCTTCGGCGCCACGCCGCGCTCTTCCGCGAGAGCGCGCACGAGCTTCGGAACCGAATTCCGGGCCTCGCCGTCGTGGTCAGTCGAGTTGCCTCCCTCTCCGCATCGGCCTACGAAGGCCTCCCCTTTCCCCACGCGGACGACACCGCTTCGCTGATGGCGCTCGCCACGGCGGGGCTGGCCAAGTCCGGGACGTGCACGCTGGAGGCCGCGCTCGCAGGAATGCCCTTCGCCGTCGCGTACGTTGCGCACCCGGCGACCTTCGCGCTCGCCCGCCAGCTAGTGCGCGTCCCCCACCTGGCGCTCGCCAATCTGGTCGCCGGGCGGCGCGTCGTGCCTGAGTTCCTCCAGCGAGAGGCGACTCCGGAGGCTGTAGCCGACGCCCTCGAGCCGCTCCTCGACCCGTCGTCCGCGGTCCGCGGGCAGATGGTCGCCGACCTTGCCTCGATTCGCGCCGAGCTGGGGCCCCCTGGCGCAGCCGCGCGGGTGGCGGAGATGGTCGGGGAGGCGCTGGCTGGTGGGTCGGCGACGGCTCGCTCCCCGTAGGCTGCCGGTGCGCCGCCTCCACGACTTCGCGCGGGACTTCTGGCAGGGAGAGCTGCAGGGCCACGGGGCGGCGCTTCTGGACACAGCTCTCGGCCCGGCGGAGGCCGCCTTTCGGCTCGCGACCCGGACACGAAGCGCGTGGCACAGTCGCCTTCGGTGGGACGCACCTCCGATTCCCGTCGTCTCGGTCGGCAACCTCGTCGTGGGTGGCACCGGCAAGACGCCGGTCGTGCGCTGGCTGGCGGAGTGGTTCCTGGAGCGAGGCCTGGAGGTGGCGATTGTGCAGCGTGGCTACGGTCGCGACGAGGCGTTGCTGCACCGCAGGTGGTTTGGGCCTGAGGCGGTGTTCGCCGACTCCGACCGCCGCCGTGCGGTCGATATGGCGGCGAGCCGAGGGCGTAGCGTGGCGATCCTCGACGACGGCTTCCAGCAGCGGTGGCACGCCCACGCCCTGAGCGTCCTGCTGGTTGCGGCCGAGGACCCGGAGCGAGTGCGACTTCTGCCTAGGGGACCGTATCGGGAGCCCCTCTCGGCGGCGCGGCGGGCCACCCATGTGCTGGTTACCCGCCGGACGGCCTCCGGGCCTCGATCCGACCGCTGGCGCGAGCGGATTGCCGGCGTCGCCCCGGCCACGAGCCCCGCCGTGGTGAGACTCCGAATGCGCGGCTGGCGGGATATGGCGGGGAGGCCCGCTTCGTCACCCACCGGCGATGTGCTTGCCCTCTGTGGGGTTGCGCGTCCGCGAGCATTCGCCGAGGGGCTGGCGAGGCTCATCCCCGGTGGCGAGATCGAGCTGGTCGCCTACACCGACCACCACGAGTACACGGTGGAAGATGTCGTCGAGCTCATGGCGCGGCGCCGCGGCCGCACGATCGTCTGCACTGGGAAGGACGCCGTCAAGCTCTCCGCCTTCCCGGCCCTCGCGCCCCACTGCGTCGTCGTGGATCTGCGCGTGGAGGGTGGACCGCCCGAACCGCTACGCTTGGCGCTCCAGGAGCTCCTGGATAGGTGCGCCGCCAACCCCGGGGCTTCCCCCGGATCCTCCGGGAATGCCGGGTGAGCTCGCACCCCGACCGGGCAGCCTGGTACCGGAAGTGGTTCGGGAACGAGTACCTGAAGCTCTACCCCCATCGGGATGCCAGCGAGGCCGCCGAGGGTGTGGCGCTGCTGCGAAGGGAGGTCGGCCAGATCTCCGGCGCTCGTGTCCTGGACGTTGGGTGCGGCCCCGGACGGCACCTCGCCGCGCTGACGCGCGCGGGCTTCTCGTCCGTCGGCATCGACCTGTCGCCGACGATGATCGCCACTGCCAGCGTCGCGGCACCGGAGGCCCACCTGATCCGTGCGGACATGCGGCAGCTGCCTATCGCGGGCGCTACCTTCGACATCGTCACCTCCTACTTCACGTCTTTCGGGTACTTCGATGACGAGCGCGACGACCAGCGGGTCATCCACGAGGCTAGACGCGTCCTTGCGAGGGGCGGGTGGTACCTGCTCGACTTCCTGAACGCCGCGCACGTCGCGGCGACGCTGAAGCGGGAGGATCGATCCTCGCTGGCGGGGGCGGTCGTCGTGCAGAGACGCCGCTTCGCGGAGGGGGGGCGAGTGGTCGAGAAACGCATTCGCATCGAATCGCGGGGACCGGACCCGGGCCGGGATTTCGTGGAGCGCGTCCGCCTGTACCGCCCCCAGGAGCTGGACGAGATGCTCAGGCGTGGCGGACTGCACCCCGTCAGGGCGTTCGGCGCGTACGACGGGTCGCCCCACTCCGACGCCTCACCGCGCTACATCGTGCTGAACAGGGCTCCTTCGTGAAACAGCTGGAGTACCGTGCTCGAATCTCCCATGGCCGCGAGCGGCCACCCCGCGGGGCTGAAACGCGCTGCGCTCGCTGGCATTGTCTCATAGGAGTGCCGTGGGAGGTTTGTCCACGGGCTGCTAGGGCTGCCTCCGGCAGGCGGGACGCGAGGTGAAGCTACTCCGGCGACCACTTGGAGGATCGCGGCTGGTGCGCGACTACCTCTCCGGCGTCGGCGACGCGGTGGCGTTCTACCGGGCACCTCCCCTCGCGGCCGAGAGCTTCGTCGCCAAGGCCCGGGAGATCGGGCGCCTCTCGGCAACCGAAAGGTACGCGGTCGCGAGCGACGTTGTCCGCCCCGTCGGCCCGGCGGCTCGCGAGCTACTCGAGAGGGTGATCGACCGGAGTGGGTTCTTCGTCACCACCGGCCAGCAGCCCGGCCTCTTCGGCGGTCCGCTCCACAGCCTCTACAAGGCGCTTACGGCGATTAGGCTGGCTCGCGAGCTGCGCGAGCTCCTGGCCCACCCGGTGATGCCGCTCTTCTGGATCGCCTCCGACGATCACGACTGGGCCGAGGCGAGCCGAATCCACCTTGTGGACCGGGGCGGGAAGCTTCGCAAGGTGTCGCTGGGCGACTCCCCTACCGGGGTGCCGCGCCCACTCTCGCGGACGCCTGTTGGGGCCGCGGCGCATGAAGCGGTGGCGGCCGTCGCCAGGGCCTTTGGGCCGAACGACTTCCGTGACGGATACATACGATCCATATCGGAGGCCTACGCACCCGACGCGACGATGGCCGGAGCCTTCGGCACCTTCATGGCCAAGCTCCTCGGCCAGACGGAGCTGGGGCTGATCGAAGCCGACGACCTCCGCCTGAAGCGAGCGAGCACTCCGCTGCTCTGCGCCGAGGCCGACGACCCCGAGGCCAGCGAGCGAGCACTCGAGGGGAGCGCGCGGAGACTCGAGGAGAGCCGATACCGTCTCCAGGTCCCGCAGATCCCCGGCGCCTCGCTCCTGATGGTGGATCTGGAGGAGGGTCGAGAGCGTCTTCAGGCTGTGCCGGGCGGCTTCTCGCTCCGCCGGACTCGCCGAACGCTCTCGAGGCGGAGTCTCGACACCCTGATCGAGAGCAGCCCGGAGGTGGTATCGCCGAACGTGCTCCTGCGCCCGGTCGTCGAGAGCTACCTCTTCCCGAATCTGGCGTACGTCGGCGGACCCGGTGAGCTGGCCTACCTCGGGCAGCTGGAGGGGCTCTTCGAAAGACATGGAACACCCCGACCGATTGCCTTTCCCAGGGCCTCCCTGATGGTCGTCGAGGCCAAGGTGGAGAGGGTGCTCGAGGTGTGCGGGATCGGGCCGGACGAGCTCCGGGACGCCTCTGCGACAATCGGCAAGTTGACCCGTGCGCGGCTGCCCGCGGAGATCGTGAACGCGCTCGCGCGGTGGCGGGGCGCGGTCGAGGAGCAGGGTGCGGAGCTGGCTGACGCGGTGGAGAGCATCGATCCGACGCTGGCTGGCGCGGTGGCGCGTGCGCTTGGCACCGGAGTGGGTGCTGCCGACACGTTGGAGAGAAAGATTGCGCGGGCTGCCCGCCGACTCGACGAGACCACCGAGGCGCGCATTCGACGCGCCCACGCGCACCTCTGGCCACTCAACAGGGCGCAGGACAGAGTGCTGGGACCCCTTCAGTACCTCATGCTCTACGGGCCGACCTTCGTAGACCGCGCCCTCGAGGCGATCTCGATCGATCTGAACGGTCCTTTTCGCGAAGCGCCCCGCTGGCAAGGCGCGACGAAGGGCGAATAGCAGGGCTATTCGTGCGAGGAGCAACGCAGAGCGAATCTACGGGTACGGGCATTGTAAACTATGGATTACATATTGTAAAGTACGGATTACAATTTGGAAAGGCGAGCGAAGCGAACCAGCGCGGATGCAGCGCTGCTCGAATGCCGTGGGAGGTTGTCCACGGGCTGCCGCAGCCCGTGGGCAGTCTCGCGCGAGCACCGAGAGCGGCGAAGCGCTCTGCTGGCAAGGCGCGACGAAGGGCGAATAGCAGGGCTATTCGTGCGAGGAGCAACGCAGAGCGAATCTACGGGTACGGGCATTGTAAACTATGGATTACATATTGTAAAGTACGGATTACAATTTGGAAAGGCGAGCGAAGCGAACCAGCGCGGATGCAGCGCTGCTCGAATGCCGTGGGAGGTTGTCCACGGGCTGCCGCAGCCCGTGGGCAGTCTCGCGCGAGCACCGAGAGCGGCGAAGCGCTCTGCTGGCAAGGCGCGACGAAGGGCGAATAGCAGGGCTATTCGTGCGAGGAGCAACGCAGAGCAC
>JAPOYJ010000034.1 GCA_026706635.1 Gemmatimonadota bacterium | reverse complement strand
CGCGCTGCACGAGGTAGTCGCGGATCAGCGTGCGCGGGTCCGCCTCGTGTTCGAGTCCGGCCCGCAGCTTCGACGCCTCGATGTAGGCCACATGGCCCGGGCGCTGCGCCCTCGCTCGCGCCGGGTCGTCCGGGCGGCTCCAGCCGTGCTCGTGGTTGAAGGCGTCGTGAAGCGGGGCGAAGGTCTGTTGCCAGCCGGGCGGGGCGATGTTCAGGCGGATCGCCTGAGGCCAGAATCCCGGCAGGAAATCGGCTAACTACTTACAGGGCTGCACGATCTGCGCTTCCTGCCTTTTCTCTGGACTTTGCTGGACCGTGCCGCTGGAGCGGGAAAACCGACTTGAATGGCGGGACTCTGAGCGACTGATCTGGACGCCGAATCGACCGACTGCTCCACAGCTTATGGGGACGGCACCAGTGCATGCCTCACCGCGTTCGGATCGTGCTTGATAATGCGCAGAAGCGCCGCTGCCGGGCCGCTCACACGGCGTCTCCCCTGCTCCCACTTCCGGTAGCCGGAAAGGCTCATTCCCATCAGGGCCGCCATTTGCGTCTGCGTCAGCTTCGCCTCCATCCGAACCTCGCGGGGCGAGATCGGGGTGTGAACGATGGCGGGACCCTCGCCCTTCGCATGGTCCAAGGCCTCGTTCAAGGACTGTATCAGGTCTTCTCCGAACGTGCTCATTTGCTCTGCTTTCCTTGGAGCTTGATCGCGGCCACGAGCGTGGCCACCGCTCGTCGCTCGCTTGGGTTCAAATCGATCTTGTCGGACTTCGAGTAGGCCAGAAGCGCGTAGATCGGCACTCCTTCGCCCCCGAAGAAGTAGATCACCCGGACACCGCCCCGCTTACCGCGCCCGGAGGCTCCGAATCGCATCTTTCGGACCCCGCCCGTGCCGGGAATCTCGTCGCCCGCCAAGGGATGCTCGGCCAAGTAGTCGATCAGTTCGCGTCTCTCCCCCTCGTTGAACAGCTTGTCGGCCTGACGGGAGAAGGTTGGAGTCTCGGCGACCGTATGCATGAGCATAGAGTAACCCAATGGGGTATCCGCTGCAATCCCGTGGGCCCTGTCTCACACTCACTCGTGGAAGAGACGTGGCGCACCAACGCCCCAGACCCCAACGTCAAGTCCACGCAGTCTCTCGGGGGCAGCGCCGGACCCCAAGCACCGCCGGGAGACGATTCGTCCAGAGTTGCGGAGGCGATTCGCGCTCGGGTACTTGCGTACGCCGGAGGTGCGGTGCCCAATTCCATGGCGCGTCGAGGAGATCGACCCACCTTCACCCACCGATCCTGCCAGCCGAGCCCGAGGGCGAGAGTTTGTCCATGCGAACACGGAAGCACTCGGGTCGTCTGGAACTGACCTGGACCAACAAGCGCCTCCGCCTCCTCGCGCATCGGAACGAGGGCTACGAGTGGGTTCCACCCCACGACTACCGCGTGTCCGAAGTGCGTCTCTTGCGTGACGCGGCGCTCGTGGGCCGAACCCGCGCGGCGGACTCGCGAAGCTCCGACAACCTGCTGATACGGGGCGACGCTCTGAACGCCTTGGTGAGCCTGTCGGAACTGCCGGAATTCGCGTCCGAGTACGTCGGGCGCGTCCGGCTGGCCTACATCGACCCGCCGTTCAACACGGGCCAAGCCTTCGAGGATTACGACGACAACCTCGAACACTCGGTCTGGCTGACCATGATCCGGGACCGGCTGGTTCAGATTCGCCGTCTGCTTTCGGAGGATGGCTCGGTGTGGCTCCACTTGGACGACGTTCAGATGCATCGGGCTCGGTGCGTCCTCGACGAGGTGTTCGGCGCGTCCAACTTCGTGGCCAACGTGATCTGGCAGAAGACCTACACGAGGGAGAACCGAACCGACATCTCCATCAGCCACGACAACGTGATCGTCTACGCGGTGAACAAACCGCTCTGGAAGAAGGCGAGGAACCTGCTGCCTCCTTCCGAAGCGCAGCGCTCCCGGTACAGCAACCCCGACAGCGACCCCCGCGGGGATTGGGCCTCGATGCCCGTCCATGCCAAGGCTGGCAAGGGCAGGAGGGAGGAGCAGTTCTTCACCATCACGCTGCCGTCCGGTCGGCATGTGGATCCGCCACCCGGCAGGTGTTGGCTCTACAAGCCTGAGCGCTACGAAGAGATGGTTGCTGACGAGCGCATCTGGTTCGGGGAGGATGGCGATTCCCAGCCCCGCCTCAAGAAGTTCTGGAGCGAGGTGCAGCCGGGGCTCGTACCCACCTCGATCTGGCCCTACGACGAAGTTGGCACCACAGGAACGGCGAAGAGCGAGATCCTGGCCTTGTCCCCCGATCTGACACCGTTCTC
>JAPOYJ010000063.1 GCA_026706635.1 Gemmatimonadota bacterium | reverse complement strand
CCAACCCTGACATTTTCGATGGCCACAACCCTGACATTTTCAATGGCCATTGACAGAGCTCCGCGGGCCTAGTCCAGCACGCCGTCCTCGATCAGGTGCGTCGCGGCCTCCCACTCGTCCAAAGGGGCCTTCCACTCGGGGTCGCGGATGCGGCGCAGGTAGGTGATCTGGGCCAGATGGTACATGTAGTGCTGGGCGATGTGCAGGACGGCTGGTCCCAGCCGCGCCCCGGCGGTGCCGTCAAGGAGCGAGCTTCGTTCGGCCGTCAGGTCGGCGTCGGTCGCGCACCTCTCCACCTCGTCGATGATCTGGAGCTGGATGACCCGCATCCGCTCGGCGATCAGTTCCGGCGGTCCCGGTCCGTCCTCGGTGATCACCGGCTCGACCCCGAGCCGCCGCAGGAACCAGATGTCCACCCGGTACAGGTGACGACAGATCTTCCCGATCCCGCGCACCCCCGCCGTCGGACTCCAATCCAGGTCGGGTCTCGAAATGCCGTCCAGGACCGTAAAGATGGGCACCCGCGCGGCCTCGAAGATCTCGAGTGTGCGCTCGACTCGGGGTGGTCGGGAGGCCGCTCGCTGCACTCTGATGGTCATGGGTTGAAGATCGTGGCCCCGGAACGTGGCTCGCAAGGGGCATAGGAGCTATCTTCCGACACTCCATGGACTTCTCCCTTCGCACTCTTGGCCGCCATCCCCTCCTCATTCACGCGCCCTCGGCACCTCTTGCCACCGGTCCCGCTCTCGGCGCTCCTTCTCGCCTGCGGGGCTCCCGCGTCCGACTCGCCTGGCCAGCACGACCATGTCCACGACGACCACTCCCATGATCACGGGTCGGCGCCACCAGCGCTGATCACCTTGGCGGAGGAGCAGCAGCGGAGGATGCCCTTCGCGGTCGAGGCGGCCGAGGAGCGGAGCATCCGACGCACTCTACGCGCCGGTGGCGAGATCGTCGCCCCGGTCGGGAAGCTGGTACAGGTCGCCTCGCCGGTCTCGGGGCTCGTGACGACCGATTCGCCGATGCCCGCCGTGGGTCGGCCGGTCGCGGAGGGCGACGCCCTCGCATTCGTCGCGCCCACCAGCACCGACCACTCCTTCGTCCGTCTGCGTGCGGACGCGATGGAGGCCCGGAGAGAAGCGGAGCGGGCGGAGCGTCTCTTCGAGTCCGGGGCGATCACAGGCACCCGTCTGGAGCATGCGCGTCACGACCTGGAGGTCGCGGCAGCCGCTCTCGCCGGCGTTGGTGGCGAGGGTGCCGAGCCCGGCGCCGGCGTCGATCCCGACCGGGGACTCTTCGCGCTTCGCACACCCATCTCGGGCGTCGTTGCCGCACGGCATCTGGATCCGGGCGAGCACGTCGAGGAGGGGCAACCGGCCTTCACGGTCGTGGACCCCTCCACGGTGTGGTTCCTGGCCAGGGTGCCGTCGCCGGAGGTTCCCCCGGTCGACGAGCTGCGGGGCGCGTGGTTCACGGTGGAGGGCGGCTCGCTCGTCTACGCCACCTCCGAGGTCGTCTCGGTGGGCAGCGTGGTCGATCCGCTGACGCGCACGGTCGAGGTGCGTTTCGCGGTGCCGAATCCGGATGGTGCACTCAGGGTGGGAATGCTGGCCGACGGGCGACTTCAGGTGGGGGAGCCCGTCTCCGGCGTGGCGGTCCCGGCCCGCGCCATTCAGGACGAGGACGGGCTGCCGGTGACGTACGTAGCCGTCGGCGCCGAGACCTTCGAGCGCCGCCCGGTCGAGGTCGGACCCTCCGACGGGGAGTGGGCGCTCGTCACGGGGGTGAATGCTGGCGAGCGGGTGGTCACGACGGGAGCGTACCAGGTGAAGCTGGCCTCGGTGGGCGACGCCGCCGTCGGCCACGGCCACGTTCACTAGGCAGCTAGCCGGACTGTGGGAAGGACTTCGCCCGGAGCTCTGGCGGGTTCCACCTCACGGGCGGACGGCACCCTCTTCGACCGGATGGTGGCGGCCTCGCTGAGGCATCGTCTCCTGACGGTTTGCGGCGCGGTGCTGGCGCCGGCGGCCGGCGGGTGGGCTGCGGCGACACTTCCGGTGGACGTATTCCCCGACCTGACGGCGCCTACAGTCACCGTGCTGGCCGATGCGCACGGGATGGCGCCGGAGGAGGTCGAGAGCCTTGTCACCTTCCCCGTCGAGGCCTCGGTGACGGGTGCGCCGGGCGTGCGCCGGGTGCGCTCGAGCTCCGCGCAGGGGATCAGCCTCGTCTGGGTGGACTTCGACTGGGGGACGGAGATCTTCCGGGCCCGCCAGGTCGTCGCGGAGCGCCTGCAGCTGGCCGCCGCCGGTCTGCCGGACGGGGTCGGACCGCCGGTGCTCGCGCCGGCAAGCTCCATCATGGGGGAGATCATGCTCGTCGGGCTCGCCGCCCCCCCGACGCTGCTGATGGACGCACGGACCGCCGCCGACTGGATCGTCCGTCCCCGGCTCCTGGCGCTTTCCGGGGTGGCGCAGGTAGTGCCGATCGGGGGGGATGTGCGCCAGTACCAGGTGCTGGTCGATCCCGCCCGGCTCCGTGCCTACCGGGTCGGGCTGGACGAGGTGCTGAGAGCGGCGGCGGAGTCGAATGTGAATGTATCGGGCGGGCTCTACGAGTCGGGTGGTGGCGCGGTGGCGATTCGTGGCATAGGGCGCGTGCGCGAGGCGGAGGAGATCGGGCTCACGGTGATCCGCGTGCGGGGCGGGGTCCCGATACTCGTCCGGGACGTGGCCGAGGTGCGCATAGGACCCGGGGTGAGGCTCGGCACGGGCTCCGTGAATGCCACCGGGGCCGTCGTCCTCTCCATCCAGAAGCAGCCCGGCGCGAACACGCTCGACCTCACCCGCCGCATCGACGCCGAGCTGGATGCGATCGCGGCCGACCTTCCCCGGGGTGTCACCCTGGAGCGCGAGATCTTCCGTCAGGCCGACTTCATCTCGCTGGCTGTGGAGAACGTCTTCACTGCGCTCTGGGAAGGCGCCGCGCTGGTCGTTGCCATACTGCTGCTCTTCCTCTGGAGCGTCCGCACGGCGGCGATCTCGGTCCTAGCCATCCCCCTGTCGCTGTCGCTGGCCGTCCTGGCGCTTCACGCCCTTGGCGGCACCATCAACACGATGACGCTGGGCGGGATGGCGATCGCGATCGGGGCGCTCGTGGACGATGCGGTCATCTTCGTCGAGAATGCCCACCGGCGCCTCGGCGACAATGCGCGCCTGGAGCCGGATCTCCGCCGCTCGGCGCTGGCGGTCATAGCCTCGTCGGCTCGCGAGATCCGCACTCCGATCCTGAATGCGACGGTCATCATCACGATCGTCTTTGTGCCCCTCTTCTTCCTCTCCGGAGTCGAGGGGCGGATGCTCAGGCCGCTCGGCGTAGCCTACATAGTGAGCATACTGGCCTCGCTCCTGGTCGCAGTCACGATCACGCCCGTCCTTTGCCACCGCCTCCTGCCCCCCGCGGCCGCGGCCTCCAAGGGCGGCTCCTGGCTGATGCGTACCGTTACCGGGGTCTACGCACATGTGCTCGACTGGACGCTTCCGCGTCCGCGATTGGTGGTTGCGACCGTCGTGCTGCTCCTCGCCGGGACGCTGGCGATCATCCCGATCCTCGGGCGCTCCTTCCTCCCCGCCTTCCAGGAGGGGTCGCTGACGATCTCCGTTGTGAGCCTCCCGGGGACCTCGCTCGCCGAGGCGGACGCGATCGGCACTCGGGTCGAGCGGCAGCTGCTGGCGCATCCGGCCGTGGCCTCCACCTCCCGCCGCACCGGACGAGCCGAGCTGGACGAGCACGCCCAGGCGGCCTACGCCTCCGAGATCGACGCCCGCCTCGACCTCTCCGATCACGACCTGGCTGAGGTCATGGCCGAGCTGCGCCACGAGCTCGAGGGTCTCCCCGGCACCAACGTGACGGTCGGCCAGCCGATCGGGCACCGGATCGACCATATGCTCTCGGGCACCCGGGCTGCCATCGCCGCGAATCTCTTCGGGCCCGACTTGGCGCAGCTGCGCGAGCTCGCCGCCGCCATCGAGGCAGTGGCCGACGAGGTGCCGGGGCTGGTGGATGTGGCGGCAGACCAGCAGGCCGAGGTCCCCCAGCTGCAGATCCAGAGCGACCGTCACGCGATGGCACGCCACGGCGTGACTCCGGGGGCTCTGGCCAGGGCGGTCGATGTGGCATTTCGGGGCGAAGAGGTCTCTGTGGTGCGCGAGGGCCAGCGCTCATTCGACCTGGTGGTCCGGTACGGCGACGAGCACCGCCGGGACGCCGTCGCCATCGGCAGCTCGCTCGTGACCACGCCAACCGGCGCGACCGTGCCTCTCTCGCAGCTGGCCACGATCGCCCCGGCGAGGGGCCCGAACGCCATCTCGCGCCAGAACGCCCGGCGCATGATCGCGATCAGCGCCAATGTGGCCGGACGCGACGTCGAGGGCGCGGTCGCGGAGCTGCAGGCGCGGGTGGAGGAGGAGGTTGCACTGCCGCGGGGCTACCAGATCGAGTACGGCGGCCAGTTCGAGTCCGGCAGGGCGGCCGCCCGCACCATCTCGGTTCTGTCGGTCTTCTCGATCGCCGCGATCTTCCTCATTCTCTTCCAGAGCTTCGGCTCGCTCGGCATGGCCGCGCTCCTGATGGTCAACCTGCCCCTTGCGCTCGTGGGCGGGGTGCTGGCGGTCTGGGTGACGGGCACCACGATCAACGTGGCGACTCTGGTGGGCCTCATCAGCCTCTTCGGCATCGCGGTCCGAAATGGAATCCTGCTCGTCGCCCGCTACCGCGACCTGGAGGCCGAGGGGGCGGCCGTCGCCGAGAGCGTTCGCCGGGGTTCTCTGGAACGTCTCGCGCCCGTCCTGATGACCGCCCTCACTGCCGGACTCGCCCTGGTGCCGCTAGCGCTCGGGATGGGCGAACCGGGGAAGGAGCTGCAGGCGCCGCTCGCGGTGGTGGTCCTGGGCGGCCTCCTCACCTCGACCTTCCTCAACATGCTGGTGGTACCGACGCTCTTCCTGCACTACGGCCGAAGGCAAGACAAGACGTCGCGTTCACCTTACAATGTGTAACGCCCTTGTACGGGCGGCTGAGGGTCTGGAGCTCCGGATCGACACCGGGTGCCGTCGCCGTCGGATACTATTGTAATATGAAGTACACATTATGTAAACTGTGGTTTACATCGCTGCTCCTCGCCGGGTGCGGCAGTGGGGCCTCTTCGAGAGCCCAGATCGACGATTCAAGGCGGCCTCCACCCCCTCCCGCGCCGTCTGCCGCCGTGGTGCCGACGCCCGGCGATCCCAGGTCGGACTCCGCAGCTGCTCCCGATCCCGAGGAGGCGAAGCCACTCGGCGGCGACGAGTCGGCACTCGCCCCTCCGAGTGCGCCTGGGTACCCGGCGGCGGTGCTGATCGGGGCGCGCGTGGAGGATGTGCGAAGCGACCCGGCCGAGATCGCGATACAGGTCGGCGACTCGGTGGCGCTCGGCGGGGAGCTGTTCCTGGTCGCCTACGACGCTCGCGACCATCCGGTCCGGGGCGTAGTGGTGCGGCCAGCGCTGGAGAGCCGCTTCGCCGTCCTGGAGGGAGGGTACCTCCGGGGGCTAGCGGAGGGCACGGCCGAGCTGCGCATGGCGATCCGGGTACCGCCCGCGAGCGGTACCGGGCCACCCGAGGTGCGGACCTTCTCCGCCCCGGTAGCGGTGGTGGGTCGGCCGGTTGCAGGAGTCGAGATCGCGGATCCTGGTCGGCGGCTCCTGGTCGGCACCGTGGTCGGGCTTCGGGCGCGCGCGTACACGGCCGCCGGTGACCTCCGCACCTCCGTCGCGGTAGAGTGGCGGAGCAGCCGGCCGGATCTCGTCGCTGTGGACGAGCGGGGTTTCGTGCGGGCGTTGCACCCCGGTGCCGCCGTGGTGTACGCCACCGCCGAGGGCGTCGAGGGAAGGCTCATTCTGGAGGTCGACGAAGATCTGGTCGCAGCGGTCGAGGTGACCGGCCCAGCGCAGGGACGAATAGGCGATGTGCTCCACTACAGCGTCGTTGCTCTGGACGCGGATGGCAACGAGGTCGAGGGTGTGGCGGCTCACTACTCGGTGGCGGCGGTCGGAGAAGGGGCCGGGCACGGTGCGCTGATCTACCAGGACGGCGGATTCGTGGCCGAGCGTGCGGGGCTCTACCGCGTTGTGGCCACAGTTGGCGGGCGTTCGGGCGAAGCCATCGTCGAGGCGGTCGCGCGTGGCGTCGGAGCGGATGCCCGGGTCGTCGGGCGCGGAGTGATCCCCGACCGGCCGACCGCGGATCTATGGGCCTTCACCGGCGCCGACGGACGCGACTACGCCTACACGGGCACCCGCTCGGAGCGGATGCTGGCGTGGGATGTCAACAACCCGGCGAACCCGACGCTGACCGACTTCGTGGAGGTGGACGCGCGGGCGGTGGGCGACGTCGCGGTCAACGGCGCCGGGACCTTCGCCGCAATCACCCGCGAGGGTGCGTCCGACCGCGAGAACGGCATCGTGATCCTCGACCTAGCCGATCCGGCCCATCCCGTCGTGGCCGACGACTACGCGAAGGGCCTGAAGGAGGGGGCCGCCAAGGTGCTGTTCGCCGACAGCCTCCTCTACGTGGTGCCCACCGGTTCCCCCGAGCTGCACATCCTGGACGCATCCAATCCGAAGGACCTCGAGGAGGTGGGGCGATGGGGTGTCGAGAGACCGGGGGCACGCCTGAACGATCTCCGGGTAGCCGACGGTCTCGCCTACCTGGCGTACGGGCCCGATGGGGTCCACATCCTCGATGTGGGCGACGGTCGCTGGGGCGGCACCCCTGGCGAGCCGATCGTGGTCGGCAGCTACGCCCACCCCGAGGGCAGCTCCAGGGTTTCCTTGCCATACAGGAGTGCTGACGGGCACGGCTACCTGTTCGTCGTCGAGGAGACGCTGGTCTGCGAGGCGTGCGCCTCGGGAGCCGGCAGGCGAGGCCAGCGATCGCACGCACTCGTCCGCGTGCTCGACATCGGCGATCCGACGGCTCCACGCGCCGTGGCCCGCTACGAGGTGCCCGAGGCGGCTGCCCGCAGCCTGTGGGTGGAGGGCGACCGCCTCTACGTCGCCTACGGCCTCGCCGGGCTGCGAGTGGTCGACATCTCGGGCGAGCTGCGGGGCGATCTGTATCGGCAGAGCCGCGAGGTCGCCAGAGTCCCCACCGGTGCCCCCGACGGCCGCATCGCCAATTCGCCGATGGCCGTGGGCGTTCAGTTCCATCGGGGAGGAATCGTGGTCTCGGACCGCAACTCGGGGCTCTGGGCGGTCGAGCTGGATCCGCCAGGAGCGGCGTCGGTTGGGCCCTGAGAGGCTGTGGCAAGGCTCCTTGCGCCTCCATGCCCTGTGCATCGGCCCCTCGAGCCGCTCGGCCTAGCGGTTCCTAATTCCCGGAACGGCTATACGTCAACCCCGTGATCCGCTGCATGTATTCGGCGAACTCGTGCCACCAAGCGCACCCCTCCGGGACATTCCGGCTCTCGCAGAACCCGACGGGGTCCATGACGCAGAAGCGCCTCTCCTTGTGGGGATTGCTCCCTGGCAGGCATGGCGGGCAGCGTCCCCCCTCGCAGGCCGTCCGGAGGGCGGCGTCCACTTCCGGGTCGCGCAGCGCAAACGCCAGATCGACGGCAACTCCGAACAGCAGCTCCCGCATCTTGCTGTCGAGGGCCGCATCGCGCCCGAGGTGTAGTATCGCCACCTCCCTCATCGCCTCCCGGAGCCACGGCTCCAGCGCCTCCCCCCGCTCGCGACTGAAGCTCTCGACACCGGCTAGGCTACCTAGGGCGTCCAGCGCCGCATCCCCGTCGGCATCCGGGTTCCGGGCATTCTCGATCCAATCCCTGGCCTCCTCGAGCTGACGAAACATCCACGCTTGGTCGATGGCTTCGCTGAGCCTCGACCTGAACTCTGCGTCGTGGGCGGGCATCTCCTCCCCGCGGACCCCGAACCCGGCGTCGACCAGAGCGTCGAAGGACGCCGGATTCCCCGTGGCGGCTACGACCCCCGCGAGCAAATGCAACGCGTCCCCCGGACCGTCTGGATGTCTGTGGCCTCCCGCCTCGAGCCAGAGCGCATCGGCGCGTGCATTCTCGCGCTCGAGCGCAACGAGCAGGGCGTCGGCGAGCTCGCGCGTCACCTCGTAACCCTCCTCGAACGCCCACTTCCCCCACACCATCGGCAGTCTACCGGCCGCCATGTACACTCTTTCCGGGTCGCCGCTCAGCAGCTCCCGGACGATGGCCTGCTGGTCGTCGGCCGACTGGGCGGCCGCGCCGCCGGTCGCCAGCGCCGTTGCCAAGGCCGCGGACGCCGCCCTTCCCATCGTCGTCATCCTGCCTCCATGTTCGAGTCCACCTCCGCCTCCTCCGCCTCCACCACCTCCCCATCCTCGGAGCCACCAGCCGAGATGCATGTGGCCGGTGGGGTACACTCTGAGCTCCACATAGGGGGCGTCTGGATGCGGCAATATGGTGGCATCTCTCCCCCACCCGAACGGCGGCGGCCGCTCAACAGCTGTCTTCATCTCTTCCCGCGTCACGCCCCTCGGGTCGAAGTCCACGGCCCTGCCGCGGATGTGGCGGCTGTCCCTACTCCCGCCAACCAGGCCGTTTCCGACGGGGCACCTGTAGCCCGACGTTATCCGGAACCAGCCGAATTTGGCTTCGACCGCCCCCATTCCGGATGTCAGCTCGCCGTGCAGGTACCCGTACGACCCGTGCGTACGCCCATTCTCTATGCCTGGACCATGAACTACGAACCGCGAGGGCCCCAGGTCCCAGAATTTGTCGCAGTACCAGGGGCCGTCGCTGATGTGCCGCCTAGCGCAAGGATACGGGCCAGTCTGGCGCGGCGCAAGCTCGAAGTCCTCGCCCCGATCCGCGGCATCTCCACCGTCACCGCTGCCTGGGTGCTCGTACGGCCGCCTAAGCCCGGGACCATGATCGAGCCCCGGGCCGCTGGCCGGTTCACTGCGGAAAGCCACCAAACCTCCACCACCTCGCACAGCCCATCCGACGGTCGAACCCCCCCGTGACGACATGGATACCGGCAGCCTCTGGTCGCTCGCGCTCGCGGGCCGTAGTATGTCCCCCAGCCGCGACTTCGCGCGGTCGGAGCGACGACCCTATTGACCGGGCCCGGGAGGGCTGAGCATGGCAGACCAGAGAGGAACCGAGTTCGGACGGGGCCTATTCCGCGGCCACCCACGGGGCCTCCCCACCCTCTTCTTCACCGAGATGTGGGAGCGCTTCTCCTTCTACGGGATGCGGGCCCTCCTCGTCCTCTTCATGACCGGGGCGACGATCGGCGAGAACCCGGGGCTGGGCTTCGACCTGGTAACCGCGACCGCCATCTATGGGCTCTACGGCTCGCTGGTCTACCTGCTCGCGCTTCCGGGCGGCTGGGTCGCGGACCAGCTCTGGGGACAGCGCAAGGCGGTGTTCGTCGGCGGCTGCATCATCGCGGCCGGGCACTTCAGCATGGCGGTGCCGACGCGCTTCACCTTCTTCCTGGGACTCGTGCTGATCGTCATCGGCACCGGGCTGCTCAAGCCGAATGTGAGCTCGGTGGTGGCCGACCTTTACCCCGAGGGCGGGGCCCGCCGCGACGCGGGGTTCTCGATCTTCTACATGGGGATCAATGTAGGGGCCATGGCTGGTCCGCTGCTCTGCAGCTTCCTGGGCGAACAGGGCAACTGGCACTGGGGATTTTCCGCGGCCGGATTCGGCATGGTTCTCGGGCTGATCCAGTTCCGGCTGGGCTACGGGCCGCTGGGTAACGCCGGCCTCCTGCGCACGGACAGGACACGAGAGCAGCTTGCCCGCACCGCCCGCACCTTCTACGGAATCTGCGCCTCGGTGGCAGCGGCGCTGGTAGCCTTCGGCCTCCTCGTGTCCAACGGAACCATCCCGCTGTCGCTCACCGACATTTCCGACAACCTGGCCATCGCGATCCTCGTCATCATCGCCCTCTACTTCCTGTACGTGGTCGCCTGGGGTGGACACAGCGGCGGCGAGATCAAGAAGGTCTTCGTCATCTTCTGGCTCTTTCTGTGCGCCGCGCTCTTCTGGTCGGGATTCGAGCAGGCGGGCTCGTCGCTCAACATCTTCGCCCGCGACTTCACGGACCGGACGCTGTTCGGCTGGGAGTACGGCGCCTCGGCGCTGCAGTCGGTCAACGCCTTCTTCATCATCGTGCTGGCCCCGGTCTTCGGGTCGCTCTGGGTGTGGCTCGCCAGGCGCAACGCGAATCCCTCGGTGGGGGTGAAGTTCGCCCTCGGCCTGATGGGCCTTGGCGCGGGATTCCTGGTGATTGCGTGGGGTGCGGCCAATGCGGGCCCCGACGCGACGGTCTCGGCGGCATGGCTGGTCGTGATGTACTTCCTGCACACCGTCGGCGAGCTGGCGCTCTCCCCCGTGGGGCTCTCCGCCATGACCAAGCTCGCGCCGGTGGGCCGCATCAGCCAGATGATGGGTGTCTGGTTCGTGGCGGCTGCGCTGGGGAACCTCATCGCCGGACGGGTGGCGGGCCTGCTCGAGGGCCTGGACCCGTCCCCGCTCTTCATGAATGTGGCGATGATCGTCGGCGGGGGCGGCCTGGTGGCGCTGATCGTGAGCCCGTTCGTGCGTCGTCTTGCGGGGGATATCGAGTAACCGGGTCGAAAGCTCCCATCATTCGGCGTCGGAGCTCGCGGGCGAGCTCCTTCCGGTCGCCTGCCAGCACCGGCCGGTGCCCGAAGCGGAGTGTGCACTCTATGCGGCGCAGCGCCAGCAGCCCGGCGAGATGCGCCACGAATCCCACATCGCTCCCCCAGCAGACCCGGTCCCCGGCCGAGGCGCCCGGCGCCCGGTAGGTCAGCGTCATCCAGTGGACGGGGAGCCCCCGCGCGGCGGCGTCGGCCAGGAGCGCCGACTTGAAGGGCAGAATCGTCGCGCCGGAGGTGCTCGTCGCCTCCGGGAAGACTAGGACCCGGTCGCGCCTCGCGAGCGCCTCGAGCATCCTGCGGCGGACTGCCAGCACGGCTCTCTTGGTGGCCCGGTCCACGAATATCGTGCCTCCCAGCGATGCCAGCGGCCCAAGGTAGGGCCAGCGCCTGAGATCGGCCCGCGCCACGAAGACGGTCGGGGCAACCGAGTTCACCACCGGAATGTCGATGTAGCCCAGGTGGTTGGAGACGACGATCGTCCCGCCAGGGGGTGGCCGGCCCTCGACCCTCACTCGGACACCCACTGCGAGCAGGAGGCCCCGCCCCCAGATCCGCTTGGCGAGGCGACGAGCACCAGCCCGCCTCGTGGCCGCCGACCGTCGAAAGAGGACCGTGGGTGTCCAGCTCGCGAGCAGGAGGGCGGCGACCGCGGTCGTCCAGGCAAGCCCCGCGCCCGCGCGGGCGGCCACGCGGAGCCATCCCGCCAGGCGGTGGAAATCTGTCTGGGAGACTGTCAAGGCCAGCGCTGCTCGAATGCCGTGGGAGAATTGTCCTCGGGTTGCCAGGCCTGTCTCACGCTGGAATCGCCCTCCTCTTAGGGCCCGCATGCACAGTGAACAGGAATCCGGCTTGTCTGCGCAATCGGGAATCGGGTACCTTGTAACGACTCGGTTTCCGGTTCGCGCACCCCTGCACCCCCTCTAGCAGGACGCTAACACCCTCGTCCATGTCGCTCTGGAACAAGCTCTTCGGCGGTCCTGCCAGGGCCGAGCAGATCGACTACTACGAAGAGGGACTCGCCCTTGCCCAGGAGGGCAAGCACCACGAGGCGCTCACCTCGCTGCGTCTGGCCCTCAGGGAGTCTCCCGGAGACCCCATCGTCCTGCAGCAGATCGCGATCGCCTACACCAGGATCGGGATGGAGGCGGAGGCGATCAAGACCTACCGGCACGTGCTCCACAGGTACCCGGAGGAGCCTGGCGCCCACTACGGCCTCGCCTTCGTGCTGCTGCGGCGGGGCGAATCCGATCAGGCGGCGGAGCACCTGGAGCA
Organism: Gemmatimonadota bacterium; assembly: GCA_026706635.1. GTDB lineage: Bacteria > Gemmatimonadota > Gemmatimonadetes > Longimicrobiales > Gaopeijiaceae > Bin94. The sequence goes on along the minus strand of JAPOYJ010000063.1, from coordinate 11,200 downwards.
CTTCCTGGCCAGCCACCCGACGGACGAGGAGTCGCAGGCGCACGTCGACTACGCGCGTCGGACGCTGGGAGAGCTGCAGGGGGCCGACGAGGATGGGGAGGCGCAGCCCGAGGCCGATGCGAGCGCTCATGGAGGCTAGACTCTCCTGGACGGGATCGGGGCTCGTCTTCGATGGTGGCCCCGCGGGTGGCCCCCAGATCGTCGTCGACGGGGACTCCGCCACCGGTCCGTCGCCGATGGAGCTTGTGCTGAGCGCGGTCGCCGCGTGCATGGCGATCGACGTCAGGGTGATCCTCGGGAAGGGGCGCGTTCCCCTTGACGCCCTCGATGTGGTGGCGCGGGCTGAGCGGCGCGACGAGCCGCCTCGCCGCTTTACGGCTCTGGAGCTGACCTTCCGCGTCGCTGGAGCGCCGCCCGGGAGCCGCGAGAAGGTCGAGCGGGCCATCGAGCTGTCACGGGAGAGGTACTGCTCGGTGCTCCTCTCGCTGCGCAGCGACCTCGAGCTGCATACCGCCGTCGAGGGTGTGTAGAGTGAATCCGTGACAGATAGTGGCCAGAATCTGTCACATGCAATCTCAAGAAGCGGGCACGGCACTGCGCCGGGTCCCGATAACAGCGAAAAAAGATGCGCAAGAACACCGACTACTACGCCAATCCGGCCGACATCCCCGCCGGCACGCTAGCGGAGCTCCTTCTGGACGCGGTCGAGGAGCACGGCGATCGCGCTGCATACGGAGGACCCGGCGACTCGGGGCTCTCGTATGCTGAGGTGCAGGACCATGCGCGGAGGGGCGCGGGGGCGCTTCGGAAGCTGGGCCTCGGACGGGGGGGGAGGGCCGCCATCATCTCCGAGAACCGTCTCGAATGGGCGCTCGCGGACTGGTCGTGTCTCGCTGCGGGCGTTGCCGATGTGCCGATCTACAGCACCCTGCCCCCGTACCAGGTCGCCTACATACTCGAGGACTCGGGGGCGACGCTGGTCTTCGTCTCCGATGCCGAGCAGCTCGCCAAGGTGCGAGCGGCCGCCGCCGGCCTGACGCGCGAGATCCGAGTCGTCGTCTTCGATCCCACGGCCGCCGAGGGCGACGCGATCTCCTGGCCCGACTTCCTCGCGATGGGCGACGACTCGGAGCTTTCCGAGTGCGTGGCCGAGGCGAGACGGGCCGAGCCGGACGATGTCGCGACGATGATCTACACCTCGGGCACCACGGGGAGGCCGAAGGGGGTCATGCTGACGCACGCCAACCTGACCTCCAATGTGCGGGCGACCGAGCGCGTCATCGAGATCGGCACAGCGGACTCGAGCATCTCCTTCCTGCCGCTCTCCCATGTCCTGCAGCGGATGGTGGACTACCTCCTCTTCGCCAGGGGGTGCACCGTTACGCACGGGTCGATCGAGACGGTGGCCGACGACATGAAGCGGCTTCGGCCGACGCTCCTGGTTTCGGTGCCCCGCCTCTATGAGAAGGTCTACCAGCGTGTGCAGGCCGCCGCCGGGCTGAAGGGCCGGCTGGTGGCGTGGGCGACAGGGGTGGGACGGCGGGTCGCGCTCTGCCGGGAGTCCGGGGTACCCCCTGGGCTCTCGGTGCGTATGCGGTATGCGTTGGCCGACCGGCTCGTCTTCGCCCGCATCCGCGAGGCGGTGGGGGGCAGGCTACGCTTCTTCGTGAGCGGTGGCGCGGCTCTGGCGCCCGAGATCAACCGCTTCTTCCTGGGCGCGGGGGTCACGATCCTCGAGGGGTACGGCCTGACCGAGACGTCGCCCGTAACCAATGTGAACACTCTGGAGCACTTCCGCATCGGCACCGTTGGACGGCCCGTCCCCGGCACCGAGGTCAGGATCGCGGATGACGGCGAGATCCTGATCCGTGGTCCCCAGGTGATGAAGGGCTACTACGGTCAGGAAGAGGCCACCCGCGCCGCGATCTCGGAGGACGGCTGGTTCAGCACGGGGGACATCGGCGAGCTGAGCGAGGACGGCTACCTGAGCATCACCGACCGCAAGAAGGACTTCTTCAAGACCTCGGGCGGGAAGTACATCGCCCCCCAGCAGATCGAGAACCTGCTCAAGCAGTGCGCCTTCGTCGAGGAGGCGCTTGTGATCGGCGAGGGGCGGAACTTCCCCGCTGCGCTGGTAGTTCCGGCCTTCGAGCGCCTGGAGGCCTGGGCCTCCGAGGCAGGCATTCGAGGAGAGCGGGCCGAGCTCGTCGCCGACTCCGGCTGTCAGGAACAGCTCCAGCGGGAGATATTCGCCTCGGTGGAAGAGCTGGCCCCTTTCGAGACGCCGAAGAAGATCGGCCTGATCGTGGATCCCTTCGACGTGGAGGCGGGCACGCTGACGCCGACCCAGAAGGTACGCCGCTCGGCGGTGCAGGCGATGTACGCCGGGCTGATCGAGACGATGTACCGGCCGGAGTCGCTGGACAAGACGCTCTTCGTGGCCTAGCAGCCCGTGGACAAACCTCCCACGGCATTCGAGGCGGTGGACGGCGACGCCGTCGTAACCGTGCTGATGACTGCGCCAGACGCCAGCTCGGCCGAGGGGATCGTGCGGGAGCTGCTGGGCCGGGGGCTGGTGGCGTGCGGCAACATCATCCCGGGCGCGGTCAGCGTCTACCGGTGGAAGGGCAGGCTCGAGCGTGCCGACGAGGTGGTCGTGATCCTGAAGACGACCGACGGACTCGCAGAGCGTGTGGTCGAGGCTGCCCGGGCGAGCCACCCCTACGAGGTGCCGGAGCTCCTCGTCCAGGAGGTGGCTGGGGGCAATCCCGACTACCTGGAGTGGGTGCGAGGCGAGTGCGACGGCGATGGAGTTGGGAGGACGTGACCGCATGGTCCTGAAGGTTGTGGGTGCGCTCCTAGCGCTGGCGATCGGCATCTGGATCGGAATGCCGGGCAAGGCGCCGGGCGAGGGCCGAAGGAGGAGGGGGAAGGCCAGGAGCGCTCGAAGCGAGGGTGTGCCCGGCGAGGCCGACGGCGTGCACTCCGAGGAGGGACTGCAGGAACTCGAGCTGCTACTGGGTCGCTCCGATGCCCGTCGCCGCAGAGCGAAGCGCCACTTCACCCCGCTCGACCTGCTGCGCAAGGAGCGGCGCAGCTCGCACCGCCGCCGTTCGCGACGCTACTTCCGCACCACCCCTCCCGAGGCTGCCTCCGAACGTGGGGACGCTACGACAGGAGGGAATTCAGGGTGAATGTGGCTGCGCCTATCGCCGCCCCCAGGGCGTAGCCGAGGTAGACGATCGCCCTCAGCTCCCGCTGCGCGACGCCCCGGATTATCTCCTCCATCCTCCTGACGGGCAGGTTGACGACCTTTGCCTCGACCCGGGCGGCGATGTCGATCCGGCGCACGAGCCCCGGTGTCTGCGACTGAAGCCACTGCCAGAGGGGCTCGCTGAGCGCACCCTCGATTCGGTGCGCGGCGCCGGGGGGCAGGACGCGGGCAGGACGCCCGAGCGGACGCTTCAGCGCCGCGACCGCCACCGCGTGCGCGGACTCCCGCAGCACTCTCTCCGCCAGCTTGCTCCTGGCCGCACGCACCGACAGACCCGAGAGCGCCTCGGCCGGTACGCCCGCGAGCACCTCCCCCACCTTGCGGCCCGTGGCCCTCTCAACCTCCTCCTCGAGCTTCGCCGCCAGGAAGCTTCGTGTGGCGGGGGTCCTCAGCTGCCCCAGGAGCCACCGCACCGACGCTTCCCTCGCCTCGGCGACCACCTCGCCGTGGCCCTCCAGGAATTCGCCTAGCGGCCGGTCGAGGAGGTCGTCTATCGCCTCGCCGATCCCCCTGCCGATCACCTCGCTGAGCGGGTCCTCCGCGAGCATGACCCGGATCTGCTCGGCACCATGCGCCTCGAGCGTATCGATCACCTGCCTCACCGTGTCCTCGGTGACGATCAGCCGCGTCAGGACCCGCTTGTGCAGCCGGAGGTCGTCCAGGAAGCGGTCGAGGAGATCGCGCACCAGGCCCTCGAGCCGCCGCCTCGTCGCCGGGTTGTCGAGGGCGCCGCTCAGGCGCTCGATCGCGAGTGAGACGTACGCCTCCGCAACCCGCTCCAGCAGCTGCGTCGTCCCGGCAGGCAGGATGTCGCGCACGGCCAGTCCGGCCCTCATGACCCTCTCGGAAGCCGCCTCCACAAACTCCGCCAGCGCCCTTTGCAGCCGGTCGCTCTCCACCGCGGCCTCTAGCCACCGCTCCGCTGCGGTCGCCAGCCCGACCTCGCGCGAGAGCGTCGACAGGTCGCCGAGGGGCTCGTCCGCCGCTAGCTCCAGTAGCTCTCCGGTCCGTGCCTCGATGGCGTACTCGAAGGCCTCGGAGTGCAGGTACTCCCCGATCCTTGCCACACCGTGATCGACAATGTCCGCTATGATCTCTCCGACCTCGGCACGCGCCTCGGGGCCGAAGAGATCTTCGATCGGGCCCCGCTCGACCTCGAGCACCTCGCCGAAGAACCTGGCAAGCCCCTTTTCGAAGGCGTCCTTGAACCCGGGCTCGGCGAGTACACGGGTCAGGTCCTCCGAAGTCAGGAGGCGGGTGCCGACCGTGCGCCCGATCGCCGCTGCGAGGCGCTTCTGGTTCTTGGGAATCGCCCCGTACAGGAAGCCGATGCGCCATCCCGCCACCTTCACCGGGCGGAGCGGGTGGAAGAGCATCCAGATCGCCAGCGTGTTGGTAAGCCCCCCGGCGGCGGCGCCCATGAGTACCGAGACGGCCGCTCGGAGCAGCGCCTCGTTCACGAGCAGCTCCTCACCGGCCGGCGAAGCGACGCAGGAATCCCCGCACACGCACCTCCGCGCCGTCGACCCGCACCTCGCCCTCCACCTCGAAGCCGCCCAGCTCGGGGAGGACCCCGCCCTCGCCGCCAACCGCCTGCAGCTGCGATGCTACCGGCTCGATCTCGCCGACGAGCGTCCCGTCTCCCGAGTCGAGGGTCCACGAAACCGGGACCTCGAGCCCCACCGAGCCATAGGTGGCCGTCTCGGTCCAGGAGATTGCCACCGCAGGCCATAGCATCTCGTCGTCGCCCTTTAGCGCCCACGCCCGGTGACTGCCTGCGCCCTTGCTCTCGGCCACCAGGAGGTAGAGGGGGCCGTCGCCCACGAGGAGCAGCCAGCCCGGCGGATGGCTCTGGCCGCCGGGGACGGTCGCGAAGGCGTCTATTGCCACTCCGAGGTACTCCACTTCGGCTAGGCGGGCGCGGGCTCTGTGTAGCCGGTAGGTGTCGCCGCCACTGCCCCTCCACTCGGCAATCAGCGCTCCGGGGCGCACGGAAAGGTCCCGAATGCCCTGGCGGTAGTACAGCTCGCGCACGACGCCTCCGTCGCCGACGATCAGGCGGGCCTCCTCGCCTCGGGGCAGGATACCCCATGGGGAGCGGGAGGGGGGCGTGCTCCACTCCTCGTCCGCGAACTGCGACCACCGGCCGCCCCGCCCGAGCCAACCCCTGAGCGTGCGTTCCACACCCTCGCTGGTGGATCGGTTCTCGAAGTCCCACGGCACGATCATCGTCTGCCGGTTGACCATGCTCAGGAAGGCGACGGTGCGGTAGTAGGTCGACTCCGCGCCGGCAGTGGCCGAGTTGGGTACCGCCGGACCCGTTCCAGCGGAGTCGCCTCCGCCCGGTGGATGCTCGTCACCCCCCGGGCCAGCGCAGGCAGAGGCTCCGAGCGCCAGCGCTAGCAGCCTGTGGACGATCCCGCGCGAGCACCGCGGGCTGGCAGCGGCGCCACCGGCCCGAGGAGCACCGCAGAGCGAAGCCACGGGTATGGGCATTGTAAACCATGGATTACACATTGTCAAGCGTACATTACAGTATGGGTGGGAGAGCGGAGTGGTCCGGTGGGGGTGCAGCGCTGCTCGAATGCCGTGGGAGGTTTGCCCATTGGCTCCTAGAGCTACGCGGGGTGCTCGGCCTGAGACCAAGTGACGACTATCTGGTCCGGCCGCACGGAGAGCTCCCGGTCCAGCACCCTGAAGAAGGTCCGGATGCGGCGGCGGTTGACGCCGAAGTCGCCCCACCTGTGCACCCCCCGCGCCGACATGTCGACTCGCGTCTGGCCGTCGGGGTCCAGCGTCACCGAGACTAGCGCCTTGGCCTCCAGCGGCACGAGCATGGCCCTCACGTCGACCCGGATGATGCCGAGCTCGTCGTCGCTGCTGACGAGCCGCCACCCGCGCAGGCCCCCGTGTGCCAGCAGGAGGGCGGCCCTCCACACGGCGTCGAATGGAATCGCGTAGGTTCGTCCAAGGAGCGCAGGGTCGCTAGCCTCGGGGCTCGTGCGTGCCGACTTCTCGGTAAGCCTCTTGTACATGCTCGCCGTTCGGAATGGGGTCCCCGCCGGGTGGCTTCGACTCTACGGAAGCTGTCGCAGAGGACCTTTCCGGGTCAACCGAATGGCCCGGGTTCCGAGCCGGGTTCTTTCGCCTGGGGCACCGGGCAGCCAATCTTTGACGCTCGGTCAGGCGCGGGCGCTAGGGCAATGGCGATCGGAGTCGCAATGGACGAGAAGCGGTTGATGCACGACTGGAACACCGCCGACGCGGATGGCCCGTCGTGGCGCAGGAGCGTCGAGCTGGACGACGAGACGCTGCGCGACGGCCTTCAGTCTCCTTCGGCTATCGATCCCCCCGTCGATGTGAAGATCCAGCTCCTTCACATGATGGACGAGCTCGGAATCCACACTGCCGACATCGGGCTGCCGGGCGCGGGTGCCAGGGCAGTCTCGGACATGGTGCGGCTCTGCGAGGAGATCCGCGACGCCAGGCTCCGGATCACCCCGAACTGCGCCGCCCGCACCATGATGGTGGACGTCGAGCCAGCCGCCCGCATCGCCCAGAGGGCGGGGATCGCCCTGGAGGTGTGCACCTTCATCGGGAGTTCGCCGATTCGCCTCTTCGCCGAGGGCTGGACGCTCGACCGGATGCTGCGCACCGCCGAGGAGTCGGTGTCCTTCTGCGTGCGCGAAGGCCTGCCGGTCATGTTCGTGACCGAGGACACCACGCGGGCCGACCCCGAGACGCTCGCCACGCTCTACGGAAGCGCCATCCGGTGGGGGGCGAGGAGGATCTGCCTATCCGACACGGTGGGCCATGCGACGCCGGCGGGTGTCAGGGCGCTAGTGCGTTTCGTGCGGCGCGATATCGTGGCGCCTTCGGGCGAGGAGGTGAAGGTCGACTGGCACGGGCACCGGGACCGGGGTCTCGGCCTGGCCAACGCGCTGGCGGCGATCGAGGCGGGCGCGGACCGAATCCACGGAACCGCCCTCGGCATCGGGGAGCGCGTCGGCAACGTCGAGATGGACCTGCTCCTCGTCAACCTCGTGCTGGCGGGAGTGCACGACGCGCCACTCTCCCGGCTGTCGGAGTACTGTGCGGCGGTGGCGCGGGAGATCGGCGTGCCCCTCCCGGCCAACTACCCCGTGCTGGGTCGCGACGCCTTCCGGACGGCGACCGGGGTGCATGCGGCGGCGATAGCAAAGGCGAGAGCCAAGGGTGCCGACTGGCTCGAGGACCGGGTCTACTCGGGCGTTCCCGCCTCGCTGGTTGGCCGCGAGCAGGAGGTGGAGATCGGGCCGATGTCCGGACTCTCGAATGTCCGGTACTGGCTCGGGAGGCGGGGCTACGATGCAAGCGACGAGGAGCTCTGCCGGCGCATATTCGATCGTGCCAAGGGGGCCGACCGGACTCTGGGCGAGGACGAGGTGCTGGCGATCGTGCGCGGGGCGGGTGAACCTGTGGAGGCGCAGCGAGGGTAGGGGGCCGCCTGCGCCCGAAGCTGGCCCACATGGGTTCGTGGATCGGGGCGGTACCGGATCATCGTGTCGTACATGCTCGAGCAACCTCGCTACATTTCTCCCGGCCAGGAGGTGATCCTCGTGCTGCAGAATCTCGAGCGCATCGGGGACTTGGCCACGAACATCGCCGAGGACGTGGTGCTGCTAGTCGAGGGGCGCTCGATCAAGCACGGAGGCAGAGCGTAGCAAGCAAGATGAACGCGTCCGGCGGCAGGGGGCCGCAGACCGATGCGGAGTGGAGGCGGCGACTGACCCCGGAGCAGTACCGGGTCACCCGCCGCGGCGGCACCGAGCGAGCCTTCACCGGCGCCTACTGGGCACACAGGGAGAGCGGCGTCTACCGGTGCGTGTGCTGTGGGGAGAACCTCTTCTCCTCGGGCGACAAGTACGACTCGGGGACAGGGTGGCCGAGCTTCACCCGCCCCTCCGCGCCCGAGTGCGTCTCGGAGCGGAGCGATCTGAGCCTCATGATGCGGCGCACCGAGGTGGTCTGCGCCAGCTGCGACGCCCATCTGGGTCACGTCTTCCCGGACGGTCCGGGCCCGGATGGCGCCCGCTTCTGCATCAACTCGGCGGCACTGGCCTTTGAGCCGGAGGAGGTCTTTTCGCCGGCCGATGGGGCAGGCGATCCATGACCCCGACGATCACGCTTATTCCGGGCGACGGCGTCGGCCCCGAGATCACGAAGGCGGTCACGCTCGTCCTCGGCGAGGCGGGGGCACGGCTCCACTACGACCGGCAGGACGCGGGCGTGTGCGCGCTCGAACTGCACGGAGACCCCATGCCGCAGGCCACGATGGACTCGATCGAGGCCAACGGCCTGGCACTCAAGGGTCCTCTGGCCACGCCCTCCGGGGGCGGCTTCCGCTCGGTGAACGTCGCCATCCGCAAGGCGTTCGACCTGTATGCGAACGTTCGCCCGGTATCTTCGATCCTGCCGGGGCTGCGCTACCGGGATATCGACCTCGTGCTGATCCGCGAGAACACCGAGGGGCTCTACGTCGGAGTCGAGCACTCGATCAGCATTGCGGGGGACAGGAGGGCGGCGGCCGAATCGGCGATGATCACCACGCGATTCGGGTGCGAGCGAATCCTTCGCTTCGCCTTCGAGTACGCGATTGCAAATGGCCGCTCCAAGGTCACGCTGGCGCACAAGGCCAACATCCTGAAGCATACGCAGGGCCTCTTCCTCGAGATGGGCGAGTCGATGGCGCCCGAGTACGCCGGGCGGGTGGCCTTCGAGGACAGCATCATCGATGCGACGGCGATGCACCTTGTGCTCGACCCCTACCGCTTCGACGTGCTGGTAATGGGCAACATGTTCGGCGACATCCTGAGCGACCTGATGGCCGGGCTGGTTGGCGGGCTCGGGTTTGCGCCATCGGGCAACATCGGCGAGTCTTGCGCGGTCTTCGAGGCGGTGCACGGATCCGCCGCGGACATCGCTGGGCAGGGCGTCGCCAACCCGACAGCGCTCCTCCTCTCGGCGTGCATGCTCCTGGACCACATCGGCCAGGGGGAAGCGGCCCGTCGCATTCGCACTGCGGTCGAGGCGGTGGTCCTCCATGGAGACGCGCGTACGCCGGACATGGGCGGGAGCGACGACACCGGCGCCTTCGCGGCCGCGGTGGCGCGGAGGCTCGGGTGAAGGTGCACCGGCGCCCCGGTTGCGGCTGACCGGCGTGGAGACGCTTCGCCCCGGTGGAGACGACCTGAGGTGCACGAGCTGCGGCGGTGCCCAGCGGGCGCGGGATCTGGACCGGATGCTCTGGTGCGACGGCTGCGTGGCGCTGGCCCGTGCCAGGGCCAGGCGAATCGGGCTGCTGAGCGGAGTGGTAGTGGCGGCTGGGCTCGCGAGCTGGATCTACCTCGTGCAGCGGCCGTCCGCGATGCTGATAGGGGGGTGGATCGGGGCCGTGCTCGCCACCCTCTGGCTAGTTGCGCGGGCGGCTACCGAGCTCTCCTACGGCGTGCTCAGGGCGCGCTGGCGCTCCGGCAGCTCGTGGAGCATTAGGGCGGCGCCTGGACGGTCTCGACACTCGCGCTAGATCATCCACGCAGGGCTGGGCGAAGACCAAGGTGAAAGGGTAGACGGTGGCCGACAGATTCGACGGGGTCGACTTCTACGACATCGACTCGCTCCTCTCCGAGGAGGAACGGATGGTGCGAGACACGATCCGGGAGTGGGTGGAGGATCGGGTCATCCCGATCATCGGGAGCGCCTATGTGGAGAGCCGCTTCCCCACGGAGCTTATCGGGGAGATCGGCGAGCTGGGGATCCTGGGGGCGAATCTGCCGGAGGAGTACGGCTGCGCGGGGCTGAACAACGTGGCTTACGGCCTGATCATGCAGGAGCTGGAGCGCGGCGACTCGGGTATCCGTTCCTTCGCCTCGGTGCAGGGGGCGCTGGTCATGTACCCGATACGCGCCTTCGGCTCCGAGGAGCAGAGGAGGCGCTGGCTCCCCGAGCTGGCCGCGGGGAGGAAGGTGGGGTGCTTCGGCCTGACCGAGCCCGACTACGGCTCGAATCCCGCCGGGATGATCACGCGGGCCCGCGAGACCGACGGCGGATGGGTGCTAAATGGTGCCAAGATGTGGATCACCAACGCATCCATGGCCGATGTGGCGGTCGTCTGGGCGCAGACGCGCGAGATCGGCGACGCCAAGGGCATCCGCGGCTTCGTGGTGCCCACCGACACCCCCGGGGTGAGCGCCCGCGACCAGAAGGGTAAGCTGTCGCTGCTGGCCTCCGATACGAGCGAGCTGGTGCTAAGCGACGTCGAGCTCCCAGGCGATGCGCTCCTCCCGGGGAGCGCCGGGCTGCGTTCGCCGCTTATGTGCCTGACCCAGGCGCGCTACGGGATCGCGTGGGGAGCGGTGGGGGCCGCGATGGCGTGCTTCCACGAGGCGCTGAGCTACTCGCGGGAGCGCGTGATGTTCGACGGCCCCATAGGCGGCAAGCAGATCCAGCAGGTGCGCCTCGCCGACATCCTCACCGGGATCACGCAGGGTCAGCTGCTATGCCTGCGGCTCGGACGGCTGAAGGACGAGGGCGCCATGACGCCCCAGCAGGTGAGCCTAGCCAAGCGGGCGAACGTCGATATGGCGTGCGACGCCGCCCGGGAGGCGCGCAGGCTGCTCGGCGCGAATGGCATACTGGCCGAGTACGCCTCGATGCGCCACATGGCGAATCTGGAGTCCGTGTACACCTACGAGGGCACGCACGACATCCACTCGCTCGTTCTGGGGCAGGCGGTCACAGGGATTGCGGCGTTCTGACCCCGGCCGCCGCGGGCAGCGGCCCGTGGAAACGATCCACGGACCGCCAGCCAAGAGCCGAAACGGAGGCCCCCTCGCCTAACCATCCTCCGTCACGGTGACACTCACATAGTGGCTCGCAGAGAGCCCC
>JAPOYJ010000032.1 GCA_026706635.1 Gemmatimonadota bacterium | reverse complement strand
AGCGGGGATGCAGCGCCGCTCGAATGCCGTGGGAGGTTTGTCCACGGGCTGCTAGTCCCATGAACCCGCAGACGGCATCCTCGATGGTGGCCGTCCGCAGACGACAGAGCGCGGACTCGCCCTTCCTGATCTCCGGAGGGACCGCCGCCACCTTCGCCGCGGTGGACGTGGAGGCTGCCTCGCTCGCCGCCTCGCTCGCACGGCTTGGAGTGGAGCGGGGTGACCGGATCGCCCTGGTGCTCCCCTCGTGCCCGGAGTCGGTTGTCTCGTTCTTCGCCGCGGTAAGGTTGGGAGCGCTCGTGGTCCCGTTGGACCCCAATCTCCTCCTACCCGACCTGGGATACGTGCTCCGGCACGTTGGCGCAGCGTGTCTGGTCACGGACGACCGTCTGCGCGGTCAGGACCACCTGCAGGTGCGGGAGGAGCTGCTGGATGGTTCGCCCGAGCTCGCACACATCGTCACGATAGGCGGGGCGAGCCTCTGGTACGACGACCGGATCCACCGATGGAGCGACCTGCTCTCGGCCGGGCAGCGACGGGTGTCTCCCGGCCACCGTGCTCGCCCGAGCGACGGCCTCGCGATCCTCTACACCACTTGCACGCGCGGAAAGCCCCGAGGGGTGGAGCTCGCGCACAGCAACATCGCACACGCTGCGCACGAGACTGCCCGTGCCCTCTCGCTCGGCCCGGACGATGTACTCGCGGGGCTGACGGCAACCCACACCCCCTTTGCCCTCGGCCCCGGCATGCTGGGCGCGGCGGCCTTCGGTGCGGCCCTGGCGCTGCAGGCGGACTCGGACCCCGACGCCATCATGGATGACGCCGAGCGCCACGGAGCCACCATCCTCTGCGGCACTCCGCATTCGCTGGAATCCCTGCTTCGGAGTGTCGAGCGGAGGGGAGGTCCTCCGACGACGCTGCGCCTCTGTCTCTCCACCGGTGCGCCAGTGCGCTACGGTCTGGCTCGCCGCATCGAGGCCACCCTGCGGGTGCCTCTCGCGACCGCGTACTCGCTCCCCGAGACGGCCTCGACGCTCGCCATGACCCGCCCGGGCGACCCGGCGCGAAAGCGCCACTGGACGGTGGGACGCCCCATCGGGCAGACCACGGTGCGCCTTGAGGCACACGATGGCAGCACCGTGCCCACGGAGAGCGTGGGAAGGATCTGCGTGCGTGGCCCCGGCGTGATGCAGGGGTACCACCGCCAGCCGCGCGAGACGGCCTCCGTCCTCGACTCCGACGACTTCCTGCGGACCGAGGACGTGGGCATGTTGGACGAGGAGGGGTACCTGCACCTGATCGGCCGCCGCGGAGAGACGGTGATGCGAGGCGGCCGCGCGGTGCGCTCCCGAGAGGTGGAGCGATGCCTCATGGCACACCCGGCGGTCGATCGCGCCACAGTGATCGGGTTGGCGGACGAGATCCTGGGAGAGGCCGCCTGCGCCTGCGTCGTCCGAGTGGAGGGCGGCGTACTGAGCGAGCGGGAGATTCGGGAGTGGGTAGCCGCCAAGCTTGCCCAACACAAGGTTCCGGATGTGGTTAGCTTCATGGAAGACCTTCCCCTGACGGAGACCGGCCAGGTAGAGCGCCACGAGCTGCGGCGGCGTCTGGACCGCGCATGGCGGACGGGCCCTGGCGCGCAGCGCCGATTCGATGATCCAAGACTAGACTAGATGCGAAATCCATATTCCAATGCCCCCCACACCGACCTCAGCGGCCCTCAGTCCGGCGAATCGCCGAATGCAGCGCTGCTCATCGACTTCGACAACGTCACGATGGGGATACGCAGCGACCTCGCCAAGGAGCTCAGGCATCTCCTGGACGCGGAGATTATCAAGGGCAAGGTCACTGTGCAGAGGGCATACGCCGACTGGCGGCGCTATCCCCAGTACATCGTTCCCCTCTCGGAGGCGTCGATCGATCTGATCTTCGCTCCAGCGTACGGTAGCTCGAAGAAGAACGCCACCGACATCCGGATGGCGATAGACGGGATCGAGCTCGTCTTCATCAGGCCCGAGATCGGCACCTACATACTCCTCACCGGCGACTCCGACTTCTCGAGTCTGGTGCTGAAGCTGAAGGAGTACGGCAAGTACGTGATCGGGATCGGGATCCAGGAGTCGAGCTCCGACATCCTGGTGCAGAACTGCGACGAGTACTATTCGTACTCCTCCATCGCCGGACTCAGTCGGGCGTCGGAGGGCGGCGTCGGCCCCCCGGACGCATGGCAGCTCGTCGAGGATGCGGTGAAGAAGATGGTCTCGCGCGGGGACGTGATGCGCTCGGACCGGCTCAAGCAGGTAATCATGGAGCTGTCCCCCGACTTCAGCGAGCGCGATCTGGGCTTCAGGAAGTTCTCCAAGTTCCTCGTGGAAGCTGCGAACAAGGGAATCCTGGAGATCGAGCGCGCCGACAACGGCCAGCACACGATCTCGCCGCCCGCGGCCAGGCGCGGCGGCCAGAAGGGTGGCGGCCAGAAGGGCAGCGGGCGGGAGGAGCGTGCGGCCGCGAATGGTAGGGGCAGGCGCTCGCGGGGTCGCAGAGCTCGAACGAAGCAGCCGCCGAAGGCCGAGTCGCCTCCGGCGCGCGGTAGGGGCGACTTTGACCCGAAGGCGCTGGGTCTGCCCACGAGCGAGGGCTCCATCAAGAGCTACCTCGCCAATCGCTACAAGGGCGTGGGCGACAAGACCGCCGAGCATATAGTGTCGCACTTCGGGAAGGATGCCTTCCAGGTGGTGCACCAGGAACCCGAACGCGTGCGCAGTATCCTGCCGAAGTCGCGGGCGGACGCCGTGCTTGCGGCGTGGGCGGGCGATTACGATAGGCGGGCGCGCGAGCCGGTGCCGACCGACTCCAGTGCCTCTCGCAGCCGGGGCCGGGGTGGCTCCGGGTCGGCTGGTGGCGGGGGGAGGGCGAAGAATGTGCCCGCAACCTCCAACCCCAGACGGATGCGGAGGGGTTCCAGGGTGCCGGCCCCCGACCCGGCTGGCAGCGGGAGTTCGGGCGAAGTCGCCGAGAAGCCTGCAGGCAACGCGGTGGACCGAAGCGGGGACGGTCCCGCCGACTCCCGCCGTGGGCTCCTGGGACGCATCCGTCAAGGGCTGCGCACTCGCTCCAGGTAGCAGCCGCTGTGAATCCAACGTGGGTCTCGCTCCTCCCCCCGCTCCTGGCGATCGGCCTCGCCGTCGCCACCCGTCAGGTCTTCCTCTCGCTCGCCGGCGGCATCTGGCTGGGCTGGACGATCCTCTCCGGGTGGCACTTCGGCGTCGGCGTCATGGACGCCGTCGAGTCCGTCGTCCTCGTGCTGGGCGACGCCGGGAACGCGAGGGTCATCATCTTCACCCTGGTGATGGGGGCGCTGATCGCCACCCTCGGTGCCTCGGGGGGCGTCTCCGGATTCGTCTCGGCGCTGGAGCGCCGGAGCTGGGTGACGAGCGGTCGGGGCGCCCAGCTGATGGCGTGGCTGATCGGCGTCCTGATCTTCATCGAGTCCAACCTGACGGTGCTCGTGGCGGGCTCCGTCGCACGACCGCTCTTCGACCGCTACCGCAGCTCCCGCGAGAAGCTGGCCTACCTGATCGACTCCACGAGCGCACCCATCTGCATCCTGATTCCGCTGAACGCCTGGGGTGCCACCAATCTGCGCCTCCTCGGCGAAGCAGGCGTGCCCGAGGGAGAGGCGCTGGGCGTCTTCCTGCGTTCGATTCTCTTCAACTTCTACTCCTTCGCGGCCGTGCTGCTCGCTCTGGGAGTCGTGCTCTTTCGGCTGGACTGGGGGCCGATGCGACGTGCGGAGGCGCGTGCCGCCAGGGGCGAAGTGCTCTGGCCCGGTGCGACGCCGATGATGGACGAGGCGGTGCTGGGCGGCGAGGACGATCCGCCGATTCCGGCACGGGCCATCAACATGGTCGTGCCGATCGCGGTTCTCGTCGCGACGATGCCCCTCGGGCTCTGGATCACCGGCGACGGTGCCATGACCTCCGGGAGCGGCTCCACGTCGGTCCTCTGGGCGTCGCTCGCGGGGCTCGCCTCCGCGTGGATCCTCCTCCTGGCCCAAGGAGCATTCTCCGTTGACCAGCTGACCCGCATCGCGCTCCGCGGAGCCAGCGGCCTGGTCCCCCTGGCGCTGATCCTCCTCCTGGCGCTGGCGCTCGGCGGCGTCACCCGGGATCTCGGCACGGGCGCCTATCTGGCCGCAGTGGCCGAGGGGGCGCTGGCCCCCGGGGTCCTCCTGCCGCTGGTCTTCGTCGTCTCGTCGGCGATCGCCTTCTCGATCGGCTCCAGCTGGGGCACCTTCGCCATCATGATCCCGATCGTCGTCCCGGCCGCCGCCACGATGAACCTCGATCTCGCCCCCTTCCTGGCGGCGGCGCTCTCGGGCGGGATCTTCGGCGACCACTGCTCGCCGATCAGCGACACGACGATCATCTCCTCGATGGCGGCTGCCACCGACCACGTTGACCATGTGCGCACCCAGCTACCCTACGCCCTGACCGGCGGGGCGGTGGCGACGGGTTGCTTCGCCGCGGCCGGGATGCTGCTTTAGCAGCGTTCACGGACTGCTAGCGTGAAGATCGCTGTCTGCGTCAAGCGGGTGCCCGACACCGGCACTCGGATACGCATCGCCGACGATGGGCGGAGCCTCTCCTCCGAGGGCGTCAAGTTCGTGCTCAACCCCTACGACGAGTTCGCCGTCGAGGCGGCTCTCCAGCTCGCCGAGGCGGGCGTGGCGGACTCGGTCACCCTCCTCACCCTAGGCCCCGAGGAGGCGAGGGAGACGCTCCGCCACGGGCTGGCGCTTGGCGCCCACGACGCGGTGCTGCTCCGGGGCGAGACGACGATGGACGGCTGGGCCACCGCACAGGCGCTCGCCGCCGAGCTCGCCCTGCGGGAGGACGGCCTGGTGCTCTTTGGCGCCAAGGCGGTCGACGACGACCAGCAGCAGGTCGGCCCGATGGTCGCTGACGTGCTGGGCCGGCCCGGCGTCACCTCGATTACGGAGGTCGAGGTTGCGGACTCGGTGGCCACCTGCCGCCGGGCCGTCGAGGGTGGCCAGGAGGTGGTCGAAGTGGATCTGCCCGCGGTGGCGACGGTGACGAAGGGGAGGTACGAACCCCGCTACGCGTCGCTGAGGGGGATCATGATGGCGAAGCGGAAGCCGATCGCCGAGAAGGAGGCCACGCATGTCGCGCCCGGACTTGTCGTCGAGGCGATCGAGTACCCGCCGGAGCGCCAGCCGGGGCGGATTGTGGGCAGCGGCGTCGAGGCGGTCGGAGAGCTGGTGCGGCTCCTGCGGGAGGAGGAGGGCGTTGTCTGACGAGTGGACCGAGTCCGCCAGGATGAGCACTGGCAGAAAACAGACCATCCTGGTGAGTAGCGAATCCAATTGACGTGCACAATGGGTCACAGGCGAGATCCAGCTGCGGAACGCACCCACGGGGGGCGATTCCGGAGGATGGGGTCGGGAGGGTAGCTGTGAAGGATGTCCTGGCGGTAGCGGACACCAGGGACGGCGGGGTCCTGGACGTTTCGCGCGAGACCGTGCGTGCCGCATCTGGCCTGGCGAAGGCGTGGGGCGGTTCGGTGGACGCCCTGATCCCAGGCGCGGCGGAGGGCAAGGTCGCCCTGGGTGCCGACCGCGTGCTCCGGATGCCACTGTCCAAGGAGGCTGCGGGGAACCCGGATATCGTCGCCGGCGCAGTGGCCGGGCAGCTTCAGGGGCATGGCTACTCTGCGGTCGTCCTCGCCGCCACCGCTCGCGGCCGGGATCTGGCGCCGAGGGTGGCCGCCAAGTTGGGCGTACCGCTCGCCACCGATGTCATCGCCGCTTCGGTGGAGGGCGACGATGTGGTCGTCAGGCGGCCGGTCTACGCTGGCAAGGCGGTTGCCCGTGTCAGGATGCTGGCGCGGCCGGCTGTGATCTCGATCAGGCCGAATGTCTTCGAGAGAGCGCCGTCAACGGCTGCGAGCTCTGCCGATGCGTTGGCGACTTCGGCCGATATCGGTACCGGGAAGTACCGGGTGTTGGGGTTCGAGGCCTCGCGCGATGTCGCCCTGGACGTCGCCGAAGCCGAGATAGTCGTGTCCGGCGGTCGGGGGATGCAGGGTCCCGACCACTGGCACCTTCTGGCCGAGCTGCGCGACGCGCTGGGCGAGACGGCGGCGCTCGGCGCCTCCCGTGCGGTGGTCGACGCGGGGTGGCGGCCCCACGCCGAGCAGGTAGGTCAGACGGGGAAGACGGTGACGCCGAAGCTCTACTTCGCGGTGGCGATCTCGGGTGCCATCCAGCACCTGGCCGGAATGCGCACCGCCGGCGTTATCGTGGCGGTGAATCGGGACGCGGAGGCGCCGATCTTCGGGGTGGCCGACTACGGGATCGTGGGCGACGCCTTCGAGATTCTGCCAGCGCTCGCCAGGGCGATCAGGGAGCTGCGCGACAGCTAGCCGGCAGCCGGCGGGGTGGCGTGGCGGCACTGTCCAGAGCGGGGGAGCGCCATCATCGGGCCGGTCGCCCGATGAGCTGCACCGGGTCCACCTCGCGACCCCACCTCCAGACCTCCAGGTGCAGGTGCGGCCCGGTGACGTCGCCCGATTCGCCGCTCAGCCCGATAACGGTGGACTTGCGCACCGGCTCGCCCGCCTCGACGGAGATCTCGGAGAGGTGCGCATAGAGCGAGAGCGCATCGTCGCCGTGGTCGATCCAGATGACCTGGCCGTAGCCCCGCATCGTCCCCGCAAAGCGCACCCGCCCGTCCAGGATCGGGCGCACCGGGGTTCCGACCGGAGCCGCGATGTCCACCCCTCGGTGCAGCTCGCCGAGCCCCCCTCCGCTCCGGACGCCGAAGGGCGACACGAGCGGGCCATCCACAGGCCACTGTGGCGACTGGCAGCCCAGCGCTAGGAGGGCGACCGCCCCGGCTGCCAGCGGCCGCCTCAGCATCTCCCCGGAAGGAGCAGCACCGGCAAGGTGTCGCCCGCCTCGACGCGGCCTACCCCTTCGCCGACGATCGCCAGCCCGTCGGCACGCATCAGCGAGCTGACCAGGTCGCTCCCCTGCGGGCCGGTGAGCCAGCAGTCGGCGCTCGCCGGATCGGCCCTCCCTCCCCTCTGGTCTGCGCTAGGCGGCGCGAGCGCCACGCGGTAGAAGTGCGTAATGCGCGGAGGCGAGGAGAGCGGGTCGCCCATGCGGCAGCGCACCACCGTGCCGCGTGGTCGGAGATGCCCGCCCAGGGTGCGCAGGTAGGGTGCCACGAGGGCGTGGAAGGTGACGAAGGCCGAAGCCGGGTTGCCTGGAAGCCCGAATACCGGAACCCGGCGGTTGCCGACCGGCAGGTGGCCGAATGAGACCGGGCTGCCAGGACGCACCCGGATACGCCAGAAGGAGAGACGGAGGCCCACTGCCAGGAGGACGCTCTTGAGGAGGTCCCGCTCGCCCATCGAGGCGCCGCCGGTCGTCACCAGGACGTCGATGTCGGCGAGATCGGCTATCCTGGCGCGGATGTCGCTCTCGTCGTCGGAGGCCACGCCCAGGTCCCGCGCGACGGCGCCGTGTTCGAAGGCGGCCCCCGCCAGCATCCCCCGGTTGGTGTCCGGCACCGCCAGCCCCTTCTCCACCTCGTCGAAGCGGTCGGCGCCGACGAGCTCGTCGCCGCTCGAGAGCACCCCGACCCTCGGCCGTCTGTGGACGGCGACCGACTCCCGCCCGCTCGCCAGCAGGACGGCGATCGCCCCCGAGTCGACGACAGTGCCCGCCGCCACCGCCTCCTCGCCTGCCCTCAGGTCGCGCCCGGCACCCCGCACATGCCGCCCGACGTCGTCGGTTCGGAGCACCACCACATGGCCCTCCTCGGCCTCGCCGTCGGTGTGCTCGACTCTGATCACGGTGTCGAATCCCTCCGGGACCGGGCCCCCGGTCATCACCCGGACGGCCACCCCACCCCGGAGTCCACGCAGCGGAGCCTCGCCCGGGTACGACCGCCCCGCCACCGGGAAGCGGATGCCCTCTGGCCTCTGGGCGCGAAGGTCGGCACTCCGGAGTGCGAAGCCGTCCATCGCGCTATTGGGCCAGGAGGGGAGCGTCGCCCGCGCCCGCACGGATTCGGCCACCGCCCTGCCCAGCGCCCGCCGTAGCGGGAGTCTCTCGGTGGGCCAGCTCTCCGCCAGCGAGGAGGCGCTCTCCAGGATGCGGGCCAGGGCCTCCTCGTACGAGAGCCAGTCGGCTCGAATTCCCTCTCCCCAGGCCATGCGCCGCTAGCCGTCCGTGGATAAACTCAGGCGAGCACCGAGAGGGGCGAAGCGCTGGCGGTCCGTGGACAGGCCCGGACGAGCACCGAGACCGGCGAAGCGCCCCGCTGGCAAGGCGCTTCGCAGCGCGAATAGCAGCGCTATTCGCGCAAGAAGCAACGCAGAGCGCAGCGGTCCAGCGCGGATGCAGCGCCCCTCGAATGCCGTCAGGGTTTCTTCCACGGGCTGCTATCCGCCGGTCAGAAGCGCCAGGCTATGCTCACCCCCAGGCCGTACCCCCCGACCCACTCGCTCTGTTCGGGCGAGTAGAGCGGATCCGCCTCGTCGTCAGGGCGCTTCTCGGGGTCTCCGAAGCCGGATGGAGTCGAGAGCTGCCAGAGGGTCAGGCCAGCGTCGCAACGCAGCATCAGGCGGGGTCCCACAAAGAGCCGCACACCGCTCCCGGCGCCCGCGGTGAAGGCCGTCCCAAAGTGGAAGACATCGTCCTCGTCGAGTTGCTGGTCCACCTCTCCCGCCCCCGCCAGGTCCCGCGCCAAGCCGATCCCCACGAAGAGGTGCGGGGCGAAGCGGTGCCAGCTCCTGCGCCCCGTGAGGCTGAAGGAGAGGCGAGCGTCGGCCATCAGTAGATCGACATCGGACTCGCCGATGATGCGGTCGTCGGGCTGCTTGCGGGGCTTGCGGGGGTCGATCACGTTCCTCTTGGTGGGCAGGAAGGTGAGCGTCCCCTCGAAGAAGACCGGTCCCCCGGTCTGGATCGCGTAGCGCCCCCCCACCACTAACCCCGACTTGGGTCCCAGTCCGAGCGATCCGGTCGAGAGCGACATGCGTCCGGCGAAGGCCGAAGCTGCCTGCCCGTTCTCGATGTACCGCAGCGGCGAGGGGATCGACTGCGCCCGGGCGAAGGGAGGGGCGAGTGCCAGGATCGCCACGCCAGCCAGCACTCCGAGGCTGCGCTGGGCGGCGAAGGGTGGACGGGAAGGGGTCATCGGGGCCGGTACACCGTGCAGTGGGCGGGTTTGCGGATAGCCGAAGTCAATGTAATGTGATTGGCGGTGAGATTGTCGCGGGCCGCGAGCTCCAGCAGTCCGTGGATAGTCCCGCGCGAGCACCGAGAGCGGCGAAGCGCCCCGCTGCCAAGGCGCGAGGAAGGGTTGGTAGCAGCGCACTGGCCCAGGGAGGACGCAGAGCGAAGCCCCGGAGTCTGAGCATTGTAAACCATGAATTACATATTGTAAATCATGCATTACATCAGGGAGAAGCGAGCGAAGTGGTACAGTGGGGATGAGCGACGCTCGTCCACTGGGTGCCAGGGTTAGGCGAGGTGTGCGCTAGCGTGCGGTGCGCGACCTGCGGAGACCATGTCTTCGAGGGAGATCGCTGCTCTACCTGCGGTGCCGTGGTTGCGGTCGGCTCGGGGTTGCCGCGCCGCCGGCCGGAGCCCCACTCGGATCTGCGCCAGTGCGGCCGCTGCGGCCTGCGCACCGCCCCGGTCAACTACTTCCAGAGGCGAAGCCACATGGCTCTGCTCCTGGGCGTCGGCCTCTTCACCTACGTCATCGGCGGGGTCATCTACTACGCCGCCTGCCGGAAGAATCTGGTCTGCCCAAGGTGTGGCCTGGGCTGGCAGCACTCCCGAGCGACTGCCAGCGCCGGCGAGGGTGTTGTCGCTCCAGTGGCCGCTTCGCCTACCCCCAGCTCTCGACTCCCGACGAGCGGCGTCGGGCGTCGGGTGGTCGGGGTGGCGCTAGCCCTGGCGGGCACGATCACCGTCACGGCCGGAATCGTCAACGGCGTTGGCGGGGCTATCGTCACCGGCGCCTTCCTCGGCCTCGGCGGAGCTGGCTTCCTCCAGTGGGGGCGCAAGGCCCTTCTGGCGCGGCGCCGGTCGATCGTCCACGGACTGAATCGGCGGGTTCTGCGGCTGGCCACCGAGCGGAGGGGCATTCTGACGGTAACCGATGTGGCCTCGGCGCTGGACCTGACGCTCTCGGCCGCCGAGAAGGTGATGATCTCGATGGAGGACGGGGTGCGCGTCAGGTCGGAGGTCAGCGAGGAGGGCGTGATCTACTACGAGTTCCCCGAGCTGATGCACAAGGCGAGCATCGGCCGGGGTGGCTCCGCTCTGGCAAGATGAGGCATATTCCCCCGAGAGCTGTCCGTGGCACTCGATCGATGATGGGAGCAACCCCCTGAGACACTTCGCCGACGACGAAGGAGTTCGCTGGACGGCAGTAGTCGAGAGCGACGGGGGAGGCGACTACAAGGGACGCCACTACCTGGTCATGCGAGCGGACGACCCCGACGGAGGTGGGGTCCACCTGCGGGATGTGCGCTGGAATTCGCTAAGGACCGCCAGGCGGACGCTGGCGACGATGTCGGGAGTGGAGCTACGGCGGCGCCTGAGGTCGGCGGTCGGACGCGCCCGACCGAGGGCGATGGCAGACGGCGCAGGCCACGAGTTTGCACATGAACCGCAAATGGTTTCCAAATAGTGCGTTAGATCATCTCATTTGAAGAGGTGGTCTAGCATTCGTCCACGGGCTGCTAGCAGGCGCAGGCAGCGCAGAGGCCAGTCAGCTCGAGGTGGTAGCCGGTAACCCGAAAGTCGGGGCACGACTCGATCTCCTTCACGGTGCTCGGCGATAGGATGGTCGCCGCGTCCCTGACGGCCCCGCACTCCTCGCACCGGGTGTGGTGGTGCCGGTCGGTGCGCCCGTCGTACCGCGAGGAGCCGTCCGAGTAGGCGAGCTTGACCGCGATCCCGCACGCCACCAGCGTCTCCAGGTTCTTGTAGACGGTGGCAAGCGAGATCGTGGGGAGCCCGGGCCGGACGGCCCTGTGTACCTCCTCGGCGGTGGGGTGCGTCTCGGTGCGCGAGAGGTAGCTATAGACGGCTGCACGCTGTTCGGTCAGCCGGTGGCCTCGGCTCTCGAGGGCCTCCCTCAGACGCCCGGAGGCGGCGTGTTCGGAGAGTGGGGCCAATGAAGCCTCCCTATGCGGTCCGTGGACGGACACTCCCACGGCAGGAGCAGCGGTGCATCCATCGGTAGCAGTCCATGGACAAACCTCCCACGGCATTCGAGGCGCGCTGCATCCGTGCTGGACCGCTTTGCTCTGCGTTGCGTCTTGCACGAATAGCGCCGCTATTCGCGCTGCGAAGCGCCTTGCCAGCCCAGCGCTTCGCGCCTCTCGGTGCTCGCGCGAGATTATCCACGGACTGCCAGCCCCCGTAACCATATCGCACTCTTCCGGCCAGTGTCAACGAGCCTCCGGATTTGCCTGGACGGAGTCGCCCGGACAGTTTCTCGGGAGGATGTGGCGGCTGGGTTGGCGGGGGGGTAGAGGTCGGACAACTTGCCGGAGCTCCAATGAAATCGGAACGCGCCGCCATCGATGCGCTCCTCGACGAGAAGCGCCGCTTCGCGCCGCCGCCAGAATTCGTAGCCAGGGCCAGGGTGGCGGACCCGGCGGTCTACGTCGAGGCCGAGGACTGGGAGGCGTACTGGGAGCGGTGGGCCCGACGGCTGCACTGGTTCTCCCCGTGGAGCACGGCGCTCGAGTGGAGTCCGCCCGATGCCCGCTGGTTCCAGGAGGGGACGCTCAACGCCTGCTACAACTGCGTCGATCGCCACCTTCCCGAAGGTGCCAGCCGGACGGCGCTGCTCTGGGAGGGAGAGCCGGGGGACCGCCGGCGCTTCACCTACGGGGAGCTTGCCGAGGAGGTCGACCGCTTCGCGGGGGTGCTGAAGTCGGTGGGGGTCGGCAGGGGGGACCGCGTGGCGATCTACCTCCCCATGATCCCCGAGGCGGTCTTCGCGATGCTCGCCTGCGCCCGCATCGGCGCGCCGCACTCGGTCGTCTTCGCCGGCTTCAGCCCGGACTCGCTCGCCGACCGCATCAACGACGCCGGGGCCGAGGTGCTCGTCACCGCCGACGGCGGGTATCGACGGGGCAAGGTCATCGCCCTCAAGAGGAACGCCGACCGGGCCGCCGCCCGCTGCCCTGGGCTCCGGAGCGTCGTGGTGGTGAGGCGGGGCCAGGGTGTGGGGAGCGACGGGGTCGAGATGACGGCGGGGCGCGACCACTGGTACCACGAGCTCGCCCAGTCGGTACGGGACGGCTGCCCGGCCGAGCCGATGGGCGCCGAGGATCCCCTCTACATCCTCTACACCTCGGGCACCACGGGGAAGCCGAAGGGGGTGGTGCACACCACAGGAGGGTACATGACCCAGGTGTACGCCACGACGAGGACCGTCCTGGACCTGCGCCGGGACGATGTCTACTGGTGCACCGCCGATGTTGGGTGGGTGACGGGACACAGCTACGTGGTGTACGGCCCGCTCGCCGCCGGCGCTGCGGTCGTGATCTACGAAGGGGCGCCGGACTGGCCCGACAGGGGTCGCTTCTGGGAGATCTGCGAGCAGTATGGCGTCTCGGTCTTCTACACCGCCCCCACCGCGATCCGGGCCTTCATGCAGTGGGGCGACGAGTGGCCCGCCGCTCGGGAGCTGGGGAGGATCCGGCTCCTGGGCACGGTGGGCGAGCCGATCAACCCCGAGGCGTGGATCTGGTATCGGCGCGCAATCGGCGGGGATCGCTGCCCGATCGTCGACACCTGGTGGCAGACCGAGACGGGGGCGATGATGATCTCGCCGCTCCCCGGGGTCACGCATGCGCGTCCGGGAAGCGCTTGCCGCCCCCTCCCAGGAATCGATGCCGACCTGCTGAACGACGACGGCGAGAGCGTGAGGGCCGGCTACCTCGCGATCACGCGCCCGTGGCCGTCGATGCTGCGGGGAATCTGGGGCGACCGGGCGCGCTTCCTGGAGACCTACTGGTCGAAGTGGGATGGGGTCTACTTCGCCGGAGATGGCGCGAAGGTGGACGACGACGGCTACCTGTGGGTCCTGGGCCGGGTGGACGATGTCCTGAATGTGGCGGGGCACCGGATCGGCACGATGGAGGTCGAGAGTGCGCTGGTGGAGCACGAGGCGGTGGCCGAGGCGGCCGTGGTCGGGGTCGAGCACCCGGTGAAGGGGCAGGGGATCGCCGCCTTCGTGACGCTGATGGGAGGAAGGGAGGGAAGCGACGAGCTGGCGACCGAGCTCCGAGGGCACGTCGCCGACTCGATCGGCGCGATCGCTCGCCCGGAGGTCGTCCTCTTCGCGGCCGACCTCCCCAAGACCCGTTCGGGGAAGATCATGCGGCGGCTGCTGGGGGACATTGCGGCTGGCCGGGCCATCGGCGACACGACCACCCTGGCCGATCCCGCCGTGGTGCGGGGGCTGCAGGAGCGCTACCGGGAGGCCGAGGGCGGCTAGCGCGTCCCAGAGAGCCTGCTAGCGGTCGGCGAGGGGGTCAGGCGTCGGGGGACGGGAGCGTTCGGTGGGCCTCTCGGCGCCTGGGCGGGCCGGGATGCCCGCATGCACCCGGTCGGGCTCCGTGTCGCGGGTCACCAGCGCGGCCGCGCCGACCATCGATCCCGGGGCGAGCTCGACGCCCGCGAGCACGGTGGCGTGGTACGCGATCCGGCAGTCCGCGCCGATGACCGTCGTCGGCGTCAGCACCAGGCGCGCGTCGCCGATGTGGTGGGTGTGCGAGTAGACGTTGGCGTAGTCGGATATCGACGCCCGGTCGCCGATCCGGATGCCGCCCCGGTCGTCCAGGAGGACATGGCGGTGGACAACCACGTCGTCGCCCACCTCCAATCCGTACCCGAAGCTCATCTTCACCTGGTGGAAGGCCTTGAAGTTCCTTCCGCACCTAGAGAAGATCCGCCTGGCCAGGATTCGTCTGAAGCGGACGCCCAGGTGGACGTTCTCGCCGAGCGGACTCCGGTCGAACATCTCCCAGAGCCAGATGAGCGGCTTTACTCGGTAGTAGCGCTCCACGTCGATCTCCCGGTAGTACTCGGGCTCGAGGGTGACGCTGCGGGCGTCCAGCTGGTCGCGCACGACGGAGCGCGTGAGCGACTCCCCCCCGCCTGGCCCGGGTGACGGCCTAGGGGTGCCAGGGGGGAGGAAGATCTCCTCCAGCACCCTTCGGCAGAGCGCGTAGCGGTCGGTGCCGGGGTCCGCGAGCTCCGCGTCGATCTCGGAGAGCCAGCGGTCGTAGCGGCTCCTCCGTTCGGGATCGAGCTCGACGGCCCTTAGCGGGCGGAAGCGGAAGTCGGAGGGCGGGGCCATGCCATCTACTATGGGGACTTGCGCCCGGCGCTGGCTACCGGCTTCTTACTTAGCCATGCACGATGTCCTGAGAGCCCGCCTGGTCCGCGCCGCCGAGAGTCTCCCTGCGGATCAGCTCTACCAGCTTCTCGACTACATCGAGTTCCTGCAGTCGAAGTACGGACCCGAGGGGGAGCGGAGCAGGGCCGGTGGATTCCAGCGTCTCGCCGAGGGGATAGAGGACCGCCTGCGGAGCCGCTCCGTCGATCCCTCCGCGCTGCGCGAGGCCTTCCAGGTGCTCGCATCGGCGGACCGCGCCTTCAGCGGTCTGGCAAGCGCTGGCCGGCAGATACTGGACGAGCTACGGGGGAGCGGTTCGGCCCCGGCAGCTCCGGATCCTGATCGCCACTCCGACCCGGGGGGAACCGACCACTCGAGCCGGGATCGTGCGCCCCGGCAAACGGACCCAGAATCGTGACAGATAACCGGCACAATCTGTCATATGTAAACTACGGTTTACATTTTGTAGTCTGCGCATTACAGGGGGATTCCAGCCCTCTGCCACCCGATCCTCGCCTCTCGGCGAGACTGCCCGTGATCGGGTAGCGCCACTTCGGAAGACTAAACTCGGGAGTCCAATTGGCCCAAGGCGAGAAGATCATCAAGGAAGCCCTCACCTTCGACGATGTTCTCCTCGTTCCCGGGCACTCCCGGGTGCACCCGAGCGAGACCGACGTCACCACCCGGCTCACGAACCGGATCGAGCTCTCCGTACCCTTCGTCTCGGCGGCGATGGACACCGTCACCGAGTCCGAGATGGCGATTGCCGTGGCGCGGGAGGGGGGCGTCGGGGTGATCCACAAGAACATGCCCGTGGACCGCCAGGTGCAGGAGGTCGACCGGGTGAAGCGCTCCGAGAGCGGGATGATCATGAACCCGATCACCCTGGGGCCGGAGGCTTCGCTCAGGGAGGCGCACGCCCTCATGTCGCGCTTCTCGATCAGCGGCGTGCCGATTGTGCGGCCCGACGGCACGCTGGTGGGGATCATCACCAATCGCGACCTGCAGTTCGAGAGCGACCTGGACCGGCCGGTATCGGCGCTGATGACCTCGGAGAGGCTGGTGACCGCGCCGGTCGGCACAACCCTGGACGAGGCGCAGGAGATCCTGCACCGCCACCGCATCGAGAAGCTGCCGGTGGTTGGGCGGGACGGACGGCTCGAGGGGCTGATCACCGTCAAGGACATCTTCAAGCGCCGCCAATTCCCCAACGCCTGCAAGGATGAGCATGGACGCCTGCGGGTGGGTGCCGCGGTGGGCGCGGCCTCCGCGGATCTTGAGCGGGCGCGCGAGCTGACCTCGGCCGGGGTGGACTTCATCGTGCTCGACACCGCGCACGGGCACTCGGAGGGGGTGCTTAGGGCGGTGGAGCGTCTGCGCGAGGCCCTTGGCGACCAGCAGATCGTCGCCGGGAATGTGGGGACGGCGGAGGGCGCCAGGGGTCTGGTCGAGCGCGGTGCCGACGCGGTGAAGGTTGGGATTGGTCCGGGATCGATCTGCACGACCCGGGTGGTGACCGGTGTGGGGCTCCCGCAGCTCACGGCCGTGATGGACGCCGTCGAGGGTACCGAGGGGAGGGTGCCTGTGATCGCGGACGGCGGCATTCGGTACTCCGGGGATGTGGCGAAGGCGCTGGCGGCGGGAGCGCACTCGGCGATGATGGGCTCGATGCTCGCTGGCACCTCGGAGTCGCCGGGGGAGGAGTTCCTTCTGGAGGGTCGCCGCTTCAAGACGGTAAGGGGAATGGGGTCGCTCTCGGCGATGGAGGAGGGATCGGCGGATCGGTACTCACAGGAGGGCACCGCTCCCAACAAGCTTGTCCCGGAGGGGATCGAGGCGCGCGTCGCCTTCCGCGGCCCGGTGGCCGACACGATCTTCCAGCTCGTCGGGGGACTTCGGAGCGGGATGGGCTACTGCGGGGCGGGGTCGCTCGCCGAGCTCAGGGCGAAGGCCCGCTTCGTGCGGGTGACCGC
The DNA here is from genome assembly GCA_026706635.1 of Gemmatimonadota bacterium. Lineage (GTDB taxonomy): Bacteria > Gemmatimonadota > Gemmatimonadetes > Longimicrobiales > Gaopeijiaceae > Bin94. Next base: position 7,420 of record JAPOYJ010000032.1, on the reverse strand, counting down.
AGGAGGGCTGCGCGAATCCCACCCGCACGACGTCACGATTACCCGTGAGGCCCCCAACTACAGCGTCTAGGGGCTGCTACCGGTCCGGATGCAGCGCCCCCCCTGCCGCCAGGGTGCATCTGCGGGCCGCGCACGGGCTGGTAGCAGCGCTCCCGGTACTCCTCCTGGCGGTGACCCTCGCGGCGTGCGGGCCAGGCGGGGTGCGGCCACCAGAGGCCGGAGTCGCTCCGCCGGGCATGAACGGCCAGAGGGTCAGCACCACCTGGCTACGCCCCGGCCACGGCGACCCGATACTGGCGTCACCCGAGACGCAGGACGTCGCCATTCAGGAGCGCATCGGCTGGTGGATGGGATACTGGGACACCCGCGCCCGCGCTCGCTTCGGACGAGCGCTCGTCAGAATGGGCCGCTACGAGCAATTCGTCGACTCGCTCCTCGCCGCCCGTCGGCTCCCGGCCTCGCTCCGCTATCTGCCGATCATCGAGGCGAGCTACAACCCGACGGCCGAGTCGCGGGTGGGGGCGGCTGGCCTCTGGCAGTTCATGCCGCGGACGGCAAGGTGGATGGGCCTCAGGGTGGACGATCTCGTCGACGAGCGCCTGGATCCCTTTGCGGCCACCCCCCGTGCCCTCGACTACCTGGAGCGGCTGAATGCGCAATTTCCGTCGTGGTTCCTCACCCTCGCCGCCTACAACGCGGGCCCCGGGCGTGTGGGCCGCGCCATCCGCGCCTCGGGAGGGGGTGATGTGCGCGATGACGTCCTCTTCCTGAAGATCCGCGACAGGCTTCCGCCGCAGACCCGCGACTTCCTTCCCAAGTACCTTGCCGCGGCCATAATCGCGGGCGATCCCGCCTCCTTCGGCTTCGCGGCTCTGGCGAAGGACCGACGCTGGCTCTTCGACGAGGCATCCGTCGTGGTAGCCGCCTCGGTCGAGGCGATCGCGGAGGCGGCGGGGGTTCCGGTCGCGGAGGTCGAGCGGCTGAATCCGCACCTGCGCCTCGGGCTGACCCCGGCCGACGCCTCCACTCTGCTCCGCCTGCCGCTGGGGAGCGGAGCGGGGTTCGCCGATCGGTTCGCCGCAATTCCGCCATCGGCCAGGGTGGCGCGCTCCGTGCACACCGTGGCACCGGGCGAGACGCTCTGGGAGATCGCGCGCCACTATCGGCTCTCCCTCGAGGAGCTGCGCAACGCCAACCCCACAGTCGAGCCGAAGCGCCTGCAGGTCGGCACCCGCCTAGTCATACCCGGACGGGAGGGCGTGTACGCCAATCCGCCGCCGAAAGGCGACCGCTAGCGGTCCGCCGCCCTCCACTCGCCGCTCCTCCCGCCGGACTTCTCGAGGAGGCGGATCGACTCGATCCTCATCCCGCGATCTGCGGCCTTCAGCATGTCGTAGGCGGTCAGGAGCGCTACCGAGACCGCGGTGAGCGCCTCCATCTCGACGCCTGTGGGCGCATTCACCTTCGCAGTTGCGGTCACCTCGAGGCCCGGCAGCTCGGCAACCGGGTCGATATCGACCTCGATGCTGGCCGCGGGGAGCTGATGGCAGAGGGGGATCAGCTCGCCGGTGCGCTTTCCCGCCATGATCCCGGCAACGCGGGCCACCTGCTCGACGCTGCCCTTGGGGTTGCCGCCCTCGATCAGAGTCCGGTAAGCCGCGGGCGAGCAGCGGAGCACTCCCCGCGCGGTCGCCTGGCGCGAGGTCACGTCCTTGGCGCCGACATCCACCATCCTGGCCCTCCCGCGCCGGTCGAGGTGGGCTAGCTGCGGGTCTCTCGTCGTCATCCGGCACCTCCTGGGCGGGCCGCGCCGTGCAGGGCGGCCTCGAGCTCCAGGAGCAGCCCGCCGATCAGCAGCTGTGGGTTCACATTGGCTGTGGCCAGCGCGGTTGCCTCCTCGATCCGGTCCATCGCTGCGCCCAGGCGGTCCGGGGTGGCCGACAGCCGTGCTGCCGCGCCCCGCAGGAAGGCCAGCTCGTCGATGTTGGCGACCCGCTCCTCGCGCCCCAGAGAGGCGGCGGCGAGGTCGCGCAGCCAGAGCTGGAGGGCGGCCAGGAGCCCCAGCAGGCCCCTCGCGCCCCCGGGGGGCAGTCCGAGCGCCCTGGTGTAGTAGTGCGATCGGCGACGTTCCAGCGCGGCGCGAAGTAGCTCCAGCGATTCGCGCCTGACCGCGGCGGAGGCCCCGTCGGCATCCAGATGCCCCATGGCGGAGCCGATCGATCCCTGCGAGAGCGTCGCGGCCAGGGTGGCCGCCTCCGGATCCGCCCCGCACTCCCGCTCGAGGAAGGACGCCACCTCGCCCGCGGGGAGCGGCGGCAGGTGGACCGGCAGGGCCCGGGAGCGGATCGTCTCCAGGAGCGCGTCGGGCCGACTCGAGGTGAGGACGAAGCGACTTCCGCTCGGTGGTTCCTCGAGCAGCTTCAGGAGCGCATTAGCCGCCTCGGGGCTGGCCTCCTGCGATACCAGGTGCTCGGCGTCGCCGATCACGAACCACTGCGCCTCGCCGAGCGCTGGCCGCTTGTGCGCGCGGGAGCGGATCCCCAGCACGGTCGCGAGGTAGATCCCGACGACCCCATCCTCGGGGGGTGGGCGCAGGCGGGCGCGGCGATGCTCCTCCAGCCTCTCGAGGCGGGCATCCTCCAGAGCCTCGGCCATCTTCGCCGGGCTGGACGCTCCCTTGGGGCGGGGCAGGGGGAAGAACCAGTGGATGTCGGCGTGCTCGAGGCGGAGCGCGAGGCGGCAGCTGGTGCAGCGCTCGCAGGGGGGAGCGGGCTCAGCGCAGAGGCTCGCACGCGCCATCCAGAGCGCGAGCGTCTGCTTGCCGCACCCCCGTGCGCCGTGGACCAGGACGGTCGCCGGGAGCGTCTCGTCCCGTATCGCCCTCCCCAGCGACGCGAGGAGCGCATCGTGCCCCACGATGGCGGGCGCCGTGGGCGACTTGGCGGAGGTGCTCATGCGCCCGACGCCATCTGCCTCGCATGGGCCCGAGACACCCTCCTGGACGCCAGCGTGGCCGCCAGCTCGAGCGCCGCCAGCATTGAGGAGGGGTCGGCCAGTCCAAGGCCGGCGATGTCGAAGGCGGTGCCGTGGTCCGGCGAGGTGCGTACGAATGGGAGACCAAGGGTTACATTCACGCCACGTCCGAAGGCCACCGTCTTGAAGGCCGCCATCGCCACGTCGTGGTAGGGCGCGACCACCGCATCGAACTCCCCGGCGAAGGCCCGCCTGAAGACCGTGTCGGCTGGGATCGGGCCAGTCACCCGCCAGCTATCGCGCCCGAGCGCCCGCATGGCCGGTGCGTAGACCTCCCGCTCCTCGCTCCCGAAGGCACCCTCGTCGGAGGCGTGCGGATTCAGGGCGCAGAGGGCGATGCGCGGGGAGGCGATCCCCCAATAGCTCGCGAGCGATTCGCCCAGCAGTCGCGTCTGCGAGACGAGCAGCTCCGTTGTCAGGCGCAGGGGAACCTCAGCGAGCGCAAGGTGGGTCGTCGCCAGCAGCACCCTCCTAGCAGCCCGTGGACAAGGACCCCCGGCCCCCTCGTCGCACATGAGCATCCCCACGGTCTCGACATCGGCGAGCGCGGCCAGCATCTCGGTGTGGCCGGCTGGGTATCCGGCCGCCGCCAGCGACGGCTTGTGCGTGGGCGCGGTGACGATCGCGTCCAGCCGGTCCTCCATTGCCAGCTCGGCGGCCCGCTCGATCGCCATCCCCGCGGCCTCGCCCGGGGTCAGGTCGCCCCTTTCCCCGCCCACCGCCTCAAATCGGCAGAGCGGCCCGAAGTCGCCCGCCAGCTCCGCCGGGCCGATCGCGCACACCGTGTCCAGCGGACGACTCCGGCCCATCGCGCTCAGCGCCTTGGCGGCCACCTCGGGGCCGATGCCCCGCGGGTCGCCCAGCGTCACCCCAATTCTAATGTGCACTCTACTTTACACAATGTAAACTTCAGTTTACAATTCGCTCTTGATCTCGATGTACGTGCCAGCCCGCAGCCGCTCGATCAACGCTTCGATGCGCTTGTCGTGGGTCAGGCTCGCACGAATCGATGCGCGCAGGTCCTCGAAGGTGTACTCCCCCTCCTCGCGTGCCTCGAGGATTTTGATCACCGCGAAGTTCTCGCCAGCGGCGTAGTTGAACTGGACCGGCCCCACCACCTCGCCCGCCTCGCGCCCTCCGAGCGCCGCGACGTACGCGGCCGGGAGCAGCTGCGCCACCTGCCGGACCGGAATCGTCGCCGAGTCCGGAATCGCCCCGCTGTGGTACTCGTCGATCAGCTCCTGGAAGTCCTCGGTGGCGGCGCGCGCGGCGATCTCCTCGGCCAGCTGGCGGCTGCGCGTCAGGTCCCGGTAGTCGACCGTCGGGCGAATCAGGATGTGGCTCGCCTGGCGCTCGGAGAAGCGCACCCGGTCCACGCTGATGATGTGGAAGCCGTACTCGGTCTCGACGACGTTGCTGATAGTCCCCTCGAGGAGGGAGAAGGCCGCGTTCTCGAAGGCCTCGGTCATCTGGCCCCGGCGGAACCACCCCAGACTGCCCCCGGCCGCGGCCGACACCGGGTCCTGGGAGTAGCTCCTCGCGAGCTCGGCGAAGTCCTCCCCTGCGCGTGCCCGCTCCAGTATCCCCTCTATCTGCGAGCGGGCCTTGGCCTTCGCGGAGTCGGTCGGAGCGACCGGCATCATCACCTGCTTGAAGGTCACCGTCGCGGGGCGCCTCTGCAGCCCTGCGCGTCCGGCCTCGTAGGCCGCTAGCATCTCCTCTTCGGTGACCTCGACGGCGCCGTCCGTGGAGTTGCGCTGGAGGTAGAGGCCGACGAGCTGCTGCTGGGTGATCTGCTCGCGCCGCAGCTCGCGGAAGGCCTGCACCGACAGCCCCTCGGCAGCGAGGGCACGCTCCATCTCCGCCCGGCTCTGAAAGCCGCGCTCGAGCTGCTCCATTGCCTCGGTCACCCCCTCTTCGACCCTCTCCTCGTCCACCTTGAGGAGGGTGTCTCGCAACGCGGCCTGGAGGATCAGCTGGGTGTTGACGAGCTCTTCGAGGACCCGCTGGCGTACGCTGTCGCGCTCGGGTGTGCCAGCCGGCGGCAGGGTGCGCCCCTCGGCCTGAATTCGGTTCTCGGATTGGATGACCTCGGAGAGGAGGACCACCGAGTCCCCCACGATCGCCACCACCTGGTCCACCAGCCCCGCCTGACCCCGCGCCTCCGCGGCGGAGAACGCTAGCGGCAGCGCGGCCAGAGTCAGCACGAAGCATGATCTCGATACGGTCATTCCCATCTTGCTCCTTTGGGTCGGTCTAGGCACGGGCGTTGTAAGTCATGCATTACATACTGTAAAGTACACATTACAATGTGGACAGATGGGCGAAGCGATCCAGCACGGATGCAGCGTTGCTCCTGCCGCGGGAGTCTTGTCCACGGGCTGCCGCAGTCCGTGGATAATCTCGCGCGAGCACCGAGAGCGGCGAAGCGCCGGGCTGGCAAGGCGCGACGAAGGGTTGGTAGCAGCGCTACCGGCCCAAGGAGCAACGCAGAGCGAAGCGATCCAGCACGGATGCAGCGCTGCTCGAATGCCGTGGGAGGTTTGTCCACGGGCTGCTAGGAACCTCGCGCAATCTCGCGCGCCAGCGAGACCGCCTCCTCGATTCGCCCTTCGTGAATCTGCCACGAGCCCTGGCTCCTGAGCAGCTCGGCGGCCCGGCCCAGCGGCACCAGGCTCCGCTCGCCCGAGAGGAGTGCCGCTATTGCCTCCGCCACCGCCTCCTCGACCGAGGGTGGGGCCGAGTGAAGCACCATCGGCGTGTCGGCACCCGAGGTCGAGCCGTCCGCTCCATCGCCCTCGGCCCCCTCCTCTCGGGCTTCGCCGGCGGCACCGCCCTCCAGGAGGCCGACCGCTCGGGCAAGATCGCGAATGGCTGCCCGTGTGGCTGCCTCGATCGAGTCGGTCTCCTCCGCACTCGGCGCCAGACCGCGCGATCGCGCCTCGGCCACCAGCATCTCGGTCTCCGCCTGGCGCCGTAGCGTTTCCTCCCATTCTTCGTCCGAGGCCGTCGCGAGCCCTGCCAGAAGCTCGGGGGGAGCACCCGAAAGGCCAGCCTGCAGATCCCCCACTCGGTACGCGCCACCCTCCCAGGTGGCGAGATCGCGCTCCGCCGCCCCCGCCGGGAGGCGGCGGTCGGGGGAGGCAGCCAGCGCCCGCGCGGCACCCACGATGCCTGTGGCCATACGGAAGCCGCGCGCCCCGGCCACCTCGGCGATGTACTCCTCCTCGGCCCGGGCGACGCGTTCGGCCCTGATGCGGAGGCGGAGCTGGTCCGCGACTTCGGAAAAGCGAGGGAGCTCGATGCGGTCCAGACGGAGGATGTAGTACCCGATCTCGGACTCAACCGGGTGGCTCAGCTCGCCAGGGGCGAGAGCGAAGATCGCCGAGTCGACCTCGGGGAGCATATCGCCCCGCTCGAAGGTGCCGAGGCTTCCACCGCGGGCGCCGCTCCCCAGATCGTCGCTGCTCCTGCGCGCGAGCGCCGCGAAGTCGGCGCCGCCCGCAAGCTCGGCGCGCAGCCTCTCGGCTACGCTCCGCACGCTGTCGCGCTCCTCCTCGGCGGCCTCCGGCCCGAAGAGGAGGAGGATCTGCGAGGCGGTGGCGCGGGCGCCCGGGGTCTCGGCCGCGAACCGCTCGGCGAGCTCCTCGTCGGCGACGACGGTGTCGACCGAGATGGCGGCATCCCAGAGTCGCTCGAGCATCAGGCCGCCCAGCATGACCTCGGCGACCGGCGCCACGTCGAGCGCGGCCAGCATCGTGTCGGCCTCCAGGCGGGTGGCAAGCAGCGTGTAGTCGGCCCAGAGCTCGACGACCGCGCCCATCACCTGCGAGTCGACCGGCAGGACGCTGTGACGGCCCGCGAGTTCGGCGGCCACGTCCACCGTCAGGTGCCGCCCATCCGCCTCGGCGAGCACCGCGGCCTCGCACCCCAGCAGCGACAGCGCTAGGAGTCCGTGGATGAACCCTGGCGAGCACCGAGGGGCGCGTAGCGCTGGCGGCGCGTGGGCCGCCTTTCCGGCGAGGTCCCGGTCGATCGCGTTGCGCTGGGGAATCGTCGAAACTCCTTGGACGGCCGGTTGACGTAGAAGGGTGCGGTTCCCGCGCTTGCGCAGGAATGATTCGGGTGGGGACTCGCGGTCCATTGACTCTACCGGATAACCGGATTCGCTGCTACTCGCGCGCCGGATAGCCGCGATGCGCCGCATGGCTGGGCAGCTCGCCCCGCCGCTGGCTCGTTTGCGAAAGCCACCAGCCGGTTCCATGATTCAGCCTCGGATGCTCCCCACCCGCCGCGGTGGGCTGGGAGCTGAACCTCGAAGTCATCTCGGCCTTGCTGGCGGGTGGCGCTAAGACCGACGCCCGGGACTGGGCGGGGACAACCCCGC
>JAPOYJ010000036.1 GCA_026706635.1 Gemmatimonadota bacterium | reverse complement strand
GCCAGCGTATACTCGAAGAATGACATTCCGGGTCGCGGACGCGGCCCCTGCGGGCGTGCTGGACGCCCGTTTCGTGGACAAGCCAGCGTATACTCGAAGAATGACATTCCGGGTCGCGGACGCGGCCCCTGCGGGCGTGCTGGACGCCCGTTTCGTGGACAAGCCAGCGTATACTCGAAGAATGACATTCCGGGTCGCGGACGCGGCCCCTGCGGGCGTGCTGGACGCCCGTTTCGTGGACAAGCCAGTTTACTCCTCGTGGCCACACTCCGTGCGGCCCCTGCGGAGACTGGCGGGGGGCTGCGCCCCCTCTGACCCCGCGTTTCCGGCGCGCCACGGGAGCGGCGAGCGGCGAGGTGCTCCATCCCTCGAACCCCGTCGCGGGGGTCGCGGACCGAGCGTAGCCCCGTCGTGGCCCCCAGCCGGGAGCTTGGCCGTTACCGGCGCGGGCTTGAGGATCCGCCCGTGGGTGGGTCCTTGGCCGACTGGGTGGCTGCCATCCGGGTCATGCTCCCCCCACCACCCTGTCGAGCCCGGAAACGGCTCTCACGGCCATTCTGGGCGTTTTGGGGGCCGTTTGGCGGAATCCGCGAGGCCGTGGGATCGCCTGTAACGCACGAACTCGATCCCCGGAGGGGTAGGAGTACCCCCGGTTTCGGGCTTCCGACCGAGGAACTCGACTTCCTCGCGGTGGAGGATCGGGTCACGGAAACGGGTGCAGGCGTCGGCCCCACCGACTGAACAGCTGGCGGTGGCAGCTTGGCCCGTGTGCGCCATCGGTTGCTCCCGGCCTGGTCGCCGTCCGCTGCTTGAACGTCCTTTCGATCTACAGCAAATCGTTCAAGAACGGTACAGGGTCTGGGGGCATCCCCCAGCCAGAGTTTTTGTGAAACAAAATAACATCTGCCTCCTCCACAAGCCGGAGAAACCAACGCCCCCGTGGTGCGGCTGCCCCGCGAGCCTGAGCCCGCGCACTCCGCCGGAAGGCCGACGCATCACCCGAGCCAAGACGGTGCGACCGAAGACTGTGCGACCGAAGACTAGCGGAAAACCCCCGGCCCCGCGAGCTTTCGTTCGCGCAGATCGTGCGGTCCATCACCGAGAGGAATCGAATGATGGCACGCACGAAACGAAGTCGGCGCTCTTACGGCGCTGGCGAATGGGGCCGGAACCGGGTCAGGGTGTTTCCTGATCCGAAGACCGGCATCCTCCAGATCGAGTGGCGCGAGAACGGGCGAAGGCTCACCCGGTCCCTGAAGCACCGCGACTGGTCGCGGGCGAAGCGGCAGGCCGACGAGTTCGCCGCTGGCTTCACGGGGCCGGAGTTGAACGGCCGGAAGGACGCCGAGCCCGAGCCGCCCACGCTGGAAAGGCTTCTTGAAATCTACGGAGAGGAGGTCACCCCGACGAAGGGGAGGCGGACCCGCGAGCGCGATCCGGTCGCGTCCGCGATGTTCCTCGACTTCTTCGGACGGGACCGGGACCCCGCAACCTTCTCCCAGCGCGATTGGGACCGATTCATCCAAGCGAGGCGGGCGGGCCGGGCTGGACCTTCCGGAAAGCCCGTGGGCAACAGGACCATCGAGTGGGACCTGACGTTCCTCATGGCGGTCTTCAACTGGGCCGAGAGGTCGAAGGACGAGCAGGGCCGCCCGCTCCTCGACAGGAACCCGCTGAAGGGCCTCAGGAAGCCCAGGGAGAAGAATCCCGCCCGGGTCGTTCTCACCGAGGACGAGTACAGGGCCATCCTGAAGGTGTCGCGGCGGGTCGGGTGGCGGTTCCATGTCGCCCTCGTACTCGCGCACGAAACCGGGCACCGGATCGGAGCCATCCGCCAGCTTCGGTGGAGCGACATCGACTTCGAGGGCCGGGAGGTGCGGTGGCGGGCGGAACACGAGAAGACGGGCCACGAGCACGTCACGCCGCTGACCGACACGGCTCTCGCCGCCTTGGAGTTGGGGCGGAGCATGGAAGCCGGGACCGGAAACGCTCCGGTGCTGCCCGCGCCGGGTGATGCTGCGCGGTGCATGAGCAGCGTCAACGCGTTTCAGTGGTGGAAGAAGGCGGAGAGGCTCGCGGGACTGGAGCCCAAGGCGAAGCGGGGCTGGCACTCGCTGAGGCGGAAGTTCGCCTCCGACCTGATGGATTTGCCGCTCAAGGTGCTCTGTGACCTTGGCGGCTGGCGGGATGCAACGACGGTGCTCAGGTGCTACCAGAGACCGGACGCGGGACAACTCAGGACGGCACTGGAAGCCCGAGGGAGGGCTACCGGCTGAAATCCCGACCAGCGGGAATCATTCGGCGGGAAGTCGGCTTACAAAGCCCGCATGTTCATCGGGTGCAACGAGTTGTAGATCAGATATATCTTGTTGCGGCGGCGGGTCCTGAGCCAGTCCGGAAGGGGACGGAGAGAAGACCGCGACGGCTGCCAGCGCGATGAGGCGGCGGCCGACGCCGCTGGGACCGCTAGCGGCCCGTGGACAACCCCCCCCCCGGCATTCGAGGCGCGCTGCATCCGCGCTGGACCGCTTCCCTCTGCGTTGCCTCTTGCACGAATAGCGCTGCTATTCGCGCTGCGAAGCGCCTTGCCAGCCCAGCGCAGCGCCCCTCTCGGTGCTCGGGCGAGATTATCCGCGGGCCGCTAGGACCCGACGATGACATGCCGCGTGAAGGCCGAGGCGTACTTGGCCCGCGCCTCCCTGTGCTCCGCATCGTCTCGGGCAGCCCGCGCCGAAGCCACATCCGGGAACTTCTGGATTATGAGGCAGTCGGTGTCGAGACCCTCGTTCAGCACCGTCACGCACTCGTCGCTCCGGAAGACGAGTTCGCCCCCACACCTCTCCATCGCGGCGCGCCCAATCTCCGAGAAGGCCGCGAAGCCCTCGGGATCGTGCACCTTCACGAGAATGACCTTGTAGGCAGCCATGACACCCCCCCTTGAGTTGATCGCCAGGTTTTCGCCCGGGCGTGCCTCGAATCCGGGCTCGAGGGTCCATCGTGGGTGGGGTCGGCGCGTCTGTCAAGGGATGCGCACTGCCTGCCGCCAGCGGCGCGGCGTCACCCGAATCCGGGTGTTCGACCGCGCGTGCTGAGGGCTGCGGCAGGGGAGACCGCTTCCGGTGCCGACGGCCTGAGGCTGAAAGGTCGAGTGGGGAAGGTGTGCGGAAAGCGCAATAGTTGGGGGAACACTCCGGGCGCACAGCCGCGATTCCGGCTGCGCGGAAAGTCACTATCTGGAACCTCGAATCCTGGCGACGACTGAACCTATGCGGATTCCGTGATAGTTCGGTCCATCGGCTGAGGGTCAAGCCTCGCGGATCCAGCGATAGCGGCGAGGCACCCCCACAGTGGACTGGGAACCCACCGCCTACGATTTGGGGGTGGCTCACGCAGGTTGCAGCTGGTCTTCCCCGCAAGCTGGTCATGCAACGATGGGCTCAAGAACCTCGGCCCAGCCCCAAGCCGCCTTCCCCGCCCCGGAGGCTCGTGCGACATTACCTGGCACCGGGGCCTGTAGCTCAGGTGGTTAGAGCGCACGCCTGATAAGCGTGAGGTCGGTAGTTCGAGTCTACCCAGGCCCACTGGACTCCACCAGTCGCCCCTTCAGCCCATCTCCGGATGGTCCCTTCAGCTCGTCTCAGGCACTCGGGAGAGGTCGCCGGTCCGGCGACCCGTCCCCCGCAGAGCCCATGGACCGGGCGCTGCCCGAACCCCGGCTGCTGAATGAACTTCGAGGTTCTCGTCGTCGGAGGGATCCTCGCAGCGGCGGTGGTCCTCTTCGTGACCGAGCGGGTCCGGGTGGACCTGGTGGCGCTGATGGTGATGCTCGGCCTCGTGGTGACGGGCGTTCTCGAGGGCGAGCAGGCGATCATGGGCTTCGCCAACGAAGCGGTCATCACCATCGCTTCGGTCCTGGTCCTGAGCGGCGCGCTCATGCGGACCGGGGTGGCCCACTTCATCGGTCGGCGGGTCCTGGCGGCAGCGGGCGGTCGGGTCGGCCGTCTCGTCGCGGTGATGATGGCCACGGTCGGCCTCCTCTCGGGAATCATGAACGACATCGGGATCACCGCCCTCATGCTGCCGGTGGTGCTGGAGATGGCCCGCCGCACGGCGACGCCGCCCTCCAAGCTCCTCATCCCCCTCGCCTTCGGATCGCTGCTCGGCGGAATGACGACGCTGATCGGAACGGCACCGAACATCCTCGTGAACGGCGCCCTGCACGGTGCCGGGTTCGAGCCGTTCGAGATGTTCTCCTTCACACCCGTCGGGCTGGCCGCGCTCGGCGTCGGAATCGTCTACATGACCTTCCTGGGGCGGCGACTCCTTCCGGACCGGGATCCGAGGAAGGAATCGGCTCCAGCCGATCTGGGCGGACTCTACGACCTGCGCGGTCTGATCGGCATGCTGAGAGTCCCCGACGATTCGACGCTGGCGGGCAAGACGCTGCAGCAAAGCCGCCTGGGCCACGCCCTGGGCCTCAACGTGGTCGCCGTGCAGCGAAGCGGAGAGACGATCCTCGCCCCCGGGACGGACTTCGTGCTCGGCGAGGGAGACGAGCTAGTCGTCGAAGGAACCTTCGAGAGGTTCGAGGCCCTGCGCGCCTGGAGGCACCTGGAGATCGAGTCGAGAGACCGGACGCTGGAGCGGATCGCCGACGCCTCGATCGAGGTGGCGGAGCTGGAGCTGCCCGAGGATTCGCCGCTCATCGGTCAGACCGTCCGAGAGGCGAATCTGCGGCGGACTCGTCGCCTCCACGTACTCGCGATCCTGCGGGGCGACCGGGTACACCGCACGGGACTGCGGGCGATGACTCTCGCTCCGGGGGATCGCCTGCTGGTTGCGACGAAGAGGAGGCGACTTGCCGCGCTGGAGAAGGACAGGACCTTCGGAGCGGTCCACCGCGTGCCGGCGGGAGAAGTGATCTCCCGCTACCGCATGGAACGCAGGATTCAGAGCGTCAGAATCTCGGGAGAATCGCTCCTCGCCGGCCAGCTGCTCGCGGAGACCCGGCTGGCCGATGCCTTCGGCCTGACGGTCGTGGGGATCCTGCGCGCCGACGAGGAGCTCCTCATCCCGGATTCGGACACGAGACTCGAGGGAGGCGACGTGCTCCTGCTGCGGGGATGATTCGAGGATCTCAGGGTCCTGGAGGCGCTCCAGGAGCTGACGGTGGGCGATGGCCGTCCCCTGGACTTGAGCCGGCTGGAGTCCGACGCCGTCGGGCTGGCAGAGGCTTCCCTGTCTCCTCGCACGACCTTCGCGGGAAGGACCATCGAGGAGCTCAGTTTTCGCGAGAGCTACGGCGTTTCGATCCTTGCGATATGGCGGAATGGAGAGATCCACCGGAGCGGGCTCCGGACGATGGAGCTGCTCCCAGGCGACGCGTTTCTCCTTCATGGCGACAGGAGCAGGCTTGCGCTCCTGGCCCAGCACCCGGACTTCCTCGTCATGACCGAGGGAGCGGGAGAGGTGGTGCGAAGCCGGAAGGCTCCAGTCAGCGCGGTCATCATGGCGGGCGTCCTGACTTCGGTGGTCTCGGGCCTCCTGCCGATCTTCGTCGCGGCGCCGATCGGAGCGGTTCTGATGGTGCTGACGGGTTGTCTCGAGATTGAAGAGGCCTATCGGTGCATCGAGTTGAAGGCGGTGATCCTGATCGCGGGAATGCTCAGCCTGGGACTGGCGATGCAGGAGTCCGGAACTGCGGAGCTGGTGGCCGAGGCGGTGCTGGGATCCCTTGCGGGTTATGGCCCGCTCGCGGTGGTGGCAGGGCTCTTCCTGATCACCGCCCTCTCGGCTCAGATGATGCCGACGGCGGCGGTGGCGGTCCTCATGTCGCCCATTGCGCTCAGCACGGCCGTCGGTGAAGGGCTCTCGCCCCAGGCTCTGATGATGACGGTTGCGGTGGGAAGTTCCTGTGCCTTCATGAGCCCGGTGGGACATCCGGTCAATTTGCTGGTGATGGGTTTCGGAGGATACCGTTTTGTTGACTTCATCAGGGTGGGGTTCCCGTTGTTGATTCTCGTAATGGTGGTGGTCCTGACTGTGCTTCCGCTGGTATGGCCGCTGGTGCCTGGAGGATGAACGTCTCCGAGGGAGTGGCCCCCGCCTCCGGCTCCGAGTCCTCCGGGGCCGGTCTCGGCTTCGGCACCGCCATCGGCGGTTCCATCGGGATCGCGCTTGCCGCACTGGCGCTGGCCGACGGGCCGGCGAGGGCCCAGGAAACCATCGAACTCCCTCTGGAAGACCGGATCCTGACCGCCGACTTCCCCGAGGTCTACCGAATCGGGGACGGAGTGCGCGACTGGGAGCTCCTGACCCGCGTCACATCCATTGGATTCGACGCCCAGGGCAATCTGCACATCGGAGACTGGTCCGACGGTAATCTATCGGTGCTGGTGGTCGATCCGCGCGGCGGGCTGGTGGTGCGTTTCGGCCAGCCCGGCGAGGGTCCGGGGGACTTTCGCAACGCGACCTACGCCTTCGCCCTGCCCGACGGCCGCACCGTGGTCGCCGACGACGGCCACCTGGCCTACCAGCTCTTCGATTCCAGGGGGGGGCTCGAGCGCTTGGTACGCTATCCGGGGGTCCCCGAGGGCGAAACGCCGCCTCTGTGGTTCGTCAGAGGTGCGGATCCGCGTGTTCGAAAGGTGGACCGGTGGGACGGCAGCATCCTCACCCGGGTGACCTCCGCACGCACCTTGGAGGTCGACTCAGCCACCAGGAAGTTCGACATGCAGGCCTTTTCGGGTCCTCGCACCGTGCTCCGCGTGCGTCTTGACGGCGACGAGGCGAGCGAATCGGAGATCGCGCGCGCCTACCGCCCGGATGTCGAGGAGGGGTTCCATTTCGCGGCGCTCCCCGGGGGCCGGGTCGCATACTCCGACACGACCGCCTACCGGATCAGGGTGACGGATCCCGCCGGAAGGGTGGACAGAGTCCTTGTCCGCCCCTTCGCTGCGCGCAACTGGGACGACCGCACGACCAGGGCCTTCCGCGAACGCCTTAGGAGAGGCATCGAGGAGGCCGCCGCCGGAGGAGGTGACCGCGCCGAACTGGTCGGCATGTTCGGAGGACTTGCAGCCCTCCGCCAGCTGGCGGACGAATGGGAACCGGAGGGGGCGATTCCCCATGTCGCCGGCCTGGAGACGACCTGGGACGGGAAGATCTGGGCGCTCCGCACTCCCGCCCGAGGGTTCCTCGATGCAGACCCCGATGCGGACCTGGTCGGGACGCTCATGACGAACATGATCTCGACCCCGACCGGGTTGACGGCAGCTGGACCGGGTCCGATCGATGTCATCACGCCGGAGGGCGAGTACCTGGGCACGTTTCCGGACTCGCGGCTGCCCAACGCCTTCGGCCCAGACGGGCTCGCGGCCTACGTGCAGCTGGACGAATTCGGTGTCCCGACCGTGGTGGTGAGGCGGGTGCCCGGGGGGATCAGGTAGGAGACGTGTTGGATCGATTTGCCAGCGGAGCGGTATGATAGAATAGGCGTGGCGGTACGACCCACGCGAAACCGGGAACGGGGGACGGACAGATGAAGGTGCGCACGGCAGCCGTCGTCGGACTCGCACTCTCGGCGACTTCGTGCAATGCGATCCTCGGCATCTTTCGCGGCGCTTCGCTTGCCGTCACGAGCCGGGGCGAGGGGCTGGCCGGTCTCGAGGTCACGGTGCAGAGCGGCGGCGACACGTGGGAGTTCACCGCGGCCGATCTGTCGACCGACCCTTTCGGGGTTCCCGAGTCCGGCACCATCTCGGTGGAATTGCGCCTGAGGCAGGACGGTGCCGTGGTGGCGGAAGGTACCGCGTCGTGGGCTCTCGAGGGTGACGTCGAGTGGACAGCCGATGTGCAACGCACTCCGTATCCCTTCCCGTTTGTCGATGAATCCTTTGCGGATCACCCGAATCCCTTGCCCTGCTGGTGGTGGTGGTGCTACAGCGCGTGGCGATTCGACATCGCCGAGGACGCCGTCGACGATGAGGGCGAGTCGCTGTGGCTGGTCGTTTGGAGGGTCCATCCCGACGAGTGCGTGGACGTCTGCTGAAAGCGGACCGCCCACCTACTCCCCCAACCACCCCGTCGTCGTTCGCCCTCGGGTGTCCGGCGACTATCCCCACAGGGGGCGTCGCGCGGTCACGAGGAGTGGCCTCCGGGGATCGCCCGCAGACGCCGGGTGCTACGGTCACGCCGGGCCAGCGGTCAACGCACGCCGCCGGGCAGGCCCTCGCTGACCATGATCTCGATGTCGCCGCCGGGACGCGCCCCACCGCCCTCCCAATCGCGCCGGATCGCCCGGATCTGGCCGGTCGCCCGATCCCGGACGATCGCAATTGGGGGGGTGCTCGACGGACCCAGCGTGAACTCGCCGCTGGGACCCGATAGGACAACACTCCCCAGAGCCCCGTCGCGCTCCGGGTCGTAGGGCACGTTGAAGAGGAAGTGGGCACCGCCGTGGTCCACGGGATTGGGGGTGAAGCCGAAGGCGAACCGGAGCTCGCCGCCGGGGCCGAGTCCCTCCAGCCGGTACGGCCCGCGCTCCGCTCGCACATCGGCCACAGCTTCGATCCAGAACGCGGGCTCCAGGAACACCGCGTCGGCGCTTGCGCTTCCCCACAGCATCAGCGTCCTCTCGGGCTGGCCAGCGTACGCCGGGGCGCTCTCCACCGCCAACCGGTGGTCCATCGCCTTTACGAAGTGATAGTCGCTGACCCAGTCCGGCGAGCAGTAGCCCATGAGGTCCTTGTACGCTCCCGGCGCCACCAGGACGCCGCGCACGAAGTCATATCCCCACATCCCGGTGCTGCCGCCCTCGTAGGGGTATCTCGGATCAGGCGAGCCCGCCTCTCCGCAGGGGGCATGGCGCAGCGTCATGTTGTGCCCCATTTCGTGGGCGTAGGTGCTGGCTCTCGTTGCGCCGACGCTGACGTGTCTGCCGTCGTAGTAGCCGTATCCCCCCCACCTGGAGCCCTGCGGAAGCTGCACCACTCCGTAGTAGTATCCCTTCCTCCCCTCCATGTTCCAGAGGACTTCGACTTCCCGCAGGTACTGAAGCCAGCCGTTGTGGGTTCTGAGGTCCGAGTCCGTCTCGAAGGTGTCGTGAACCGCGATCTCCATCTCCCCGACCGGCAGCAGGGTGCGGGTAATCTGCACCTGCTGGCTCTCGGGGTTCAGGCCGCGCGTCCAGTCGAAGACTCGCTCGTCGGGATCCCAGGTGAGGAGCGTCGGCACAAACGTCTGATCGAGCACCGGCATCTCGATGACATTCAGGGGCATCCTGCCCTCGGCCGGAATTCGCGGCTCGCTCCCCGGGGACTTCGGAACCACGTCTTCCGTGTCCAATTCGACGACCAGCTCGAGACCGGGCCGAATCAACTCTCCAGGGACCGCGACATCGTAGGAAAGATCGATGCGATCCTCGTGGACCTCGGTTTGAATCAGATCCGAGCCCGGCTCCACCATCTCGGAGAGCACGGCCTCCCCTTCGAGATAGAGGGTGGCCCGGACGTGCGGCGGTGCGTAGAAGCTGATCTGGTCGCCCGTGACGAAGACGCGCAGCAGGGCCGGGCGTCCGGCGATCAGCGGAACGCTCGCCTCCGGGTTCTGAATGACCTGGTTCAGGTAGATGACCGGCGCCGTGAGCAGCACGCTCCTCGGATTGACCCGCAGGCGCGTCTCCACGTCGAGCCCCGCGACACTCGCGGCAACCGCGAGGTCGCCTCCTCTGAGCGCGTTCAGCTCCCCGCTCGGTGCGATCTCGAGCGCAAGCGGATCGCTCACGGTCCATGTCGGCGGAGCCCACGACGGCAACCGAATGGGACCGCCCTCCTGGTCGAAGACGCGGACCGTCAGCCTAGCGGTATCACCCGCGGTGATCATCGTATCCCCGGGCGCAATCTCCAGCGCCGCGGGAACCCTGTCCGCCTCCCTGGCGAAATCCGCGCAGGCCGCGGCCGCGGCAACTGCGAGGACTGCACACCGCACTATTCGAGACCTCATCGCTCCAGCCTCCTGCCCGGATCCCGCACTGGCCATGCACAGGGGGTGCGCTGCTCCGGGTCGGATCTCCGCAGTGTCAAGTAGACATTACATTTTGTAATGTAAAGTATACAACAGGACGCACAGAATCGGCTACCCGTCCTTCACCAACCGATAGCGAACCATGTACTGCACACCCAGCTCGTCGCGCTCGATCCCCCACACCGTGTCGCCGCTGATCACGCTGATGCCCACACCGGCCGGCGTCAGGGCACGGGCCAGGGGGGCACCCTCCGCATCGAGGATCCACGACTCGGTCATCGACTCCCCGTCCTCCGTTTCCACCGGGTCGTAGCGCCGCAGCCAGATAGTGCCGTCGCCGGCCTGCCAGATGCCGCGCACCGCCGGAAGGTACGACGGCCTGTACATGGCGTCGCGGACATCCGCTTCGGTGGCGCTGAAGGGGCCGCTGTTGTCCTTCCAGCGCTCGGCACGGGCCGCCACCGCGGAGTCGAAGCGTGCGGCGGAGAGCGGTACCGGGTCGTAGGGCACCGCCACGGTGAAGACGGTGTCTCCGGCCAGCCCGATCTTCGTGACGCTGACGACGGCCTCCCCTTCGCCGGTCCAGGCCCGGCGTTCCAGGACGAGCATCCCGTCCTCGCCGACCACGAAGCTGTAGCCGTCTCCGAAGGGCTGGAAGGAGAAGGATCCTCCGGGACCGTCACCGGCCATGATCGCAAAGACGTCGCGGGGCTCGTACGGCATCGCCCAGATCTGCGCCAGCCGGTTGCCGTCGGCGTCCATGTGCACGTACGGCGACTCCGTGAGGGTGCCCTGCGCGATCGCGTGCGACCACGCCGGCGAGTTGCCGATGAAGGTGCCGTCGCGCAGGGGCCGGTCGGGCCGGGCGGGGTTTTCGTCCGCGCCCCCGAAGTCGACCTCGGGCGACACCGATCCCAGGAACTCGCCCTCGAGGTCGAAGTAGCTGACGCGATAGGCGTCCATGTCCCAGACCCAGAGGGAGTCTCCGAAGAACCCCATGTCGGTGGGCTGCTCGAACTCGCCGGGGCCTTCGCCCTTTCTTCCCACCGAGCCGGCGGGGGCGCCGTCCTGGGTCCAGCGGCGGATCGAGCCCTCCTGCCAGTGCATAGTGTAGAGGAGTCCGTCCGGGCCCAGCGACAGACTGATGATGGGCCCGAAGACGTAGTCGGGGTCGTCGATGGAACCAATTCTCGTTTCCGGGCCGGTCAGGAGCCAGGTGTCGGCAAACGGGTCGGGCGCGGCGCCAGCGTCGCCCCCGCATCCCCAGATGGCCATTGCCGCAGGCAAGAGCGGGTAGTGGCGGAGGCCGCCCCGTCGCGAGGACGGGGCCGTCTGTGGTGGTAGACTCTGGACCATGGTGTTCCCTCTCTTTCTCCCCTTCGAGCAGCTACGATCATAGTAGCTGTTCGGAGGAATCGGTGCACCCAAGCCGTCTGGGCGGCACATGGGCGCGGTCTGTTTCAGCCCTGGTAGCCAGCCACGGCGCGCTGAAGCCCCCGCAACACGATCCCCCGATCCCCGAGCCTGCGGCCAAGCTCCCGTTCCAGACCCGCTATGGGGTAGAGGTTCTGCGGTGCGCGGTCGTCCTTGTGCGGCTCGGAGGCAAATCGGGGCAGGACCGCCGCGGTGGCGTCGGCAACGGCCTTCGCGCGCGCCACCCTGCCGTCGGGCCAAGTTTCGCAGCGAACGATCCCCGCCCAGGGGTGGCCCCTGGCCTCGGTCAGCCGCAGGTACCAGGAATACCGCGTCCACTTCGTCTGTATCAGGAAGAGGGGCGTTCTCTCGCCGGGACCGAGCCGACCCACGAGGGCCCGAGCATCCCCACTCAGGTACTGCACGCGGTGGCTCTTGATGTAGCCGACCGCGTCGCGAATGCGCTGCCCGCCCCGCAGCGGGCCGTCCATGACGACCAGCCCCGCATCGCTGGCTAGCTCCGCAACTGACGGCGTGTAGTTGGCGCCAGCATTCGCCACAACGCCTGCTTCGAGCTGGCGCATCTGTTCCTGAACGCCGCTGACGAGCTGGGTGATGTCGTCATCGGCCACGGGCCGTGCGAGAAATGTCCCCACCGGAGTCTCCAGATCGGCGATCCCGGCAAGCCCGAAGAAGCCGCGCTCGGTGCGAATCGACCGGATCTCGGCACGACGGGCGCACCGCACCAGCCCTGCCGCGTAGGAGGCGAAGACGCCTGGGCGCACCTCGCCGTCAGCGCCAGTGATCCAGACCCGCGCCTCGATGCGGCGCACGCCGTCGACAAAATCCAGATGCGCGGGCACCCAGCCGTCGGGCGGCGGGGCGATCGGCCGCCACTCCTCTCCCGGCATCTCCACTTCGGGATCCACCTGCGCTGCCGGAACCTCTTCGGGTTCCGCCTCGACGGGGGCTCCGTACTCCGGCGACCATCCCTCGATGGCGAGTCCGGCGACCTCGCGGTGCCTGGCGCCGTCGCCCTTCACGCTCCCACCAGCCCGCTCGGATCTCCCATGGTCGCGAGCGGCCACCCCGCGGGGCTGAAACGCGCTACGCTCACTGGCATTGTCTCACAGAAGTGCCGTGGGAGGCTTGTCCACGGGCTGCTACGCGAATGCGGCACCCTGGTCACGTCTCCACCCGCTCGACCGAAGAGGAGTTGCCCTCTTTCTTGACCCGGTACTGCACGGGGATCCGGCCCGCCAGCTCCGCGACGTGCGTCACCAGCCCGACCATGCGCTCGGTGCCGAGCTGCTCGATGCTGGCGGCCACAACCTCCAGCGTATCCGGGTCGAGAGCGCCAAATCCCTCGTCCAGGAAGAGCGCGTCCAGCCTCGCGCTCCCCTGCGCGGCCAGACCCGCCACCTGCTCCGCTAGCGAGAGGGCGAGGGCGAGCGAGGCCAGGAAGGTCTCCCCGCCGGAGAGGGTCTTGGCGGAGCGTGGCTCGTCGGCGTTCCTGTGGTCGATGACCAGGAAGTCGTTCCTCGGACTCAGGTCCAGCGAGTACTGGCCGCTGGAGAGCTCCCGGAGCCGCTGGGTCGCCCCCGCCACGAGCCACTCCAGGACCCGGTTCTGCATCCAGCGCCCGAAACCCGTTGCGCTGAGGTGGCCGCCGAGCTCCCTCGCAACCGCTGCGTCATCGCTGGCCCGCTTCAGCGACCTCTCCGCGCGCTCCCGTTCGGCGGCCCGCTCCCGCAGGTGCGCCACCTCCCTCCCCGCCGCGCCCAGCGCCGCCGCGCAGATGGTCCCCGGGTCATCGCCGGCCTGGAGCTCCAGCCCCTCCGCAAGGCAGCGCTCGACCAGCCCCGACCGCACCCGGAGCTCCTCTTCGGCCGCCCGACGCCCCGCCTCCTCGGCCTCGTCCCTCCGCGCGCCCTGCTCCACCAGGGTTTGTTCGGCCCACGAACAAAGGCTCGCCCACGATCCGGCGAGATCGTCACCCTCGGAACCCGGCGGCCCGAGCTCGGCAACCGTGTCGCGCCGGGCGCGAAAGTCCCTCCACGCCTCCCGGTTGCGTGCTCCAAGGGCGTCCTGGCTTCGCTGCGCCTCGCCGAGTGCCGCGCGAGCATCGTCGGCAGCCTTCCCGGCTCGCTTTAGCTCCTCTGCGGCGTCCTCGATCGCCATGAGCTGCCTGGCAACCACCTCCGGCGCAGCCGCACCCTCCAGCGACTCCCGCAAGCTGGCCACCGACCTTGTTCGCTCGTCAAACAAAGCCTGCACGCGGCTCTTCGCCACCTCGCGCTCCCTGTGCAGCTGGTCGGCCCGCTTCCGACCTGCGTCGGCATCCTCCACCCGCGCCCTGACCGCTTCGATCCGCCCCATCAGCGCATCCACCTCTTCCGGGGTGGGGGCGCCTTTGAGCCTGCCGGAGAGTTCCTCTGCGGATCGCTCCTGATGGTCCACCCCGGCGATGGTGCGCACATGCGCTGCGTCCGCCTTCCCCAGCTCCTTCCGGGCCCGGTCCACTTCGGCTTCGGCGCGGCGCAACGCCTCTTCGGCCCCGTCCAGCTCCGCGGGAAGCTCGATCTCCGGCACCGCCTCCACGCTCTGCAGGCAGACCGGACACTCCTCGCCTTCGCGCAGCTGTCTCGCCAGTCCGGCGGCGCTGTGGCGCACCCGGAGGGCATCCAGCGCCTGGGTCGCGTCGACCAGCGCCTGCAGGGCGCGCTCCGCATCGTGCTTCGCCTCCTGAGCCAGCGCCTCGGCTTTCCGGGCCTCCCGCCTTCCTGCCGCGATCTCCCCGTCCAGCTCTGCGAGCCGGCCACGCCACTCGCGCACCGCCTCCAGCTCCTCCGGTTTCGGAAGCTCCTCCAGCTCCTCGGCCGCCTGCGCACGGGCCGCGGCAGCATCGTCGACGGCGCGCTCCGCCTGCGCGAGCTCCCGCCGGGCCTCCTGGAAGCCTGCGGTGATCCGGACCAGTTCCTCCTCCTGCGACGCCAGGTTGCCCCGATCCTCCTGAATCCGCTTCAGCGCCGACGCCTCCGGCAGCTGCTCCCGCGCCTTCCGGGCGGCCACGAGCGCCCGGTCCGCACCGTCCACCGCCTCCCGCGCGCCCTCCAAGGCGCTGTCGGCGGCGGCGATCTCGCTGGCGATCTCCTCGATCCCCTCCGGGTGCCGCACCTCCCGCAGCAGCCCGATGCAGCGCTCGGCGGAGTTGCGCGTGCCCGCGGCATCGCGGGCACGGCGGGCCAGCTCCTCGAGACGGGGGACCGCGGCGCGGATCTCCTCCTGCACGCTCTGGAGGACGGCAACTCGCGCCTCGGCCTCCCGCACGGCCTCCGGAGTCGCCGTCGCAAGCTCCGGGGCCTCCAGCCTGTCGGCGAGCGCCTGGGCCTTCCCGGCGTGCTCGTTCGCCAGCTGGTTCGCGCGCTTGCGCAGCTCCCCGTACAGACCGAGTCCCAGGAGCTGGACGAGCAGCTTCTCCCGCTCGCCCGGCCTGGCCCGCATGAAGGTCGCGAACTCCCCCTGCGGGAGGACCACGCACTTGGTGAAGTGGTCCAGATCGAGCCCGATCACCTCCGACCTGACGACCTCGCCGAGCTCGTCCGCCGTGCTCGCCAGCACCCTCGGGTCGCCGCCCTCGCGCACCTCCTCCAGCCTGGCCTCCCTGGTCGAGGCCCCGTCCGAGTGAGTGCGCCTCACCACCCTCGCCGCCGTGTACCGCCTGCCCCGGGTCTCGAAGTCGAGGCGCACCCGGGCCTGCTCCCTCCCCTGACTGATCACCGGCGCCACCAGCCTCCTGTCGTCGTAGCGCGGGACCGACCCGTAGAGGGCGAAGACCATCGCGTCGATCAGGGAGGACTTCCCCGCCCCGGTGGCGCCTGTGAGGACGAAGAGGTCGGTGTCCTCGAAGCTGACGGCCGTGCGCTCGCGGAAGGAGGTGAACCCCTCCAGCTCCAGCCTAAGCGGCCGCATTGGAGTCCGGGCCGTAGTGGGCTTCGAGGAGCTCGTCGAAGAGGCGGGCCAGCGCCTCGTCCTGGACGCCGGCCTCCTCCAGGTACTGGCGGAAGAGCTTGCCGGGGTCTCCGCGCAGCGTCGCCGGATCGACCTCAGGGCGCACATCGCCCCTGCCGCCCTCCGGCGACCTGATCGTCACATCCACCGCGTGCGGGAAGATCTCGCGGACGCGGTCCGCCAGCCCCGGCGACGGCGCCTCGTCGATCTCCACGCGCAGAAAGTCGTCGCCGGTCGTGCCCTCCATCGCGGCGATCTCGTGTGCGCGCCCCGAGACCGTGCGGAGCCGCCGCCCCGACTCCAGCGGGATCCGCCGCACCTCGGCCGGCGAACCGGCCGCCGCCTCGATCACCAGGACTCCGTGCTCGTCGTGGGTCTCCCCGAAGTCCAGCGCCAGCGGCGAGCCCGCGTACCAGCTCGGGCAGCTGGCGCCGATCGCCTGCGGCTTGTGGATGTGGCCCAGCGCGACGTAGTGGGCCGTCACCGGGAAGATGTCGGCGGGCACGTAGTAGTCGAAGATGTGGGTGGTCCGCTCGCCGCCCCCGGTCTCCGAGCCGACCACGGTGAGGTGCGCCACCAGAAGATTGACCGTGTCCGTGGCGGACTCGAAGGGCTCGCACAGCTTCTCCGCGATCCTGCGGCACCGGTCGTGGTAGCTCTTCTGGTGCTCGTCGGGATCGTGCTCCATGAGGTCGGCGGCCTTCACGATCCCCCGCTTCGACTGGAAGGGGAAGAGCGCGATGCAAGCCTTCTCGCCCGAGGCGGTGGTGTGGTGCACGACGCCCCCCCCGTCCGGCGGCGTCACGAACGACGCCGTCGTCACATTCGCGAGCCTAAGGAGGGGAGCCAGCGCCTGCAGGCGGCGTGGGTTGTCGTGGTTGCCTGCAATCACAACCACGTGGGCGCCCGTCCCAGCCAGCCGCCGCAGGGCGTCGTAGACGATCTGCTCCGACTCGGGCGACGGAACCGCGCTGTCGAACTGGTCTCCCGCCACGAGCACCAGATCGACCGACTCGCGCTCCGCGATCCCGACGATCTCGTCCAGCACCGCACGGTGCTCGTCCGCCCGGCTGCGGCCCCGCAGCGTCTTCCCGACATGCCAGTCGGCCGTGTGGAGGATCTTCAAGGCGTTGTCAACTTTAGCTTACAAAATGTAAATCGTAGATGACATTTTCTTGCCCGGTACCCTTGGTTTCCGTCGGCAATTCCGTTCCACCCTCCGCCCTCGCTACTCTAGACCTTCGAAGGGGTCATCCGGTCCGGTCTGATCGTCCGGACCGGCCTCGGCCTCGTCCGGCCGCGTCGCCCACGCCGGGAAGGGGAACTCCAGCACCAGGGGAACTGGCAGCTCGGGCTGGGAGACGATCATCGTGCCGGGCTTGGAGATGGTGGCGCGCTGGCGGTGTGCGGGAGGGAGGAAGGCGTACTCGGCCCGGCTGGCCTCGGCGCTGTCCAGACGGCCCACCACCCGGAGCGACGAGTTGGCGATGATCCGCCGCTCCACCTCGCTCGCCGTCTGCTGCGCGCCGATCAGGATCACCCCCAGCGACCGCCCCCGCTCGGCGATGTCGAGGAGGATGTCCTTGATCGGGCTCCGGCCCTCGCGCGGGGCGTACTTGTTGAGCTCGTCGAGCACCACGAACTGGAGCGGTGTGCGGCTTCCACTCTCCTCCTTTTTCTGGAAGGCCCTGCGCAGCACGACGCCCACCACGAAGCGCTGAGCCCTGCTGGAGAGCTTGCCGATGTCCACCACGGTCAGCTGCCTCTGGAACTCGACGCGGTGCTTGGCCGGGTTGGGCACGTCGCCGCGCACGAGGTGGGCGATGTCGCGGCGCGCCGAGTGGAGTCTGCGGATGAAGGCGTTGATCGTGCCGCTGCCGATCGAGCGCCCCGCCCAGTCGGAGCCGTCCTCGGCTTCGAGCCTGTCGCTGATCGCGTCCATCAGCTGGTCGAAGGTGCGGCAGGTCGCGTCGGCGACCCGCACCCCGCCATCGTCCAGCGGCTGCGCCTCGCGCCTGAGCCTCGCGGTCACGTTGTGGACCACGATCGTGTACTGCTGGCGCTCGTCGTCGGCGTCGGCGAAGAGGAAGGGGAGGAGCTCGTCGCGGCAGAACTCCGCCAGCGTCCAGAAGTACGAGGTCACCCCTTCGGCGCGGCTGCCGGTGTGGGGGGCGGCCGACGGATCGCCCGGACGCGCCGGTGCCCAGAGCCTGACGCTCCTGAAGGGCTGGGCGGGGAGTCCGAGGCGCGCGTAGCGCTCCATCTGCTCGCCGTCGAGTTTGCGGTTGCCGCGATCCAGGAAGAGGAGGTCGTCGCCCTTGACATTGAAGATTAGCGCCTTGGTGTTGTGCGCACCGGCGCCCAGCTCGCCCGAGGTGAAGAGGGAGTGGAGGAGGAAGACGGCGTAGCTGGTCTTGGTCGCAACGCCCGACACCCCGCTGATATTGACGTGGGCGCCACGGGTCCCGTCGAGGAACTCGAGGTTGGCGTGCACGATCTCGCCGTCGCGCGAGAGCCCCACCGGGATCTTCCTCTTCATCCCGTCGAAGTAGAGCGCCTCGTCGCGCGCATCCCCCCTGGCCTTCCTCACGACTTCGCCGGGGACCGGCGTCACGAAGATCTCCGGCTCGAAGCGGGTGGCGAGCACCTTGGCGGCCTCGGTGACCTGGGCCGGGAGCACCCCTTCCTCGATCAGGAAGACGTCGCTGTCGAAGCGGGCCCCCTCGTGACGGGCCCGCAGGTCGGCCACCATCCCGTAGATCTTCACCGATCCACCCTGGCCGGGGAGCTCCCGCTCCAGGACGAGCACGTCGTCGAGCTGGAGGAAGGACCCCTCCTGCACCGCCACCCAGAACTCCAGAGGCGTGGCCGGATCGGTGCCGATGACCCGGCCGATGGGCCGGGAGGCAGGGCCGATCTCGTCCGCCACCTACCGCGACGCACCGGAGAGCGCGGCCGCGCCCCCCACGACCGGGAGCGTCAGCCACGTCCCGGAGAGCTCCACCGACAGCTCGGTGCCGGGCGTGGGGTGCACGGTGAAGTTCTGGTCGCTGGAGAGGATCATCAGGCCGATCCTGGCACCGGCCGGAATCACCTGGTCGTCGGGCTGCAACGCGAACTCGAACTCCACGAACTCGCCCGGCGCAAGGGGGGAGCCGGTGCGCGGCGTCCCGATCCTCGGGTCTCCGGCGTTCCTGGGGTCGGCCCACCCCTTGGTGATGACATTCTCGCCGATGTGATCCGGCTCCGGCGTCCACGGCAGCGCCACCAGCCACACGGTGAGATTCGCGGCCGTCGCGTCCGCCGCGACGCGAATGCGCACCCGGGGCACTCCCGAGATGTGTAGATCCCGCTCGAGAGGGGGCGTCGCGTAGAGGAGCCGGTGCCTGGAAGTCTCGAGTGCGGCGAGATCGGCTCCGGGGAGGGAGTGGTCGTCCACGAGGGTCTCCACGACGGCCGACTCGGCAGCGTGGAGCGAGAGGGCACCCACGGCGTTGCCGGGGGCCGAGGGGTGGAGCACGATCTCCTCGGCATCGGGGTGGGGGTAGTCGGGATACGGCGTCGGGTCGTCCCTCTCGTCGCCCGCACGCACGATCCACGCCCTGGGGTCGTCCTCGACGCCGTTCTCGACGCCCAGCAGGTAGCGTGTGAACCAGCGATTCATCATCGCCAGCGGCGGTGGCCCGCCGTGTCCGTCCTGGTGGTAGTAGATCTGCACCGGGACGCCCCGCTCCTTCAGCGCCTCGGTGATGCGGTAGCTGTGCTCGGGCATCACATTCCAGTCGTTGAAGCCGTGCGCCATGAGCGTCGCCGCACGCACCCCGTCGATGTGGTTGAGGTAGTCGCGCGCGGCCCAGAAGTCGCTGTAGTCGCCCGAGACCCGGTCCAGCTCGGCCTCCAGCTCGCCGCGCGCATTCGCGATGCAGTAGTCGCGGTCCTCCGGGTCGCCGCTCAGGACGAAGTCGAAGAGGACGTCGATGTCCTCGCCCGGGTATCCGCCCGGGGAGCGCACCAGCCCGTTGGAGCGGTAGTAGTGGTAGTACGACGTGTTGGGTGCGATCGGCACTATCGCCTCCAGCCCCTCGACTCCGGTCGTCGCGGCGGCCAGCGGGAGGGTGCCGTTGAACGAGGTGCCGGTCATCCCGACCTTGCCAGTGGCCCACTCGGCGGTGACCTCCTCGGCGCCATCCGGCGTCGTGAAGCCCCGAGCCCGCCCGTTCAGCCAGTCGACGACCGCCTTCGGCGCCAGCGACTCGTTCGCGCCACCCATGGTAGGGCACCCGTCGGACTGTCCGGTCCCCGGGGACTGGGAGTGCACGACGGCGAAGCCGCGCGGAACCCACGTGCCGATGTGCGACCCGGAGATGATGGGCTGGTCGGCGATGTGGGCGATCGTCGGGGGGAAGGGATCGCGGGGCGTGGGCTCGCCGCCGACCTCCTGGCTGAGGTCCCAGAAGTGGTCGAAGTCCAGTCCGGAGACCCCGGAGTAGTAGGGGCTCGTCTCGTAGATGACGGGAACCCTGAGCCCTTCCGTCTCGGTCTGCGCGGGCCGGGTGACATCCACATGCAGTCGGTCCGGGCGGCCGTCTCCGTCGGTGTCGAACTCGGTCTCCACCCAGAGGTGGTGGCGAATCCACTCGGTCGAGTCGGCGAAGGCGGCCACGACCTGCGCCTGGCCCTCCTCGATGAGGTGGGTGGTCTGGGCGGGGGCGGTGGCAGGGAGCGCCGCGGCGAGAGCCGCGACGAGGGGCGAGGGGGGGCGGAGGGAGCTCATTGGCGGTCGCGGTGGGAGGGTGGTGGAAGAGCTACCAGAGCAAGCTAGCGGGTCGTGGATAATCTCGCGCGAGCACCGCGGGTTGGTAGCAGCGCTACCGGCCCGAGGAACAACGCGGAGCGAAGCCATGGGTATGGGAATTGTAAACCATGATTTACACAATGTAAATCGTACATTACACTGTGAGGAGGCGAGCGAAGCGGTTCAGCGGGGATGAAGCACCGGGCGAATGCCGTCAGGGTCCCGTTCGCGGGCCACCTCACTGGCAAGGCGCTTCGTGCATCGACCGGCACGGCAATTGCATAGCCCGGCACGGTAGTGGGAAGGGACTCGAGTCCGCTTCCTATCGAGCTTCGGCCACCTACACCTTCAACCGGCCCCCGCAACGCGCAAGCGTCCCCCGCATGCGGGGAGTGACACCACAGGATGACAAGCACCGCACTTATCGTCGCCGCCATACAACAAGCCACGGTGTCGGGCGTCGTGCGCGACAGCGTCGACCTCGAACCGGTCGCGTTCGCGGAGGTGACCGTCATGGCGGTCGCGGGCGAACCGGCGGCCGCGTCGGGAGTCTCGGACCGGTATGGTGCGTTCGTGGTATCGGGCGCGCCGGCAGACCGGGCGGTCCGCGTCGAGGTGGCGGCCCACGGGTACTCGCTCTGGAGCCGCATATACGAGTCGCTCCCCGACGAGCCGTTGCGCGTTCTGGTGAGTCCCGCCCCGTTCGGGCTCGAAGGCCTCCAGGTGCAAGCGAAGGTGAGCGGGCGCGCCGGAGATCCGATCTCGCTCTCACGGGATGCCTTCGTGATCGACTCCGTGCTCATGCGGACCCTGCCCACGATCCTGGAGACGGACGTGTTGCGGGCAGCCGCCGTCTCGCCCTCCGCCTCCGCACCGTCGGACTACACTGCCGTCCCCTTCATTCGCGGAGGCGCCAGCGACGGCACGCCGGTCCTGCTCGACGGCGTCCGGTTGTTCAACGCCTTTCATCTCGGGGGTTTCCTCTCGGCGATCAATGCGGAAGTGGTCGAGCGGGCCACGATCCTGGCGGGGTCGGGCGGCGACGGCATGGCCATTGGATCGCTCTCGGGGGCCATAGACATCGCCACCCGGGACGGTTCCCGCGACGGGATGCGCGTGGCGGGATCGGTGGGACTCGCGTCGTCCCGGCTCTCTGTCGAAGGACCGATCGGCGGGAGCGTGTCCTACCTGGTGGACGGCCGGCGCACATACATCGACGGATTCACGGCGGGGCTCGAGCAGGCGGGCGTCATCGACGGGCACCTCCCCTATTTCTTCCAGGATCTGCACGCCAAGGTGACGGCCGATCTGGGCGGAATCCGGCGGTTGTCGGTGAGCGGATATCTGAACTCCGAATCGCTCCAGCTCTTCGACGAAGAGCAGACGAAGACGATGGGGCTGGCGTGGGGCAATGCCGCGTTCTCGGCCCACTACCGTGACCGGCTGGGTGCCAATGGGATCCTCGACGCCAACGTGGGGCACAGCCGCTTCGACAGCGACCTGATCGCGCTGGGGGGAGGCAGCCCGGCACATGAGGACGACGAAGGTGAATTCCACCCCTACATGCCGCCGACCGACACGCTGCTCTTCGGCGACGGTGCCATGAGCGAGACCCGCGCCGACCTGCGAGTCACCTGGCACGCGGGCCGCGCCACGGTCACGGCCGGGGCGCAGGGGACGCACTTCCTCGGGGATCACGACTACGACGTGACCGAGGCGTTCGACTCCGACGAAGGCTTCTTCTTCTCGCCAATCAAGCTGAAGGAGGACAGTTGGCGGCTGGCGGCGTATTCGAGCGTGGAAATCCCGTTGCAGCGCGGGTTCTCGACGCGGGCCGGACTTCGGGTCGACCGCTTCGAGGATCTGGCCACGACGCTGGCGCCGTTCGCGGAGCTGAGCTATGCGGCCTCGTGGTGGGAGGCGCGGATCTCCGCGTCACAGTCCCACCAGCGCCTAGCCTCGGTCCGCAACGAGGAGGCGATTGGAGCGAGCTTCATCGCCTACGACCTGCTGGTGCCCGTGAGCGAGGCGCCGATTCCACGCAACACGGAGGTGTCGGTCGGGTGGCAGGGTTCGCGTGGCGGGCTGCGAGTGCGGCTGGACGTCTATGCCCGCGCCCTGGACCGGCTCAGGCTGCCGGCGCTCGGATCCAAGCCGGCCACCGGGACCGCGCTGGGC
Organism: Gemmatimonadota bacterium; assembly: GCA_026706635.1. GTDB lineage: Bacteria > Gemmatimonadota > Gemmatimonadetes > Longimicrobiales > Gaopeijiaceae > Bin94. Next base: position 3,313 of record JAPOYJ010000036.1, on the reverse strand, counting down.
GATCCGTCGATCTGGGAGGTGGCCAGCGGCTCGGCAACGGGAATCGAGACGTCGTGGAGCTGGATATCGGACGCTGGGCTCTCCGTGCTGGGGAGCTACCGCTGGGGCAAGGTGAAGCGCACGGTGGGTCCGCGGACGTACACGCCCCGGTTCCACCGGGACCACGAGTTCGAGTTGGGGACCTCGTACACATACGGTGCGTCGTCATTGTCCGCCCGCGCTTCCGTGCGTTCCGGACAGCCCGAGACTCCCGTGCTGGCGATCGCTCCGATCGACCCATACCTGGGGGGATATACCGACAACGTCGTGCTCGGCGGCGAATACAACTCCAGGAGGCTCCCCCACTACGCCCGGATCGACATCGGCTGGCGGCACGAGAGCCGGGTGTCGTGGTTCGGGGGTGGGTCGGTGGTGCCGTACGTGTCGGTGGCCAACCTCTTCAGTCTTCCCAACGTGGTGGGGTGGTACGTGGAACAGGACTACTACAGCAACAAGGTGGAAAAAGTGTATGTACCGCAGCTTCCGATGATTCCCTTCTTCGGCGTGGAGTTCCGGTTTTGAGCGCGCGCGCGGACCGGGTTCCGTGGACCAACCCGCCCGGATGCATCCCCCCGCGAATGCGGCGGAAGTCCCTTCCGCGGGCTCCCGGGAAGACGGCGTTTACGCTCGCCGTGGCGGTAACCTTGTCGGCGTGCGACTTCACCCGCCCTCCCGACCCGTTCGAAGCCCACCCGGACGTCGTCACGATCGCGCTTCTGCTGGTCGCCGGGGAGAGCGAAGCCCGCCTGTTGGCGGTGCACCCCCATCGCCCGCGCGACGGAGATGCCCCGAAGATCACGGCGACGCTGAAGGGACCCGGCTGGACGGCGGCGTTCTCGGAGGAGCTGGAACTGGAGAGTTGCACGAATTCCGCCAGCTGGCCGGGTCCGGTGCGGTGCCTGGGTGCGACGCTGCCGGAGCAGATCGGGGCAATCGGGGATTACACACTCGAGGGAACCGCACCGTTGGGTTCGTTCAGGGGCGCGATGAACATGCCCGCCCCACCGGACCTCCTTGAGCCGGAGGATGACCTCGAGCTGCCAGCCCCGGCCCGAGGCACGGGGGTCGAAATACCGGTAAAATACCGGACGGGCTCCGATGTCGGCACGTTGATGGCAGACGTGACGGATGCCTTCGAGACGCTGGACGACGGCACGGAAGTCGAGATCAACCGGCACCACCTGGGACCCTTCCCCCGGACGCTCGAGGGAGCGGAAGCGGACACCGTGTACGTCTTCTACAACGCCAACCCGGTGCGATTCCGTCTGAGCCTGCTGGGGATCGGTCGGCACTACACCAACTTCCTGGCGCATATCGGCACCTTTCCGACCCCCAAGCCGTGGCCGAGCTTCGGGATCGAGGGCGAAGGGGTGTACGGCTATTTCGACGGCCTGACGCGGTCGCCAGCGGTGCAGGTCCGGATCAGGTAGCGCGGCAACGGGTAGGCGGGCGGCACCGGGCACCTTCCCGGCCCGGAGACCGCAGCGCGAGAGGCGCCGATGCCGAGTTGAGCTGGCTGGCGCGTCAGGCCACCACCCTGGCCAGCGCATAGCGCAGGTCATCCAACCACTGCCGGAGCATCCTGCACGGGTGGCGGTTCAGCAGCCCGTGGACAACCTCCCACGGCATTCGAGCAGCGCTGCATCCCCGCTGGACCGCTTCGCTCATCTCCCCACACTGTAATGTACAGATATACATTGTGTAACCCATGATTTACAATTCCCATACCCGTGGCTTCGCTCTGCGTTGCTCCTCGAACCAATAGCGCTGTGGCTATTGGCCCTTCGTCGCGCCTTGCCAGCGGGGCGCTTCGCCGGTCTCGGTGCTCGTCCGGGGCCCGTCCACGGACCGCCAGCGCTTCGCCGCTCTCGGTGCTCGCGCGAGATTATCCACGGACTGCTAGGAAGGCGCGGGTGTGAGGCCTCAACCCTTCGGTCTGACGTCGATGTAGTCGAACAGTGCCTTGTCCTCATTACTCACTTTGTAGAGTCCAAGCCCTACCCCGGTCATGCTCCTTGGTAGGTCACGAGACGAGTTCAATTCCTCCCCTCCATCGAGTGTCAGGATCATGACGCCATCCGTGAACTCCCACTCGACCTCCACTAGCTCGCCGAACTCGAGATCCACATCTCCATAACCCCGATTGTACCACGCATCCTGTCTCGCATCGTAGCTCCAGATAATCCAATGGTCGTGCTCGAAATACAGATCTAACGACATATTCGAGTATCGGGCATGGCCTGTATGTACCATTACCTCCACGACTGCTTCGGGGTCGTCACCGTAATCTTCCACCGTAGCCGACGTCTTGAGCACCCAATCCGACTCGATTCTCCTCAGCTTTCGATACGCTTGACCATGGTCAAGTGTGTGTAGGTTTTCGGCACTATCGACCGCCAGCATCGAATCCTGAAGCGAAATCCGAGCCTCTCGGGCTTCCCAGCCGCGCAGGCTGCCCGCGGTATCGAAGTCCTCCCGAAACTCTTGCGTGCATACGGGACCCGGTGCATGACTCGGAATCGTCGCCAGCCAGCTCTGGAACTCGTCGTCCTCAGGTGAGCACAGTCCATACTGATGGCTCCACGAGAAGCGAGTCATGGAATTCCCGATGAACTCCCGGGGGAGATCTCCCGTCAACTCGTTCCCGTGCATTTCCAGAATCGCCGGAGTCGACAGGGGTATTCCTGCTGGCACCTCCCCGCTCAGCTGGTTTGAGTGAATGTACAGCGCGGACAGGTCCAGGTTTCCGAAGGATTCCGGGATTTCCCCCTCCAGATCGTTGTCGGCCAGGCCAATGGTTGCGAGTCCCGTCGGTTCACCGATCTCTGCCGGGATCTCTCCGCCGAGGTCGTTCCCGCCCAAGAACAGGCTATCCAGTGTGCTCACGAATGTCTCGGGAGGAACCCCGCCCTCGAGGCTGTTGTCGCTCAGATCCAGAATCCTGATCTCGTCCAGCCAGCCTATCGCTGCCCCCGGGATCGTCCCGACAAGGTTGTTCTCGCTCAACACCAAGGAGTAGACATTCCCGTCAACATCGGCCTCGACTCCGTACCACTCTCCTAACTCCGCGGCTGTGCCCCAGTTTTCGCTGTTGATCCAGTCCTCACCGGCTGTCGAGTCATAGAGGACCATCAGGGCCACCCGCTGCTGGTCCACTAGGATCGTCGCGGTCCCCGTAGCTGCGTCGACCTTTGCCTCTACGGTTGTCTCCCCGTCCGTGACCGACGTTACCAGCCCACCGTCGGAGACGGTCGCCACTGCAGGGTCCGCTGAC
>JAPOYJ010000007.1 GCA_026706635.1 Gemmatimonadota bacterium | reverse complement strand
CGCGAATAGCAGCGCTATTCGTGCAAGAAGCAACGCAGAGCGAAGCGGTCCAGCCCGGATGCAGCGCGCCTCGAATGCCGTCAGGGTTTCTTCCACGGGCTGCTAGGGGCAGTCAGAAGGAAACGCCGAGTGAAACGTGGATCGCGCTCGTCTCCGTTAGGTTCGAGTGCGCCAGGTACTTGGAGAGGCCGAGGTCGAATGGGTCGACGCTGAACCCCACACCTACGGTAGCGCCGGAGGCGCGGTCGAGGTTCTGAGGGTCCTGCGCGCGCCCGTCGTGCAGGTGCGCGTACCCGATCGCGACGTTGACAATATCGGCGGCCAGGAATTCCATCCCCACATGCACGCTTGGCGATCCCAGGGCGCGGACGTGATCCTCGGCCTCGACCGAGAGCCAGAGGCTCATCATCCCGTCCTCGACCAGGCGGCCAAGCGCCTCGTACGCCACGCCCACGCGCATGCGCGCCGGGAGGGGCCCCGACTCGTCGGCATCGCGGCTCCGGAAGCGCGTGCCCAGGTGTGTAAGCATCCAACCGACGCGCAGAGGCACCCCGGGAAGGGGCTGAGCCTGCACCCCGACATCCCACGCATAGGCAGAGCTGGTCGTCTCGTGCTCCTGGCACTCGCCGCTGCATCCAACCCGGTACTGCACCACCTTCCCGTTGACGCCGGCATGGACTCCCCACGGAAGCGCGGCGCCGAAGCTGGCAATCGCCAGGTGGTTGCGATGACTCACCTCCCCCAGGACGTTCTCGAAGTCGTCGGTGATATCCTGTTTCCCCTGATCGTGGAGGTAGTAGGAGAGACCCACCGTGCCCAGACGCGACAACGGCCAGAGCACACTCAGCGCTGTGGACTGGTCGAGGTGTTTACCACTGTAGACCGTCAGGCGACGCTCCCGCTGCGCGGCGAGGCCGGCAGGGTTCCAGAAGGCCGCCTCCTCGCTCGCCACGGCGGTCATCGCGCGACCCGACCCGATACCCTGCGCCCCAACCGGCAGGAGAAGGAAGAGAGCGCCCTCCCGCTCTGCTTCCCCGTCAGGCTCGCCGCGCTCCTGGCCGGATGCGAAGGGTGGCCCGAGCGCTGCCAGAAGGGCGACCGCCGCGACCATCGCGGCAGCGCCTGGCGGAAGAGCCAGCCACGAGCTCGTCCGCAAGTAGCTACGGGCTTTCCAGGGCGTCGTCGGGCACGGCGTATCCAAACTTCGCGAGTCCTTTCTCCTTGCGTCTCCACCCCTCCCAGACCCCGACCCACAGATCAAGATAAACCCTCCTCCCCAGGAACTCCTCGATCCGGGTGCGCGCGGCGCTTCCGAGGGCGCGAATGCCCCTTCCCCCATTGCCGATCACCACTCCCTTCTGGCTGCGCCGCTCCACGTAGAGCGTCGCCGAGATGTAGAGAGGCTCCTGGTCCTCGCGAAACTCCTCGACCGCCACCGAGACGGCGTACGGGATCTCCTGCCGGTAGATCTCGAAGACGCTCTCCCGGACCAGCTCCTGGACGAAGAAGCGCGTAGGCGCCGTGGCGATATGGTCCTTGGGATAGAGAAACGGCCCCTCAGGGAGGTGGCCGCGCACGAAGTCGAGGAGAGAGTCGATTCCCGTCCCTAGATGCGCGGAGACCATATGGTGCTCGGAGGCGACTGCGCCCGGAAGCGCCCGGCGGCGACGAGCGTCGAAGCGGCGGTCATCGGCCTTGCTGACTGCCAGCGCCACCGGGGACCGGAGACCCTCGGCGAACTCGGTCAGCCAGAGCAGCTCGTCGTTCGCCAGCGTCCTCGTGCCGTCCAGCACGACTATCGCCAAATCCGCGCCCCGCGCCGCCGCGTGGGCCTCGCACATCATCGAGCGGTGGAGGAGCTTCTCGCTCGCCAGGATCCCGGGCGTGTCCACGAAGATCATCTGGACGTTCGGCTCCGTGCGGATGCCCGCCACCCGCTGCCAGGTCGTCTGGGGACGTGCCCCGACGATGCTCAGTCGTTCGCCCACGAGCGCGTTCAGCAGCGTCGACTTTCCGGTGTTCGGAAGTCCCACGAGCGCCACATGGCCAGCCCGCGTAACCCGGTGCACTCGGGGAGAGCGCCCATCCGAGGCCACCTTGTCCGCGTGAGAAGAGACTGATCGACGCGCCCGCCGCATCTGGCTGCTACGCATCGGCTGCCCGTCAGTAGAATATGCTCGCGTCACCGACGTAGGCGACCGATCGGCAGGGCACACAAGACCAAGCCGACCAGCCTAGCGAGACAATCGAGGAGTCATGAAAAGCGGGCGGGTAGACTTGAAGCGTTCTTTCGGAGCAGCCCCACCGAGGAAGCGCTCCTACTCGAGACTCCAGAAAGGAGGTGATCCAGCCGCAGGTTCCCCTACGGCTACCTTGTTACGACTTCGCCCCAGTTACCAAACTTGCCTTCGGCCGCTCCCTCCCGAGGGTTGGGTCACGGACTTCGGGCACTCCCGGCTTCCATGGCGTGACGGGCGGTGTGTACAAGGCCCGGGAACGTATTCACCGTGACGTAGCTGATTCACGATTACTAGCGATTCCGGCTTCATGCAGTCGAGTTGCAGACTGCAATCCGAACTTGGACCGGCTTTTTGGGATTCGCTCCCCCTCGCGGGATTGCAGCCCTTTGTACCGGCCATTGTAGCACGTGTGTAGCCCTGGGCGTAAGGGCCATGATGACTTGACGTCATCCCCACCTTCCTCCGGTTTGGCACCGGCAGTCCCCCATGAGTCCCCGGCATTATCCGCTGGCAACATGGGGCAGGGGTTGCGCTCGTTGCGGGACTTAACCCAACATCTCACGACACGAGCTGACGACA
>JAPOYJ010000008.1 GCA_026706635.1 Gemmatimonadota bacterium | reverse complement strand
CCGGGCTGAAGTGGCGGTTGAGCGCGGCGACCGCCGCGTCCGTCCCCTCGTCGACCTCGCCAGGCAGCGGAACCGACAGCTGCCGGTACTTGGCCGGATCCGGGACCCCGGTACCCTGCGGGCGTCTCACCGCGCGGTCCTCGGCCAGCTGGTTCTTCGCATGGTGGGAATGTGGAGAGAGGGTGAACGCCAGCAGTCCGTGGATAATCCCGCGCGAGCACCGAGAGCGGCGAAGCGCCCCGCCGGCATCTGCGTCAGGATTCGCATCTTCCTGCAGAAATTACGTTACGTGTTCAACAGCCCGGACTCCCGCTGTTTGACTCCCGCTATTCTCGATTACCGTCGCGAGCCCGGCCGCAGTCTTCCGGAGCCTTCCTAAGCTGTCCCGCATCGGGCCTCTGGTAGCACTGCAGCACCGTCTTGGCCGTCCTCCCGCCGCCGGGTTCGCAGAGGACCTTCAGCGGCTGGTCCATCAGGTCCGACGAGAACTTCCGCCCCAGCGAGTGCCATCCCCGGCCGGGCATCGGGTCCGACTCCGCAAGAATCTGGGCCTTCTGCCACTAGGCGTGCAACCGAGCGGCGCCCACAGCCGCCGTCTAATTCCTGGGCGCGGGCAGCAGCGGAGTGTTCCGGGCCAGGGGATCGGCCCTCGCGCCTCATTCAACGCGGAGAGTGCCTTTGGAGTGACGGGCGTGACGTGTTCGTAGCCTGACTTGTCGTGCTCTGCGCACCAGAGGATCGTCCCGCCCTCGAAGTCAATGTGTGGCCGGGCCGAGGTGGCCGGTGCACGGCTGAAGGAGCTGCCCGAGCGGCGGCTGGACGACCGGGACTACCTGGTCGTGTACCTCGACGGCGTTCACTTCGCGGGCCACCATGTGCTGGTGGCGCTGGGTGTGGACACCGAGGGGAACAAGCGGATCCTCTGCATCCGGGAAGGCGCGAGCGAGAATGCGGCCGTGGCGCTGGCGCTGCTCGAGGAGCTCGTCGAGCGGGGTCTGGACCCGGCGCGGGCGCGGCTGTTCGTCATCGACGGCTCGAAGGCGCTGCGCAAGGCGGTCAGCCAGGTCTTAGGGGAGGCGTGCCGGGTGCGGCGCTGCCGGAACCACAAGATGCGCAACGTTCTCGGCCACTTGCCGAAGAAGCTGCACGAGCCCGGGCGGCTGCGGGCGGCCTGGAAGCTGAGCGAGAAGGATGGCACGGCGAGGATCGAGCAGTTCGCGTCGTGGGTCGGGAAGGAGCACCCAGCCGCTGCGGGGAGCCTGCGCGAGGGACTCGGCGAGCTGTTCACCGTCAGTGAACTCGGGCTCAGGGCTCCGCTACGCCGCTGCCTGGGCACCACGAACCTCATTGACAACGCCCACTCCGGGATGCGCAAGATCATGGGCTACCGGGACCTCTGGATCCTCAAGGCACACCTGGACGAGCTCACCACCCCGGTAGCGGGAAAGGAAATTGCACCGTAGCATGAAATGCCCGGGAGCCACTTCAACCTCCAACTACCTTTGGGACAGCCTCCCTCAATGAGACATGAAGACGCGAATCCTCACGGCCACCGTCGCGCTGGCCGCACTGCTCCTCGCTACGAGCTAGTCAACGCGGGATCTGGAGTCCGCTAGCCAGCTAGCATCCCGTGGACAAAATCCCCCCGGCATTCGAGCGGCGATGCATCCGCGCTGGCCGCTTCGCCTCACCTATACAAACTGTAAATCACACATTACATTTTGTCATGTCCACTATACATCTTGCCAGTCAAGGGCTTCGCTCTGCGTTGCTCCTCTGGCGAATAGCGCTATTCGCCCCTCGTCGCGCCTTGCCAGCCCGGCGCCTCGCCGCTCTCGGTGTTCGGGCGGCTTTATCCACGGACTGCTAGGCGGAACAGTGTCCCCGACCTTCCACAAGCGAGCCGCGATGGGTGCCTGGGCCCGGCTCGAGCTGGTGGAGCAGCTCGGCAACGTGGGGAGCGAGGTGGAGCGCACGATAGCCGCCCACCGGGCAGGGCGGACGAACCGGTTCGAGAGCGCGCTCGCAAGGGCCTTGGAGCTCTTTGACCTGACCGCGTCCGATCCGCGCTGGCACGGGCACCGCTGCCGGGAGATCCTGCGTGCCCGCGAGGAGTTCTGCCGGCTCTTCTTCGACGCCGATATTCCGGCGGAGTCCGCGGAGGGGCTGCGCAGGTACTTCTTCGGTTTCGCGTACGCGGCCCGGATGCTGCACTACCGGCGGTCGTCGGAGCGACCGGCCCAAGCTACCAGGCGGGCCGCACCTCCCCTTTGAAGAGTACGACAGGAAAGAAGGCTGGGTTGGTCACCAGGAGGTGGGTCGCTCCGGATGGCAGCAAGAACCTGGCTTCGAACCGCCGCCAGCCGACACACTCGTCCTGTGGGACATCGGATGCCTCGACCTGCACATGGAGTCGGGCACCCGAACGAAACGGCACTACTTGGAGCTCCACGCAGTCGCGGGTTCCCGATAGGCCCTTGATCTCCAACGTGTCACCGTAGACCTGCACTTCGGCACTCGCAGAACGCCGTCCACTAGTAGTGTCGGGTTCCTGTATGAAGGAAATGGGGTGCTCGGAAACCGCTCGGGGGTCGAGAGCGATGTCGGCCTCCACTGTCTCAGTCTCCACATGGCATCTGTTGGAGTCGACGTGGGCATCAACGACATACGGCAGGTAGCCTAGCTTCCATACGGAAATGGTGTGCTCTCCGGGAAGCTCTCTACGCCAGCTGCCGAAAAGCTCCAGGTCAGATCCTGCCATGAGCTCGGTGATTTTGCGCAGCGACAATCAAGATGAGAGCGTTGCGACAATCAAGTTGAGAAACGGGGG
>JAPOYJ010000060.1 GCA_026706635.1 Gemmatimonadota bacterium | reverse complement strand
GTGCTCTGCGTTGCTCCTCGCACGAATAGCCCTGCTATTCGCCCTTCGTCGCGCCTTGCCAGCGGAGCGCTTCGCCGCTCTCGGTGCTCGCGCGAGACTGCCCACGGACTGCGGCAGCCCGTGGACAGGCCTCCCACGGCAGGAGCAGCGCTTCGCCGCTCTCGATGCTCGTGCCAGATTATCCACGGACTGCTAGCCTGGCCGCTCCGTTTACGGTAGAATAGGCTGTCCCAAGGCACCGCCGAATCCTCGTTCGGAGCCCCGTCAGGCTCGTCACATTATTGCCACCGATTGCGAGCTGGTTTAGGTCGAAGCGACTCGTCCCCACTAGCGACATAGGCGTCGATCTAGGGACCGCCAACACCCTGGTGTGCGTCAAGGGGGACGGGGTCGTGCTGAGCGAGCCCTCCGTGGTCGCGGTGGAGAGGAGCACACGAGAGGTGCTGAGCGTGGGGCTGGACGCCAAGCGCATGCTCGGCCGAACCCCCGATGGAATCCAGGCCGTTCGGCCGCTCCGCGATGGGGTCATCGCCGATGTGGATATCACCGAGGTGATGCTGCGCCACTTCCTCAGACAGGTCATGGCGAAGCGCATCTTTCGGGTGCGGCCCCGCGTGGTGGTCGGCGTGCCGTCTGGAATTACCGAGCTCGAGAAGCGGGCCGTGCGCTCAGCGGCGCTGGCGGCCGGTGCCAACGAGGTCCACATGGTGGCCGAGCCGATGGCCGCCGCGATCGGGGTCGGCCTTCCGGTCGAGACCCCGCGCGGCAACATGGTGATCGACATCGGCGGCGGGACGACGGAGATCGCGGTGATCGCACTCTACGGGATCGTCGCCGACACCTCGATTCGGGTCGGCGGCGACGAGCTCGACAGGGCGATCGTCTCGCACGTACGCAAGAACTACAATCTGCTCATCGGCGAGCCCACCGCGGAGACGATCAAGATGCAGATCGGGTCGGCGACTCCGTTCGACGGCGAGCGGGACATGGAGGTGAAGGGTAGGGACCTGGTCTCGGGGATTCCGAAGATGGTTGTGATCCGGTCCGACGAGATTCGCGATTGCATCCAGGAGGCGCTCTCGTCGATAATCGACGCGGTGCGGTCGGCCCTCGAGATCACGCCCCCCGAGCTTGCCTCGGACATCGTCGACTACGGGATCGTGATGACGGGAGGAGGTGCGCTGATCCGCGGCCTTGACAAGCTGATCGCCCTCGAGACAGCCCTGCCGATCCATGTGGACGAGGACCCGATGACGTGCGTCGTGCGGGGCGCGGGCCGCATCCTGGAAGACGTGGCGAAGTACCGCCCGGTTCTCGCCAGCTAGGCAGCCCGTGGACATACCTCCCACGGCATTCGAGCGGCGCTGCATCTCCGCTGGACCGCTTCGTCGCGCCTTGCCAGCGGGGCGCTTCGCCGGTCTCGGTGCTCGTCCGGGCCGGTCCACGGACCGCCAGCGCTTCGCCGCTCTCGGTGCTCGCGCGAGATTATCCGCGGACTGCTAGCCGACAGGCACCATCTCCGCTCGGTGCGACGCCAGGGACGCAAGAGGGAGCTGCTCGTCGTCGCCGTGGCGTGCCTCGCCGCGCTCGCCGTCGTCAACCTTCCCCCCCAGGTGCAGAGCGACGCGCGTCACCTGATTCGCGAAACGGCGCTGCGCCCCTTCCTGGAGCTCAACGGCACCATCGCGACGGCTCGCGACCGGGCCTTCGGGTTCGACGTGGCCAGGGAGCGACTCGACTCGCTGATCCTACCCGCGATCGCCCATCGCCGACTGGTGCAGGAGAACCGCGAACTGCGTGGCCTGCTGGCGCTGGCCCACCGTCATCGCCGCAGAGCGATCGGCGCCACCGTGATACGGCTGGGGAGGCGCGGCTCGGAGAGCGTCTTCCACCTCGACGTCGGTCTGGCGAGTGGGGTCACTCCCTTTGCGGCGGTGATCACCGAAGACGGCCTGCTGGGACAGGTGCAGGAGGTCTTCGGCGACTACTCCGTGGGGTACTACTGGTCGCACCCGGACTTTCGCGTCGCCGCCATGACCCCCGACGCGCGTGCCCACGGCATTGTGGAGGCCGCCAGGGGCACTTTGCGCGAGCAGGACAGGCTGGTTATCCGGGGGACGGCCTTCCTCTCGGAGCTGGATCCGGGGGATGAGCTGGTGACCTCGGGGAGGGGCGGGACCTTCCCGGCGGGAATTCGCGTTGGGTCGATCGACGGCCCGGCGGAGGCGTCGGCTGGCTGGAGCCGCAGCTACTACGTCGTGCCTGCCGTGCATCCGGGGCTGGTAGCCCACGCCCTGGCATACACCGAGAGCGGCGCAGCCGCCGTCGCGACCGGCTCCCCTCGTCCCGGTGGGGAGGGCGAGGCAAGGTGACCGTGCGCCTCGCCTTCCTCCTGGCGGCGCTGGTCGTCCTCCACCTCATGGCCAACGTCGCTCTGCCCCTCGGGGCGCTAGCCCCCGACCTCTTCACGGTGACCGTGCTGATGGCGAGCCAGCGGCTCGGGGCCGCATGGGGGGCGGCGCTCGGCTTTGCCCTCGGCCTGGTAGAGGACAGCGTGTCGCTCACCAGCTTCGGGGCCAGCGCCTTTGCCCTTGCGATGGTGGGGGGGGCGGCCGGACGCCTTGCCGAAGTGCTGAAGAGCGACTCGTCCGCGTTTCGGTTCGTGCTCTTCGCGGTCGGCAAGTGGTCGCGCGACCTGCTTGCCTGGCTCGTCTCCGACGCCGCAACTCGCCCTCCCGTTGCTGACGCCCTTCTCGTCGAGGCCACGGTGGCGGCGCTCTACGCGGCGACCGTCGGGGTTGCCGTCGGCGCCTTCCTGTCGCCGAGTCCGCGGAGCGCCTGATGCGGAAGCGTCCGCGCCTATCCCGCGCCCGGGTCACAACCACCCGCATCGCGGTGCTGGCGCTCCTGGGCCTCCTCGCCGGGGTGCTCTTCCGCTACCAGGTCGTCGCCTCGGAGGCGTGGCTGCTGGAGGCCCAGTCGAACCGCCTGCGCACACTCGCTGTGCCCGCTCCCCGAGGTGTGATTCGCGACCGCGCTGGACGTGTGCTCGCCGACAACGTGCCCGGATACTCGATCGCCATCATTCCCGATCGTGCCGACTCCATGGTCGCGACGCTCGACCGGGTGAGGCAGCACCTCGATATATCCGACCGGCGCTACCGGGAGCTCGCCAGGCAGTCCGGGGCGCGCCCTACCCGCCCTGTGCTGATCACGCTCGACGCCCCCTTTGAATCCGTGGCCGCGCTCCAGGAGCGCCGGTCCGCCTTCCCGAGGCTCCTGATCGAGAGTCGACCCAAACGGCGCTACCCCGCTCGCGAGGTGGGCGCGCACGCGATCGGCTACGTGGGCGAAATCGACGAATCCGAGCTGGAGGCGCGCCGGGACGAGGGGGTAGCTCCGGGACGGATCGTCGGCAAGGCCGGACTGGAGGCGCAGTACGACCGCGTGCTCGGGGGCAGGCCGGGGACGCGCTACGTCGAAGTGGACGCGCAGGGGAGGATTCTCGGAGCGTTCTCCGGCGTCCGCGGAGTTGCCTCGGAACCGGGAAGCGACCTCGATCTCCACCTCGACCTCGAGCTGATGGAGTGGATACACCGCATCTTCCCCGAGGGCAGAAACGGCTCCGTGGTAATGCTGGACGTGCCGACCGGTGGGGTGCTCGCACTCTACTCCGCGCCCGCGTTCGACCCGAACGTATTCGCTGGCGTCGTCGATCGCGGGGACTGGGAAAGGTACGTTCGCGACCGGGACAGCCCGCTATACCACCGTGCCGTCAGGGGCAAGTACCCGCCGGGGTCGCAGTGGAAGCTCGCCACCGCGGCGATGGCGCTCGAGCTGGGACTGGTGACCCCGACGGAGCGAATGCCGGTCTCATGCCGTGGGTCGTTCGACTTCGGAAACCGGAGCTACCGCTGCTGGAAGGAAGAGGGGCATGGCTCGCTCCAGCTGGCCGAGGCGATACAACACTCGTGCAACGTCTACTTCTACCAGCTGGGGGCGAGGATAGGACTATCGCGAACGCTCGAGATCGGCAACCGGATGGGCTTCGGCACCAGGTGCGGGATCGATCTGCCGCAGGATGCGGGCGGCACCTTCCCGGAGGACAGGGGCTTCTGGGAGCGACGCTTCGGATACGAGCCCCGCGAGGGCGAGGTGATCAGCCTCTCGATCGGCCAGGGGCCCAACGATCAGACTCCGCTCAAGATGGCCCAGTTTCTCCTCGCCATCGCCCGCGACGGCTCGGCCCCGCCCCCGGCGCTCCGCCGTATGGGTGCGGACGAGGCCCCAGGGGACGCCTGGCGGCTCGACATCCCGCCCCCCCACCTCGAGCAGATCCGGGAGGGGATGAGACGCGTCATGTCCCCGGGCGGGACCGCGTACGCATCCTCGATCGAGCACTTCGACCTCCTCGGCAAGACCGGCACCGCCCAGAGCGGCGGCGACCGCCCGACCCACGCGTGGTTCAGCGCCATCGCCGGCCCGCACGGAGCTCCCCCCGAGGTGGTTGCCGTCGCCCTGGTCGAGTTCGGGGGAGGGGGGTCGGAGGTGGCAGCCCCGCTCGTGGCCAAGGCGGTGGACTTCTACCTGCGCGGTGAGCACGGGATTCGGCGCGACACGATCCAGACGCTCCGCGAGCACCTCCAGGCCGGTCGCAGCATCGGGTGGGCGGCCGGGCGCTAGCACTCCACCGATGAAGCAGATCCTTGCGCCTCTCTGGCAGCACCCGGTCGCCAGAGTCGTCCTGGTGCTCTCGCTCTTTGGCGTGGCGATGGTGTACTCGGCGGGGTTGCTCCAGCAACCGAGCCCGGTCGTCAGCGGCATCTGGATTCGCCAGGCGATCTTCCTCGCGGCTGGGGTGCTGGGCTTTCTCTTCGTCTGCCGGGTGCCGACGCGATGGATAGAGTGGTCATCGGCGCCGATCTACGTCATCGGCGTCGCCCTCCTTGCTGTCACACTCGTCGTCGGGACGGGCGCAGGCACCGCAAAGGGGGTCAGCAGCTTTCTCTCGGTCGGCGGCTTCCGGTTTCAGCCGGCCGAGGCCGCGAAGGTGGCGACCGCGCTGGGCCTCGCCGCTCTGCTGGTCAGGCGAAGCGAGCCACCGAAGCACCTGCGAGAGCTCCTGGCCCCGGCGGCGGTCGCGGGGGTGCCGTTGGCGCTCGTCCTCCTGCAGCCCGACCTCGGGACGGCGCTGGCCTTTGTGGGGATCTTCTTTGCAGCGCTCGTTGGTGCGGGCACTCCATGGCCGCTGATCCTGCTGGCGGCTTCTCCCGGGGCGGCGTTCATCCTCGCCTTCAGCGCGCGCGCCTGGGCGCTGTACTCCGTGCTGCTCGCGATAGGAGTCTACCTGTACCGATACCGCCTCTACCTGGTCGAGTCGGTGGCGGTGATCCTCGCCAACGTCGTCGCAGGAGGCGCGGCAAGGGCGCTCTGGAGATCGCTCTCCGACTATCAGCGGAACCGTTTGCTAGTCTACCTCGACCCCGGAATGGATCCGCAGAATGCAGGCTGGCAGCTGATTCAGTCCAAGGTGGCGGTGGGCAGCGGCGGCTTCTTCGGCCAGGGCTTCACGATGGGCACCCAGAAGCGGCTGGCCTTCCTCCCGGAGCAGCACACCGACTTCATCTTCAGCGTGGTCGGCGAGGAGTTCGGATTCCTGGGCACGTCGTCGGTCCTGCTGCTCTTCGGCTACCTCTTCTACAAGCTAATCGGCGTGGCCGAGGGCTCGAGGAGCGACTTCGCCGGGCTCTTCGCATTCGGGGTGCTCGGGATGTGGATGACGCACGTCTTCGTCAATGTGGGGATGACGGTCGGCGTGGTGCCGATCACGGGCATCCCCTTGCCGTTCATCAGCTACGGTGGCTCTTTTCTCCTGATGTCCTGGATGGCGGCGGCGGTCGTCGTGGCGCTGTCGACCGACAGCGCCTGAGCGCCCGGGCGGAAAAAAAGGAAGTCCCAGTGGCCTGGTTTCAGAAGAAGGACAAGAAGATATCCGGCGACGGCCGACGAGAACTGCCCTCGGATGTATTCTCGAAGTGCGGCGGGTGCGGAGAGATCGTCTACCGGCAGCGGCTCGCTCGCAATATGGGAGTCTGTCCCGACTGCGGTACCCACTTCCGCATCGCCGCCCCGCGCTACCTGGAGATCCTGACAGATCCGGGGAGCTTCGAGGAGCGGGACGCGGAGATGGCGAGCGCGGACCCGCTCGGATTTGTGGATCTGAAGGTCTACGGCGATCGACTCGACGAAGCTCGCGAGCGGACGGGGCGAAGCGAGGCCGTCATCTCGGGAGAGGCCCGGATCGAGGGCATTCCGGTGGCGATAGCCGTGATGGACTTCGCCTTCATCGGAGGCTCTATGGGGTCGGTGGTCGGCGAGAAGATCGCGCGCGCTGGGCGGATGGCGCTCGAGCGCGAGCTCCCGCTCTTGGTAGTCAGCGCGTCCGGCGGCGCCCGCATGATGGAGGGGATCTTCTCGCTCATGCAGATGGCGAAGACCTCGGCCGTTCTGGCCCGCCTGCACGAGCGCCGACTACCCTACATATCGGTTCTGACCGACCCGACGACCGGCGGCGTCACGGCCTCCTACGCGATGCTGGGCGACGTCAATCTGGCAGAGCCCGGCGCCCTGATCGGCTTCGCGGGTCCGCGCGTGATCGGCGAGACGATTCGCCAGGAGCTCCCGCCCGGCTTCCAGAGCGCCGAGTTTCTGGAGGAGCACGGGATGGTCGACCGGGTGGTGGATCGTCGCGAGCTGAAGGCGTCGATCGCGCAGCTGCTGCGCCACATGCACGCCGGTTGGAGACCTCGGGGCTGAAGCGTACCCAGTCGGGTGCCATCCCGGCCTCGGCGCAGCCGGCTACGGGACCGGGTCCGGGTGTCCAGGGAGGCGGGGCCCGCGTGGTCGACGCTCCGGACGCGCTGCTCGAGGAGCTCTTCCCCGATCGTCCCAGCGTTGTTGACTGGGGACTCGACCGCATGCAGGCGGCGCTTGCCGAGGTGGGGGGTCCCCACCGACGCTACTCCTCGCTGCACGTCGGAGGCACCAACGGGAAGGGCACGGTGGCGGCGACCTGGGAGTCCGTACTCAGACTCGAAGGACGGCGCACCGGCCTCTACACCTCGCCGCACCTCTGCTCGTTCCGCGAGCGCATCAGGGTCGACGGCAGCCCGGTGGGGCGCCATCGGCTCCTGGAGACGGCCGTGCGCCTCCGGCCTCTGGCCCGGGAGCTGGGCATGCCGATCTTCGAGGCGGCAACGCTGCTGGCACTGGTGGTCTTCGCCCAGGAGGGGATCGACGCCGCCTGCATCGAGGTGGGGCTCGGGGGGCGCCTCGACGCCACCAACGTGATCGAGCCCGACGTCGTCGCGATCACCAACGTGTCCCTCGACCACCAGGATTACCTCGGAGTGACGGTGGAGGAGATCGCGCGCGAGAAGGCGGGCATCGTGAAGCCCGGAGTCCCGGTGGTCACGGCCGAGACCGACGACCGGGTGCTCGCGGTGCTCGCGGACGCGGCCATCGATGGGGGCGCGCCCTTCGTGCGCGTGGACCCAGGGCGGGATGTGCGCGATGTGCGGATTGGCGAGCACGGCACGACGTTCCGCTGCGCCGGCCCCGGCGGGAGCTTCCGCGAGCTGCGAACGCCCCTTCCCGGTGCGCACCAGGCCGTCAACGCGACGCTGGCGGTCGTCGCGCTCGAGATACTGTCGTCTCCCCCATCCGCCAAGTCGATCCAGGCCGGGGTGGCCGCAGTCGATTGGCCGGGCCGAGGCCAGATGGTGTGGCTCCGAGGCAGGCGCTACATCTTCGACACGGCCCACAACCGAGCCGCCACCGACGCCGTTGCGAGGACTGTCGATCAGCTCTCGCCCCCGCGACCGCTTGTGGCCGTGGTGGGAATCCTGGCCGACAAGGACTGGCCCCGGATGGTGCCCGCGATAGCGGCCGCTGCCGACGCCGTGGTGCTGACGAGTCCCCACTCGGCGCCCCCGGAGCGCAGGTGGCGGCCCCACGAGGCCCGGGCCGCGGCCGAAGGGCGCTCGTCGCGGGTCGAGGTCGTGGAGGAGATCGGTGGGGCTCTGAAGAGGGCGGCGCTTCTCGCCGGGGAAGGGACGATTCTCGTCACCGGTTCGTGTCATACGGTCGGCGACGCCCTCCGCGCGCTCGACGCGGAGCCGTTCGCGGACCGGTAGCAGCCGCTCGATTTCACGGAACCACCTCAGTGGTCCGGTGGTATCCCCTTGGAAGAGCCCGAATCGAGGGGGCACGCTACGTGAGCAGGGTTGCCAGCCGTCACCCTGGCAGCAGAGAAGGAGACTCGGAAAATGACGAGGAAGGACCTCCGCCGCGTTGGGCGGCTGACGATAATGGCGGCAGGAGGGGTGACAGTAGCGGCAGGGTGCGGTAGTCTGCCGAAGATGCTGGGCCGGCCCATTTTCGTTAAGGGTGGAGGGCTTGACTGCGCCAGCGCAACGCTTGTCGAGCTGGGTTACACGATAACCGGCGGGGATCGCCCGACAGGCTTCGTCAGAGGCGAGCGCCCGCGGCTGGAGCGTGGGCCTCTGTTCTTCGATCGTGACCGGCGCACCGACATCCTGTCGGTGAGCGAGACCGTTTTCGAGGGATATGCGCCCCGGTTGAACGTCACGGTATCCCGTCGGGC
This sequence comes from Gemmatimonadota bacterium, assembly GCA_026706635.1. Classification (GTDB taxonomy): domain Bacteria; phylum Gemmatimonadota; class Gemmatimonadetes; order Longimicrobiales; family Gaopeijiaceae; genus Bin94. The sequence goes on along the minus strand of JAPOYJ010000060.1, from coordinate 17,805 downwards.
CGGGGGCGGGTCCGGATCCACGCAGGTGGTGGTCGATGGGGAACACACGGTCGCCGTTATTGCAACCAACTCGATTGCCGCAGACGACGGCCCGAGCGACGAGGGCTTGGCGGACGCCGAGCAACTCCTGAACCGTTGTGCCAGCGGAGCGCCCAATTCACCCTCGACGGCGACACGGAGACTACCATGGCGCTGATCCGCGACGAGCGGAGCGGGCAGGTGCGCGCCATCCGGGGCGACTTCGCCGACCGGCCGAGCGTGCCGCCCGGCCATGTAGTGCGCTGGAGCCGCGGGGTGCCGGACCGCGACGCATGGAGGGTGATGACTGGCAGGAGGGCGGGCACTAGCCGGTAGCGAGCACGAGCCCGAGGAGCTTCAGGGCGATCTGTCGAACTATTGCGGAATCCGCATAGGTTCAACCGTCACCGTGGCCTTTGCTAGCAAGCCTGGCAACGCTGCATCCCCTCTGGACCGCTCCGCTCGCCTATCCCTACTGTAATCTATGCTTTACAATATGTAATCTGTAGTCTACAATGCTCGTCAGGGCCTGTCCTCGGACCGCCAGCGCTCCACCGGTCTCGGACGCCGCCTCCTCGGTTATCTTTCCGCACTGCCCTCCGTGCTCCTTATTTCGCCCGCTTCAAATTGGTTCGCCCACTAACCAAGCATGCCGGCTTCCCGCTCCTTCGCCCGTCTTCCCGGCTTCCGAGACTTCGCCCCTGGCGAGATGGCGCTCCGACTCCACATCTTCGACGCCTGGCGCAGGGTGGCGCGGCGGTACGGTTTCCGGGAGTACGACGGCCCGCCTCTGGAGCGGCTCGAGCTGTACGTAGCGAAGAGCGGCGACGAGATCGTCGATCAGCTCTACAGCTTTCGCGACAAGGGGGGTCGCGAGGTCGCGCTCCGCCCGGAGATGACCCCCACGCTCGCGCGGATCCTGGCTACGCGCAGCCGTGCCATGCCGAAGCCCATCCGGTGGTACTCGCTCCCTCAGCTCTTTCGCTACGAGCGCAGCCAGCGGGGCAGGCTTCGGGAGCACTTCCAGCTCAACGTCGATATCGTCGGCGAGGGGGGGGTGTCCGCCGACGCCGAGGTGCTCGCCCTCGCGATCGACGCGACGAGGGAGCTGGGTCTCGACGAGACCGACTTCGCGGCGCTGGTGAACGACCGCAAGCTGGTCGGTGCCGTGCTGAGCGAGGTTGGCATCCCCTCCGATCGCCACGGCGGGTGCATTGCCGCGATCGACCGGGCGAGCCGGGTCGGAAAGAATGCGACCGCGGCGGCACTCACAGCTCTTGGCGTCTCCGAGAGCGCAGTCGCCGAGCTCGCCGAGCTGCTGGATGGGGGATCCCTCGACCACGTCGCCCGGCGCTACCGGTCCGAGCCGGTGCAGGAGGCCGTGGGCCGCCTCGAGGAGCATGCCGCGATCCTCGGCGCGATGGGGCTGGGCGAGTACCTTCGCTTCGACTTCTCCGTGGTGCGCGGGCTGGCGTACTACACCGGGATCGTCTTCGAGCTCCACGACCGGGCCGGGGAGCTGCGCGCGATCTGCGGCGGAGGACGCTACAACAGGCTGCTGGAGCTCGTCGGCGGGGAGCCCCTCCCTGCGGTCGGATTCGGCATGGGCGACGTGGTGCTGACGGAGCTCCTCGGCGACCGCGGCCTGGTGCCGGGCGAAGCCGATAGGTGCGACTACTACGTTGCGTGGGTCGAGGAGCGACAGCGTGCGGCGGGGCTGGCGCTGGGCCGTCGGCTGCGCGAGGCTGGCAGGTCGGTCGTCTACACTCTCCGGGATCAGCCGCTGGGGAGGCAGCTGAAGGCCGCGAACCGGGCGGGGGCAGAGGCGGCGCTGATCATCGGGCCGGAAGAGGCTGAGAGCGGGGAGGTCACGGTGCGGGAGCTGCGCACCGGGGACCAGACGAAGCGCACCGTGGACCAGCTACTCGAGTCGGCGACGACCGGCGGGATGCTCGACCGGCAGACCAACCGGGAGGGCAGCTGATGGCAGGGGGGAAGAGGGAGACGGCCAGGAGGGGGCTCACGCCGAGGTCGGAGGACTTCAGCGCGTGGTACAACGAGGTGGTGCAGCAGGCCGAGCTGGCCGACTACTCTCCCGTGCGCGGCAGCATGGTCATCAGGCCGTGGGGGTACGGGATCTGGGAGCGGATGCAGCGGGCGCTCGACGAGATGTTCAGGGAGACGGGCCACGAGAACGCCTACTTCCCGCTCCTCATCCCGATGAGCTTCATCGAGCGCGAGAAGGAGCACATCGAGGGATTCAAGCCCGAGCTGGCCGTCGTCACCCACGCCGGGGGGAAGGAGCTCGAGGAGCCGTACGTGGTGCGCCCAACCTCCGAGACGATCATCTACTCGATGTACGCCAAGTGGGTGCAGAGCTACCGCGATCTGCCGATCCTGCTGAACCAGTGGGCCAACGTGATGCGCTGGGAGATGCGGACGCGCCTCTTCCTGCGCACCGCCGAGTTCCTCTGGCAGGAGGGGCACACAGCGCACGCCACCGAGGCCGAGGCCGAGGAGGAGGCGGTGAGGATCCTGGGCATCTACCGGTCCTTCATGGAGGCGTGGATGGCCATGCCCCCGCTGACGGGGCTCAAGTCCGAGGCGGAGAAGTTCGCGGGAGCGGTCCGAAGCTACGCCTGCGAGGCGCTCATGCAGGACCGAAAGGCGCTGCAGGCGGGCACCTCGCACATGCTCGGACAGAACTTTGCGCGGCAGTTCGATCTGAAGTTCCAGAGTGAGGAGGGGCGCGAGGAGTACGCGTGGAACACCTCGTGGGGCGTCTCGACGCGCCTTGTGGGCGGACTGGTGATGACCCACGGCGACGATATGGGGCTGGTGGTGCCGCCGAAGCTGGCGCCCACGCAGGTCATCGTGCTCCCGATTGCGAGGTCGGACGACGACTGGGCTGCGGTCGGCGCAGTGGCCGACCGGGTGGCCGAGGCGCTGGGGTGCGTGGGAGTCCGCGCGAAGATAGACCGTCGGCGCCACCTCTCGCCCGGCGCCAAGTTCTACGAATGGGAGCGCAAGGGCGTGCCGATGCGAATCGAGGTGGGCCCCAGGGACGTGGCCAGAGGAGAGGTCGTCGCCGTCGCGCGGGTCCCCGACCCGGCCGGTCCGCGCAAGGTGGCGGCCGAGGAGGCCGTGGCGGTTGCCGAGATGCCCGCAAGGCTCGACGAGGTGCAGCGCCGACTTCTCGAGGCGGCGCGGTCCCGGCGGGAGGCCGCGACGTATCGCGGCACCGTCTCTTCGGTCGACGAGCTGGCCGAGCTGCTCGAGGGCGGTGCCGGCTTCGTCTACACGGGGTGGTCCGGCGACCCGGCCGTGGAGGAGCGGGCGAGGGTGGCCGCCAAGGCCTCGATACGGGTCATTCCAGACGAGGAGTTCCGCTCCGGCACCGAGCCGACGCGGTGCATCGGCGGGGGGAGGGCGCAGATGGAGGTGGTGTGGGCAAGGGCCTACTGACCGCGGGCGTCCGGTGCCTGCGATGACCGGACCGCCCCCTCGGGATCGCCCTCGGAGTCAGCGCGACGGCGTGCTCGTCATAGACTATGGCTCGCAGTTCACGCAGCTGATCGCGAGGCGGATCCGGGACGCGGGGGTGTACTGCGAGATTCACCCGCCGCACCGCTCGCTCGACTGGATCCGTGCCTGGGCGCCGACCGGTATCGTCCTCTCCGGCGGCCCGTCGTCGGCCTACGACGAAGACGGCCCGGGTCTGGACCCCGGGCTTCTCGAGCTTGGCGTTCCGGTGCTCGGCATCTGCTACGGTATGCAGCTGATCGCTAGGCAGGAAGGGGGCGAGGTCGTTCCCGGGAGGCGCGAGTACGGACGTGCCACGCTGCGGGTCCTCCGTCCCCACCCGAGCTCGCGCTCGGACGACTCGGATCTCTTTCACGGCTTCGAGCTCGGGGAGGAGATCTCCGTCTGGTGCTCCCACGGCGACCATGTGGACGACTCCCCGCACGGCTTCGTCACCCTAGCCGCGACCGCCGACCTGCCCGTCGCGGCCTTCGCGGCTCGCTCGCGTCCCATCTACGGCGTGCAGTTCCATCCCGAGGTGGCACACACCCCCCGCGGACAGGAGATCGTCGAGAACTTCCTCCATCGCATCTGCGGCTGTTCGGGCGACTGGGCACCGGGGGCGTTCGTCACGGAGGCCGTGGCGCGCATTCGCGCCCAGGTGGGCGGCGAGAGCGTCATCTGCGGGCTGTCGGGGGGAGTTGACTCCTCGGTGGCGGCAGCTCTCGTGCACAGGGCCATTGGAGAGCAGCTCGTGTGCGTATTCGTTGACACCGGGCTCATGCGCCACGGGGAGCGCGAGAGCGTCGAGCGCGCCTTCCGCGACAACCTGGGCGTGCGCCTGGAGGTGGTGGACGCGTCAGCCGAGTTCCTGGAGGCGCTGGAAGGCGTTGCCGACCCCGAGCGCAAGCGCAGGATCATCGGCGAGGCCTTCATTCGCGTCTTCGAACGCACCACCCGCGATCTCGGGCTCGATGCGCGCTTCCTGGTGCAGGGCACCCTGTACCCGGACGTGATCGAGTCGCATTCGGTCCACGGACCTTCGGCCACGATCAAGACTCATCACAACGTCGGCGGTCTCCCCGACGACCACTCCTTCGAGCTGGTCGAGCCCCTGCGCGAGCTGTTCAAGGACGAGGTGCGCCGGGTCGGAGAGTCGCTTGGGCTCAGCTCCTCTTCCATCCGGCGACACCCCTTTCCGGGTCCGGGGCTCGCGATCCGCATTCTCGGCGAGGTGACGGGCGAGCGCGTCGAGATGGTACGGCTAGCCGACCGGATCTACCTCGAGGAGATAGAAGCCGCGGGGCTCTACGACGAGGTCTGGCAGGCCTTCGCCGTCCTGCTCCCGGTGCGCTCGGTCGGCGTGATGGGCGACGGACGCACCTACGAGAACGTGATCGCGCTCAGGGCGGTGACCTCTCGCGATGGCATGACCGCCGACTGGTACCCCTTTGACGCCTCGTTCCTTGCGGCCGTCGCCACGCGGATCATCAACGAGACGGCGGGGGTGAACCGTGTCACCTACGACATCAGCTCGAAGCCTCCGGCAACGATTGAGTGGGAGTAGCTCCTGGAAGCATCAGTGAGGCACGTCGGGCGGGAGCCTCAACTCACCCATCCGGAGCTCGACATCGCTCCAGAGCTCCTTCATGTAGACCACATCGCCGCCCTTGAGCTCGGCGAAGCGAAGGAGCTCCTCCTCGGTCACACCCTGCTCGGCCAGCGTGCGCTCCCGGGCCTCTGGCGAGATCGGAGTGCTGTCCGATCCGGCGGACTCCTCGAGCGCGGCCAGCCTTAGCGCGGCGTACGTCTCGACGAACTCCTCCCGGCTGATCGAACGCGGCTCGCCGTCGGCCGCGCAGCCGCCGAATCCCACTGCACCGACGAGCGCCAGCAGGGCCGGGATGCCTATCCCGCCGACCCGCACCCCAACCGCGCGGAGCACGCGACAGGCGCTGCACAGATGCCAGGCAAATTGCCTCACCCGAGCCAACTGTAAATCAGGCATTAAAAATGTAATCCGTAGTTTACACAGCGACGGCAAAGTTGCCGTCGGCGTCAGGTGGTCACCTTCCGCGTGCCCGCGCGCCAGAGCATCCAGCAGAGCCCCGCGAAGGCGAGGACGCCAACTACCCATGACACGTACGGGAAGAACGGAATCAGCCCGTCCATCCACTCGTGCCCCACCTGCCAAGCGGGCGCGACGCCCGCGCGCGTCACTACGTAGATCAACCCGCCGATCAGCACGCCCACCAGCGCCGCCCCGGCGATCAGCCCGGACGCATAGAGCACACCCTGTTCGCGCTTCTCGGCCAGCACGCTCACGCCCTCTTCGGTGTCGCCCGCGTCCTCGTATCTGCGGGTGAGCGCCCGCCGCATCAGGCCGCCGACCAGGATCGGCGTCATCAGCGACACCGGCAGGTAGACACCCACCGCGAAGGCCAGCGAGGGCAGCTTGAAGACGAATTCGACCACCAGCGCGAGTCCGATCCCAATGAACACGAAGGTCCACGGCAGCGTGTCGCTAAGCACACCGTCGATCACCAGGCTCATGAGCGTCGCCTGCGGGGCGGCGAGCCCGTCCGCCGTGCCGATCCCGTAGGACTCGTTCAGCACGATTAGCACACCGCCGATCGTGACCGCGCAGGCGAGCACGCCCATCATCTCCCCGATCTGCATGCGCGAAGGAGTGGCCCCGACAAGGAACCCGGTCTTGAGGTCCTGCGACGTGTCGCCCGCCGCCGCCGCCGAGATGCACACTACCGCTCCCACCGCCAGCACCGCCACCTTGGCCGCCGCGCCGCCGTCGTTCAGCCCAAGCACCACCCAGATCAGCGATGTGAGCAGCAGCGCCGCAATCGTCATCCCCGACACCGGGTTCGACGACGACCCGATCAGACCCACGATCCGGCTCGACACCGTAACGAAGAAGAAGCTGAAGATCACGATCAGCACCGCCCCCAGCAGGTTCACCGGGACGCCCGGCCACAGCCACAGCGCCACAGCCATCAGCGCCGCCAGACCCATCACGAGCTTCATGGGCAGGTCGTGCTGCGTGCGCGGCACGTCGCCTCCGCCCCCGCCCCCCACATGCCCCATGCCCAGCCTGATCGACTCGATGATCGTCGGGAACGACTTGATCAGGGTGACGATGCCAGCGCACCCCACCGCGCCCGCGCCCACGTAGCGCAGGTAGTAGCTCCAGATCTGACCGGACGCGAGGTCGGACATGGGCACGTCGGCGGGGTACACCACGTTGTTGCCGCCCCAGATGTTGATGGCCGGAATCATGATCAGCCACGCGAGCGCGCTGCCCCCGAACATGATCGCCGCGATCCGAGGCCCGATGATGAAGCCCACCCCCAGCAACTCCGGGGTAAAGTCGCCGCCGATCTGTGCCTTCTTCGGCAGCGGCAGGTGCGGTCCCTCGTTCCAGAGGCCGAGCCCCCTGCTGTTGGCCAGCGTCTGGTAGAGCGCGCCGAGCCCCAGCCCCGAAAAGAGCATGCGGGCCTTGCCGCCGCCCATGTCGCCCGCCACCTGCACCTCGGCGCAGGCGGTGCCCTCGGGGTAGGGGAGCTTCCCGTGCTCGCGCGAGATGAGGTAGCGCCGGAGCGGGATCATGAAGAGCACGCCGAGCAGTCCGCCGAAGCCGGCGATCACCGAGACCTGCAGCAGATCGACAACGATCGACGGGTCGGAGCGCTGCCAGATGAAGAGGGCGGGCAGCGTGAAGATGACGCCCGCGGCGACCGATTCGCCCGCCGAGCCGATCGTCTGCACCATGTTGGTCTCGAGAATCGTGCCGCGCCTGAGCACCCTGAAGATCGCCACGGCCATCACTGCGGCGGGAATCGATGCGCTCACCGTGAGGCCCACCCGGAGACCCAGGTAGGCGTTTGCGGCCCCGAAGACCACCGCCATCAGCACCCCGATGACGACCGCCTTGAGGGTGAACTCCGCCAGCGACTGCGAGGCGGGGACGTAGGGACGGTACTCGCTCCCGGGAATCTGCTCGTAGGCTTCCGGTGGCAGGCCCCTCTGGGCCGGAGGGTCGACCGATGGCATCTGCTGCGCTCCGTTGAAGGTGTGGGCGTCCGCACTGGGCTCGGAAACCGCCGCCGCAAAGCCGCGCGGCCCGCGGGTCGCGTATAATGAGCGCGCGGCCCGCCGGGCGCAACGACCGAGCATGCGGACCGGACGAGTCAGCTGGCAGGGCCTGAAACCGGGACGCAGGGGAAGCGCACCTCCGGGTGAGCCGCCGTGCCGTCCGCCCGCTCGCGCGGAGCACGACCTTTCTGCTACGACCCGACACGAGAGGAGCCAGCCGATGAAGGCATTTTTTCGAACTGAGAGTCTGGCAGCCTGCGTAGTGGTTGCCTCGCTGGCGCTCCCGTCCGGTGCCTGGGCCCAGAGGCGGGCCACGGCGGCCGTTACCGATGGCGCAGCGAACGTCGCCTCGATCGTCGCGCCGGAGCGTCCCTTTCCCGTTGACACCCTCGATGCAGGGAGGACTTCGCGCCTTGGCGACGCCATGGCTGAAGCATACCGTGGTCCGTTCCACGCCGCGGCCCGTGCGCCGGGGCTTGCGACCGGCGGGAGCGAGGCGGGCGTGACAGCGGTGCGCATCCCCTTCTCGGGCGGGCTCGTCCCGGACTCCACCGGTGGATCACCCTCCTTTCACACGGTGTTTTGGCCTACGCTTTTGACGGCATTCCTGTCTGATTTGGGCGCGTTCTACTATTTGGTTTTGACATGCTCTTACGATTGCGGTACCAGTAGTGCCGTCGGAGCGGTGAGCACAGCGATTCTAGCGCCAGCATTGGTGGCACGATCGTTCGGGAAAGGAACCTGGAAGAACATCATCTTAGGTTCGACAATCGGTCTTGGTCTGGGTATCGCTGTGGGTATTGCAGTGGGTATCGACACGCCTGGGACATTTTGCCAGTATCCATCCCTCACGCCCTGGTAACCACCATCTTCGGCAGGCTGTAGCGACATAGACGAAACCGGGACACAGGGGAACGCTCTCCTTGAGCTGACGGGATGTCCACCGGCTCGCGGCGAGCACGGTTGTTTCGGGCCCGCTGGTGGAGCTCGACACGCTCGACGGCCGCGGGGGCTATGTCCATAGCAGCAGGGGACCGCTAAGGACTGGAAGCTCATGGTGCCCCTTCCGCTGGCCCGGATCTTCCCACAAGTAGAGGGCGCAGCGGGGTGGAGTCATGGCTGGACGGCGCGCGGCTCCCGAAGGTCTGCCATTACGGCAGGTTATCCGGGTATCGCAGTTGTGTTTCGGGCACTACCCCGGTCCCACTCTGCCAAAATGGCAGATCGGCCGAACTCGACCAGAGCGCACCAAAGTCGCCGCAGACATTCAGGAGGACACACCGTGAACGCCGATCGATTGACCGTCAAGGCCGCCGACGCATTAGCCACCGCGGCCCGCGAGACCCGCGCCTCGGCGCACCCCGAGATAGACGGCGCGCACCTTCTCCGCGCGCTCCTCCGGCAGGACGACGGCGTAGTGAGACCCGTTCTCGAGAAGATGGAGGTTCGGCCGGACGCGGTCGCCAATGCAGTGGACCGCGAGCTCTCCGGCAGACCGAGGGTGAGTGGCGGCGCGGAGCCCGGTCCGTCACGCGAGCTGCGTCGGACCTTCGACGGGGCCGAGGACGCCGCCGCCGGGGCTGGAGACGCCTACGTCGCGACCGAGCACCTCCTCGTCGGACTCGTGCGGGCCAAGGGGGACGCGGGGCGCATCCTCGCCGAAAATGGCGTCACCGAGAAGAGGCTCGCAGAGGCGCTGCAGGCGATCCGCGGCTCGCACCGGGTCACCGACCGGAACCCCGAGGAGAAGTACCAGGCGCTGGCGCGCTACTCCCACGACCTCACCGAGCGCGCCCGACGCGGGAAGCTGGATCCGGTCATCGGACGCGACGACGAGATCCGGCGCGTCATGAAGGTCCTGGCCCGCCGCACCAAGAACAACCCGGTGCTCATCGGCGAGCCCGGCGTCGGCAAGACCGCGATCGCCGAGGGGCTGGCCCAGCGGATCGTTGCCGGCGATGTGCCCACCTCCCTTAGCGGCAGGAAGCTCGTCTCGCTCGACATCTCGGCCATGCTCGCGGGGGCGAAGTACCGTGGCGACTTCGAGGAGCGGATGAAGGCCGTCATCAGGGAGGTCGTCGAGGCCGAGGGGCGCTACATACTCTTCATCGACGAACTCCACACCATCGTAGGGGCGGGTGCGGCCGAGGGCGCAGTCGACGCGGGGAACATGGTCAAGCCGGCGCTGGCCCGGGGCGACCTGCGCATGATCGGGGCGACCACTCTGGGCGAGTACCGGAAGCACATCGAGAAGGACCCCGCGCTGGAGCGTCGCTTCCAGCCCGTCTACGTGGCACCCACCTCGGTCGAGGACACGATCGCCATCCTGCGCGGCATCCGGGAGCGCTACGAGGTGCACCACGGGGTGAGGATCACTGACGATTCGCTGATAGCGGCGGCGAGATTGTCGGATAGGTACATCGGCGGGCGCTTTCTGCCCGACAAGGCCATCGACCTGATGGACGAGGCGGGGAGCCGGCTGCGCATCGAGATCGACTCCCTCCCCCAGGAGATCGACGAAGTGGAGCGGAGGATGATTCAACTCGAGATCGAGAAGCAGGCGCTGACCCGCGAGGACGACCCGGGCGTGCGCGAACGCCTGGGCGGCATCGAGTCCGAGCTGGCGGAGCTGCGCGAGTCCAGCCAGGCGATGAAGGCGCGCTGGCAGGCCGAGAAGATCCAGATCGCGCGCATTCAGGAGCTGAAGGAGCGTGTTGACGGGCTTCGCACAGAGGCCGAGCAGGCGACCAGGCGCGGGGAGCTGGGTCGTGCCGCCGAGATCCAGTACTCGGAAATCCCGGCCGCGCAGGCGGAGATCGAGAGGGCCGAGGAGCGTCTTACGGGGCTCCAGTCCGAGGGAAAGTTCCTGAAGGAGGAGGTGACGGCCGACGACATCGCCGAAGTTGTGGCCGAGTGGACGGGAATTCCCCTGTCGCGCCTCCTCGCGTCGGAGCGCCGGCGCCTCGTGCGCCTGGAGGAGCTTCTGGGCCGCCGCGTGATCGGTCAGCGGCAGGCGCTGAGCGCTGTGGCCAGGGCCGTGCGCCGTGCTCGCGCCGGGGTCCAGGACCCCAATCGCCCGATCGGGTCGTTCCTCTTTCTGGGACCCACCGGGGTCGGCAAGACCGAGACGGCAAGGGCGTTGGCGGAGTTCCTCTTCAACGACGAACGTGCGATGGTCCGTCTGGACATGTCCGAGTACATGGAGTCGCACTCCGTATCGCGCCTGATCGGGGCGCCGCCCGGTTATGTCGGCTTCGACGAAGGGGGGCAGCTCACCGAGGCTGTCCGCCGCAGGCCGCACGCGGTCGTGCTCCTGGACGAGGTCGAGAAGGCGCACCCCAAGGTCTTCGGCGTCTTCCTGCAGATTCTGGACGACGGTCGTCTCACCGACGGGCAGGGCCGCACAGTGGACTTCCGCAGCACGGTCGTGATAATGGCCTCGAACATCGCCGGACCCGAGATCCTGGAGCGCTCCGCCGACGGCGAGTGGGAGAGGGTGGAGGAGATCGTCCGGGGGCGGCTGCACGACTTCTTTCGCCCCGAGTTCATCAACCGGGTGGACGATGTGGTGGTGTTCAGACCCCTGGATCGAAGGGATCTGGAGCGAATCGTCGACCTGCAGCTGGGCCGGGTCGCCAAGCTGGCTGCGGGGCAGGGGATCACCCTCGATGTGAGTCCCGGGGCGCGGCGGACGATCGCCAGCGAGGGCTACGATCCGGCCTTCGGTGCCCGGCCCCTCAAGCGGGCAGTGCAGCGCCTGGTGCAGGACCCGCTGGCTGCGGCCCTCCTCGAGGGCACCGTGTCGCCGGAGAGCACCGTGGTGGTCGACGCAACGGGCGACGGCGCGGGATTGACTCTGAAGCAGGCCTAGCAGCCCGTGGACAAACCTCCCACGGCAGGAGCGGCGCTTCGCCGGTCCCGGTGCTTGCGCGAGAATGTCCACGGACCGCTAGTCGGCGTGAAACAACTGCTGGGGGCTCCGTCGGGGCTGCTGCCGGCGGTCCTCCTGGGGTGTGGCGGAGCCGCGGCTATCGGACCCGCTGGGTCGCTGCCCGGCGCGGAGTGGTCGTCCGAGCCGCGCACAGTTGTCGCGGAGTTCCTGGATGCGGCAAACCGCCGCGACCACTGGGCGATGGCCTCGCGCTTCGGCACTGCCGAAGGACCAGTTGGGGAACGCCCCGGGGCGCTCGGTTGCGCACTGCGCAGAGTCGGCTCGTGGCTGGGGATCGGCCACCGGTGCGCGAGCGACGCCGAAGTGGAGGTCCGCATGGATCTGATCGCGGCGGCTCTGGCCCACGAGTCGTACTCGGTGGTGCGCGAGGAGCGGGTGGTGGGGAAGGGTCGGCCAGCCTGGCTAGTTGAGGTGGAGCTCGCAGCGGCCGGGCGGCTCGTCGCCGTGCCCTTCCTGGCGATCCTCTCCTCCGGCGAACGCTGGCTGGTCGAGAGGGTGGAGTTGAAGGGGCTAATGTGATCGACCGATAGAGTGGCTATATTCCTCGGAAGCGCGGCCCAGCTACCCGTGGACGAGCCCTCCAGGGCGTTAGAGTGGCGTTGCGTCCCCGGATGGACCGCTCAACTCGCCGTTTGTTGTAATGTATGCTTTACAATGTGTAAATCACGATTTACAATGCCCGTACCCTTGGAGCGCTGGCCCGTCGTAGAGAGACCGCCACGGACCGGACCGTAGCGCGACCCTGAGGAGGAGAAAATGAAGTCCAGGAGATTGATCGCCCAGGTTGCGGCGCTGGGAACTCTCGGCCTTTGGGTGGCGGGGTGCACGACGGACCCGCCGCGCGAGCTGAGCGAGAGCGAGGCCATGACGATTGCGAAGATGATGGGAGCCACCGTCGTCGATCCCGCCGTGGAGGAGACCATCGGGGCAATTCCCTTTTTCGGGCAGGCGGATCCCCAGGGCCTTGACTACGAGCACGAGGTCGATTGTCCCGAGGGGGGTACGGCCGCGCTCTCCGGAACCGTCGACGTGCAGATCGACGACTCGTCGTTTTCGGCGAACTCCGAAGGCTCCGTTGACTTCGACTCCTGCGCGGGTCGCACCGACGATGACGACGTAGTTGCGCTCACCGGGGGGATCGACTTTGCTCTCGCGATTGTCGCGACGGTGAGCCCCTCGGAACGGGTGGTGTACGTAAGTGCGGAAGGAAGCGCCGGGGGCAGCCTGGAGTGGGAGATCGCCGAGGAGGGCGAGAGCGGCACCTGCGAAGTGGACGTAGCGCTGGATGTCGACATCGAGCTCCGGGGCGGCTTCCCGGGCGGCGAACTCGTGGTCGAGGGCGGTGTGACCGGCACGGTGTGCGGCCACAACGTCGACTTCGATGCCGCTGACCTGGAGTTCTGACGCGCAGGGATCTCTGTTTGGGCACCGAGAGCGATGCGGCGACGCTGCGCTCTCGGTGCTCGCGCGAGGCTTCCCGTGGAGTGCTGGCTCCGGCCGCCTGGAGGTGCGCATGGGCGAGAGGTGCACCTGAGCGATGCCCGTCGCAGACAAGTCTCTGCGGACCGGCCGTAGAGCGACCCTGAGGAGGAGCAAAGATGAAGTCCAAGAGACTGGTCGCCCAGGTAGCGGCGCTGGGAACTCTCGGCCTCTGGGTGGCGGGGTGCACGACGGACCCGCCGAGCGAGCTTACCGAGGGCGAGGCCATGACTATTGCGGAGCTGATGGGAGGCACCGTCGTCGATCCCGCACTGGAGGAGACCGAACCTCACCTCGTTTGCAATCTGCTGTACACCTGGTGCGCCTTCCACGAGAAAGCCGGGGGCCCTACCTACGAGACCGAGGTCGATTGTCCCGAGGGGGGAACGGCCGCGCTCTCCGGGACCGTCGACATGCAGCTCGACGACTCGTCGTTTTCCGCGAGCTCCGAAGGTTCAGGTGACTTGGATTCCTGCGCTGGTCGCACCGACGAGGACGTCGTCATTGCGCTCACCGGGGGGATCGAATTTGCCGTCACGACCATCGGGACGTTGAGCCTCGCAGATCGAATGGTGTACATACGTAGGGTAGGGGGCGCCGAGGGAAGCTTGGAGTGGGAGGTCGCCGATGAGGGCGAGAGCCGCGTCTGCGAAGTGGACGTAGCGCTCGACGTTGAATGGGAGTTCGAGGTGTCCGATGACAGCGAAATCGTGAAGGAAGGCGGTATGACCGGCAGCGTCTGCGGTCACATCGTCGACTTCGATGCCGCCGATCTGGAGTTTTGTACTGACGCGCACGATGATCACGGCGACCCCGGCGCGATGACCCAGGACAGCAGTCCTAGCCTTCCGCGGTACTCCACGAGGAATATGCGGGGGTGACTCCCGGTCCTCTGGTGATCGGTCGTACGTAGGCGGACGGCGGTTGGCCGGCTCGGAGCGCCGCTACCTTTCGACCAGCTCCAGGAGCACGCCACCGGTCGAACGTGGGTGCAGGAATGCGATCCTGTGCCCGCTCGCGCCGAGCATCGGCGCTTCGGAGGTGAAATCGCGGCCGTCCGAGCGCATCCCCTCCATGGCTCGCCTCACGTCGGGGACGCTGAATGCGAGGTGGTGCAGTCCGGGGCCACGCTGGTCGAGGAATCGCGCCACCGGTCCTTCGCCGTCCTGAAGGGGGCTGACGAGCTCCACCGGCCCGATAAAGCAGACCGCCACGCCCTGCTCCGGGACTTCGACGGGGCGCGTCGCCCGCCGACCGACGACCGCTTCGAAGAGGGGCGCCGCGTCGGCGATGGAGGGCACGGCGATCGCCACATGGTCGAACGCCGCACCTTCCAGCGTGGCCACGTCGGGCAGGCGATCGGTCCCTGGTCCGGGCACGCGCCCCGGGTTCGCAGCAGCGCGCTCTTCGCTCACATTCACCTCGCGACCGCCAAGTGCGGTAAGATTGTTGGCATCGACCCGGATTGCCCGGTGCACTGCCACCTCCGAATCAAGGACACCCACATTATGGCGGACAGTTCGAATCTCGTCACTATCACCGACGACAACTTCAGGGAGGAGATCGAGGAGCACAGCGGCCTAGCCGTGGTGGACTTCTGGGCCGAATGGTGTGGGCCGTGCAGGGTGATCGCGCCCTCGGTTAGCCAGCTGGCGGACGAGTTCGCCGGTCGGGTGCGAGTTGGCAAGCTGGACGTGGACGCGAATGCTTCGACCTCGATGCGCTTCGGAGTGCGTTCGATCCCGAGCATCCTCTTCTTCAAGGGTGGCGAGCATGTCGACACGGTCATCGGAGCGGTGCCCAAGGCACACATTCAGCAGAAGATCGAGCAGCACATATAGCACCGGGTCCAGAGCGAACCGCGGCCAGCCCGCTCGGTAGGTGGCCTCGCACCCTCTGCGCCTTGCCCCCGAGGCCGCTCGCCTGATCCGCGAAGAGGTGTCGATGGCGGGAGGGCGCGAAGTCTCCTTCCTGGCTAGAGTTACGCGCCGGGGAGTCATCGAGGATCCGCGCGCGGTGGCCCGTGGCAACTACTCGGCGGTGCTCGCGGTCGCCCGGGGCGCACCCGAGGGCGGGGTGATGATCCACAATCACCCTTCCGGTGAGATGAGCCCCTCGGACGCCGACCTGCGAGTCGCCGCGCGCATTCACGAGGATGGCCTGGGCACCGTGATCGTCGACAATCGGGCCACGCGCCTGTACGTGGTCGTCGAACCTCCCGAGCCCCGCCGAGTCGAGCTTCTCGACATCGCCGACCTGGTCGGGAGGCTCTCGCCGGATGGTCCGCTCGCTGCCCTGCCGCACTACGAGGACCGCCCCGGCCAGCGCGACATGCTCTCGTTCGTGGCGACCCGCTTCAACGAGGGGGGCGTGGGGCTGGTCGAGGCCGGTACGGGAACGGGCAAGTCGCTGGCGTACCTGCTCCCGGCCGTCCGGTGGGCGGTCCGGAACGGTGAAAGGGTGGTGGTCTCGACCAATACGATCAACTTGCAGGAGCAGCTTGTCGGCAAGGACCTGGTGATCGCCAGCAGGGTGCTCGACGAGGACTTCAGGTGGGCGCTGGCGAAGGGCAGGGCCAACTACGTCTCGATCCGGCGCGCGCACCTGGCAGCAGAGTCGGCACCCGCGCTCTTTCCCGACGACCGGTCGCGGGAGCTGGCCTCGCTCCTGGAGTGGATGGAGGGTACCGAGGACGGTTCGCGGAGCGACCTGCCGTACGTCCCCAGCCCCGACGTGTGGGAGGAAGTGCGAAGCGACACCGATGCCTGCCTTCGCGCCAAGTGCCCCCACTTCCAGGAGTGTCACTATCAGCGCTCACGCCGGGCCGCCGCCGCCGCCAACCTCCTGTTGGTAAACCACGCGCTCTTCTTCTCCGATCTCGGCGTGCGCATCGCGATGGACAACTTCTCCGACGCGGCCGTCCTGCCACCCTACAGCCGCGTGATCTTCGACGAGGCCCACCACCTCGAGGAGGCCGCGACAACGCGCCTGGGGAGCGAGACAAGCCGGGCCGGGATACTGCGTACGCTCGGTCGTCTAGATCGTCGTGGCAAGGGGGTCCTGGCGGCCGTCGAGACGGCCCTTGCGGCGGTACCCGGCAACGCGACGGCCAAGCGCACCCGTCGGCGAATCGGGTCGCGGTCCCGTCCGCTGGTCGACCGTGCGCACGACGCCCTGATATCCCTATTCGAGCGGGTCGAGGAGTGGGTGGGAGCTCGGGCCGATGGCGGGAGCCTCCGCCTGGGACGCCCGGGGCCACCTGGGCGGGGCGGGCCGGAGCCTACATCCGACGCCGGAATAGCCGAGCTCCTCGACGGGGCGCTCGCCCACCTTGGCGACCTCCGCGTCGAGCTGGCGCAGGTGGCCGAAGGCCTGGAGGAGGAGAAGGAGGAGCTGTCCTCCGCCCTGGTGGGACGACTCCTGGACCTAAAGGGGCTGCGAGGACGCCTCGAGCTGATCGACAGGGCGCTCCGCCTGGCGCTTGTCCCCGACGATGACGCCCACGCGAGGGTCCGCTGGCTCGACGTCCGTCGTGGTGGCGCTCGCCGCCGCACCAATCTGGTCTTCGCCACGGCTCCGACCGAAGTCGGCCAGATCCTGGCCGAGCACCTCTACGGGCGAACCGAGTCCACGGTGCTCACCTCGGCGACACTTGCAGTAAACGGCAGCTTCTCATACATGAGGGGTCGGCTGGGACTCGGCGACGCGGCCGAAGCGCAGGGCGCGACGCTGGCGCTAGCCGACTCGGAGTCGGGTGCGCCAGCCTGGTCGGGTGGTCCGGTCGATTCGGAGGTGGCGGAGGGGCTCGTCGAATCTCCCTTCGACTACGGTGCGCAGAGCCTGCTGGCGGTGCCGGGCGGCCTACCTCCCCCAAGGGGCGGTGCGGGTGGTCCCGTGCGCTACCGGGCCGTAGCCGAGCTGGTCGATTCGCTGGCGGAGGTCGCCGGTGGTGGGGTGCTGGCGCTCTTCACCTCGCACAGGGCGCTCCGGGACGTGGCTTCCGAGATGCGCGCCCTCGGCACCGAGGGCCGCTGGCCGCTCTTCGTGCAGGGAGAGGACGACCGCTCGAGGCTGCTGGATGCCTTCGCCCGCTCGGGCGCCGCCGTTCTCCTCGGCACCGCCTCCTTCTGGGAGGGCGTCGACGTCCCGGGATGGCCGCTTCGGGCGCTAGTGATCGACAAGCTGCCCTTCCGCGTCCCCACCGAGCCGATGACCGAGGCCCGCTCCGAACTGATGCGGAGCCGAGGCCGTGACCCCTTCCTCAACCTGATGGTCCCCGAAGCGGCCATGCGTCTAAAGCAGGGGATCGGGCGCCTGATTCGCTCCCGAAACGACAAGGGTGTCGCGCTCATCCTGGACGACCGCATCCTAGCGAAGCGGTACGGTCGCGACATCCTGGAAGCGCTGCCCCCCATGCCCCTGGTCACTGGAGACTGGCCCCAGGTGCGGGCGAGGGTAGCCGACTTCCTCCGGTCGGCAGGGGGACTCAGCAAGGACTTGAAGGGCCGGTAGCAGCCTTCCCTAGCAGCCCGTGGACAAACCTCCCACGGCATTCGAGCAGCGCTGCATCTCCGCTGGACCGCTTCGCTCGCTTGTCCGTACTGTAATCTACACTTTACAATGTGTAACCCATGGTTTACAATGCTCGTACGCGGTGCTTCGCTCTGCGTTGCTCCTCGGACCAATAGCGCTGCGGCTATTGGCCCTTCGTCGCGCCTTGCCAGCGG
>JAPOYJ010000052.1 GCA_026706635.1 Gemmatimonadota bacterium | reverse complement strand
CCCCCCCACGATCCGTTCAGGGGGACGATCACCACGGCTTCACCGAACAGTTACCAGTCCGTAGGCGTCCGCCAAGGTCGCACAGAATCCCGTTCAGAAATAGGGATGTAAAAAGGGGATGACGAACACCTATGATATCGTAACACATTGTAATATATGTAACTTATGAAATATTATCAGAATAGAGAAACTTAACCAGCATCGGCGTCCGGGTCGTCCAGAGGAGACAGGGACGCGAGCGCCCGCTTGACGGCGATGAGATGGCCGATCACCTCGACGGCCTCGACCGCCCCCTTGTGGGTGTTTGCCCACCGCGCGATCTGGTTCAGGTTGTTCCCGATCCGGGAGACTTGAAGGTTGCGCTCGCGCTCGACCTCGGCTGCCGGGACCGTCCAGGTCCGCGTGCGGGCCATCGCCCGGCGTATCAGCACCGAGAGCGGCACACCGGCGGCTTTGGCCTTGGTCCGCCAGTCCGCGGACTCGTCCAGCGTGAGGCGGACGGCGACGAGGACCGGGCGGCTTCTAGCCATCGGGCTGCGCCGCCAAGGGGGGCAAGGGGGCGACGCCCCCGCCCGCGCCATCCACCGGAGCGCGGGTCTGTCGGGGATCGAAGGGGCAACGTCCCTCGCCAGCCCCTCGGTTATACCGAGGGTATACTGGCTCCCGGACCTTAGCCGCGCCAAACACCCCCGTGGGCGCCGCGCCCGGGATCCGCCGACCGCCGCCATCGAAGCGGTGGCGGGGCACCTCCGCGACCCGTCCGGGGAACCCGTTCAGACGCACCTCGCGAGGCGCGGCTGGCGGTCGGACGGAGACCGGCGGTGCCGGACCGTCCACGCACTCCGGAAGCCGGAGGGGCGAACGATCTCGCCAGCACCCATGTAGCTGGGCACGGGCACCGGTTCCGCCTTGGAGTGGATCAACCTGACTACTTGCGACTCCTCCGGTGTTTCGGCTCGTTCGCTCGTGCTGCCCTTCGCGCTTCGGTAGCCCGAAGGGCGGAATACTACGGACTCCACCGGCAGATGGTTTCGATCCAGCCGCAACCGAAGGCGGCCGAAGCCGATTCCAGCCCGTGTCGAGAGCTTCAGGGGATGGGACCGTCCGCGTGGTTCGGATTGGGAGCTTCACCACGAATACCGTGGCAGACGTTGCGGAGGTGTCCACGGCGATGTGCGGATCCGCGTGTTGAACTGGTGTTTCGGCGTCTCCATGCTTGGACGCTGGATAGACGTCCGCCAGCGAGTCAACCCGCCGGAAGACGCCCTTTGTTCAATAGCGTTCAAGGACGTTCAATAACGTCAAGCAGCCAGAGGGGGCCGTCGCCAACGGGCCGGGAAAACACCCCCGTAGCGCCGTCGGCGGGCTGTCGCTCTCGCCGACGGCCCGGGCTCGTCAGCCCGTCGCCTCGTAGGCCTCTCGGAACACCGTTCTCATCACCCACCGCCTGAAGTCCGAGTCGTCGGAGAAGCGCTGGAAGAATCGCGTGTCGTCCTGCATCATGTCCAGCGCCGCCCGCTCCGTCGCCTTGTCGGACTCGACGCGGGCGTTCTCCGGGTCGGAGTTCCGCCGTGCGTTCCTGAACTTGGCGTCCTTCGCGACGGCGGCCGGGAGGTCTTTCGCGGCCCTCCGGACGACCCGGTCGGGATCCCCCCACTCGATTCCGCCGAACAGGTCGTTGAACTCCTCGATGATCGCCGACAGCCGGTCGGTCTCGATCTCGCCCCTGCCTCCGCCCTCGCCCGTCTGGACCGGATCGATCTCCGCGTCCTCGTCTTCAAGGATGATCTCGCGCATCCGGTGCTTCTCGACGCGGTAGCTGTCCATGTCGATCCGCTCGAGGATGCCCTTCGACAGATCCTTCTCCTCGGGCGCGGGCAGCTTCGGGATCAGGAAGTTCAGGAAGATCGAGCGTTCCTCCCAGCGCAGGTTGTTGTACGGGAGGATCGAGGACAGGAACGCGTAGGCGCGCGTGAACGCCTTGGCCCGGCCCTTGAACCGCACCTGCCCGTCCTCGTCCAGATCGTCGAGGTACGCCGCCACGCACCGGTCGAGGATGGGGTCGAGCCGTCCGCGCCCCGCGCCGTCCAGATACAGCTTCACGAACGCCCGGACCTCTTCGGGAGAGTACACCTGCGCACCGTCAAGGTCGGCTTGCAGGTCGTGGAGCCGGTCCGGGTCGGTCTCGTCGGACAGGATCGTGGTCCGGTAGTAGTGCGAGAAGGCCTTCTCGATGATCTCGGTGTCGTTCAGGAAGTCGAGCACGAACACGTCCCGCTTCTCCGGGTGCGACCGGTTGAGGCGCGAAAGCGTCTGGACCGCCCTGATCCCCGAGAGCGTCTTGTCCACGTACATCGTGTGCAGCAGCGGCTCGTCGTAGCCGGTCTGGAACTTGTCCGCGCAGACGAGGAACCGGTACGGGTCCCCTTGGAATGTCTCAGAGATCTTCGACGACGGGAGACCGTTCAGGCTGGCCTCGGTCACTCGATCACCCTTGAAGTCGTGCTCGCCGGAGAACGCGACGAGCGCCTCGTGCGGACTCCTGCGCTCCCTCAGATAGTCGCGGATGGCGTGGAAGTACTGGATCGCGCGCTCGATCCCGTTCGTGACAACCATCGCCCGCGCCTTGCCGCCGATCCGGTGCTGTGCGATCACCTGCTCGTGGAAGTGGTCCACCATGATCTCGGCCTTGAGCCGGATCGCGTGCTCGTGGCCCTCGACGTAGCGCCGGAGCTTCTTCCCGGCCTTCCGCACATCGTACTCCGGGTCCTCCTCGACCGTCTTGGCGAGCCTGTAGTAGCTCTCGACCGGCGTGTAGTGTTCGAGCACGTCGAGGATGAACCCCTCCTGGATCGCCTGCTTCATGCTGTAGGTGTGGAACGGACGCCGCCTGACCATGCCGCCTCCCTGCGGGTCCAGCTCCCCGAAGAGCTCCAGCGTCTTGTTCTTCGGCGTGGCCGTGAAGGCGAAATAGCTGGCGTTGTCGAGCATCTTGCGGCGCTCGATCTCGCGGTTGATGCGGTCCTCGTAGGTCTCGTAACCGCCCTCATCGTCCCCCTCGCCGAGCGCGGCCGCCATCGCTCCGGCGGCCTTGCCGCCCTGGCTTGAGTGTGCCTCGTCGATGATGATCGCGAAGGTCCGGTGGGCGTGTCCGCTCCCGATCTCGTCGAGGATGAACGGGAACTTCTGGATCGTCGTGATGATGATCTTCTTGCGCCGCTCGATGAACTTTTTCAGGTCGCCCGACCGCTCGGCGTGCCCCACCGTGGACTTCACCTGCGCGTACTGCCTGATGGTGTCCCGGATCTGGCGGTCCAGAATCCGGCGGTCGGTCACCACGATGATCGAGTCGAAGACCGTCTTGCCGTCCTCCTCCAAGGGAATCAGCTGGTGCGCCAGCCAAGCGATCGAAAAGCTCTTGCCGCTGCCTGCGGAGTGTTGGATCAGGTATCGCTTCCCGGCTCCGTGACGCCCCGCGTCGTCCAGAAGGCGGCGCACCACGTCGAGTTGCTGGTACCGCGGCCAGATCTGCTTCCGCTTCTTCCTGCCGGTCTCCGGGTCCTTCTCCGCCAGCAACTGGGCGTAGTTTTCGAGGATGTCCGTCAAGCTCCCGCGGGCCAGCACCTCGCGCCACAGGTACTCGGTCTTGAGACCGTCCGGGTTGGGCGGGTTGCCCGCCCCGTGGTTCCAGCCCCGGTTGAACGGCAGGAACCACGAGGCCTTGCCCTTCAGGTGGGTGCAGAAGCGGACCTCGCCCTCGTCCACCGCGAAGTGCGCCACGCAGCGCCCCAGCCGGAAGAGCGGCTCCCTCGGGTTCCGGTCCCTCTCGTACTGCCGGACGGCATCGTGGATCGTCTGCTTCGTCAGGTTGTTCTTCAGCTCGAACGTGAAGACGGGAAGGCCGTTGATGAACAGCGCGATGTCGAGCGCGCGCTGCGTCTCGTCGCGGCTGTAGCGCAGCTGGCGGACGACCGTGAAGCGGTTCGACTCGAACAGCCGACGGGCCGTCTCGTTCCCGGCCGACGGGGTGCCGTGGAAGAGTTCCAGGTGGTGGGGACCGTGCCTGACGCCCCGCCGGAACACGTCGATGGTGCCGCGCTTGTTGATCTCGCCCTGAAGACGGGCCAGGAACTTGCGGCGCGTCGGGCCTTCCTCGGCGAGCCGGAGTGCGGCGGCGGAGTCGGGCTGCGTGGCCTCAAGGAAGGCTCGGAGTTGGACCGGCTCGACACAGTGCTCGCGGTCGTAGTCCCGGCCGTTGCCGGGGGACCAGCCGACGCCGCCGTATCCGGGGGCGGGCTCGCCGACCGTGCCGCTCGGCGGTGGATCGCAGGGGTCGCCGGTCAGCACCTCGCAGATCAGGTGTTCGAGGCCCCGTTCGGATGTGTCTGTGCTCATGTCACCCGGCAAATGGGATCGACACACGGACGGCTTGGCCCGGACGCACCGCCTCGACGGCGTTGGCGATCTCTTCGGTGCGGAGGCGAATCTGGTTCCAATCCGTGGACAGCAGCACGACGAGCCCGATTCGCCACCGGGTCAGATTCTGTTGGTGGGGCAGGCTCTGGTCGGTCGTCACCAAGACCTCGTATCCTTCCCGCTCGGCAAGATCGAGCAACTCGCCGTTGCCCTTCCCGGACCAGCCCTTCTCCGCCAGCGTGTCCACGGAGTGGCCCGGCAGGTGTCTACGCAGCGGCGCGGGCGTACCCTGGTCGAACAGCAGCTTCACCGGGCCAACGCCGTTCTCAGCGTGTTCGCCTCGTGTTCGAGCACCGCCTTGACCTGCCGTTCCTCGACCCCCGGAAACCACTCGACGAACTCTTCGACGGTGGCTCCGCTGGCCAGGTTTTCGTAGAGCGCGAAGAGCGGAATCCGCGTGCCCGAGAAGACCCAAGCTCCGCTCACCTTGCCCGGCGTCCGCTCTACAGCCGGGCACTCGTTCCAATCCGTCATGGGATGGCCTCTTTCATCATGTCGCGTTCGGTCGAATGGGGGTTCGGTTCGGCGGGGATGGCGTCGGGCCGGGCGCGGTCGTCCGCGAGCGGGGCTGTCTCCGGCAGGTCGGCCGCCGCCTCGCGCACGTCGAGCTTGCCCGTCACGACATCGGCGATCAGGCGCGTCCGGTACTCGCGGAGCAAGGCGATCTGGCGCGCGACGGCATCCGTTTTTGAACCGATATGATCGAGAAATCTGCCGATCTTCGCTTTGATCTCTTTCTGCTCTCCCATCGGGGGTAGCACCGTAGCGAGATTGGCGATCGTAGACGTGTTGAGCCCACCCAAAACGGCGCCACGCCGAACGCCCTCGATCTGCGACCGCAGGTAGGTCGCCCGGTGCAGAAGTATCACCATGAACTCCTGATCGACGATAGTAGGGTCTAGCCTGACTCGAATAGTGTCTGAATCCATGATCCCTCGCTGAAGACCACGAGGCACCAGTCTGCACTTCCCGAGACTTCCCTTGCGGGTAAGCACAACGTCATCAGGGAGCAGTTCGTAATGACGGAGCTGCCTGAACTGATCCTGTGTGATCCATCGAGATCCTCGCCGAAAATCGCCGCTGATCGTGTGTTCTTGACCATACAACTTGTAGCCTGTGTCTTCGCCTCGGAGTTGCGTCAACGACGACCCGAACGGCCCAATCTGAATCCCTTTGGACGATGTCCTAACAGCGTGCTTGACCCTCCTGACCTCCCAATGCTCCGGCACCTGCCCCAGCCACTCGACCCCCGAGTCCTTGTAGGCCGGATAGGGCTGGCCGGTACGGACGTCGATCCGGCCCGTGACGGCCTCGTGGATGGTCGCCCGCCTCTCCTCCTCCAGAAGCTCGATCAGCCGCTCCTTCGCCCGGATGTAGCGCCGGATGCGACGGTCGGCGTCGTCCAGGAATCGGGCGATGGCGGTTTGCTCGGGGAGAGGCGGAAGGGGGATTCTCATGGACCTGATCGCGTTCCGCGACAGGCCATACCGCGTCACGCCCGCTGCCGCCACCTGACATTGCCATGCCACATGAGAATCCTTGAGCGCTTGGAAAAGGTATCCGCCAGCGAGGGATGCTCCATCGGGCCGGAGCATCGCCAAGTGGTATCCGCAGACGAGATCTTGTGCGGCGTAATCGACGAGGGCTGGCACCCCAATGTCCGACCAATCCTCGGAATCCTTGGTGATTAGAACGTCCCCCACGGCCAGCCGAAACTTCCGTATCTCACGCTCCGTGGCCGTTCCAGCCATGAACGGGAGATGGGCACCTATCCGCTCGTTGTGGTAAACGTCCAAGTAGTTGCACAGCCGAACCGGGGATTCTCCTTCACGGACATGCTTGTCGACGTTGCTGACCGCTAGGTCAGCAACCGTCGCCACTCGCCGCACCCTCCAATGCTCCGGCACCTCCCCCAGCCACTCCGCACCGGAGTCCTTGTAGGCCGGATAGGGCTGCAACGCGTTCACGGTCGGTAGGCTCCCGCCTCAAGACCGAAGGGCTGCGCGACGTCCACCGGCGACCGGAGCCGACCCTCGGTCGCCCGTCGGCGCTTCGCGGCGATCGAACAGTTCCGCCAGAAACGGATCCGTCGGTCGCCGGTCCTCGAACCAACGCACCAGTTCCTCTTGGGACATGTCCCGGATCTCCGCGCTGATGCGGTCACGGGTGCTGCGCGTCCAACTCACGCAGTCGAACGCCTTTTCTGCTGCCTCAGTCTTCATTCTCAATCTCCTTCGGGCTTCTGATCTCCACCGGAAGATACCCCATTCGGCGGTTCACGTCGCCGTACTGCCGGATCCGGCTCAGGTTCACCATGTGGCGGAAGTTCCAGCTTGCCAGCACGTCCACGCCGGACACGGTCGCGGCGGCGATGTGCTGGGCATCGGCGCGCATGCCCTTGCCCAGCGCTCCGCTCTCGACGTAGCGGTCCGCGAGTTCCCTGATCTCGCCCGTGATGGCGATCACCTCCAAGTTGTCGGCCCCGACGGCCCGGAGCACGTCCCTGACCGCTTGGGGCGCGCGTTCCAGTTCCTGAAGCGTAACCGCCGACAAGACCAGCGTCACTTCGCCCCGCGAACACCGCTCCATCAGCCTCCTTGACGGCTCCCTGAACTCGTCGTCCTCGCAGCCGCCGATCACGGACGTGTCGGCGTAGACTCGCAGCTTCGGGTGGACGGGAACTCGCGCACGCCCCGGCAATCCCTCCAGCAGTCCCTCCGCCTCGCGCTCGACGGCCGCGATCTCGGCGCGGATCTCATCGAGCGTCCGCATGGGCTCGGGCTCGTGGAAGTACCGGTTGAAGCTGATCTCGTATCCGATCTTCACGCGCCTCGCGACGTACCAGGCGTCCCCGGCGTAGGGGAGAACCTCGCGCCGCAGGAACCCCTCGATCCCGCCCCCTTCCTTCAGGGGGATCTGCTCGGTGTCCCTGAGCGCCGTATCGGGTTCGTACTCGACGACGCGAGTCTTCGAGCCTTCGCGCGACTCGAACAGCCCCCGGATCGGGTCGGGCGCGGCACCTCGCCGATTGACCCTCTTGACCACCGGATCTGCCCCCTCGTCCCGCTCGGCCAGAGCGGTCTGCAACAACTTCTTGCGCTTGGCCGTGAGCTTCACGCCACGACCGGACATATCGGCCTTGAACACGTCGAGAAAGGCGTTGAAGTCGAAGTGAGGCCCCCGGCCGAGCGTATCGGCCACCCGCTCGACGGCATCCGCGAGTGGCTCCTCCCCGGCACCGCTGCACGTCTCGGAGAACGCGGCGCGTCGCTCGGGCGACAGGTCCACCTTCAGCCGGAGCGGTCGCTCGACCGTCACCTTCCAATACCCGAACTCCTCGTTGTCGAAGATCCTGCTCTCCTCCGACTGCTCGAAGTCGAGGAACCCTCGGCAGATCCGCTCGATGTTGTCTGGACCGAGTTCGCAGTTCTTCTGCCCCAGGTTCTTCCTGAGCGGACGGAACCACTTGGTTGCGTCGATCAACTGAACCTTGCCCCGCCGGTGCTCGGGCTTCCGGTTCGTGAGCACCCAGACGTAGGTGGCGATCCCCGTGTTGTAGAACATGTTGAGCGGCAGGGCGACGATGGCCTCCAGCCAGTCGCTCTCGATGATCCACCGCCGGATGTTGCTCTCGCCTTGGCCAGCCGAGCCGGTGAACAGCGAACTGCCGTTGTGGACCTCGGCGATCCGGCTGCCGAGCGGCGTGTCCCGCTTCATCTTCGAGAGCTTGTTGGCCAGAAAGAGCATCTGGCCGTCGCTGGATCGGGTGACCAGCGAGTATTCGGGATCGCCCGCGTGCTCGATCACGAAGCGCGGATCACGCATGTCCTTCTTGCCGCCCATCCGTTCGAGGTCCGTCTTCCAACTCTTGCCGTACGGCGGGTTAGAGAGCATGAAGTCGAACTCCCGCGTCGGAAACGCATCGTTCGAAAGCGTCGAGTACTCCGGGCCGCCCACGATGTTGTCGGCGGCCTCGCCCTCGCCCTTGAGTAGCAGGTCGGCCTTGCAGATCGCGTAGGTCTCGGCGTTGATCTCCTGACCCCAGAGGTGTGTGGACACCTGCTTCCCCCGCTCCTCCGCGAACCCATGCAGCACGTCCTCCGCCACGGTCAGCATCCCGCCGGTCCCGCACGCACCGTCGTAGAGCATGTAGGTGCCGGACTCGATCCGGTCGGCGATCGGCTCGAACACGAGCCTTGCCATAAGCGTCACGGCGTCGCGCGGGGTGAAGTGCTCGCCCGCCTCCTCGTTGTTCTCCTCGTTGAAGCGCCGGATCAGTTCCTCGAAGACCGTGCCCATGCCGTGGTTGTCGAGGCCGGGGTGTCGAACCGTGCCATCGGTCTCCATCAACGGATGGGGACCCAGATTGATCTCCGGCGAAGTGAGCTTCTCGATCAACGAACCCAAGGCGTCGGCCCTGTCGAGGCGCGGGATCTGGTTGCGGAACTCGAAGTTGCGGAGGATGTCCTGAACGTTGGGAGAGAACCCGTCCAGATAGTCCGCGAAGTCGGCCCGGAGTTGCTGCCTCCCGGCCCGCGCCCGGAGGTCGCGGAGCGTGAACTGCGAGGTGTTGTGGAAGGCCTGCCCCGCCGCTTGCCGGAGGGCGGCGTCCTGGTTCGCGACTCCGGCGGCGTCCAGCGTGGCCTTCATGTCGAGCACCGCCCGCTTGGTGGGCTCCAGCACCGCGTCCAGCCGCCGGAGCACGGTCATCGGCAGGATCACGTCGCGGTACTTGCCGCGCACGTAGACATCGCGGAGCACGTCGTCCGCGATGCCCCAGATGTAGTTGGCGATCCAGTTCAGGTCGGGCGCGGTCATGTGGGTCTAGGGTTGGTCTCTGGTAGGTCGCCCGCATCGCACGGGATCCTTGCACGATAACGCAGCGGCCACGACTCGGATGTGGATGTTGTTGCGTCGGAGAACCCCACCGATATCGGATCGATTCGTGGCGCCCGCTCGAAGCCGCTTGATGGTCGTCTTCTTGTTTCCGAACGCCTCCAAGAAGGCGAAAGGGAACTCATCCGGATCGAAAGGCTCCACCGTAAGGCGGGAGACGGCCTCCTCAATCTCGACCAGCATTCATCGGTCATTCCAAGCTCGCTCCAAGTCATCGGTGCTTCCCGTCTGTGAACCGGCAAGATAGCAACGCATCGCCGGAAGCGGCGAACGACCGATGTAGGGTCCGTCTGCCACACATGGTGGTCGCGAGTCCAATTCTTGAGCAGCGTGTGGCGGACCTGCCGGGGAGGGCACCGGCGCTCCTGGAAGGTGCGGACCTCAGACGCGATGTGCCGCAGTCAAGCAAGCCGTTGCGTCCCCCGTAGTCACAGCGTCGTCAATGGATTCCGCGCTCAAGCCACCCGATCCGGGCGAGATCTTCGGATAGCCAACGGTAAGCGAGTTCCCGAGCAGGCGCTTCGTCAAACAGGTCTAGGAGCATCTCGTCCACCTCATGGTTGTGCACCCACTCAGCAGCGTCGGGACGCAACCTGCGAAGCCGTGCAAGCTCAGCCTCCGACTCTGACCAATCGAAACGCCAGGGCTCCGCCACCAAGCGAATATCAACTCGGCTAGCTTGCCCCACCCGAAGAGCCCGAAAGCGCCAGGTCATTCCGGGAGCCCCCAACCCCTCCTTGGACGATTCTGCTGGTGAAAGGTAGCCCTCGACCACCGCAGGAAGGAGAACAGACGTGGATAGGCGGTCACGAAAGGAAGGGAACCATTCCGCCACGATGGACTCATAGATCTCCAAGGCGGACCGGAACACGCTCCTTGTTCGCTGGAGCAACTGAGCGTCGGAATACGGCGACCAGGTCCACCTCCCTTGAGGCCGGTCCGGTCCCGGGTGGGGAATCGGCAATTCCGAAGAGCCGGCCGCTATGGCCTCATCTACAACGGACCAGATCATCGCAAGGTCGTAGGAGTTGCGTCGGATCAACAGTTCGCCTGAGCGGCCCAGCCGCGACAGCCGTCGCTTCAAAGCCTCAATCTTGATCGGTCCAGCGTCGAGGTGACCGTGGCCGAGAAGAGCCCGGGCAGCATACCATGCCTCTTCGCGCCGCGATGCGAGCGCTGTGGAACGCAATCGTCGGCTCTTCAGCACCTTGGACATTTCCGCGGTGAGGCTCTCCAAGGCCCAGGGCCACGCCCAGGCCGAGTGGCGTCCCGGATTGGCATTCCGGTACGTCGTCAACTCCGGTGGCGGAGAAACCGAGAAGTCTTGAGGAAGTTCGCTAGCGGCTGGACGACCGGAACGGCCGCGGTACCACCCAACTGTCAGGCGGGTACCAGAGATCCGCGCCGCAACGGGACGCAGGTCGCCCGAACGTTGGAGAGGCGCTATCAACTTGGCCAAAGGGCCGAGACCGCTGACAAGAGCACCCATCGCCTGACGAACGCGCTCTGCAGCAGCGGCGCCGGAGGCCGCAGGGGCGGCATCGTCGAGGCCCCATTTGGTCAATCCTTCGCCGACGATCTGAGAAACGAAACCGGGATGCTTACGGGCGAGTGGAGCTAGGAGATCGGTAGCCCTGTCGTGATCGAAAAGGCCAGCCGCGATTACGAGCGCATACCGCCACCGATCCAGCGTCGCTCCAGAACGAGCAATCTCAGACAGCGAAACGAGCCCGTCTCCCAGGGCATGCGCCGAAAACCACTGCTGGAGAATCGGGAGAGGAAACTCCACCAAGCCATCATTCATCACCACGAGGCCGACGCTTGCGAGATCCTTCAATTCGTCAGGATCGCCAACCTCGTTGGCTCGAATTCGGCCCCCACCTCGCTGTGTAATGGCAACCGCTAGCCGCTGGAGGATCGGCTGACCCTGGCGGTCGTCAAGACCCGCAGCCTGCAAAGAACTGGCTACGAGCAGGCCGATTAGGTCGCCCAGGGAACGAGGCATCTCCGAGGTCCGTTCACGCAAGTAACCGCCGAGCAGAATGGCGAACAAGGGACGAGCAGTCGCTTCCTGGACGGGTTGGGGCCAGCCGTAGGAAGGGGCTGGGGTGCTAGCGCGTCCAGAGACACGCGCAACGAGATCGTCCGCCGCCTGATTGGAGAGTGGCGGTAGCGGTCGTGCTTCCTCAATGGGTGTTGGGACGGGTAACGGTCGACTCGTAACCAGCGCGCGCGAGCCGGGCCAGGTCTCCACGAGAACACGGGTCTCGTCAAGAATCCTCAGCGCGTCACCCACCCCCGCTTGTTCGAGCCCGTCGACGACCAAGAAAACACCTTCACTCCGAGGATCACCAAGTTCGCTCGCGTGCCGGCGAGCGGCAGGTTCAAGGGGCCCCTTGAGCTCGGCAGCCTGGACGAATACCGGAAGCGCCGTGGCTTGCCCTTCCTGTGATGCGGCGATGGCAGCTTGCAGGGCTCTTTCCGCCGCAAGGGACTTGCCGATCCCGAAGTCTCCGGTGAGGAGGGAAACGGGATGGCCGCGCGTGGGAAGGAGTTCTGGCGGCGCGCTACCGACGTGTGTCTGTTCCAACATCTGAACGGCAATGTCCCGTGGTACTCCAGCTCCTAGCCATCGCGAAATGCAACGGCCTCGCGATGCGCGGTCCATTGACGCCAACTTGTCCGCTCGCCCCATGCCAGGGGTGCCGCGAACGGCACGAACAACCTCATCCTTCCACGTCATTTGGAGGGCTGTTCGAAGCCCGCCACAACGGTTGGGCTCGATCCATTTGGCATGGCGACGCGCGTGATCAACCAGCGACGTGGTGGCATCCGACCACTGGTCTCTGGGGTCGATAATCACGATCCACAGTTTCCGACGGGCAGCGATTGCCTCCTTCACCTCGTCGGCTACCGGTTCGGTAGTCGGGGCGGTGACCAGCCAGACAACGATATCCGATTCCCGCACATGTCGGAGGTATGCCTCCTCGGCCGGCTCCGAACTGCCAGGTGTGTGTTCGAACGCCCACGGCTCGATCTCCGGAATCTCGTCCAGCGTTCCGACCGTCTCGCTGCGAACTTTCTCGTACTCAGGTCGCATCACGCCTGAGACAAACACCTTGATCGGACGTTCGCCGGGCTGAACCGCCCCTCTCACCCCCTTGGGCGGACCGCCCGATCGGTGCGGCGACCTATCCTCCGTCACCGTCTTCCGAGCCTGTCCCCGGCGGTTGTGTCAGTTCGCCCACCATGAGAAGCAACGCTTCGCAGTGCCGAACGAGCGCGAGCGCTTCGGGGCGGGTGAAAACGCTGTCCCGGCCGAAATCGTGGTGGTTCATGCTGGCCAATTGCTTGACGGCCGCAACGATGCGCCCGTATTGCTCGCCGCGAAGTTCGTCGGTGCAGGCCGTGAGATAGGCGGTAAGCGTTCCATGCTCCTGATCTCTCAGGCGCTTGTCCAGGGCCTCTACCAGCATACGACAGATCCCGACAGCTTTGGGCGGATCGCTCGCAACGAGTCTGCGCGCCGCGTTGAGGTAGTCAACCGCGCGCTGGAGACTCCCGCCATGTTTCAGGACACGACGTAGCTCGACTACGTCGAAGTCCTCATAGCCGGACGCTGACAGGAACGCGAGCCACATGTCCGTGGGCACTTCGAACCGCCAGGGGTCTTGGTAGATGGGCTGGATACTTCCATTGAATGCCCAGGATCCGGCCAAGTCCATCCAAAAGACCGGGGGTGTCCCGCCCCGTTCGGCCTCCAGACGACTCAGGACATGGTGAGGAACATCGCAGCAGATCGTGAACGTGTGTTCATGCGGGTGGTTTGTCGAACGGAGGTACTGGAGGCCTTTCGGGATGGACAGGTCGCCGACCACGGGGCCGTCTATTGACCGCCAGCGCAGCTGCCCGCCGAGCCCCGCGATGGTGAACCCGGCCACACCCTCGGGGAACTCCTCCGTCGCGGATAGGTCCTGCACCTGACATCCCGCCGACAGCCCGATGCGCGGTTGAAGCGCGACATCAACCGCCAGACGGCTCACCCAAACGGTCCCCACCCGATGGTTGCGGAAATGCAGATCGCCCTGGCCGAGTCGAGACATGAGTAGGTGGGGTGGCGAGGTTGAAGGAAACGGCTGCGGGCATTCACCGCCCATGGGCGTCGGATGGTGGCAGTGACTGTTCTTCCGCTGTGCCAGCCTTCGGACGGACGACGAACTCTCTTCGTCCCGGCGGGCTCCGTCAAGGGCATGTCGGCCTGTCCGGCTGAGTGGGAATGTGGAACGGTGACGGGGAGGATCATGTCGTGGCACTCGTCGAAGACGCATGGTTCAGGGAACGCATCATCCGCGCTGCTCCAATAGCGGCTGGCGATCCGGTTCGGGTGGGTTCTCTTGAGTTCGTGGCCCAATGATAGCAGGCAGGGCCGCAGCAGGCACGGAGCGGGAGGGGAGCACAGAGAGGAGCCGGAAGGGCGTACGTGCGGCGGACTCCCCCTTCGGGCAGCGCGAGCGGTGACGGGATCGGTACTCACGAAGCTGCGGAATCAGCAGGGTAGCAAGGCGAGTGCGCAGAACTCGGAAAGTGTCACTCGAAAACCTCCCGCCGGATTCCTGCCATTCACTACTGCATTCCGGCCATTCCGAGACGACTCAGTCGGACGCCGTGGAACGTCAGGAGTGGCGGATCGTGCAGTCCTGATTGAACTTACATGATCTCCTGCCGTGATAGGGTTCCCTGTGGCTCTGCCGTTTCGCCCTCGCCCAATCGCGGTGCCCCAGCGACCGGGTGAGCCTGCGCCCGTTCTCGCGCCACTCCACCTGGAACAGGCCGGTCTTCGGGTCTGGAAACACCCTGACCCTGTTCCGGCCCCACTCGCCGGCGCCGTAGCTCCGGCGGCTTCTTTTCGTGCGTGCCATCGTTCGATTCCTCCCGTTCGATGGACTGCACGATCTGCACGATTGAAACTTCGCGACGACGGGGCGCGTCGTCCAGAGTTAGTCTTGTCCAACGGCAAGTGAGCCCGAACGCGGGGCCGGTTTCCAGCGGGAAGTGAGCCCGAGGGCCGGGGCGAAGAGATCATTGGAGGATGATCGTGACACTTCGCACCGAACGACTTCGCACCCTCGAACAGGTCCGGGCCTTCCTGGACGGCAATGAACCGGCGGACTTCGAGCTCGCCGACCGCACCTCGGCCTACGCCTTCGTGCGCCGCACGCTGGTCCGCTTCGAGTACCACGGCCTCGGGCGACCCGACAAGGGACTGGTGAAGCGGTTCATCGAGAAGGTGACGGGCTTCTCCCGCGCCCAGGTCACCCGCCTCGTCCGACAGCACCGCCGGACCGGGAGCATCCGCGATCACCGCCGCAAGCCCCCGGCCAACGCCTTCCAGCGCCGCTACACGCCCCACGACGCCGCGCTGCTCGCAGAAGTCGACGAAGCCTTCGGCCAGCCCTCCGGACCCGCCACCAAGGTGGTCCTGCAACGCATGCACGAGGTCTACGGCGACGAACGCTTCGCGCGCCTCGCCTCGATCTCCAACGGCCACATCTACAACCTCCGCAAGACCCGTGCGTACCGGACCGGACGCCTCACCTTCCGCAAGACCCGGCCCACCCCGGTCCCCATCGGGGTCCGCCGCAAGCCGCGGCCGGACGGCAAGCCCGGCCATCTCCGCGTCGACACCGTCCACCTCGGCGACCGCGAGAGGCGCAAGGGCATCTACCTCATCAACGTCGTCGACGAAGTCACGCAGTTCCAACACCTTGGAGCCGTGCCGCGCATCACCCACCACTTCCTCGTCCCGCGCCTCGAAGCCCTGCTGTCCGCCTTCCCCTTCGCCATCCACGCCTTCCACGCCGACAACGGCAGCGAATACGTCAACGGCCGCGTGGCCGAGCTGCTCAACCAGCTCCACATCGGCGTCTTCACCAAGTCCCGGCCCCGCCACCCCAACGACAACGCGCTGGTCGAGACGAAGAACGGCAGCGTCGTCCGCAAGTGGCTCGGCCACGTCCACGTCCCCCACGCCCTCGTCCCCCGGGTCAACGCCTTCCTCCACGACCACCTCTGCCCGTTCCTCAACTTCCACCGGCCCTGCCTCTTCCCCACCGAAGTCGTCAGCCCCACCGGACGAGTCAGGCGGCGCTACCGGCAACAGGACGTGACCACGCCCCACGAGCGCTTCAAGGCCCTGCCCGGCGCCGAAGCCTTCCTCCGGCCCGGCGTCACCCTCGGCGCCCTCGACCGACTCGCCGCCGCAACCACCGACCTCGCCGCCGCCCAAGCCGTCCGCCGCGCCCGCGACGAACTCTTCCGCGCCATCGGCCAAGCCGGCAACTCCGCCGCGTGATCCGACTCGCGCCGACCGCTGGCTCGCCGGAGACCCTCCTGCTTCCCGGCCATCCTCCGGCTCGCCGGTTGCCTCTCTCCAACGTTCAGGGAGATAATCAAACCCCATCAACTGCCACCTGCTCCGGGCTCCGGCCTCACCTCTCGCGCCTCCCCCGGTTCAGGCTCATCTCCGTATTGGAAAAGACTGAGTTGGCGCCCCGACCGGCGTTCGTGCGGGCGCGCCACGGGGGCGCTGGTTTCTGCGGTTAGTGGAGGAGCCAGATGTGTAAACGCTTCACGTTTACTCTGGCTGGGGATGCCCCCAGACCCCCGCACGACATCCGCACGACCCGAGCCGGGCCGCCCGGCTCATGTCCATCCTCCGAAAGACGGAGGCCGAGGGCATGGACGGCGCGGCGCACCAGATCCGGGAGCGCCAGACCCGCACAGAGCGCGTTGGCGTGCCACTCGGCACGGACGGCGGCCCGTGGGCGGCGGGTCTTCACCCAAACGGCGCGCCCACGGCTCATGGCGCGCCGTTTCCGATCCGGGGGTAAGAGGGGGCGAGGCCCCCCGCCAGCCTCCGCAGGGGACTCACGGAGTGTGGCCACAAGGAGTAAGCGGAACGCACGAGGCCCGAATCACGGCAGGAGATCATCTAAAGTCATACAGGACTGCATGATCCGCCATTCCTGCCGCTGCGCTGGACCCTGCTGGGCCGTGCCCGAATGACCGGAAAACCGGAATCATTTGCCGGGAAGTGCCGGGACATCGCGAAACGCATGTCCCGGCACGAGTTTCGACCACCGAAGCGTCGAAGACGTTGTGTCGGCTATTCGCCGGACAGGCGGTCTTCATCCCCTGCCCCTTGCGGTGCCAATGCCGCCGGTCGAGGCGGAGGCCATGGAGTCCTCAGCAGATACCTGATCCGGCCCCGGTTGATCCCCGCGCGATTGCGAGAGCGTTATCCGAACCGGTTCTTCTCGGAGCGTTCAAAGGCGACGAAGAAGGGTCGCCTCCAAAGCCATCCCACACGGCGCACCCCGTCGGCCAGCAACCCCGAGGGGGGCAGCGTCCCGCCGCGCCCCGGACGCCGAGCCTCCAAATCCCCGGCCCTGCGGGCGAAGCGATGCCGCCCATCCGGCGAACGGACTCCGCTGGATGGGCGGCTGAACGCTTGTCTCTTACCGAGCGGGCGCTGCCTCCAACCGCGCTCGGAGCGTTTGATACCGGACCGAGCCGTTTGCGGTGATCGCGAGCCTGCCAAGCACGCCTGCCTCGACGAGGTGGTAACTATGGTCGAAGCGCTGGCTTGCGATGACTCTATTCGTGCGCAGGTCAATGACTTCGAGGATGTCGTCGTAATAGTCGTCGTCGTCTCCGCTGAGCAGGTCGGCCTTTCGCCATTCTTCGTCGGCGACGCTAGCCGCAACCCACAGGAGCGAATCCGACTCGCTCAAGGCGAGCGCGTAGATGAAGGGCTGTGGGGGCTTGCCCATTCCACCGTGCGTCATCAGGTCGTCCCGTGTCTGCTCGGGAAACCAACTCGTTTCGCGTCGCAGCAGCCGATGCGGTCGATTCATGTCCCAGAGAGCGATGTCATACCTCTCGAACCCCACGGCCATCCAGATCCGGCGGTCTTGGCGGACGGCCACGGGGTGCAGGCCGGGGTTGCCGCCCAACTCGTGCTCGCCCGTAACCGAGCCGAACGAGTGCTCGACCTCGCCGGTCTCCACGTTGACGAGATGGAGGGGGAATCCGATCCGGTCCGATGTGCCCAGATTGGCCACATGAATGACCTGGGGTCCATCCCATGCGAAGGTGCGCGTTCCGTGTGGCACCCATCCGACAGTCCTGACCTCGCTTCGGAGGCGTCCGGTGTGATCGAAGTTCAGGATCACGCCGCGTCCGCGGTCGAGGACCGAGAACTCTCCGTCGCCCGTCACGACGAGCGAAGAACCGTCTTTGAGTTCACCGGGGCCGGAGCCACTGGTGCCTATCCGCCGCACGAAGCGTCCGCCGGGGTCGAACACCAGCACGTTGTCGATCGGCTCTCCGACGATGTATGTCCGCCCCGAGACATCTCGATACGCCTTGACCCACCCGACCAAATCGAGGATTCCTGGCCCGGAATCGTCGCCGTACTCCATCTCCAGATCCAGGGTAATTCCGCAGGCCTCCTCGCATGACGCAACGGCGGCGGGCCTAGGCGGGTTCTGCGCTGCTGCCCGCTGTGGGCCGAGCAGCGAAACTGCCAATCCCGCGCAGAGGAAGAGGTTAGAGCCGAACCGGGGGGTTGTGGGTATTCCAAAGTCCATTTTGCGCGGTCCTTTCCAGATGTCCTATAGGAGGGCTTCGAGGGCGGGGATGGTCTCGGAGGAGTAGCTGGCAACGATTCTCTCGTTGCACCCGATCAACTGAAGGGCTCGACGTGCCCGGTTGACTTGTACCATGTGCGGGTAGCGCTCTACCAGCGACGCCAACTGGGTTGGTGTGCTGTCCTTCAGGGAGTCGATCAGATCCGCTGCCGCCCCCATGGCCAGCTCGCTCGTGCCGCACTCTGGATGAACATCACAGCCACCTCCTTTGAGGCATGGATGCGGATGATAAGCCTCGCGGCCGCCGGTCGGTAGGGGCCGGTCTCCGTGCTTGTGGGCGTTCTTGCCACACGACGAGCAGGAGAAGCACGCTTGAGGGAGCACCCTTTCCAACTCGGCGGCGGCGTCCACGAAGGCGACGGGTTCCGCACGCATGTCGGCAGGCGAAGGCAACGCGGTGTCGCTGGCGCTGGGCGCGATGGTGAGCGTCAGGGCGGCGAGGGTGGGGACGAAGCGAGTCAACCACTTGTTCATGAGATGTCTCCTTTCGGATGAGTGGCTCTTGCCCTCGGGCGGTCACCGAAGGGCAACCCAAGTGGGCAACTCCAATATGGGCAACGCATTTCGGCGCTCCCAGAGGAAAAACCCGCAACTTTCGACGGGAGAAACCCGCAGCGTCATGGGGGCGATAATCCCCCCAACCGAGGTATGAAGGGACTCGCAAGGGGTCCTGAGGGTTCCCCGACCTCGTTGCCGGTGACCTCACTCGAAGGTACGTTGTGGTCAGCGTGAAGGACGGCTCCGCAGCCGCCCTCGCGGCAGACATGGCCATTGAAGCGAGCCCGTCGCCTGCGGCCTCGCCTCGACGCATGTATTTCCGGGGATCGAAGGGGAGGCGGAGCCCACCCCTCGCCAGCCCCGCCGTGTAATACGGTGGGTAGGCGGATCACTAACGGGTCAAATCACGACGAGAAACCAACATAAGTCTAACTGGGACTGCACGATCTGCCACTCTCGCCGCTGAGCCGCAGCCGTTCCAATCGGGTTACGATGGCGGGAAGATCGGAGTCAATCGGCGGGAGTTTACCGGGGGATTAGTCACTGGACGGTTGCCCCGTGAGGCGGCCGGCGGCGAAGCGGCACCGGCACCATCGTCAAAGATCCGGCCCGTCGAATCCAGCCGCCTTGAGCATGTCGGCCAAGTGTCCCGATTCCACGACGGCGCGCATGAGGTCCGCGCGGGTGTGGAGTCGCAGCTTTGCCTTTAGCGACGTTCGGTAGTTGGCGATGGTCTTCGGCGACAAGTGGACCTTGCTGGATACCTCCTCGGCGGTGTAACCGGCGGCCGTGAGGAAGAGTATTTGACGTTCCCGCCCGCTCACGGAGGCGAGGCCATGGGATTGCAGTTGGGAGGCGCTCCGCGCGCGCGACAGCAGCTTGACGACATGCGAGGGAAACGTCATCCTGCCCGCTGCAACAGTGTCGAGGGCACCGATCAGATCGGAGCGAGCCCTTCGCTTGCTGAGACAGCCCATCGCGCCAGCCTCGATTGCAGCCTCAAGATACTCCGGTTCGCCGTAAGCGGTCAGGACGAGAACGCGAACAGCGGGGTGCCGCTGAACGATCCTTCGGGTGGCGGCGATGCCGTCCATGCCGGGCATGCGGATGTCCATGACGACCAAGTCGGGCTCCAGGGCGGCCACCCGCTCGATGGCGGCCTCACCCGAGGATGCCTCTCCCACCACCTTGTACCGTTCCGTGAGTTCGATGAGCAGCTTGATTCCGGCCCGCACGACCGCATGGTCGTCGACGAGCACGACTCGGCAGGAGTAGCTCATTGGGGATCGTCCTCCTGCCGCTTAGGGAACGTGATGGGCATTTCCAGCGTCACCGAGGTGCCGTTCCCCGGCGAGCTCGAAACGGTGAGTCGTCCCCCGACGATCCGGCTTCGTTCCCGCATACTGGCGAGCCCGACCGACCGCTGCGGATCGAGCGCGTCGGGGGAGAAGCCTCCGCCCGAATCGGCGACTACAACCCGCACCACTTGTCCCTCGCGCCAATACCTGACCGTGGCGCTTCCGGCGCCGCTATGCCGCTTGGCGTTGTTGATGGCCTCCTGAACGATACGAAAGACGGCCAAGCGGGCCTCAGCGCTCAGCGCTCCGTCCGTCGAACGAATGTCCGGCTCGACAAAGAACCCGTCGTCCCCGGCGCGCCGACACAGAATGCGGAGCGCGAACCCAAGACCCCGCCGCTCCAGTTCGACGGGGATCAAGTCGCGGATGGCGCGATCCAGCGCGTCCTGGCAACGATCCAGGTCGCGCTGGACGCCGAGCACCATCTCCGCCGCGTCCTTGGGGGCAACCTCCATCTGGACCAGCGCGGCGAGGTGAAGCTGGGTGGCGGTGAGGCCCTGCTTGACCTCGTCGTGGAGTTCCCCGGCGATCCGTTTGCGTTCGGACTCGATCGCGAGCACCCGTGCGGCCGCCACCCTTCGAAGCACCTGGCTCTGAGTGAGGTCCCGCACGACACAAACGACCAGCAGATTGCCGGAGCGGTCCCGCGACGGGCCGAGGCTGATCTCGACGGGAAACGCGACGCCGTCCTTGCGAACGGCCTCAAGTTCCATTCCCAGCCCCATCGGCCGGGACACCGGGTTACTGCCGTACAGGGACCGATGACGACGGTGGGCATCCCGGAGCGCCTGGGGAACCAGGAGATCGACAGGTTGGCCGACCATCTCGTCGCGCAACCACCCGAACATGGCCTCCGCCCTCGGGTTTGCGTCATGGATGCGACCGTCGCCGCCGACCAGCAGAATCGAGTCTGGAGAAGAGTGGAAGATCGCCTCGAAGTCGTTCCGGCGCGCGAGCTGGCGGATTGGAGCTTCCCCCTCATGCGTGCTTGAACTCACGGTGCTCCCTTCCCCTTGCTGGAGGTTGAGCCATTCGCCGCCGCTTCCATCTTATCCCCTTGTGGCTGCCGCGACCAAAGCGACTCGCGGCGCGGAGCGTAGCAGATGATCTCAGGCGCGCACCGCAGCCTCCGGCGGGCGCGCCGCAGCCGGCTCCTAACGGTAGCTTCCGGCACGTTCAGGTGGGAGCCGATCTCCACGATGCTCAGACCACGCCAGTAGCGGAGTATCAGGAGTTGCCGCTGCTCGGGAGAAAGCCGTCCCAGCGAGCTTCTGACGCGCTCCTGCATCTCTCGACATTCGATGGCGGCCAAGGGATCCTGAGCCATGCTCCCAGCCACGGCGACGCTCCGGTCATCGTCG
Source organism: Gemmatimonadota bacterium (assembly GCA_026706635.1). Classification (GTDB taxonomy): domain Bacteria; phylum Gemmatimonadota; class Gemmatimonadetes; order Longimicrobiales; family Gaopeijiaceae; genus Bin94. The sequence continues at coordinate 5,185 of JAPOYJ010000052.1, read as the reverse complement.
ACAAGGCGTTCCCGGTCCCGCCTCTCGTGCGTGGTCGCGTCGATGCAGACGCGCCGACATACCGTCCTCGCCCATCCGAAGACCGCATCTGGTTCGCGAATCTGCTCGCGTTTCTTGTAGATCCGGATCCGGCAGGCTTGCGCGAGTTCGTCGGCGGTCGTTCGATCCCGCGCGAATCGCGCAACGACCGACCTGACCAGCGGTTCGAGCCGCCGCAGGAGGTCCTCGTCCCGCTCGCAGGCGTCCAACCGAGCGCTTCCTACGGCGCCGTGATCCATGTCTGAACTCCTTTCCGGTTCGACTCCGAGCCTTCTGGCTGACGGGTGCTCCAAAGATGCGAACGGTGGGACCCCTTGGACAGGGAACCTTTTCCACGACTTGGTGCCAAAAGGTTCCCGATATGTTCGGGAAAGAGTTCCCGGCGCTCAGGAATTAGTGCCCGGCGTTCGGGAAGAACTTCCCTTCGGCAGGGCAGGGGCCGGGAAGATGTTCCTTCGTTTCGACCGAAGAAGTGCCAGGAACTTCCCGTTCAGCCCGATTCCGCCGAAAACATGCCGAACAAACGGTCGAATCCACGCCTTGGGGCCGACGGAACGGTTTGCGCCCTCGCGCCGTCTTATCCCCAGAGCGCGGGGCCTCACACAAACGGATCGCCGAGAAGATGGATGGGGCGGAAGCCGCAACGAACGAGCCGCGAGAAAACGAGAAAAGCGAGCCGCGTCATGAGAGATGCAACATGTATTGTCCGCCAATCGGCGGAACCCAAGGTCGCCGTGGGAACACGTCCCTCGGGACCACCACTTTCAATGTCACAGGAGGTGACGTATGAAAACCTGGATCTTCAGGGCCGCGCTGGGGGTGGCGGCGCTGGTCGTCACGGTCGTGCCGATCAAGTACAGCCCCGACAACGGCTTGGGAGTCGCCTGCGCCTACGGCTCCGGCTGCAAGCCTCAGTGGATGTGGGTCTGCTTCGGCGAGGAGGACTACGAGGACAGGTGCCCGCTGACCGACGACTACTGCGAAGCGGCAGATCCCACCTTCCCACCGGCGCCCGAGTAAGACCCGCTCGGGGCTGGGTACTTGGCGGACTGGCAGTTCTTCTGAGCAGCCCGGTCTCCCAAGTAGAAGGGCAGACGGGTTCGGTGCTGACGGTGCCCGTTGGTGCCGAACCCGTCCTGTCCATCGGAGTGGCGCAGGGCGATCCCGCATACGAGATGTTCAAGATAGACGGTGCCGTAAGGCTCACGGATGGGAGCATCGTCGCCGTGGTCGCGGGGCACTTGGAGGTCCGTAAGTTTGACGCGGACGGCACGCATCTCTGGAGCGCGGGACGAGCTGGCCAAGGCCCTGGCGAGTTTACCCTCCCGGTCCTGCTTCCAACCTGCACGAGTGACGATGAGGTCGTCATTCACGACCGGGCAGTCCGAAGGATCACACTTCTGGATGCGGATGACGGCAAGTTCCGAGACGACTATCGCCTTGATACCGCTGACAAGACGCCCTACAGCCGCATCCAGTGCTCACCATCCGGGAGGATGGTCTTCACCACCTATGGTCGAGGCGGGAGGGAAAGAGCCGAGGGACCGTATCGGTGGAGGATGGGCCTTCATTTCGTTGACGGCGAGAGTTCACGTCTAGGGGAGATCCGCGACGGCTTTCTCGGGACGGAACGCGTCGTATACTACCGAGGCGGGCGGCCATTTACTGAGGGGCCACGCACTTGGGGACGGGATCCGGTGTTTGCCGTGACCGATGATGGAGTCTGGTTTGGAACGGCGGACGAAGCCGCGTTGGAACTGGTTGACTGGAATGGCACCGTCAAGGACCGGATCCAGTGGGATGGACGCAATCTGACGGTCGCGGATGAGAACCTGCAAGCTTACCGAAATGCCATCCGCCGACGGTATGAGGACGAAGGTGGAGACTGGCGGTCAAAGTACGAACGGAGACTTGCCCGCGACCTACCACACCTGCCGAGCACGTTCCCCGCCTATGCGGACATCAAGCTCATCGGTAGTCAGGTTTGGGTGAAAGAGTATTGGCGTCCCGGAGAAGCCGAGCAGCACTGGACGGGGTTTGCCGGTGACGGAACGGCACTCGGAAAGATGGTATTGCCGGCCCACCTGAATGTCCAACAGTTCGGTCTCGATGGAGATTGGCTGTTGGCAATAACAACGGATCGGCTGGGTGTGGAACAGTTAGTAGTCCACGAACTTGCGCGCGAGGAAGGATGACATGACGCGCTCCGGTGTTCTTGGCTGGTTCCTGCGGTGCGTGGGGCCCCTGCGCTCCGATTCCGACCGCCTGCCGGGAGGCAGGTGACACGCGCCTCGCGCCCCCGTGCCAGGAAGGAACCTTTTCTGACCCGGGGCGCGCGAGGTCTTCCTGTTTGGGTAACGAGGGCCCTACGGGGGTCCTTGCCCTACGGGGGTCCTTGGAGGGATTCTTGGCCCCAATGTCCAAGAGCCAACCCCAAGGAACTTCGTGGACCTCAGCGAACAACGGCGGACTGTAGGACGGTGGTCTGCGGAGTTGACGTCCCGGCGCACGGTTATGGAACGCGCGAAGCCGCTGGAGTCGTTCGGCTGGACGGGACCCCGCGCCAGTGGATCGCGCTTGCCTGCTTCCACGGCGGCGTCTTCACCCGGGCGCAGTGGACGAGCTTCCTCGGGCGCCACCACGAAAAGAGTGGGCCGCGCCGTCCGCAAGCTCGTCGCCCAGGGCGTGGCCATCGAGGAGAAGCCGCCCGGCATCGGCCGCATCTGCCGGCTCCACGGTCGCCGGATCTTACAAGGCGCTCGGCTTGGGGGACCACCGCCGCCGGAGGATCACGTCGCCGGAGGTGACGATGCGGCGTCTGCTCGGGATCGAGCGGGGCTTCTTCCCCAACGGGTCTACCGGGGCGTGCTCGGCGGTCTCCGGCGCTTCTTCCCGCTCGGGCTGCCCATCGCGCTGGACACGGAGCGCGCCGTCTTCGTCTACGCCGAACCGGGTTACGAGACCGCGACGGCGATCCGCTCGTGGGGCGCGAAGCACGGCGGTCTCTGGAAGGGGCTCTGGGACTTGGGCCTCAAGGCGGCAAGGACGAACATGTGCGGCTGGCCGATATGGCGACCATGGGTGAGGTCTTGGCAGAGCTTGCCGCCACGGCGTGGCACTACGCGAAGGTCTGGAATCACCACCACCGGCTACCGCTTGCTCGTCCTACGGGAAGGTGCTGGCAGCCGGTTGGCGTGAGCCCGAGCGCACGTCCATTCGATCTGCGGGAGGGTGTGCGAGACGTTACGGGGGCGTTTCGACAAGCCGCTGGCGGCGGCGTCCGATGGCTCTGACACGTCCTGAAACGACCTGACACGTCCTGACACAATAGGGTTTTCTCGGCTGGTTGACTTCCCCGCGATGGGTCCGTCAGCGTCCAATCATGGAGACGCCGAAACACCAGTCCGACACGCGGGTCTGCACATCCCCGATGGACACCTCTGCACCGCCTTCCTCGGCATTCGTGGTGAAGTTCCCGATCCGAACCGTGCGGACGATCCCGCCTGCGGAAGCTCTCGACATGGGCCGGGATCGGCCTCGGCTGACTTCGGTTCCGACGACTGGATTGAAACCCATGAGGGATGAGACTCGTAGAATGCGGCCCTTCGGGTCACCGAAGGGTGAAGGGCGGCACGATCAAGCATCAAGGCGAAGGACCGGAGGAGTCGCAAGTAGTCAGGTTGATCCACCCCGAGGCGGGACCGGTGCCAGCGCCCAGCTACATGGGCGCTGGCGAGATCGTTCGCCGCTCCGGCTTCTGGAGTGCATGGACGGCCCGGCACCGCTGGCCTTCGTGCGATCGCCAGCCGCGCCTCGCGAGGTACGTCTGAACGGGTTCCCCGGAGCGCTCGCGGAGGTGCTCCGGCACCGCTGCGACGGCGATGGTCGCCGGGTCCTAGACGCGGCGCCCAAGGGGGTGTTTGGCGCGTCTAAGGTCGGTCAGCCAGCATACCCTCGGTATAACCCGAGGGCTGGCGAGGGACGTTGCCCCTTCGATCCCCGACAGACCCGCGCTCCGGTGGATGGCGCGGGCGGGGGCGTCGCCCCCTTGCCCCCCTTGGCGGCGCAGCCCGATGGCTAGAAGCCGCCCGGTCCTCGTCGCCGTCCGCCTCACGCTGGACGAGTCCGCGGACTGGCGGACCAAGGCCAAAGCCGCCGGTGTGCCGCTCTCGGTGCTGATACGCCGGGCGATGGCCCGCACGCGGACCTGGACGGTCCCGGCAGCCGAGGTCGAGCGCGAGCGCAACCTTCAAGTCTCCCGGATCGGGAACAACCTGAACCAGATCGCGCGGTGGGCAAACACCCACAAGGGGGCGGTCGAGGCCGTCGAGGTGATCGGCCATCTCATCGCCGTCAAGCGGGCGCTCGCGGCCCTGTCTCCTCTGGAAGACCCGGACGCCGATGCTGGTTAAGTTCCTCGCCCGCGGGACCGGATCGGCGCGGGACGCTGCCAAATACCTCCTCGGGGAGTTGGACGCGGCCGGGAAGCCGCGCGAAGGCGTCGAGGTGCTGCGCGGGGACCCGAACGACATGGCCGCCTTGGCCGACACGCTGGAATTCGAGCACAGGTACACGTCCGGCGTGATCGCTTGGGCACCCGACGACCATCCCACCGACGAGCAGATTGAAGCCGTCCTCGACGAGTTCGAGAAGACGGCTTGGGCAGGTCTGGAGCCCGACCGCTACGCATGGGCGGCCGTGCTGCACCGGGAGAAGGGCGGAGGCGCTCACGTCCATGTCCTCGCCGCGCGTTGCGACTTGGAGACCGGCCGCAGCTTGAACATCGCCCCGCCGGGCTGGGAGAAGACCTTCGGTCCCCTTCGGGACGCCTTCAACCACGAACACGGCTGGGCTCGCCCGGACGATCCGGCCCGGGCCAGGGTGGAGCAGCCCGGCCACCGCGCCTACATCGAGGCCGCGCGGCTGCGGGCCGGGCTCCGGCTCGAAGCCTCGCCGCGCGACCTGATCCGGGACTACCTGATCCAGCGTGTCGAGCACGGCATGGTGAGCAACCGCCACGATGTCGTCGCCGCCCTCCGGGAGGCGGGCCTCGAAGTGCCGCGCCAAGGCAAGGAATACCTCACCGCGCTCGACCCCGAGACCGGGGACCGCTGGCGTCTCAAGGGAGAACTGTATGGAGAGAACT
>JAPOYJ010000079.1:25599-27136 GCA_026706635.1 Gemmatimonadota bacterium | reverse complement strand
CGAGGTGCCGCTTCACCGGCTGAGTGCCCTGGGACTCACGCTTACCGACGTTGCGGGCGCGATCCGCCGCAGTTCGCTCGACCTGTCCGCCGGCAGCATCGATACCCGGCAGTCCCAGGTTCGAGTGCGAACGCTCGGGCAGAACTACGACCAGCAGGACTTCGAGGAGATCGTCCTTCTCAGCGGCCGCGACGGCACGCTGGTGCGCCTCGGCGACATCGCCGAGGTGCGCGACGGGTTCCAGGAGTCAGACCTGATAGTCCGTCACCAGAACCAGCCCGCCGTATTCGTCGAGGTTTACAGGGCCGGTGGCGAGCAGGTGATGGACGTGGCTACGACGGTCCGCGAGCACCTGGCGAACGAGGTGATCCCGGCCCTACCCGACGGGGTCGGCATCACCATGTGGAACGACGAATCCCAGGCCTACAAGGAACGCGCCGATCTCCTTCTGAAGAACGGGATTCTGGGTCTGTTGCTGGTGTTGGTCGCCCTCAGCCTGTTTCTTCAGGTGCGGCTTGCCCTGTGGGTTGCCGTGGGCCTCGCCGTTTCGGGCCTGGGCGCCCTCGCCGTCATGATGGCACTCGACATGGCGATCAACACCATCAGCCTCTTCTCCTTTGTCCTCGCCATCGGGATCATCGTTGACGACGCCATAGTGGTAGGCGAGTGCATTCAAAGCGAACGCAGTCGCGGAACCCCCGGGGTCGCGGCCGCGATACGCGGCGTCCGGCGGATCAAGGTGCCGTTGACGTTCGCAGTCCTTACCTCGGCGGTGGCCTTCGTCCCGTTGCTGTTCATCCCGGGCGGCGTCGGCGACGTATGGCGGGCTCTGCCGATCATCATAATCGCAATGCTGCTGGTTTCGCTGGTGGAGTCGCTGTTTGTCCTGCCCAACCACCTGTCCCACCTGCCCGGTCCGGAGTGGGTGCCGGGCAGTGCCTTCGACCGGTTCTTCTCGGGACTCCAGAGCCGTGTCGATCTCCAGTTGCAGCGGTTCGTGCAGGGGCCCCTGGACCGGGCCCTGCGGTTTGCCACGGCCCGGCCCGGGGCGACGATGTCGGGGGCCGTCGGAATGCTCGTGCTGAGCATCTCCCTGTTGCCTGCGGGAATCGTCCCCATCACGCTGGCCGACGATGTGGAGGGTGATCTCGCGACGGCCGTGCTGGAGATGCCTGACGGGACCACCGCTCGGAGAACGTACGAAGTGGCGCGGGAGCTGGAGGCTGCGGGCCGCCGGGTCATCGAACGACTCTCTCGCAGCCGGCCTGAAGACGCGCCACCGCTGTCGACGGGCGTCACGGTGACCGTGGGGCTGGGATCGAGAATCGAGGGCGGACTCAACCCGCAGCCCACCCTCAATCCGCAGGCCAATATCGCCACCATCGAATTCAAACTCCTCGCTGCGCAGCAGAGGCGGATCTCCACCGGAGAGGTCGTGCAGGCATGGCGGGAGGAGGTGGGTGTGCTGCCCTACGTGCGCGGCATCACCTTCAGCGGCGAGATCTTCACCCTGGGGAACCCGGTCGAGGCCGTACTG
>JAPOYJ010000079.1:0-25506 GCA_026706635.1 Gemmatimonadota bacterium | reverse complement strand
ACAGGCGAGAGCCGCGTTCTTCGGCGCGGAGGCCGTCCGGGTGCAGCGCGGCCGCGAAGAGGTGCGCGCCTATGTTCGGCTGCCCACGGAAGAGCGGAACTCGATCACCGATATCGAAGGCTACCTGCTCCGTACGCCGGGCGGGGACAAGGTGCCGATCATCGGTGTGGCCTCGCTGGGCATGGGCGTGTCGCCGTCTGCGCTGCGGCGCAGGGACGGCCACCGCGTCGTCACAGTCACCGCCGACGTGGACGCCTCGGTGATCTCGGGCGACGAAGCCAACGAGATTCTGGCCGGTTCGATCCTTGCGGATCTGACGGCGGAGCACCCGGACCTAACATACACCTTCGGGGGCGAACAGCAGCAACAACTGGAGTCCATCGACGCCCTGAAGCGCGGGTTCGTGATCGCCCTGATCCTGATCTTTGCGCTCCTCGCCATCCCTCTCCGTTCATACACCAAGCCGTTCATCATCATGGCCGTGATCCCCTTCGGGTTCATCGGCGTGATCCTGGGCCACTGGATCCTGGGAGTAGCCCTAAGCGCCATTTCCTTCATGGGGATCTTCGGTCTCAGCGGTGTGGTGGTGAACGATTCCCTGGTCATGATCGATTTCATCGATCAGAAACTCAGGGAAGGCGTCCCGCCGAGAACCGCGATCGTCGAGGGCGCCAAGGGGCGCTTTCGTCCGATCATGCTCACTTCCCTGACCACGTTCCTGGGCTTCACGCCGCTGATCCTGGAGCGCGCCATTCAGGCCCAGTTCCTGATACCGTTCGCCGCGTCGCTCGGTTGTGGCATCATCTTCACCACGGCTATACTCATGATGGTTGTTCCGGCGCTATGCGCGCTACATCTGCATTTGACTCCTTCGGGACGCTCTTCGACCGCGAGCGCCCGATAGTCCTCGCATTAGGCACGTGTATCATCCGATCGTGGCGGCGGCTGGGAGACGGGCGACATTCCACGCCTGCAGCTGCGCGAGGGTGAGGCGCGGTCGTACCGCAAGCGCGGCAAGGCGGAGGGCCACCCATGTCCAACCCACCGTGCTGGAGCGCACAACCGGGACCGGCTGGGGCCTCGGGCGCACCGCGAGCGCTTCCTTCGCACCGCGGCGCGGGTCACCGTCTCCGGGCACCGGATCACGATGACCGCCGTAGGCGCTTCGACGCACCGGCACATGTTCGTGCGGACTCGCGACCCTGCACGGCCCCCGCCTGGCGCGGGCCGATCGCCGCGCCTACCGCTTCCCCCAGCGCCGGCGACCGAAACGATGGCGAGGCGTCTCCGGGCACCGGGAACCTACTTCCCTCGGACTCGAATCGCCGCTTTTTCCACTACCGTACCGCCCCCAGTCGCCTCGCGACCGCCCTTGGGGGGTTGCGGGAGGTCTTTCAGACCCCCAACTTTGTTCAAGTAACTAACCTCCGGCCCGAAGGTCCAAAATACGGTGGGAATGAGCGCGTCGGCTGGGGCAAGGAGCGAACCGATGAATGACACAGTGGAGAGCTTGAAGACCGAATACCTCAGTCTTACCGACGAGCTCATCCTCATGCTTATCGACGAGAAGGGAGGCTACTTCCACCAGGTACCCGGCTGGCGGCTGAACTGCGCCGTCGTCGGCGGAGTGCTGGCGGAACTCTCCTTCCGGTCGCGGCTCGACTCGGACCTGACATCGCTGTACGTGGTGGACCGGGCCGAAACGGGCGATCCCGTCCTGGACCCCATCCTGAAGGAGATCGCCGACGAACCAGGCCAACACAATGCCCGGTACTGGATCGAACGGCTCGCCCCCCGTGCGGAGTCGATCGTCGACCTGACTCTGGAGCGTCTGGTTGAACGGCACATCCTCCAGCACCACGAGGGCGAATTCTGGACGCTGGCTCCCTTCATCACGCATGGGCAACGGTACGGGATGTCCGAGGAAGGCACGAACGACCAGTTCGTCAAGGCGCGCATCGGCAATGTGATCTTCACCGACGAAATTCCCGAGCCGAGAGACGTCGTCATCGTGTGCCTCGTCAACACCTGCGACGTCTTTCGCCTGATTTTCGAACTCGATGAAGCTGCGGAGGAGCGCATAGAATTCATCTGCCAGTTGGACCTGATCGGCCGGTCCATCGCCGATGCGGTCTCCGAGAGCATTGCCGGCCCGATCCGCGGACATGCTGCCTTCGCCAAGCAAATCCCCACGGTTCCGCTCTCCAGGCTGCTGCGCAACCCGCATGTCCGAGACGGCAACCTGAACGCGCTCTTCGGGAACCTCGCGGAGGAGTACGGCCCGGTGTTCCAGATCCGTCCTCCCTTCTCGGAGCGCATGATCTTCCTGGCCGGACTCGAGACGAATGAATGGGTGCACAAGCGTGGCCGCAGGTACCTGAGAACCAGGGACTACTTCGCCGACTTTGAGAAGGTCTACGGCGCGGCCGGCGTTCTCCCCGCCCTGGACGGGGCCGACCACTTCCGTCTTCGCAAGTTCCTGTCGCCGTCCTATTCCCGGGCGAGGCTGGCAGGGCAGCTGGACCAGCTCTACGACAGGGGGCGCGCGTACATGTCGACCCTGACGGTTGGGGATTCCTACCGCGCCACGTCCATGAGCCGGGCAATGGTGAACGCGCAGCTATCGCCGCTGTTCATCGGCGTCGACACGCAGGATCTCATGGACGACCTGATGGTCTATAAGGAACGGGCCCTCAGCGTGCACATCGCCAGGACCCTGCCCAGGTTCACGCTGAATACCCCCGGCATGAAACGCCGGGCGGCTGCCCTGGACACGCTGATGGAGCGGGTCTTGAGGGTCCATACACCCGCCCAGCGGGCGAATCGGCCGCGAAACCTGGTGGACGACTACCTCAGCCTGCACGCCAGCGACCCGCAGTTTCTCCCGGAGTCCAACCTGCTCTTTTCTTTTTCCGCGGCCCTGATTGCCAGCGTTTATCTCGGCGACACTTTCAGCCTCCTGGTCTACGCCATGGCTTCGCAGCCGGCCCTCTACGACAGGATCCGGGCCGAAGCGGATGCCCTGTTTGCCGAGGGTGACCCCGAGAAGGAGGATTTGACCCCCGCCAATCTCGACGTGACGCACCGCTTCCTCATGGAGTGCCTGCGCATGTACCCGATCGTGCCCATGTCTGTTCGCAACGTGATGAATACCTGCACGATCGGGAACTACGAGCTGCCCGTGGGGGAACGGATCCACATCGCCATGACCGCCACGCACTATATGAGCGAAGTCTTTTCCGAGCCCTACAAGTTCGACATCGACCGCTTCCTGCCGTCGCGTCGTGAGCATCACAGCATGGGGTTCGCCCCGTACGGGCTGGGTACGCACAGGTGTCTCGGCACCCGGTGGATGGAGATGCATCTGGCGGTCAACTTGCTGATGCTGGCGCACTATTTCAAGATCGAGGTGTGGCCGGCGAAGTACGTCCGGAAGCTCCGACTCAATCCGTTTCCGTCGCTGAAGCCCAGCAAGAAGCTGAGGTTTCGCATCGTCGAGCAGAGGCGGGAGCTACCCTAGTAGGCCCAACCAGAATGCGACTAGTCGAACTGGCGAAGGCGCTGAGAAATGCGCACCGGGGATCGGGCGTCGCGCGTCGAGTCCGGCACTTTGACGGCTGGCTTGACCGCGCGGTATCGGAGGGTGCAGGCGCGGGCACCTACGACCACGCGGAAACGGTCAGGGACTACTACGAGCTTTGCAACGAATTCATGGTGTGGGGATGGGGTGAATCCCTGCATTTTGCACCACTCACGCCCAACGAAAGCCTCGAGGAGTCCAAGGTCCGGCACCAGCGGGCGATGATCTCGAAGTTGGAGCTGCGACAGGGCATGAAGTTGGTAGATGTCGGTTGTGGAATCGGCGGTCCCATGCGCCGTGTCGTTCGTGAGGGGGGTGTCAGGGTCGTGGGAATCAACATCAATGGGATCCAGCTGGCGAAGGCCAGGAAATTGAACGCCGAGGCGGGGCTGGAACACATGATCGATCTCAGGAAGTGCAGCTTCGCGGACATGAGCGCCATCGAGGCCGACTCCTTCGACGGGGGTTACGCCATCGAGTCGACGTGCCATGCGCAGGACAAGCAACGGGCTTTCGCGGAGATATTTCGCGTACTGAAGCCGGGCACCCTGTTCTGGGGTCAGGAAATGTGCTTGACGGACCGGTTCGATCCGCGGGACGGCTGGCACCGGGCCATCAGGCGGGACCTCATGCGCGGCATTGCGCTGCACGAAATCGCCACCTTCGGGGAGGTGAATCGCGCTCTCGAAGGGGCAGGATTCCAAGTTGTGGAGGCTAGCGACTGGGAGGTCCGGGAAGGACCCTCCACGCCCTGGTATCAACCCATGGAGAGTCGCCACGGGACGTTGGGGAACGCGGTGCGCAGGCTTCCCTGGGGCCGCAAGGCCTTCATCGCGGCGTCGAAGTTGGCCGAGGTGCTGCGGCTCTTTCCGAACGGGTCGGCAGAGGTCGTCCGACTCCTTGATCGAACCGCGGAGGCGTACGTCACGGGCGGCAGGACGGGCATCTTCACGCCGTTGTACTGCTTCCTGGCCCGGAAACCCCTTCCGGCCTGAAAACAAGCGTTCCGCCACCGGGCTGTGAAGGATGCCCGGTCTCGGTGCTCGTCCGGGCCCGTCCACGGACCGCTGGCGCAGCGCCCCTCTCGGTGCTCGCCTGAGTATATCCACGGACTGCCAGAGGTGCCATCGCCCGATCCCGGATGGAAGCACCCTTCAACCCCGCGCCTTCCTGAACCGCCAGCCGTGCAGGATGCTCCCGTAGTGGTTGAAGGTACGGCGCGCCTCCTCGTTGTCAAACGGATAGTCAGCGCCCAGTTGGGTGGCGGCCGCGAGCCCTGAGACGAAGCACGTCTCCTGGCTGTTCACAAGGGTGTGGGCGCCGCAGTGCCAGCTCCGCCGCCTGCCCTGGATGAAGCGAAAGAGGGGGACGAGCCACGCCATCTGCCGCACGTCGTGGACGATGTGCTGGAACCACCGCCGCGCGACCACCTTCTCCTCGTCGATCCGGGTGATCGGGTTGTAGGTGACGAGGCACGGCTTGTCCGAATCGCCTACCCACGGCTGCTGGTTGTGCATGATGTAGGTGATCTCGTAGTTGTCCGGGCGCGCTCCGTACTGCTCGATGTGGTTGCTCCGCGTCGCGAGCGGCCTGACCTCGTTGTCGGGGAGGACCGAGGCGTCGGAGTGGACGACGGTGTGGTTGTGGAGCTCGCTCTCGTAGCGGACGGACGAGAGGATGTAGCGCTCCAGCAGGGTGGGGCGGTCCAGGATCATGAGCGTCTGGTTGGCGTTGCAGGCGAGGACGACATCGTCGAAGCGCTCCTGCGTCCCCTCCTCGTCCTCGACGACCACGTGGGTGTTGTACCGGTAGACCTTTCGGACGGGGCGGCCCAGGTGGATACGGTCCCGGAAGCCAGCGGTGAGATTATCGTAGATGCGCCTCGTTCCCCGGTCCCAGGTCCGCATCGGGGTGGCGGACTCGATGTCGAAGAACTCGAGGTACCGCGAGAAGAGCGCCGCGGGCATGTCGAAGACGTTGGTGGCCATCAGGAAGTTGACGAACATCGGCTTCAGTACCTTGTACCTGAAGTCCCCGGAGAGCCCGGCCAGGTTCAGGACCGTCCCCATGCTGACGTAGTTGAAGGGGTTGAGCGCGTTCAGGAGCTTCGAGCGGGAGCGTGTCAGCCATCCGAAGCGGTGCAGGTGCCCCAGGACCCGCTGGAACCTGTCGATCTCGGGCTGCAGCTGCTCCCTGATCTCGGAGTCGAAGTCGTGGGCGTAGAGCTGGCCGCGGTACCTCACGCTGTAGCTGAAACGGGTCTCGAGCAGCTCGATCCCGAACTCCTTCAGGAGAATCACGATGTGGTGGTAGACCGAGGGAATGCAGGCGGTGACCGAGATGTCGAAGGGGATCGAGCCGCCGCCGTCCTGCGGCATGTCGGCGGTGACCGCGTTCCCGCCGATCCGGTCCTGGGCCTCGTAGAGCTCGAAGTCGAAGCGGTCGGGGTGGCGACTGAGCGCCCAGGCCGCCCCCAGCCCGGAGATTCCGCCTCCGACTATGGCAACGCGGCGGGGCATCGAAGTCCGTGGACGACGAGCGTGCCCACTGCCGTCCGGACTTCGTCCCCGTGCGGCCATCTCCGCGGTGACTGCCGGCGAAATCAGGCCGTGCCCGTTCGCCGCACCCTCCCAGCCCGCAACGGCAGTTCGGGATAGAACTGCCGGCAGTAGAGGCGGAACTTCCCGATCGGGCCGTCTGCGCGGGAGAGCCGGGGCGGGACGGTGTAGCGCTTGTGCTCCCAGATGACCACGTCCTGCATGACGAAGTGCTTCTCCTGTCTCAGGTAGAAGGGGGTCATCACCCTGTGGCGCCAGGGCACCGGCAGGAAGCCGAGCCCTGCGAGGAACTTGCCCGGCCTGCGGATCTCCCGCACCTGGGTGACGAGCGTCAGCTCGAGCCGGGTGTCGCCCACCGGCGTCGCCAGGACCCACAGCCTCGCATCCATGCCGATCGACTTCTCGTGGATCTCGACGAAGGAGTACCCGAGCCCGTGGACGTGGGTGACGGCGGAGACTTCGGCGACGACCCTGAACAGCCCGGCGATCCTGTGCACGTACCTGAAGTCGAAGCAGCTCTTCAGGTAGGCGCCCTCGATCTTCAGGGGGGCCGTGATCTCCACGTCGTGATACCCGTGGGTGTACGCCAGGTGCTCCACATCCACCGAGTTCTCGGTCGTCTCCTGGGGATGGCCCCTGAATCGCAGCGTCGTCGAGCGCAGGCCGCCCCATTCCGCCCCCGTGGGAGGCGACTCGGGCAGCTCCCACTGCGGCGCCCTCCCCTCGCTCCCCCACCAGGCGAAGACCATGCCGAGGATCTCGTGGGTGGGGTAGACCTCCAGCTTCGCGGCCCTGGGGGCCGGAGCGTGCGGCACGGCGACACACCTGCCGGTGGTGTCGAAGGTGAAGCCGTGGAAGGGGCATACCAGGCAGCCGTCGCGCACCAGGCCACCGACCGTCGGCCCCATGTGCGACCCCAGATGCGGGCAGTAGGCCCCGGCTACGCAGACACGGCCCTCCCCGTCCACCCAGGCGACGATCTCCTCGCCCATCCACCTCTTCTCGATCAGCTTCCTCTTCGCCAGCGTCCTGCGGTCGGTGACGAAGTACCACCCTTCGGGGTACGAAGGGAGCTTTGCGCGACGGTGCATTGACCGTTCATCGACTCCAGTACTCATCTACGCGCCTCTCTGTGCTTGAAGAGGTCGGAAACGGGACCGGTCCCGTGTGTCGTGCGGCCCAGCGGCCCGGAGGTTGCGGTCCTCATGAGCGAGCACCCTCCTGTTGTGGGTTCCGGAGTATGAAAAGGTAATCCGACAGCGGGGCGTGGCCACTGGGTCGGCGAGAGAAAATGTATACTGTAGTTGACATTATGTAATCTTCACATTACACATTGAGCAGGTGAGCGACGCGGGCTGCGCGGCCGCGGGCGCCGACCAAGCGGTGTGGCCGGAATCCAGAGCCCGGCCCGGCGTGGAGAGATGAGCGAAGCGGTCCAGCGGGGATGCTCCGCCGCTCCTGCCGTGGGAGTTCTGTCCACGGGCTGCGGCAGTCCGTGGGCGGACTCGCGCGAGCACCGAGAGCGGCGAAGCGCTCCGCTGGCAAGACGGGACGAAGGGCCAATAGCCGCAGCGCTATTGGTCCGAGGAGCAACGCAGAGCGAAGCGGTCCAGCGGGGATGCTCCGCCGCTCGAATGCCGTGGGAGTTCTGTCCACGGGCTGCGGCAGTCCGTGGGCGGACTCGCGCGAGCACCGAGAGCGGCGAAGCGCTCCGCTGGCAAGACGGGACGAAGGGCCAATAGCCGCAGCGCTATTGGTCCGAGGAGCAACGCAGAGCGAAGCGGTCCAGCGGGGATGCTCCGCCGCTCGAATGCCGTGGGAGTTCTGTCCACGGGCTGCTAGCGGTGGCATCGGCGCGGGCTTGCCGGTATGGTGTTCGCGGCGCTCGGCGGGCCGAGGACCAGGGAGAGACACCCCATGGCGGAAATCGCAATACTGACATCGGCGTTCGTGATGTCCGTCCTAAGCGGACTGGTACCCTTCGTGAACGCCGAGGTCCTTGTCGCGGGGGCTGCCGTCGCCGCGCCGACGGCACTCGTCGCGCCGGTCATCGTCGCCTGCTCGGCCGGGCAGATTGTGGCCAAGGTCGGACTCTACGCCGGGGCGCGTTGGCTCCCGGAACGACTCCCAGCGAAGGCTCGGGAGCGTCTGGAAGCCGCTTCCCAGAGGACGAAGAGGCTCGAAGGGGCGGGATTCACCCTCGTCCTCGTCAGCGCCATCGTGGGTCTCCCGCCCTTCTACCTCATCTCCCTCGCTGCAGGGGCGCTGCGCATGAGCCTCACCTGGTTCATCATCGTGGGGCTGGTGGGCAGGGGCGTGCGCTTCGCCGTGATCGGCTATTCGGCGGTGGCGGCGGGCAGCGCCATCCACGGTGCTCTCTGAGACACGACCACCGTCGGTGAGAGATCGTCCGAGGGTCACGATCCTGGTGGACTCGCCCGCAATCTGGCGCGCGATCCGGGCCGATCTGGCCAGCGCCCGCGACTGCGTGTACATCCAGACCTACTCCTTCGAGGGGGACCAGGTGGGCGAGCAGCTTGCGAAGGAGCTGCTCGCGGCTCGGGCTCCGGACATCAGGCTGCTGATCGACTCCTACACCCGCGCCAACCACAACGACCGCTGGCTTGCGGCGCCGCACAACCTCTTCGACCGCGCGCTCCGCGACGAGGTCCGCAGCACCCGGCGCCTCGTGCGGACCCTGAGCGCCGCCGGGATCGGCGTGCGCTTTGGGCGTCCCCTCGGCCTCCTGGGAGGAAGGATCCTCAGACGCGACCACAAGAAGCTCGTCCTCTTCGACGACCGCGTGGCCTATGTGGGCGGCCTCAACTTCTCGGAGCACAACTTCGCGTGGCACGACCTGATGGTGCGCATCGAGCACGCTGAGGTGACCCGCTTCCTCAAGGGCGACTTCCTGCACTCCTGGGAAGGGCGGTCGCAGGCGTCGTCGAGGTCATTTCCCGAGCTGGAGCTGGAGCTGCACAACCTACCCGGAAAGGGCAACCACGAACTCTACGGCGGGCTCCTCGGCATCATCGACCGGGCAGAGCACTCGATTCACATGATCGGCCCCTACGTGTCCCCTCCCTTCACGGGGCATCTCACAGCTGCGGCGGATCGCGGGGTCGAGGTCCACTTCGTCACCCCGCGCGACAACAACAAGGCGTACCTGCAGAGGCACCTCCTCGCCGAGGCCGCGCGCTCCCCCGTCCACCTCTGGCTGTACGGGGACGGCATGATCCACATGAAGTGCATGCTGATCGACGACCGGGCGCTCATCACCGGCTCCTCCAACTTCGACCTGATGAGCTACCACGGCTTCCTGGCCGAGGTCGTCGCGGTCTTCCGGTCGGCTGCGGTAATCAGCTCCTTTCGCCGCCAGGTTCTGGAGCCGGATCTGGCGGCCTCTCAACGCCTGTCCGTCACAGAGCGACACCCCATCGGTGCCTGGGGACGGACGATCGCCAGGGCGAAGATCCGCGCGGCCACCCTGGTGGCGCGGACGCTGAGCCCGGCTACCACGCGAGAGCCGCATGGCCGTTGAGCGTCGCGCCAGCTCCCGGAGCCGCACGGTCGGTCTCTGGCTGGGCCCCGCCGTCTTCCTGCTCCTGCTCCTCTTTCCGGTCGACGCCTCCAACCCGGCCGCCAGCCGTCTCGCCGCGGTAGCGCTCCTGATGGCGATCTGGTGGGTCACCGACGCGATCCCCCTCTTCGCCACGGCGCTCTTCCCGCTCGCCCTCTACCCGCTCCTGGGGATCATGGCGGGACGCGACACCGCGCCGATCTACTTCAACAGCACGGTCGTGCTCTTCCTCGGCGGGTTCATGATCGCACTCGCCATGGAGAAGTGGAGGCTCCACCGCCGCATCGCGCTCGGGATCATCCACGCGGTGGGGGGCGGCCCCGCCCGCATCGTGCTGGGCTCCATGATCGCGGCTGCCTTCCTGTCGATGTGGATCTCGAACACGGCCACCGCGGTGATGATGGTCCCGATCGGGCTGGCGATAGCGCTCCAGATCGAGAGCAGGGCCGGACGGGAACGGTCGCGACACCTCTCGGCGGGGCTCATGCTCGGGATCGCGTACGGGTGCACCGTAGGGGGGATCACGACGCTGGTGGGGACCCCGCCCAACCTCTCCTTCGTGCGCATCTTCGAGATACTCTTCCCCGAGGCGCCCCCCATCGCCTTCGGGGAGTGGCTCGCCATGGCGCTGCCCGTGGGTGCGGTCATGCTCGTCGCCGCCTGGCTGCTCATCACGCGCGTGCTCCACCGTGTGCCGGAGGAGCTGGCCGTGGACCGGAAGGTGGTGGCGGCCGAGCGGGCGCGCCTGGGTCCGGTCGCCTTCGAGGAGCGCGTCGTGCTCTGGGTCTTCGCCGCCACCGCGCTCCTCTGGGTCTTCCGGGTCGACCTGCAGCTGGGCCTCCTCACGGTGCCCGGCTGGTCCCGTCTGCTCCCCGATCCGGGGCTGATCGACGACGGCACGGTGGCGATCGCCCTCGCCTCGATCCTCTTCCTGGTGCCCGCGCGCAACCGGGAGGGGGGCGCAACCCGGATCCTCGGGCCGGATGTGATCCCCCGTCTCCCCTGGAACATCGTGCTCCTCTTCGGGGGTGGCTTCGCGCTGGCGGCCGGCTTCCAGGAGACGGGGCTAGCGCAGCTGGCCGGCAGCCGCCTCGAGGTCCTGGGCGGCCTGCCGGTCTTCGCGACGATCCTCATCGTCTGCGCGACGCTCACCTTCCTGACCGAATTCACGAGCAACACCGCCACCACCGAGATGATCCTCCCGATCCTCGCCTCGGTGGCGGTGGCGACCGGGACGCACCCCCTGGTCCTCATGATCCCGGCGACCCTCTCGGCGTCGTGCGCCTTCATGATGCCGGTGGCCACCCCGCCCAACGCAATCGTCTTCGGGAGCGGGCGGATCACGGTGGGCGAGATGGCGCGGGCCGGGATCGTGCTCAACCTCGTCGGAGTGGTGGTAATCGCAACGTTGGTCTTCGCCTTGGGGCTCGCCGTCTTCGAGATCGATCCGGCGGTGGTGCCGGAGTGGGCGCGCTCGATCGCGGGCCGGTAGCGGGATGACCGACCTTGTCTAGCAGCCCGTGGACAAGCTTCGCACGGCATTTTTCTGTGAAACAATGCCAGCGAGCGGAGCGCGTTCCAGCCCCGCGGGGTGGCCGCTCGCGGCCATGGGAGATTCGAGCGGCGCTGCATCCCCGCTGAACCGCTTCGCTCGCCTTCCCGCACTGTAATGTGTGATTTACAATATGTAATCCATGGTTTACAATTGTCACACACGTGGCTTCGCCCTGCGTTGCTCCTCGGGCCGGCAGCGCTGCTACCAACCCCTGCGGCCCGCAGAGGCGCAGTGACGCGATGAGGGTCGAACTCGTTCTCGTCCTGGCGGTTCTGGTGGTGGACATCGTCCTCTTCGTGCACGGGCGACTCCGAATGGACCTGGTCGCGCTCCTCACGCTCGTTTTCCTTGCCGTGACCGGGCTCATCGAACCGGCCGCGGCGCTCGCCGGCTTCTCCAATCCGGCCGTCGTGACCGTCTGGGCCGTCTTCGTGCTTAGCGGGGGGCTCGCCCACACCGGCATCGCCAACATGGTCGGGCGGCAGATCATACGCTTCGCGGGCGGAAGCGAGGCCCGCATCATCCTGGTCATCATGGCGACCGCCGGCGTGGCGTCCGCCTTCATGAACAACGTGGGCGTGGCGGCGATCCTCCTGCCCGTCGTCATGGACCTCTCGAAGGAGACCGGAATCCCTCCCTCGAGGCTTCTTCTTCCACTCGCGTACGCGTGCCTCCTGGGTGGATTGACGACCCTCATCGGCACCCCGCCCAACATCCTGGTGGCAGAGGCACTCCGAACCGAGGGACTCGAGCCGTTCGGCCTCTTCGACTATTCGCCGGTAGGACTGGTCGTGATGGCGGCGGGCTTCGTCTTTGTCCTCGCGGCCGTACCCAGGTTGCTGCCGAAGCGCCGCATCGGGGTCGGCGGCCCCGCAGGAGACGATGAACGGGTGCTGCCGGACATCTACGGGCTGAACGAGCGGTTCATCATCCTGAGGCTGCCTGAGGCTTCGCCCCTTGCAGGAAAGAGCCTTGGTGAAATCCGGCTCGGGTCCGTGGCCGGACTCCATGCCATCACCGTCATCCGGGGCGGGCGCCCCCGACCCCTGCCCGGTCCGGACTTCCGACTCCGCGCGGGAGACCGCATCGTCGCTCAGGGGCCCGTGGACCGGCTGGACCAGCTGCAGGGGAGCAACGCGCTCGACATCGAGGAGGCCGGGATGGGCGTGGAGGTGCTGGACTCTCCCGAATTCGAAATCGCGGAGGTCGGGGTGCCCGGCGGCTCCGAGCTGACGGGACGCACACTGCGCGACGTGGACTTCGCGGCCCGTTTCGGGGTTCGCGTGATGGCGATCCGGCGTGAGGGGAGGTCGCTGCCGAGTCCCCTTCAGGATGTGGCCCTTCAGCCCGCCGACACGCTCCTCGTCCAGGGTCCACCGGACAAGGTCCAGGAGCTGGGCGCACACGAGGCGCTGACTGTCGCCGCCGCCGACCAGATCGACCTCTACAGCATCCAGGACGAGCTCTTCGCGGTCCGGGTGCCCCGCGACTCCTTCCTCGTGGGCCAGACGCTGAAGGAATGCGGATTGGGGGCCTCTCTGGGGCTCTGGGTGATCAGCGTCCGTCGCGAAGGCCGGACGATCGAGATGCCGGGGCCCGGCGAGCGCATCCGGGCCGGGGACCTGCTGGTCGTCAGGGGCCGGCCCGAAGGGTTGTCCACGCTGAAGGGAATCCGGGGGATCGAGGTCGAGGGCAGGGCGGCGGCGGAGAGCGCGACGCTCGAAACCGAGCAGATCGGGATCGCGGAGGTCGTCCTCTCGCCCCATACGAGACTCGTGGGGCAGACGCTGCGCCAGCTCAGCTTCCGCAGGAGGTACGGGCTGATGGTGCTCGCGATCTGGCGGGAGGGGCGACCGCATCGAACCGGGCTCCGTGACCTGCCGCTGCGCTCCGGCGACGCGCTGCTCGTCCACGGAGCTCGCGAGAATCTCCGCGTCCTCGCTTCGGATCCGAACTTCCTCGTTCTGACCGAGGGCGTGCAGACGCCGCCCCGGCGTCGCAAGGCACCGGTCGCGGCCCTGATCCTCGGCGTAGCGCTGGGGCCGGTCCTCCTCGGGTGGCTGCCGATCTCCATCGCGGCCGTGGGAGGCGCCGCCCTCATGATCCTCTTCGGGTGTCTGACGATGGAGGAGGCCTACCGATCCATCGAGTGGCAGGCCGTCTTCCTGATCGCCGGGATGCTTCCCCTCGGCGTGGCGCTGCAGGAGGCGGGCGCTTCGGCGCTCCTTGCGGAGGCGGTCGTGCGGACGGTTGGGGACTTTGGGCCTCTCGCCGCCATGGGCGCCCTGTTCCTCGTCACCTCCCTGGCGACTCAGGTCATCCCGACGGCGGCGCTCGTGGTCCTCATGTCTCCAATCGTGCTGGGAACGGCGCAGAGCCTGGGCGTCTCCCCGTATCCCCTGATGATGGCCACGGCGATGGCCGCGTCGGCGAGCTTCGCCAGTCCCGTCTCCCATCCAGCGAACGTCCTCGTCATGGGACCCGGCGGCTACCGGTTCACCGACTACCTGCGCGTGGGACTGCCGCTGACCGCTGTCGTCTTCGCGGTGGTCATGCTCGTGGTGCCGATCTTCTGGCCCTTCTGAAGGATCGCGGGGTCAGTCGATGACGATCTCCTCCACGGAGTGCACGAAGACGACGTCGTTCGCGGCCCTGTGGCTCTGGAGGACTTCGGTCAGGCTTCCCTCCTTCATCTGATCGGCCGAGATGCCCGCGATCACCAGATCCGCGTCGGATGACCGGCGCTCCACCTCCTTCTCGATCCTGGCCTGGGACTCGACGGGCAGCATCTCGACGTTCTTTCTCCCGATCGGGAGACGCCCCTGGTCGACGAGGGCGGAGAGCTGGTCGGCCTCGCGCTCGTCTCCGTCCGTGCCGATGCAGGCGAAGACGCGGATCTCGGCGGTTCTCCATTCGGGGTGCCCGACGATGATGTAGGCCAGCATCAGCATCATGGCCGCGTTGGGCAGGGTCTCCGGGGTCAGCCAGAGGTGGATCGACGAGCGGTAGCCGAATCGGAAGGTGG
This sequence comes from Gemmatimonadota bacterium, assembly GCA_026706635.1. Lineage (GTDB taxonomy): Bacteria > Gemmatimonadota > Gemmatimonadetes > Longimicrobiales > Gaopeijiaceae > Bin94. The sequence continues at coordinate 11,208 of JAPOYJ010000079.1, read as the reverse complement.
TGGAGCGAAGGACGACCGCGTTGAAGCGCGACGAGGCCGCCACACGCATCGCGCGCTCCAGCCTCGGGATCTCCTCGGCATGGTCCTGGTCGAACTCCAGCAGGATGCTGTTGTTGGGGAGGCCCGAGATGCCGGGGTACTGGAGCGCCTGGGTGACCGCGTTCTCGAAGGATGGGGCGATCAGCGTGTCGACGAACGTCCCCGCGCGGCTGAGGTCGGAGCGTTTCACCAGCTTGCCGAGCTGGGCGCGGGCCTGGAGCTCCGTCTCCAGCGAATACTCGCCCTTCATGTGCTGTACGAAGTGGCCGAACCCGTGCCGGTGGGAGATCCAGCGCAGGAGGTCGAACTGGGCCACGCGGCGGTCGCCGAACTGGGTGAGCGCCACGAACGACGGTCGCCACCCGCCGTCCTGCTGCGCGCTCTGGTTCTTCTGAAGCATGATCTGCAGTCTGCGGACCAGCTGGAACATCGCTCCCTGGAGGATCGCGGCCAGATCGCGCTCCCCACGCCGCGAGCGCCTGAGCCCCAGGTAGATGACGAGCATGATCGCCATCGCCAGCAACGCGTACACGGCGCTCATCTGGATCATCATGAGGACGCACATCACCGCGCCGACGAGCGATATGTACCAGCGGGAGCGGAAGGTGGGGCGGTACGAGGGGTTGCCCGCGAAGTACTCCAGGAACGACACGGAGCAGAGCGTGCCGTACGTCACCATGAAGAACATGCTCAGGATCTGGGCGATGAAGTCGATGTCGCCCAGCGCGACGAACACGGCGGCCAGGGCGACCGATATGTACGTCGCGTTGATGGGTTCGCCCGCCTTGCCCCGTCCCATGGCCAGTAGTGCGTTCACCCTAGCGACCGGGAAGACGCGGTCGCGCGCCAGCGCCTGCAATGTGCGGGGGGCCACCATGACGGAACCGAGCGCGGAGGAGAAGGCCGCAGCGGCCAGCCCGATGTAGATGGACGGCCCCCAGAGGGCGATGCGGGACATGATGAACTGGTCCTCCGCCAGGGCATCCGGAGTCGCGCTCTGCGCGAGCTTGATCGCGACCAGCGCGTAGATGACCATCCCGGCGAGGGTGGCCCCGATCGTTCCCAGGGGGATCGAGCGCATGGGGTTCCTGAGATCGCCCGACAGCCCGAGGCCGGCGATCATCCCGGTGAAGGCGGGGAAGCACGTCGCAAAGACGATCCCGAATCCGTCGGGGTTGGCGATCGTCGAGGTGAGGTTCAGGCCGTCGGGCCGGATCTCTTCGGGCGCCGATCCCAGCAGGAAGGCGCCGATCACCGCCGCCAGGATGCCGCAGACGACCCACAGCACGCGCACACCCTGGCCTGCGCCCTTGGTCAGCATGAGGACCACCAGGACGGCTAGGCCGGGAACGCTCACCCACTGGAGGCTGGGCACGACTCCGAATCGTCCCCCGATCCATTGCAGCACCGGCTGGAAGGCTTCCGCGAACGCCACCAGGTAGAAGGCGACCGAGATCGCCTGCGACAGATAGAGCGCGATCCCGATGGAGCCGCCGATCGTGGTGCCGAAGGAGCGGCTGATGATGAAGTACGCTCCGCCCCCGGCGACGCGCCGGTTGGTCGCGATTTCGGAGACGGCCAGCACGGTGGGTATCGTGACCATGTGGCCAATGACGATGATCATCATCGCGCCCCAGAGGCCGACGTGTCCTACCGCATAGCCGAAGCGCAGGAAGAGGATCGCGCCCAGGATCGTGCTGATCGACGCCAGGAAGACCGGCGCCGTGCCGAAGCCGTGACCGGCCTCGGAGGGTTCGCTGGCGGGGACGGATGGTGGCATCAGCTGGTCACCGTCATGTGTTTCGCAACCTCGCTTCTCCGCGCGGAGCCCGTGAAGCGGTGACTATAGGGCGACTCCTGTGGCGGTGGGCCCGGCAAATTAGCAGTCCGTGGAGATGACGCCCATTGCCATGGCTGACCACGAAGGAGACCCCACGCGATGCCACGCCTGACGGACCCACCGTGCTCTCAAGGAGGCAGCGGCGCGACAGGGCCGCTCCATGGGCGCGGTTATTGAAGAGAGCCTTGAACTGCGAGGCATCCTCCCGTCGGAATCCCCCGCCCATCCCTCACTTCAACCTGGACAGCCCGCCAAGCCTCCGCTCGATATTGAACCCGAACCGCCACGACTCCGGATCGAGAAAGTCCTCCGCCGCGCCAGCCAGCGTCTGAGTCGGGTTCATCTGGTGCTGGTTGGTGACGAGCAGCTTGAAGAAGTGCCCGCTCGTGCGGATTTCGGCGCCGAAGGACCCGGAGTCGTACTCCTGGTCCTCCCGGGGCTGGCTGAAGATCCACTCGCCGATAAGGCTCCAGGTGCGGTCCAGGTACAGCTGGCAGTTCACGCCCACTGAAAGGGTGGCCTCCGGGTCGTGGCTCCGAATCCGGGGATTCCACAGCAGGGTGGGCACTACGCCCAGCGCGAGGCGATCGGCGAACAGCGCGTTCACGATCACCTGCCCATAGGCCTGCATCTCGTTCTCTTCGGCCACCTCGTCGTTGCTAGCGCCTCCCCCGTTGCCGCCCGGCAGGATGTAGTGCTGATGACCCCCGTGACCGTCCACGGTGTCGCTTTGCAGGTTCCACGCCACACCGGCCTGCAGTGCGAACTCGACGGGGGGCGTCGCGGCATCGAGCGCCAGTCCCGCGAGACGCGCGTTCAACTCCAGGTTGTCCGTGCTGTTGGAGCGGAGAATCCCCAGGGCGAAGCGGTCGTGGAGTGCGAACGCCAGGCCGAGGCGATTGAGCACGAACCCGTCCAGCCCCCAGAGGTCGCCGGGTCCGTCCGACAGGTAGCCGAACCGGTGGGAGACCTCGACCAGGACGACCCCCCTGCCGACCGCGGCCGCTGTCGGCAACGTCGCCGAATGCGTGGAGGCGAAGACCTGCTGGGCCGAGGCCGCGGCCGGGGCCGCCGCGCACGCTGCTGGAACGCAGAGCCGGAGCAGGGCTTGCTTCACGATAGGGTTCATGACCCAACGAATTAACGCCAGGCACCGCAGTCGGCAACTGGCCTCCGCCGCCACGAGATGTCCACCCGGTCGCAAGCTCCTCCAGATCGCAGTTGTCGCCCAGCAAGACAGGCGCTCGGCCGAGTCCCGCACCTGAGGTTCGGACTTCGGCGAGCCCGCGGAGACCGCCTGACCTGTGCGGGCGGCCGCTTCGCCATCGCAGCTATTCGGTCTCCGGCCTTCAATCCCGATCCCTGCGGTAGCGAGTCAGCTTGTATTCCTCCACCCAGGCCCGGGAGCTGCGCCACCGGCCGCTGGCGTTGCGGACCGCTCGAAGCCTCCCGCGCCCGGCCGCCGCGCACAGGGGCCGGTGCCATGAGGTCCGGCGTGGCTAGGGCGCTCAGAGGCACCAGACGGGCCGGTCCGGCGACCGCGGGAATGACGGAAGCCAGCGCTCGTCCCGCCTTTCCGCCAGACGCTTCCCCAGAAATCGCGCCTCCCTGCTGAGCGCCAGCATCTCGCGCCCGGTCAGCGCACCGAAAACCCCCTGTGATCCGCTCCCGGCGAGCCCGATCCTGATAGACCCGTTGAGGCTGAGCGGCGCATCCATTACCGTCCTGGAAGGAACCGCAGGGGAGCGATCCTGTCGAGAGTGAGCCAGACTGACAGCTAGGAGGCATGTTGTGGACCTGCAATGCACGGCGGTGTTCCGGAAGGTCCCTGAAGGCTACATCGCCTTCATCGAGGAGTTTCCCGGTGCCAACACCCAGGGCGCTTCCCTGGAAGAGGCACGGTCGAACCTTCGCGAAGCCGTGGCAATGGTGATCGAAGCCAACCGGGAAATGGCCCGTGAAGACGCTGACGGCGGTGCGGCAATCAGAGAGCCCATCACCGTCACGGCGTGAAGCGCCGGGATTTGCTGCGCCACCTGGCACAGCATGGGTGCGCCTTCCTGCGTGAGGGCGGGAACCACACCCTCTACATCAACCGGACGGCCGAGAAGGTCTCGACGATTCCCCGGCACAACGAGATCGACCGGGACCTCGCCAGAAAGATCTGCAAGGACCTCCAAGTGCCCCGGCCGCCAGACAGCTGAGTTGTCGAGGCGCCCCGTCTGGTGTAGAGAGGAGTCCAGAATGACCATCAGGCCAGTCAGGAACGAGACCGACTACGACGAGGCGCTGGCCGAGATCGACAGCCTGATGGGGGTCGCTCTGGGCACGCCGGAGTCCGACAGGTTGGAGGTGTTGGTGACCTTGGTCGAGGGGTATGAGTCGGAGCACTGGATGATCGACGCGCCCGACCCGATCTCGGCGATCAGCCACGTGATGGAGGCTCGCGGACTGCGGCAGCGGGATCTGGCGGAGCTGATCGGCTCGCAATCCCATGCCTCGGAAGTGCTTCGCCGTCGCCGCCCCCTCTCCCTCGCCATGATCCGCATGCTCGCGAAGGAGTGGGGTCTTCCGGCCGATGTCCTAGTGCGCGACTACGAACTTGCCACGCCTTGACCTGGCCGCGGCGGTCTATCCGGTGGGGGTCGCCGTATCGCCATCGCGGCTACCCGGTCTCCGGCTGGCGAGGTGCTTCGCACCGGCAGCCCCGCCTCTCCGGCTGATCGTCTCCGGCGGACGTCAAGTCAAGCCATATGACCATATGCGCCATATGGGAATATGTCTTCGCTCGCCCACCTCGACGTCGCTCCGCAGGCATGAGCGGGCGCGACGCCAGCGCGTTCGTGTAGTGGAATATCCTTGCAATTTCGGAATGGTATGCCGATATTCCACGCCATGGACCCGCCGATCATCCCCCGGATCCTCTGGACCCATCTGGAGCAACACCTAACCCTCTTCCCGGCCGTCGCCCTCCTCGGCCCTCGGCAGGTCGGCAAGACGACGCTCGCGAGGGCCATCGCCGACGCGCCCGGCCACACCGGCAGGCCGGAGCCCGGCCTCTACCTAGACCTGGAAAACCCCCGCCACCTCGACCGCCTTTCCGATGCACGCGGCTACCTCGGCTCGGTGCGAAACCGTCTGGTCGTGCTCGACGAGATCCACCGCGTCCCCGAGCTGTTTCGAACGCTCCGCGGCATCATCGACGACCGCATCCGTGACGGCGAGCGCGCCGGCCACTTCCTGATCCTCGGTTCGGCCTCGATGGATCTCATGCGACAATCCGGGGAAAGCCTGGCCGGACGGATCGGCTACCTCGCCCTGGACCCGCTGGACATCCGGGAGGTGGAGCGGGCCCACGCGGAGCGCCTGTGGACCCGCGGAGGATTCCCGCGAAGCTTCCTGGCCCCTGACGAGGCGGCCAGCGCGCTCTGGCGCCGGAACTTCCTCCGCACCTACCTGGAGCGCGACATCCCGATGCTGGGACCCCGCATTCCCACCGAGACGCTGCGGCGCTTCTGGACCATGCTGGCCCATTCGCAGGGCGGACTCTGGAGAGCGTCGGTCCTTGCCCGCAGCCTGGGCGTGGACGGAAAGACCGTCGTGCGCTACCTCGACCTCCTGGTCGATCTGCTTCTCGTGCGCCGCCTGCCGCCGTTGCACGTCAACGTGCGCAAACGGCTGGTGAAGTCGCCCCGGGTGTACATCCGCGACAGCGGCATCGTCCACGCGCTCCTCGGGCTCGACACCTGGGACGACGTTCTAGGTCACCCGGTCGCCGGGAAGAGCTGGGAGGGGTTCGTCGTCGAAACCCTCATCCGTGCGGCCTCCGACCGGGCACAGGCCAGCTTCTACCGCACGGCGACCGGAGTTGAGATCGATCTGGTGCTGGAGCTGCCGGGCGGCGTGGTGTGGGCGGTGGAGATCAAGCGGGGCATTGCCAAGGCACCTGGCAGGTCGCTCCGGACCGCGCTCGATGACGTCGGCCCCGACCGCGCGTTCGTTGTGTACGGTGGGGACGAACGCTATCCGCTGCCGGGGGACGTGGAGGCTGTGGGGCTCGCAGCGATGGTGGAGGAACTGGTGGAGCAGGTCGGGTAAACCCTACCCCGTCTCCGGCCACAGATACACCAGACCCACCGGCTCCACGCGGGGCCTCCCGCGCACCCGGTAGAAGTTCTGGATCCGTTCAGGCAGAAGCACCTCACCACGCCCACAGGGCCCGCGGAAAAGCAGCCAATGACAACTGCGATTGTCATTATGTCAACTACAATCGACATTGCGCGCTGTTCCTGCCACTGGTCAAGTTTTCCCTGACGACTCGTCGACCGACACTCGGAAATCCCAGCGGCCGCTACAGCTCCACCCTGCCCATCACCCTTCACCCCGCCCTGCGAGCTTGATAACGGCGAACGGCGATCCGACCTTCTACCCATGGCCGCCGTCAAGCGAAGAGAGCTGGAAGTTGCGTCCAGACGGGTAGTTCAGGACGCGAAGCTGGCGATCCGAGATGTCTACGACGCCATCGTCGAGCTCGTCACGAACTCCGACGACCGCTACCAGATCCTCGGGACTCCGGGACAGGTCGAGATCGAGCTGGGGCGCCGGGGAAGGGGCCAGTCGTCGATCCTGCGCGTGCGCGACTTCGCGGATGGCATGACCGCCGAGCAGATGAACCGCAAGCTCGGCCGGATCGGCGGGAGGGTGAGCGGAATGGAGGAAGGGAAGGCGGTACGCGGCACCAACTCCCGCGGCGCAAAGGACATCGCGGCGCTCGGAAAGGTCACCTTCGAATCGATCGCGGGCGATGGGCGCATGCACACCTGCCGGATCTTCCCGAACATGGAGTACGAGGCCGACAACTCGCGCAAGGTCACGCCGGCGGTCCGGAGGCGCCTGGGGATCGGCGAGGGCACCGGCACGGTGGTGACGATCGAGATCGATCCCACCCACCGGATCCCGAAGATCGACACGCTCGTGCCGAATGTGGCCAGACTGGTGCGCCTTCGCGACATCGTCTGGCAGAGGCAGACCACGCTGGTGGCCCGGGGCCTGACGAAGGGGAAGGACCGCGAGGTCAGCCTTCACCGGCCCGCCGGCAAGAGGCGCGTCTCCCAGACGTTCGCGGTACCGGGGTACCGGGGTGCGAAGGCCAAGCTGGTGATCTATCGGGCGAGAAGGAAGTTCCAGTCGGAGAGAAACCGGTTCCGGCTCGGGGGGATCCTGGTCAAGTCGAGACACGCGATTCACGAGGCGACGCTCTTCGACCGAAGTCTGGAGTGGGACGCCCACGCGCAGTGGTTCCACGGCCGGCTCACCTGCGAGGCGATCGACGATCTCTGGAATGAATACGACGAGCGTCAGGCTCAGGGCAGGCGGCATCCGGCGAACAACCCGGTTCCGATCCTGGACCCCTCGCGCAAGTCCGGCCTGATCCCGGACCACCCCTTTGTGGCGGCCCTCTACGAACGGGCGCTCACACTGCTCCGGCCATTGGTCGAGGAGGAGCGGACCCGGGAGCAGCGCGAGCGGGCGCGGACCGTGGAGAGCCAGAAGACGCGCAAGCGCCTCGACGCCCTCGAAAGGGCGGCGAATCAGTTCATGGAGGACTACTCCGACGAGGAGATGTCCCGCGATCCGAAGCGGAAGGAGACGGGGAGCCGGTTTCGGATCCATGGGTATTCGCTTAGCCCGCAATACGCGCAGGTGGTCCGGGAGCAGTCTCTCAAGTGCTGGCTTACGGTTCGGCGCAAGGCCTTCCCGGAGATCGCCGAAGGCGCGCTCGTGGAGGTCGAATGCCTGACCGACGACATTCGGGCGGAGCGGCCCAGCGTTCCGCTGCAACCCGTCGAGGCCCAGGAGGGAGCTTTGCGCGCGACCTGGTCGGTCAGGGCGCTGACGGAGACGCCCGCGACCGGCCTTGAGGCGCGTGTCGGTCCCATCAGGGCCGAGTCGACGATCGCGGTCCTCGCCTCGGAGGCCGAGAGGTACGCGGACGTCACGGAGCTTCAGTTCGAGCGCAAGAGCTACCGCATCCGTGGCGGCTCCCGCAGGAGCATCCGGCTGCTGGCGCCGACGGCGTTGGCCCGCTCGGCTGGCCGCGAGTTAGATCTCGAGCTGTCCTCGGACGATTTCCGTGTATCGGGCGCCAGAAGGCTGGTCCTGACCGCCACCCTGGGGGTCGCCGTGTGCAGGCTCACCGTGGCGGTCCTGGACGATGATGCGGTGCCGACCGTGATGACGGCGCGCCTCGGGGACCACGAGGCGGAGACCGAGCTAAGGGCCGCGCCAGCCTCGGGCGCGGGCATCGTCATCAAGCTGGAGGACGTGAACCATGGCGCGCTGCGGTATCGGTGGAACAAGAACGTGCTGGAGATCGGCGCGCGGCACCCGGCGCTCAAGCGGTACCTGGGGCCGAAGTCGGAGCAGTATCCGGGGCAGGACCAGCTCCACTTCCGGGTATTGCTGGCGGAGGTGGTGGCGGAGGCTCTCTGTGCGCGGCGGCTGGAGGGGAACATCGAGGCGAACCCGCGGGACTTCGACGGGATGTCCTGGGACGAGTACTACCGGCACTTCGCGCGCATGATGTCGGAGTTTCTGCCGAAGGCGCATGCGTTGATGGCGCCGGGGGTCTGAGGGGACGACGGAGGTCCGGAACTGCCGCAGGACGGCGGTCGATCGTCGGTTGAATCAGGCGTCGGCAATCAGCACGATTCGGATCCGGTTGGGTTCCCGGTCCGGGAGCCTGACTTCCCGCTCCTCCCCCTCGCGGGCCCCAAGGAGCGCGTAGCCCTTTGGAGAGTCGCGCGAGACCTCGCCCTTTTCCCAGTCCGGCTCGGTGCCGACCACGACCGAGGTGACGATCTCGCGGGACCCGAAGTCGTAGACCCAGACCCTGTCGCCCACCGCGACGCGGCGCGCGGGCTCCGGATCCGGTGGATCGGCAGGCCAGTGGATCGAGCTGAGCTGGGAACGGAGATAGCCCAGCGCCTGCTCTCGGTCGGTGGTGACGCCGATGACCTCCTCCACCTCACGCAGGAAGTGACGGAGGACCTCGCTCCCCTGAAGACAGCGACGCCACGCGGCGTGAGCCTCGGCCGGAAAGCGCCTCTTGCCGTACTCCCGCTCGGCTTCGCGAAATGCGTCGCCGTGCTGGGCGGCGTGGAACGACAGATAGGTGTCCAGGGTGCCGGCGACTTGTTCGTGCGGATCGTCCACGATGTCGAAGCCGGCGAAGCGTCGGTTGCGAATGCTGCCCCGCCCCGCCGGGAAGTGGAGTCTCCAGTCCCGTCCGTCGTCCGAAACCGCCAGCTGGAGGGCACGGAACGAGGGGTCGTCGAAGGGATGGTCGTCCGGGGCGGCCGCCGGCCCCGGGAGAGCTCCGACCTCGATCAGGATCCGCGGATCGCCGGGAGGAGCGCAGAGTGCGAAGTCGACGGTGCCAGCGGCGGTGGTGAAGTCCCGCACCGCGACGCCCGGGTCCGCGGTTTCCCACCCGAGATGCTGCAGGAGGGGGAGCACGACACCGTCGACGACTTCCGGGCGGGTCGCGAACGTCCGGCGCTCCCACTCCGCCGCCAGGTCGTGAAGACGTTCGGCGAGGGACTCGATGCGCAGCTGGCGGTCGAAGAGGGGCAGCCCGCTGGTGGCGTCGTCCGCGGGGGGTGGGTCCTCGGCAGGGTCATGCGGCTCTGTCGTGTTCGCGAGACGGTTGGTGTCGTCCATGGCTGGTCAAGACGGGCTGCTACCTGTGCCGCCTCCTGCGCTTCTTCTTCCGCTTCCGCCGACTGCGGCGCCTCGATCCGCGGCTGACTGCGGACACCGCCTGCGGGCCCGGTCGCAATCCCGCCTTGTCCAGCCCGCCATCCTCCGGATCTCCCGAATCCGCCTGCGAAGTCCCCATGAGCCGCTCCAGACCCGGCAGCCCATAGCCCTCCTTCCTCCAGCGGCGGTCCACGTCGGCCACGAGCTCCGCCATCACGCCGGCTCGGATCCAGTGCTTGCGGTTCGCCTTCAGCGCGCGGGCGCGCGGCGGCCGCTCCGTCAAGGCCAGTCCCGCGAAGCGCCTGAAGCTGAGACGGTCCAGGACCAGGAACTCCAGATCGTCGTCGGACACTTCGTAGATCGCTCCCAGGAGGATGCACTTCCACGTCACCAGCGCATCGTCCGTCAGCGCCTCGTCCGCGAGCGCCAGGTTGTTGGGGAAGGTGCGCGGACCCTCCAGCCGCGCGCGATAAAGCTCCCAAGGAACTGCCTCGTCCAGGATGTGCAGCGAGCTGAACCTCGGCGCGCGCCTCGCGAGGGACTCCATCCTCTCGTGCGCCTCCTCGATCTCCTGGTCGGCGAAGGTGCCCTGGCAGTAGCGCCCCCACGATGCGCGCAGGTCGGCCACCGACCTGACGACGCCGTCTCCGGCCCATCCGGAAGGCGGCCGTCGCAGGGGATTGCGGGCCGGGAAGCTCGTCGCGTCGCGAACGACGGTCACCCGGTGGCCGCGGGCCAGCAGCGGGTCCACCGACGGAGCCAGCGACCCCTCTTTCGCGAACCCAACGACCAACACCTCCACGGGCCGCCGGTACTTCTCTTCGATGGCCGCAAGAAAGGACTTGCAGGCAGGGCTCCGGGCGAAGTCGCCGCCACGCGGCCCGTTTGCAACCACGGCCCGCCCCTCGTCCAGGGCGCGGTGCGCCATGTCCTCCCCCTCGTCCTCTCCCGCGTCGTGGCTCAGCCGCAGGGGATTCACCGGGCGAACGAGATCGAACACCCGGGAACCCTCGGTGCCGTCCCCGTCCGCCACAAAGACCATGGCGATGCAGCGGGCCGCAATCCAGTCCGCAACCTCCATCAACGACTCCCCCGCCTTGCGCGCCCCCACGCGCCTCAGGCCGTCGGCGCCGAAGACGTGCACCCGACCCGTCGCGCCCAGGATCTCTTGCGTCGCGTCCGCGATCCAGCCGACGCGGACGGGCGGCGGGTGAGCCCACCCTGCAAAGCGGTGCTGGCCTTCGGTCGTGCCGCTCGGGGATGGTGACGGATCGGGGGCGGGAGCGGGGGGGCCGGGGTCGTCGTCGGTGGGGCCGGGGTCGGTGGTGGCGGGGTCGTCGTCTTGGCTCATAAGCGGGGGCGGGGGGTGGGCACCACCATGCAACCGGTACTGCCGACCCAGGTACAAGGGAGTCTCTCCCACCACAGAATAGGGCAGAGGATGCGGTTCAGGGCCAAGGGCGAAGTTGAAGGCAGTGAAACCTAGAGACGATCCGGGGATGGGGCGACCCGCATGTCGGGAGCACATTATCTGTCCGGTTTCGTAGCACATAGTCTGTCCGGTTCTG
>JAPOYJ010000029.1 GCA_026706635.1 Gemmatimonadota bacterium | reverse complement strand
CAGCGGGGATGCAGCGCTGCTCGAATGCCGTGGGAGGTTTGTCCACGGGCTGCTAGCGCCGGAGAGAGCGGCGGTCCCCCTTCCGACCCGCCCGTGTACCCACCGCGAATTGACGCGACAGCGCCGAGGGCGCTGCACCCGCAGCGGCGCTCGACCATCGGGCTGGCTGCTACCTGGATGGCCGCCGCGCCGCTTGCGTTCGCCGCCCTTGGGATCGACTCCGCGGCTGCCCAGGAGCCCTACCCCTTCCTCGTGCCCGGGGGGAGCACGAGGCTCGAGATCCCGGGCATCTTCTCCTCCCACTCATCACTCTACCGGACGTCCGACGCCGACGCCGCTCTCGAGGAGCTGGGCGGTCCGTACACCGGCACCGTCGGCCCCACCGTGTTCCCGGCGCTGGCCGGATTCGAGGAGGCGGTGCGCCGAGCCGGTCAGGAAGGGTACAGGGCGGCGCTCGGGAGCATGGAGTCCTTCATGGAACGGAGCCAGGTGCGCGTCCCCTTCTCAATTGATGTGGGCGTGTTCGACTGGCTGACGGCCGGGATCGTGGTTCCGGCGGTGCACAGCGACGTTGAGTTCGCGCTGGACTTCGACGCCGACTCCACCGGAGCGAATGCCGGCTTCAGCCCGGATTCGGCCTCGGTGTACGACTTCCTCGATGCCCTGGGGAGCTCGATAGGCGAATTCGACGGTCACCAAAAGAATGTTTGCACAGCCGACCCCAACTCTTCCGAGTGCATCCGCGCCACCGCCGCGCTGGGGGGCGCGGTCACCTTTCAGAGTGCATTGTCGGCGATGTACGGTACCCTCTTTGCGCCCCTGGCATGGTCGGAGGCGGGGGGGGCGCTGCAGAGCCGACTAGCCGAGCTCGATGCGATCTTCGAGGCAGCGGGCGTCGGCGGGCTCCCGGACTCGGTGCCCCTTGCCGACGAGCTCATGGTGCGGGCGGACTTCCTGGAGCTGATCTCGAATCCTGTCCACGGCATCGGAGCGACGACTCCAGAGGGGCGCTGGCGCCCCGGGTGGCGGCTAGGGGATATCGAGCTGCGGGTGAACACCAGGTTGTACGACTCAGGAGGCGACGCGGACGAGCGAGGCATCGAGGCCGGACTCGGCACGCTGGTCAGGCTCCCCACCGCGGTGCAGGCCGACCCCGCCAGCCTCGTTGATGTGGGCACCGGGGACGACCAGATGGACGTCGAGGTGCGAGGGTGGCTCAACGCGCGGCTCGGCGGGGGCTCGGGCATCTGGGCAGGCTACCGCCACGGTGTCCAGCTGGGCGGGACGACCATCCGGCGCGCCTTTGATCCCTCCGTCACCTTCGCGCCCCTCTCCACCCAGGCGACGCTCGAGTGGGATCCGGGCGACTACCGAGTGGTCGATCTGGCGCCCTGGTACCGCGTCTCTGGATCGCTGACGCTCCTGGCCGGCTACCGCCACCGCGGAAAGGGCCCGGACTCCTTCGCGCTCGCCGCCGCCGCTGGCGAGGACGGGGAGCCGTCGCCAGATGCACCGGAGGGACCTCCGCCGGACCCGAAGATCCTCGTGGCGAACAGCGAGAGCTCGTCTGGCCGCCTTCTACTTGGAATCGTCTACAACCGGGCCACGACCAACCCCGAGGACGGAAGCGTGGGAAGGCCGCTGGAGATTCGCTTCACCTACCGGCGGGTAGTCGCCGGAAGCGGGGGCGTGCCCAAGTCGCGCTCGCTCGAGGCGGGATTCCGCTTCTACGCCGATCTCTGGAGGGGCACGTAACCTATAGTATACACAAGTAGAGTCAGGGGGTGGCGCGGTGCCCGTAGGGTCCGGTGCTTGTGGTTCCATCGCTTTCGCTGTGGTGCTCAGTCCGGCTCCCGATAGGTCCGTTTCCACTCCCCTGCTCGTCGAACCGGACGTGCGGATTTCCCGCATCCGGCTCTCAGCCGGGATCATGCCTTCGCCCTCGGAAGGTATCGAGGCTTCAGCCGAAGGCGCACGAGGCCGTGGGCTGTCCACAGCCGGTTGTCGGAGAACCGCACGTAGCCCCCCGACTGCACCTTGTGTTTCCGCCTGAACCACTGTCGCAGCCGCCGGGTTGCGTGCATGTCCACGGCCCTGTAGGCCGGGCTGACCTGTCCGAGGGTGAAGTAGTTCGCCCACCCGGACATCATCCGGTTGAGGCGCTTCACGACTTCCTCAGCGGACCATCCCGCGTACCGCCGGTCCGTTTGCTCGCTGATCCTGCGGCAGATGTCCCGAACATTCGCCTTGTCCGGCCGGGTACCGATGTACCGGCTTCCGTCCGTCGGACGATAGTTCCAGCCGATGCGGTAGCCGAGGAACACCATGGGCTCCTCGGGGCACCGGAGGCATCGGGTCTTCCGCGCGTTGACCGGTAGCTTCAGCCTTTCCATGAGCCGGTTGACCACCGCCAGCATCTCTGCCGCCGGGGCCTTTCCGAGCACACAGAAGTCGTCCGCATAGTTCACGATCTCCGCCCGGAAGCGCCGGGCGTAGCCCAGCTGCTTCCAGCCGAGGATGAACCGCCGCATGTAGATGTTGCTCAACAGCGGCGAGATCGGCGCTCCCTGCGGGGTCCCCTTTCGTTCCTTCCGCGCCCGGTTCGTGCGGCGCGTGCCGCCCTCACCGTCCTCGTCGACCACCGGCATCTCCAGCCACGCCTTGACGAGTCCAAGCATCCGTCCGTCGCTGACGCGCCGCGCGATGCTCCCCATCAACTCCGCGTGCGGTATCTCGCCGAAGTAGTTCGAGAGGTCCGCATCGACCACTTCGTTGCGGCCCCTGTGCAGCAGGCGGTGGACCCGCCTGACCGCATCCTTGGCGCTTCGTCCCGGCCGGTATCCGTACTGCTCCGGCTCCAGGTCCGCCTCGAAGATCGGCATCAGCATCGCCGACGTCTGCGCAACCCGGTCCCGCAGGCATGGAATGCCCAGGGGACGGAACCTCCCCGGCTGTTTCTTCGGGATGAGCACCTGTCGCACCGGACTCGGCTTGTAGG
>JAPOYJ010000024.1 GCA_026706635.1 Gemmatimonadota bacterium | reverse complement strand
TGGATGGAATCATGCAACGTGCGGTGGCGCGGGGACTTGCGCGCCGCAAGACGGAGGCGGTCCGGCGCCTTTCCGTGGACGAGACCTCGTTCCGCCGCAGGCACCGGTACGTGACCGTGGTGTCGAACCCGGAGACGGGCCACGTCCTGCATGTCGCCCCGGGGAGGGGCAAGGATGTGCTGATTTCGTTCTACGAGGGCTTGGGGGAGAAGTACCGGGCGGCCGTCGAGAGCGTCAGCATGGACATGTGGGGGCCCTACATCTCGGCGACCCAGGCGATGATCCCGGACGCCGCGATGAAGATCGCGTTCGACCGGTTCCACGTGGCCAGGCACCTCGGCGACGCCGTGGACAAGGTGCGGCGGGCGGAGCACCGGGCGCTGGTGCAGGAGGGCAACGGGATCCTGCTGGGCACCAGGTGGCAGTGGCTGAAGGGGCCGAGCCGGAAGACGCATGCCGAGAAGCTGGCGTTCGCGAGGCTCCGTGCGGGCACCGAACGGACCGCTCGGGCCTGGGAGCTGAAGGAGGCCGCCGCGAACCTCTGGAACTATCGGAGCAGAACCTGGGCGCTGGCTGGCTGGCACCGGTGGCTGGAGTGGGCATCGGCCTGCGGTCTGGAACCGGTCCTCAAGGCCGCCCGGATGATCCGGGACCATCTCTGGGGAATCGTCAACGCGATCATCCTCCGCGCCACCAACGGACCGGCGGAAGGCATCAACAGCCGGATCAAGACCGTGAAGGTCCGCAGCCGCGGCTTTCGCAACCGGGAACGCTTCGCGAACGCCATCCTCTTCCACCTCGGCGGCCTCGACCTCCACCCCGATGGCCTACCCGCATGACCTGCCACCCACCAGAAAGGGGGAAGAACCCGACACGCTTACGGCGCGGCAACGGAGCGAGCGGATGAGCCGAGTCCGGTCCAAAGATACGAAACCCGAGATGCGGGTCCGGCGGCTCGTGCACGGCATGGGGTATCGCTACCGTCTCCACGCAACCGACCTCCCGGGCCGTCCCGACCTCGTGTTCCGTCCGCGACGCAAGGTGATCTTCTTCTGGCACCGGCACGACGGGTGTAAGCGGAATCGCATCCCCAAGTCGCCGGAACGTCACGATTTCTGGCGGGAAAAGCTGAACGGGAACGCCCGGCGTGATCGGCTCAACCAGACGGCACTCGACGATCTCGGCTGGGGCGTTCTGGTGATCTGGGAATGTGAGGCCAAGAACCTCGACCGCGTGGCCTCCCGAGTCACGGCATTTCTCGGATAATCTCCGGCTGGTCGGTGACTCGGGAACCGCGGTATGGTGTAGGTGTGGTCCCTGCGATGATGACCTACGTGGGTGACGGAAAGCCGATGCGCTCCCATCCTCTTCGGTTCACTGATGCGAAGCCCGCTCACCGGTGGGGTGACTCCCAGGCGGACCTTGGCACGCCGAATCGTGCTCCGGTACGGGACGGCCCTCCTTCCCGGACCTGTCTTGTGTTACCCGGCGCGCGAAGTTGCACACATGTGGGCATCCAAAATGGCACGGTCCGGGACCGGGGGTCGGAGCCGTTCGGGCGGCGGTTCGCTGGCCGGGGCGTCGTCGGCTGCGAAGGGGGATCGGGGTATTCTGTCGTCTCCGCTCAACAATGGAGGCGCAGTGTTCGGGAGAGAGAAGAGGGTTCTGGCCAGGCACTATCTGGACGAGGGGATGAGCAGGGCGGAGGTCGCCCGCCGTGTCGGGATCGGCAGGCGGACGTTGTACAACTGGATTGCGGACGGGCTGCTCGAGGGTCTCCTGGGGGACCAGAAGGGCGGATACGGTCCCCGGCGACCTCGCGCGTCGAAGCTGGATCCGTACAAGGGGATCATCGAGGCGCGGCTGGCCCGGTACCCGGAGCTGAGCGCGGCACGTCTGTTCGAGGAGGTGCGGGCGGCGGGCTACCGCGGGGGGTACGACCAGGTGAGGCGGCACGTTCGGGAGGTACGTCCGCAGGAGCCCACCGAGCCGCCGGTGCGGTTTGAGACGCCGCCGGGGCACCAGGGCCAGGTGGACTTCGCGGAGTTCCCGCTGCCGTGGGGGAGGCGGCATGCGCTGATGGTCGTGCTGGGGTACTCCCGGCGGTTGTGGCTGCGGTTCTACGAGCGCCAGACGATGGGGGTGGTCATCCGCGGGCTCGAGGAGTCGTTCGCGTTCTTCGGCGGGGTTCCGGCGGAGATGCTGTTCGACCAGATGAAGGCGGTGGTGCTCGCCGACGGGCGGGGCTCGGGCGGGCGTCTGGTCGAGAATCCGGAGTTCCGGGGCTTCAGCGACCACTGGGGCTTCCGGATCCGGGCCTGCCGCCCGTATCGCGCGCAGACGAAGGGCAAGGTCGAGCGCCCGGTCCGCTACCTGCGGCGGAACTTCTTCTACGGCTGGGACTTCGTGTCCGACGACGACCTCAACGCGCGGGCGCGGCGATGGCTCGACGAGGTCGCCAACGTGCGGGTCCACGGGACGCTCGGGGAGCGGATCGACGACCGCTTCGCGCGGGAGCGGCCGCTGCTCGGCCCCCTGGCCCCGCATCCGTACCGGCCGGTCGTGCCGAGGCCCGTGCCTTCGCAGACGCTGGCGCGGGCTGGCCGCGCGACCCCGAGGGTCGAGGTCGAGCGCCGCCCTCTGGGGGACTACGCGCTCTTCGCGGAGAGATCGCCGTGAAGGCGCGGTCGCGACGGGAGCGCATCGCTGCCCAGCTGGCCGACCTGAAGATGCCGGGCGCGCTGAAGAGGCTCGCCGACTTCGACTTCAGCTTCCAGCCCTCGATCCGGCGGGAGCAGATCGACTCGCTCCACGAACTCGGCTTCCTGGAGCGGCAGGAGAACGTCGTGTTCCTCGGCCCGCCCGGGGTGGGCAAGACGCATCTGGCGATCAGCCTCGCGGTCACGGCTGCCGAGAGCGGGCGGAGGATCTACTTCGGAACGCTCGCCGATCTCATCGACTCCCTCGAGGACGCCCACGCCGCGGGCCGGCTCAAGCAGCGCCTCCGGACGCTGACGCACCCCGCCCTGCTGGTCGTGGACGAGATCGGCTATCTCTCGGTCACACCGAACGGCGCCAAGCTCTTCTTCCAGCTGGTCAACGCCCGCTACGAGCGCGCCTCGACCGTGCTGACCTCGAACAAGGGCTTCGAGCACTGGGGCGAGATCCTGCACGACGAGGTCATGGCGGCCGCCCTGCTCGACCGGCTGCTCCACCGGTCCCACATCGTGAACATCCGGGGCAACAGCTTCCGGATGCGGAGGCACATGGAGCTGTCGAAGGCCATCCACCCGACGGCGTCCAGGGCGGCGAACGCAGAAAGAGCCCGGAAGGGGGACGAATCGTGAGGCGTCGCCTCTCCGGGACGGCCCCAGCTCCGGTCGCTACGCTCCCTCCGCAGGGGCCGTCCCCGAGTGTGCCATTTTCAACGCCCGAAAGTGTGCCATTTTCGATGCCGATTGACACCCAGATCAGGACTCGCCGCAGGTCGGTCCCCAAACGTTCTTGATGTTCTCCCGCCAAGCGACAAAGGCGTCGGTGGCCGGCGAGCAGAGGCCGGCGTTCTCACGGAACCCAAACCCCTCCAACTGGTCGAGTTCCAGCATGCTTGTCGGCAGTGGCCCCGACAGCTCGTTTCGGCCCAACCCCAGCCACCGGAGGTCAACGAGTTTACCGATCTCGGACGGAAGCTTGCCGCTGAGCATGTTCCCGTCCAATCGCAACGATTCCAAGTCCGATAGGTTGCCGATCTCGGGCGGAACCGCGCCCGCAAGCTGGTTTCCAATGAGTATCAGCGACGTCAGGCCGTCAAGTTTGCCGATTTCAGCAGGGATCTTTCCCTGGATCCGGTTCCTACTGAGATACAACCATTTCAAGCTGGAGAGGTTGCCGAGTGTAGGCGGGATCTTACGCCGAAGCCGGTTGTCCCGGAGATCCAACGTGGTCAAGCTGGCGAGCCCGCCCAGTGCCGAGGGGATCGCGCCTTGAAGTCGGTTCCTACC
Source organism: Gemmatimonadota bacterium (assembly GCA_026706635.1). Lineage (GTDB taxonomy): Bacteria > Gemmatimonadota > Gemmatimonadetes > Longimicrobiales > Gaopeijiaceae > Bin94. Next base: position 23,397 of record JAPOYJ010000024.1, on the reverse strand, counting down.
GAGATTCAAGATTTCCAGGTTGGCGAGGTTGCCGAGTGTAGGCGGGATCCTGCCCCGAAGCCGGTTGTCGTAGAGGTCCAACCCTCTCAAGCTGGCGAGGTTGCCGAGTTCACCCGGGATCTTGCCGGTCAGTGCGGCTGACCGCAAAACCAACGTGGTCAAGCTGGCGAGGTTGGCCAGTTCCGGCGGGATCGAGCCCGTGAGGTTGTTCCGGATGAGGTACAGCCCGGTGACCCGGTCTTGCCCGTCGGTGTAGACGCCGTACCAATCACTCAGCGGCGCGTCGGTCAGCCAATTGTCGTTCCGGGTCCAGTTCGCGCCACCAGTCGCCTCGTAGAGCGCGGTCAGCGCCGCCCGGTCCTGCTTGTGCCCGCCCTGCTGCGAGGCGGGATTCCCTGCCGGATCCGTCAGCGCGGCCGATACGATTTCGGGCTCCGACAGGCCAACCGGATCCGACATGCTGCAACCGGCCAATGCCAGCGTGGCCCAGCAGCCCAGGAACGTGATTCTCAGGTCGGTCATCATGGCTGATATCATCATTTGATCGCCTCCGCTCGTGCCGCGTCGCCGCAGCAGTCGTTTCACTCATCCCCCGTTCGGGGCTCCACTATGTAAGTGTACTGGGCGAAATCCGATCCGTGGCCGAGGAATCAGCGTATGTTGGCGAGATTTCGCCGATGATGCGACGTTCCCTTGGGAAAGGACGGGCGGTGACCAACGATTGAGTGTCGTTACGGCGCGGAATCGAGGCGCTGGCGCGCCTCCGGGCTGAGCCGCACCTTAGTTAGTTAGTGCGCGTCAGCACGAGTATCGAGCCCGACACGGTCCGGCAGCCCGTTTCACTTCACTGACCGGCGCGCGTTACGGCCTGATCACGACGGTCGGCGAGGACCGGTCGGCCCCGGCGCTTCGTCGGCTCCGGCATCACGGCGGATCGGCACGCGACTCAACCACTGCACGGCTTCCGGGTGCGTTGAGCCTTTGACCACATACCTGAATACCTTCGGCTCCACGGGTTCCGGGCGGACGTGCTGCCCTACCCCGCCAGACCGGGCACGCGCTTCGTCACGTAGGTTCGCTTCCCCCGCTTCTTCAGGTCCGTCTTGGTCTTGTTCGAGTGGTAGCCCTTGTCGGCAACTACCTCCTGCGCCTTAATCCACGACCTCCGCCAGCCGCTCCTCCGCCTCGGCCAGCGTCACAGGAAGCGACGCGGCCCGTCCATCGTCTGCGCGGTCCTGGCGACCACCGCCCCGCTCCCCATGTCCACCGCCTGCTCCAGCTTGTGCCCCAGGCGGGTCCGGCCGTCCTTCATTTCATCTTCGTGATCCGGGCCTCCGGGTCGTTCGGATGGCTCCAGCCCTTGTTCCACCCCTTGTGCGGGCGTTTCCCGTCCAGCTTCGCCAAGTCCTCCCGTGTCGGCGCCTCGATCCCCAAGGCCGCCGCCACGCCGCGCCAGCCATTCCTCGTACTCCGTCCCGTCGTCGCGCCGAACGATTCGTGCGCATCGCCGCGTTGGCCTCCAGCGTCGTCGAGTCCACACCCAACGTCCTGCCTTTCAGCAGCCCCGACTCCTGCAGCCGTTCCAGCACCCAGCCGAACACCGCCCCGAGGGCCTCTGGGGCTCAGCCGCTTGCGCGTCTTAGACAGCGTGGAATGCTCTGGCGGCGTCTTCGCCAGACCGTAGCCCAGAAACTCTCGCAGCGACATCGAGTCCCTGCACCGCTACGCGATGCCCCGCTCGGAGCCGATCCCCTCCAGGTATCCAGGGCTGCCAGCAAGACGTCGTTTAGGTTCCCTTCGATAGAGGGCCTCCCTGATCGGTTCCGCCGGTAGCGGACGCTGGATGACGCGCACGGTGTCGGCCGCCCTCGTTCCGGGTAACCGCGATGCCGTAGTCGCGCTCGAATCTCCCATGGCCGCGAGCGGCCACCCCGCGGGGCTGAAACGCGCCGGTGTAGAGTGGAGGTCAGCACGACAGAGGGCGGATGGGCGGTATCCGCAAACGAGTCAAGGTGCGGGCATGCGGTATCCGAGCCCGCGCTCGTTCAGGATCCAGGCGGCGCGAGACCCGTCCTCGCCCAGCTTGCGGCGGAGCGTCTGGACTACGGCGTGCACCAGCTTGGGGTTGACGCGGCCCGGATGGCGGCTCCACGCCTGCCGGAGCAGCGAGCGATAGGTCGAGACGCGCCCCGCATTCATCGACAGCACGCGCAGCACCTCGTACTCGGTGGCCGTCAGCTTGACCGGACGGCCGGACACGGTCACACGGCGCGTGTCGTAGTCGATGGATAGGCCCCCCAGTTCGAACCGAGCGGGTTCGGCGCGGTCCCGCAGGGCCGCCCGGACCCTCGCCGTCAGCTCCGTGGGCGAGAACGGCTTGACGATGTAGTCGGCCGCCCCGGCCTCCAGCGCCCTGGCGACCGTTTCGTCGCGTCCGTATGCGGAGATGAAGACGATCGGCAGATCGGCCAGTTCGGGAATCTCCTTCATCAGCCTGATGCCGTCCGTCCCGGGCAGCATCAGGTCGAGAAGGACGAGATGGGGCTTCTCGGCGCGGATCAGGCCGGGCAACTCCCGGTGATCGCCCGTGGACAACGTGGCGTAGCCGCCCGCGCGGAGCACATCGCGGACGTAGCGGAGCACCTCGGGCTCGTCGTCCACCACGAGGATCGTCTCCGGCTTCCGCCCCCGATGGGGCGGCACCTCCGACTCCGAACGCGGCGCGGCCTCTTCGGCTACTGGGACCGTGAAGGTGAAACGGGCGCCCCGGCCGGCCCCGGCACTCTCGGCCCGGATGCGCCCGCCGTGGGCTTCGACGAGCCCCTTGCAGATGGCCAGGCCGAGGCCGCTGCCGAGGCCGTCGGCCTCGTCGCCGCCGACGGCGTGTTTCCTGAACAGGTGCGGGAGCTGCTCCGGCGCGATGCCCCGGCCCTCGTCGGAGACCGAGATCGCCACGTGGGCGCCGTCGCGCCGGGCGGCGACCCGGATGGGCGACGACCCGGCGGAGTGTCGCGCCGCGTTCGAGAACAGGTTGGCCAGGACCTGGACGACGCGCTCCCGGTCGGCCATCACGCGGGGCAGGTCCGCGGGCAGGTCCGCAGCGACCGCGTGCCCCCCGCCGCCGCTCACGAAACTCCTCCTCGCCGCGTCCACCAGCGCCGCCACGTCCGAGGGTTCGGGCGAGACCGACAGCGTGCCCGTTGCGATGCGCCCCGCGTCCAGCAGGTCCCGGATCAGACCGCTCATCCGGGCCGCCTGCTCGTCGATGATGCGGAAGAACTGTGTCATCTCGGCCCGGGAGAATCCCGGCTCGGCGGAGAGCACCGCACCCGTCGAGCCCTGGATCGAAGTGAGGGGCGTGCGCAGCTCGTGACTCACGATCGCCAGGAACTCCGTCCGCATCCGCTCGATCTCCTCGAAGGGCGCCAGGTCCTGCATCGTGACCACGACCGACTCGACCTCGCCGTCCGGCGCGTGGATCGGCGTCGAGTTGATCAGCGTCCTCACGGTCCGGCCGTCGGCCACAGAGAGCTCGATCTCCTCGGCCCGAACCGTCTCACCGCGGCGGAGCTGCCGTTCCAGCGGGAAATCCATCAGGCCGACCTCGCTCCCGTCCGCCCGCCGGCACGTGACGAGTCCGGCCAACTGTTCGGCGGAGCGGTCCGCGACCCGCAGGCCCTCGACGATCCGTTTCGCCTCGCGGTTCACCGACACGACATCGCCGGTTCCGGCATCCAGGACCACCACGCCGACCGGGGAGGTGGAGACCAGCGCCTCCAGCCGGTCCCGCGCCCGCCGTTCGTCCCGGAAGACGCGCGCGTTGGCGATCGCCGTCCCCGCCTGCGCCGCGAACAGCGCTAGGACTTCCTCGTCGCCGGCCGTGAACACGCCTCCGTCCTCCTTGTCGACGACGAAGAGGTAGCCGACCCGCACGCCGCCGCAATCGATCCGCGCGCCCCGCCCGGCGCCGTAGGGCAGCACGCTCGTCCCGAACCGTTGGCGCCGGAGGTATCCGGGTATGTCGTCGAAGCACAGCGCGCCCGTAAGGCCGGCCAGATGCTCGAACAGCCGCGGCCCGTCGGGCCAGTCCCACAAGCGCCGGTGCTGGGACTCAGTGATGCCGGAGCCGACGAAGCGCAGGGGCTGGCCAGCGGCGTCGACCGTCGTGATCAGGCCGTAGCGCGCGCCGGTCAGCGCGCGGGCGCTGTCGACGACCTCCTGCAGCACGGCGTCGGGATCGAGACTCGCGCTGATGCGCACCGCAGCCCGGCTCAACTCGGAGACGCGCCGCTCCAGCGCCGCGTTCCGCTCCCGCAGCGAAGCTGAATCGTCGGTCATCGGGCTCGTCCTTATTCTGGAAAATCAGGGCATCATCGGCGAAATCTCGCCGAATAGGCCGATTCTTCGGCCACGCATCGGATTTCCAAAAAGTAACGTAACTCATAGTGCCCTCCGTGCGGGCGGCTTTGGGGACTGGTCGGCTGGAATCCTCGCCAAACTACGATGCAACCTCCTTTCCTGCTCCGGGGTGGTGAGCTCGTCCAGGTGTGCCTTGAGGATCCAGAGATCCCGGTAGCCCATGATCTTGCGGTAGGTCTGCTCGGCGTCCATGAACGAGGCGGCCGCCCAGCGAACGACCATCGAGCCATCTCGCCGGCGTGTGACCCGGCGCATCCTCTGGCGCATCCCGGAGTGGGCGTTGTCGATGAGGTTCGTGGTGCCCAGGCAGCGGCGTAGCGGGGCCGTGAGCCCGAGTTCGCTGACGGTGAACAGCTCGCCGAGTCCCTCGCGCAGGCTCCCCGCGGCGGCCGGATGCTCCTTCCCGACCCACGACGCGAACTGCTCGATCCTCGCCTTGCCATCCTTCTCGCCCAGCTTCCAGGCCGCCCGCAGAACCGCCCGGGCCTGTTCGTGCAGCTTCTTCGGCAAGTGGCCGAGAACGTTGCGCATCTTGTGGTTCCGGCAGCGCCGCACCCGGCACGCCTCCCCTAAGACCTGGCTGACCGCCTTGCGCAGCGCCTTCGAGCCGTCGATGACGAACAGCCGCGCCCGCGCCGGGTCCAGACCCCGCTCGACGAGCTCCTCGAGCAGCGCCAGCGCCACGGCCGCATTCTCGCTCGCGCCTTCCCGGATGCCGAGGATCCGCTTGTTTCCCTCCGTGTCCACACCCAGCGCCACCAGCACATGGTGGCCCGCGAAGTGAACCCCGTCGAGGTACACGACCAGGTAGTCCCGGTCGTCCAGCCGCCGCTCGGCCAGCTCCTTCAGCCGTGCACCGGCCGCCTCGGCCGCCCGTCGGCTCACCGACGACCTGCTCACCCCCACCGTCTCCGCCATCTCCCCGATCGCCTCGCCGTATGCCCGCGTGCTGACGCCGCGCATCAGCAGCTCCAGCATCCGGTCTCCAAGACCTTCCGGACGCCGCAGCACCTCGTAGGCCGGGACCGCAACCTCGCCCTCGCCACAGCGTCGCAGGCGCGGCTTCTCGACCCGAACAGCGCGGTCCGACAGGTACACACGGCCCGTCTGCCGGCCGTGGTACGCGACACCGCCCTCGCCGCGTCACTTCCCCGGTTGCCTCGGCCCGGCCACATCCGCAGCGCTGATCTCCAGCACCGCCTCAATCGCCGCCCGGCCGATGACATCGACGATCGTGTCCAGCGCGTGTCCCGCCCGCACGAACACGTCGACCAGCGGGAGCAGGTGCCGACCTTCCCTGGCCAGCAACTCCCGGGCCGCCCGCTTGTCGGCGCGACCCCTCCTTGCGTACTTTCCCTTCATCGTGGTGGCCTCCTGTTGGGGTTATTAGACGCCTGATTCTAACCCGGAATCAGGCCCCCGGGAGCCACCACGATTCTCTTCCCCCTCCGGGAAACCTCCAACTATTCCTGGGACACCCTCCCTCCCGAGAGAGCCGGACACGGAACCTGTCAACGAGTTTGAGACACTTGATTGATTCAGTTTAGTGAAGCCTCCTTTCCGTCGCGACCGTTGCCGCCCGCGATCCGCTGTCTGCTCGTGACCGGGCTGACGGGGAGTGGGGGGTTGATCCAGACCTCCTCGGGGAGTTTCGCAGCCCGTGGCGGGCCGGCTACGAAGCGCTCCGGACGGGTGGCGTAGGCGGCAGCGAGGACATCCTGTCGCTGCCGGATCACCTCGGGGCCGCGGCCGAAGTGGACCTGGCCGGGAGTGAGCAGGCCGATGCCGCCATGCCTGTGCTCCTGGTTGTACCACTCGAAGAACGTGCGGCAGAAGCCCTTCGCCTCTTCGATGTCCGTGAACCGGCCAGGGAAGCCGGGATGGTACTTGACCGTCTTGAACTGGGCCTCCGAGTACGGGTTGTCGTTCGAGACCCGGGGACGGCCCAGCGACTGGGTGATGCCCAGGTCGGCCATGAGCTGCGCCGTACACTTGGCCGTCATCGGAGATCCGCGGTCCCAGTGGAGCGTGAGCACCTTGGGCCGGACGCCCTGCCTGAAGCACCCCTCCCTGATCAGGCGTCCGGCCAGGCCTGCGGTCTCGCGCTCCGCCACCATCCATCCGGTGACGTAGCGGCTGAAGATGTCGAGGATCACGTAGAGGTAGTAGTACCGCCCCTTGCGCGGTCCGAGAAGCCGGGTCACGTCCCAGGACCACACCTCGTTGGGCGCGCGGGCGACGACCTCCGGCCTCGGATGGTTCGGGTGGCTGCGCTGCGCCCGGCGCTCCCGAACCGCCTGGTTCTCGGCGAGAATCCGGTACATCGTCCGCTCCGAGCACAGGTAGACGCCCTCGTCCAGCAGCGTCGCGTACACTTCCGCCGGAGCGCGATCCGTGAAGCGGGGCGAGCACAGCACTTCGAAGACCTCGGCCCGCTCCGCTTCGTCCAAGGCCCGGGCAGGCGTCGACCGGGGCTGCCGCTGCCCGGTCCCCTTCGGCCTCCGGCGACGGTAGTACGTCGAGTGCGCAACCCGCAGCGCCCTGCACGCAGCCCTCACGCCCACGTGCCGGGCAAGGTCTCCGGCCGCCCTCAAGAGGACTTCCCGTCTCCGGGGCTCAACCCCAGCAGCCCCGACACTTTTCCCTGGACCTCGATGACGATGCGCGCCTTGCGAAGCTCCTCACGCAGCCGCGCGTTCTCCCGCTCGAGCCTTCGCAGCCTCCTCCCATCCCGCTTCCCGGCCGAGGGCTTCGGGCCGCGCTTCCTCGCCAGCTCCCGCAGCGACCCTTCCCGCGCCGCCTTCCGCCACGTCGACAGATGCGAGCCGTACAGCCCCTCGCGCCTCAGCAGACGACCGATCTCGCCCGGCGCCTCGCACCGCTCCGCCTGCTCCACGATCGACAGCTTGTACTGCGCCGTGAAGCGCCGCCGCGTCGCCTTCGCCGAAACCTCCGGGTCCGGCGGAGCCGCACTTCGCCTCCTCTCCCCCGCAGCAGGGAGCACTCCGTTCGTCTTCATTCCATCTCCTGTTCCCATCGCTCAACTCTCTGCCTCGCCCTACTCTAATCTCTCTCTCCTCTCGTGTCTCGCTCAACGTTGGCAGAGAGGGCACAGTGAGCGGGACTCTGGACCACTTCGCTACTCCGGTCGGTTAGCTTATCTTGGAGAATGCGAGACAGGTCCCCTTGCAGCCCTTGGGAATGGCCGGTGGCAGGATGAATTCACCATCTACCGGCGGCCGGGTCATTCTCTCGGACAACCTCCCGATTCTTCAGGAAATGAATGCCGGGAGCGTAGGGCTGATCTACGTCGATCCTCCGTTCAACACCGGCAAGATCCAGAATCGCACCCGGATCCGAGTCGAGCGCGACGAGGACGGCGACCGCACGGGCTTCCAGGGAACCCGCTACCGTACCGAAGTTGTCGGGCGGAGTGGCTACGATGACCGATATGACGACTACATGGGCTTCCTGGAGCCTCGCCTCAGGGAGGCCCACCGAATCCTGGAGCCGACCGGCTCCTTCTTCCTCCACATCGACTACCGTGAGGCCCACTACTGCAAGGTTCTTCTCGACGAGATCTTCGGCCGGGCGTCATTCATGAACGAGATCATCTGGGCGTACGACTACGGTGCCCGCTCGAAGCGGAAATGGTCCGCCAAGCATGACACGATCTTCTGGTACGCAAAGGACCCCACCGCGTACACCTTCAACTTCGACGAGATGGATCGAATTCCCTACATGGCTCCTGGGCTGGTGGGAAAGGAGAAGGCCGCTCGGGGCAAGACTCCCACCGATGTGTGGTGGCACACGATCGTGAGCCCGACCGGACAAGAGAAGACCGGATACGCCACTCAAAAGCCCCTGGGAATCCTGGAGCGCATCGTCAAGGTCCACTCCAAGCCTGGTGACACCGTATTGGACTTCTTCGCCGGGAGCGGGACGGCGGGCGAGGCGGCGGCTCGCCACGGCAGGGGCTACATACTGATTGACTCGAATCCCGAGGCGGTGCGCGTCATGGCCGAACGCCTGGCCGACTGCAATGTGGAGACTATCGGGTTTGACTGGCAACGCCCCGAACCGGCTCAGCAGAGCCTGTTTGTCTGACGCCTCGCGACCGTGTACGAGACCGGGATGATTGCGGATCGTGAAGTCCAGTTGCTGGCCGCGTTGGCGGAGGGCTTGAGGACCGAATACCAGACCGAGGGGAACTGAGTTGGTCGCGGAGTCCGTTCGGGTGGATCAGGAAGCAGTCTTCGCGGCGCAAGGGAGCAATCGGCGAGAAGCTGGTCGCAGGATGGTGCGCGGCTCGGGACATCAATGTCCTTCGATCCCCAGACGCCGAGGCAGACCGGATCTTGGAAGGGGTCCGAACCGAGATCAAGTTTTCAACCCTCTGGAAAAACCAATCCTACAAGTTCCAGCAGATCCGAGATCAGGATTACGAACTCTTGGTTTGCTTGGGTATTTCTCCCTTCACGGCTCACGCCTGGGTCTTCGAGAAGGAATTTCTCGTCTCCAATACCGGTGCACTCGCGGGGCTGTCCGGTCAGCACCGCGGAGCAGAGGGCCGCGACACGACATGGCTCAGCGTCTCACCAGCCGATGTGCATCCTTGGATGGGGGCTTTCGGTGGGGACCTGAGAACAGCGATGCAGCGACTACGGGCGCTGGTCGGTTTGCCGTAGCAGCCCTTTGAACACGCCTCGCGCGACAGGAGCGGCGCTCCACCCCCGCTGGACTGCTGCGCTCGCCTGTCCACACTGTAATGTCCACTTTACAATATGTAATCCACGGTTTACAATCCCCGTACCGTTGCTAAGCACGGCGCTACAGTGACGCCACCCCCCTCGCAGGCGCTCAACGAGGCGCGGCGGCGACTCGAAGCCGGGGAGCTCGTGATCCACCCGACCGAGTCGGTCTACGGGATCGGCGGGGTGCTGGAGGACGAGGCGCTCGCGCGACTCAGGCGGCTGAAGGCCCGGCCGGTAGGGGGCTTCGTGGTGCTCATCCCCTCCGCCGCCTGGGTGAAGGGCCTACTCGGGGAGGAGGGGCGGGCGCTGGCGAGCGCCTTCTGGCCGGGAGCGCTTACGCTCGTCCTCAACGACCCCGGCGACGACTTCCACCCGGGTGGGAAGGCCGCCGACGGCACTGTCGCGGTACGGGTTCCGGGCCACCCCGTGGCGCTGGAGCTGCTGGCGGCGCTCGGGCGGCCGATCACCTCGACCTCGGCCAACCGCCCTGGCGCTCACCCCGCCCGGAGCGCCAGCCACGCCCGACGGGAGGCGCTCGACCTCGGCAGCGAGCTCTTCGCGCTCGACGCCGGGGAGCTTCCGGGCGGTCCCCCCTCGACGCTTGTGCGCCTAGGCCCGTCGGGTCCCGAGATTCTCCGGGCCGGCCCCCCCGAGATGCTACATTCGATCGAGGCCGCGGTCGCGCGGAAGGGGCGGACAGGGTAGAGGAGTGGGCGGTGCACATCACCTTCGTCTGCACGGGCAACACCTGCAGGTCGCCGATGGCGGAGGCGATTGCGCGCAGGTCGCTCGCGCTCTCGGGCAGGCACGGCGTCACGGTGGGGTCGGCCGGGGTGGCGGCCTTCGGCGGTTCCCCCGCCAGCGAGGGTGCGAGGACCGTGGCGGCCGAGGTCGGGCTGGAGCTCAGCGGTCACCTGAGCACCCTTCTGACCGAGGAGATCGTCGCCGCGTCGGATCTCGTCCTCTGCATGGGTGCCGGCCACCTCGCCCGGAGTCTCGAGCTGGGAGGGGACGACCGCTGCCACCTTCTCGCCGAAGCGGCCGGAGAGAGCGGGGATGTGCCCGATCCCTTCGGCGGCTCTCACGACACCTACCGGGCCACCCTTGCCGAGCTACAGCGCCTCGTCGAGGCGGCGCTCGCGGCCGATTGGGTGGCAGAGGCGCGAGCCGCCCCCCGTGAGCGTCCGGCGGTCTTCGCGCTGCTAGGCGATCCGGTGGCGCACAGTCTCTCCCCCGCCATCCAGAATGCGGTCTTCGTCGCCGATCGCAGATCCGCCATCTACCACGCCCGCCGGGTCTCCGGCGAGCAGTGCGGCCCAGTCCTCCGCTCGCTGGCGCTCGCTGGCGGCGGCGGCAACGTCACCTCTCCGCACAAGGCGCGGGCGGTCGGATTCCTGGACCGCTCCACCGAGGCGGTGGCTGCGACCGGGGCGTGCAACGTCTTCTGGTCCGCCGACGGGGAGGTGTGGGGTGACAACACCGATGTCGAGGCCTTCGGCTCGGTGTGGGGCGACCTGGCGCCGGCGACCGATGGGAACCCGGAGGTGCTGGTCCTCGGGGCGGGCGGTGCGGCGCGGGCGGTCGTGCACTTCCTGCTGACCTCGACCGAGGCTGCCAGGGTCTGCATCTGGAACCGCGGCGCCGAGAGGGCGGCGACGCTCGTCAGCCACTTCGGCGACCCCCGGCTGGCGCAGGTGGCCCGGCGGCGCGCGGGGAACCCGTCGGTGGTCGTCAACGCCACCTCGGTCGGGACCCGGGGCAGCTCCTCTCCGGTCGATCTGGAGGCGCTGCCGAGGCCGCCTCTGGCGGTGATCGACCTCGTGTACCGGAGGGGGCCCACACCGCTCTGCCGCCAGGCCGACCGCCTGGGCATCCCCTCTCGGGACGGCCGCGGCATGCTGCTCCGCCAGGCGGAGGCGTCGTACAGCAGGTGGTTCGGCGAGCCGCCCCCGGAGGGCGCGATGGCGAGGGCGGCCGAATGAGGGCCGGCGCGGTCGCCGGGGTGCTTGGCGGTGCGCTTGTCGGCGCCATGGACTACCTCCTTCCGCCCGCCTGCGCGAGCTGCGGAGAGGCGGCCGACGGAGAGGTGCGGGCCGGGGAGGGGCCGGTGTGCCGACGCTGCCGCCTGAGGCTCCCGCCGGTGCCCCTTCCCATCTGCGACCGCTGCGGTGCGCCGATGGGCGGCGGCCGGGCAGCCACCTGCCTGGAGTGCCAGGAGTGGCCCGAGCTGCCCCACTCGGCCCGCGCCGCCTTTCTCCTGGAGTCGCCCGCCAGGGAGCTCGTGCACGCGCTCAAGTACCACGGCTGGCGGGATGTGGGGACTTTCATGGGTCGCGAGATGGCCCGGACCGCTCCCCGGACGGTCGCCGACGCCGAGTGCGTTGTGCCGATCCCGACCTCGCCCGCCAACGTCCGGCGTCGGGGCTACAACCAGGCGGAGGTGATCGCCCGATCGCTCTCGGAGGCGCTCGGCGCGGAGCTCCTCCCCTGCCTCGAACGCCGCGGCCAGCGGGGCACCCAGACCACCTTGAATCCCCAGGAGCGCTCGGCTAATGTGAGTGGCGCGTTCGCGCTGGTGGGGGCTCTTGCCGGCCGGATCGCAGGGAGGCGCGCGCTCCTCGTCGACGACGTGATCACGACTGGCGCGACGATCCTGGCGGCCGTCGAGGCGCTGCGGGGAGCCGACCCCCGGACGGTGTGCGCATACGCCTTCGCCCGTACCGTCCCACTCGCCATCTGAGCTAGCAGCCAAGCTGGCGCTTCCAACACACACTCTACCACAGGAGCTGGCGTAGGCGATGTCGATCAGGGTAGCGATTAACGGCTTCGGACGGATCGGCAGGAATGTCCTCAGGTCCGCTAGGGAGCACGGGGTCGACGACCTCCACTTCGTGGCGATCAACGACCTCGCGGAGAGCGCGACGCTGGCGCACCTGCTCAGGCACGACTCGGTGCATGGGCGCTACGCGGGCACGGTGGAGGCGGGCGACTCGCAGCTGGTCGTGGACGGAGACGAGATCGCGGTTCTCTCGGAGCGCGATCCCGCGGATCTCCCCTGGGACGAACTCGGGATCGATGTCGTCGTCGAGGCCACCGGGCGCTTCCGGAGCCGCGAGCTTGCCGGGAGGCACCTCGCCGCCGGAGCGCGCAAGGTGGTGATCTCGGCACCGGCCAGCGGCGAGGACCTGACGGTCGTGCTCGGGGTGAACGGCCACCTCTACGACGGCGAGCGCCACCACATCGTCTCCAATGCCAGCTGCACCACCAACTGCCTGGCGCCCGTCGCGAAGGTGCTGCTTCGGGACTTCGGGATCGTGCGCGGACTCATGACCACCATTCACGCCTACACGATGGGGCAGTCGATTCTCGACAGGCCGCACCGGGATCTCCGGCGGGCGAGGGCGGCCGCGCAGAGCATGATCCCGACGACCACCGGGGCGGCGCGGGCGATCTCGCTGGTGCTCCCCGAGCTCGCGGGCAAGCTCGACGGGATGGCGATCCGGGTGCCGACGCCCGACGTGTCGCTCGTCGACCTGGTCGTCGAGGTGGAGCGCGACGTGACGGTCGGCGAGGTGAACGAGGCGCTCCGGAGGTCGGCGGAGGGCGATCTGGCCGGAATTCTCCGGGTGGAGGATGCTCCGCTCGTCTCGGTCGACTTCACCGGGGAGGAGGCGAGCTCGGTGGTGGACGCCCTGAGCACCTCCGTGATGGGCGGCCGCATGCTAAAGGTGCTGACCTGGTACGACAACGAGTGGGGGTATTCGTGCCGAGTCGCCGACCTGGCCCGCCACGTGGGCGAGGGGCTGTCGTAGGCGGGCAGGCCCAGCTCCGCCGGTCGGTGCGGGACTTGCCCGAGGGCCCCGATCCGCAACGCCTGAGCGACCTCCCCGGGGAGCTCCTGCGCGGGGCCGCGGTCGCACTCAGGGCCGACTTCAACGTCCCCCTGACCGAGGGCGGCCGGGTGGCCGACGGGGTGCGCATCGAGCGGACCCTCCCCACCATCCGGCGTCTCGTCGAGGGTGGCGCCAAGGTGCTGGCGATGTCGCACCTGGGACGGCCGGGGGGCGCTCCCGATCCGGTGCTCTCCCTGAAGCCGGTCGCGGGCGCCCTGGGGGAGCTCCTGGGATCGCCGGTTGGATTTGTGCGGACGCCTGCGGGGCCCGAGGTCGGCGAGGCGATCCGCCGCGCGGCCCCGGGCTCGGTCCTCCTCCTCGAGAACACCCGCTTTCTCGCCGGAGAGGCAATGGACGACAGGGAGCTGGCGGCGCTCTGGGCGGCCTCTGTCGATCACTATGTCATGGATGCCTTCGGGACGGCCCACCGCGCCCACGCCTCCACCCACGCGCTTCCCCGAGCCGTGCGGGCCAGGAGTGGCGTGGCGATGGCGGGGCTCCTCGTCGAGGAGGAGCTGGGCGCTCTGAACGGTGCTGTGCGCGAGCCGGCCCGTCCCTTCGTGGCGGTGCTCGGCGGCGCGAAGATCGCGGGGAAGATCGAGGTGATAGGAGCGCTGACGGCCCGGGCAGAGCGCCTCTTCGTAGGCGGCGCGATGGCCAACACCTTCTATCGTGCCATCGGGCTCGAGACGGGACGCTCGCTCGTCGATCCGGAGAGCGTGGCGGTGGCGCGCGAGCTTCTGGAGGAGGCCGGCCCTCGCCTAGCGCTCCCGGTGGACTGCGTGGTGGCACCCTCGGTCGACTCGCCGGCAGGCGCCCGAGTGGTCGAGCGCTCCGAGGTGGGGCCCGACGACTGCGTGGCGGACATCGGCCCGACATCGGCGCGGATCATCGCCGAGGGGATGGGCTCGGCGGGAACGATCGTCTGGAACGGGCCGATGGGCGTCTTCGAGACGGCGGCATTTCGGAGCGGCACGAACGAGGTCGCACATGCGGCGGCAGCGGCGGCCGAGCGGGGCGCGAGGGTGGTGGTTGGTGGGGGCGACTCGGCCTGGGCGATGCGAATGGCGGGGCTCTCGGAGCGCTTCGCCAAGGCGCCCTCGGGGCACATCTCGACGGCGGGCGGGGCGACGCTCGACTGGCTCGCAGGACGCGAGCTGCCCGCGATTGCGGCGCTCTCCCCGCGCACACGGCCACTGGCAGGAAGGAACATGGAATGAGGAAGGTCATCGCAGGCAACTGGAAGATGCACCACGGACCGAGCGCGGCGGTGGACTTCCTCTCGCGCTTCCGTCCGGCGGTCCAGGAGGGATCGGTGCGGATCGCCCTCTTTCCGCCCGCGCTCTCGCTGGCCTCGGCGCGACGCGCGGCGGCCGCGGCGATCGAGATCGGGGCGCAGCACATCCACTGGGAGCGGTCGGGGGCATTCACCGGCGAGCTCTCGGCGGAGATGGCGGGCGAAGTGGGTGCCACCCTCGCGCTGATAGGCCACTCGGAGCGCCGCCACCTCTTCGGGGAGACCGACGCCGAGGTGGCGCGCAAGGTGCGGGCTGCGATCCGGGCGGAGTTGACGCCGGTTGTCTGCGTCGGCGAGCTCCTCGAGGAGCGAAGGGCCGGGCGGCTCGACGAGGTGCTCGCCCGGCAGGTGGGCACCGTGACGGAGGCTCTCGCCACCGCCAGCGACTTCATGGTCGCCTACGAGCCGGTATGGGCGATCGGCACCGGCGAGACGGCGACACCCGAGGACGCGACGGCGGCGCACAGGCTGGTGCGCTCGGCCCTCGGGGAACTCGGGGGCGCACCCGTCCTGTACGGGGGGAGCGTGAATCCGGCCAATGCCGGCGCGCTCCTCTTCGCTCCCGATGTGGACGGGGTGCTCGTCGGCGGTGCCAGTCTCGATCCGATCGGCTTTGGGAATATCGTCGAAACGGGTGTGGGGGGCTGACTGCAGGTCGGGGCTGACCGCGAGCAGCCCGTGGACAAACCTCGAGGGATCTGGTAAACAGCTGTGTCTCTTCCTATATTAGGGCCATCTAATCAGGTGGGGGGGAGTCATGGCAAGCCGCGAGGGAGATGCGGTACTCAGGGCAAAGTACCGGGACTACTGCTCGGCACGGGTGGCGGACGCCCTCCTTTCCCTCTCCGCCGAAGAGACCTTCGCACTTGCCGAGGCGAGGGCCCGCGAGGAGGACCAGCTGGGGCCCGCCTCCTACAACGACGCCATCCGGCTCGCCACCAGCACGATAAGGGATAGGCTCGAGCTGCCGGAGTACGACGAGTGGGCGGCCGAGTACCTGGAGAATCCGGAGAGGTTCGACCCCTACCTCATGGGACTCTGGAAGTCGGAGTAGCGGACTGCCGGGGGCGGCGCACTACTTGTAGCGGTAGGTCACCCTTCCCCGGGTCAGGTCGTAGGGGGACATCTCGACCTTCACCCGGTCGCCTGCCAGGACGCGGATGTAGAACTTGCGCATCTTCCCCGAAAGGTAGGCGAGGATCTCGTGCCCGTTCTCCAGCTTGACACGGAAGTTGGCGTTCGGGAGCACCTCGGTCACGGTGCCCTCCATCTCGATGGCTTCGCTGGCCACTGCCTTGGCTGCCCGCTGCTAGAAGGGCAGGTCGTCGTCGGGCTCGGTGATCGGCGCCGCGGGGCGACCAGGGGAGGGGGCGTACCCGCCGGGTCCCGCTTCCGCGCCCTGATCCCGACGGCCACCGCCACCTGACCCCAGCATCATGAGCTCGCGGACGTTGATGTCGGTCCAGTACCTCGTGTTGCCGCGGTCGTCCTGGCTCTCGGAGTACTCGATACGGCCCTCCACGTAGAGGCGGTCGCCCTTCCTCACCCACTGCTCCACCACGTCCACGAGTCGCCCCCATATCGTCAGCCTATGCCACTCGGTGCGCTCCTGCGTCGCCCCGGAGCGGTCCTGAAAGGTGCGGCTGGTAGCGAGCGAGACCTTCGCAACCCGTGCGCCAGACGCAGTGGCCCGGATGTCGGGGTCGCTCCCGACATTGCCGATCAGAGTGGCCTTGTTGACAGATCGCGACATTCGCCCGCCGTTGTCTAAGTGTCTCTTCCGATAGTCGCCGCCCCCGGCGACGCTGCCGACCCACTCGCCGTGGCCGACAGGGAGGATATAGTAAGCCAGTGCGCCCTGAACGCCAACCCGCAGGATGCAGGGGCACACCCTGACGGACCCAGGGACGTGCCCTGACAGATCACAGACAACATCGTCATTTGTAAACCATGGATTACATATTGTAAAGCAGACATTACAGTGTGGGGAGAAGAGCGAAGGGGTCCTGCCAGCCGGGATGCAGCGCTGCTCCTGCCGCGGGAGGCTGTCCACGGGCGCTAGCGGCGAGGATCACCCGCGGGCCCTCGGCCATTGCGACCCCAGCCCCCCCGGAGCGCGCGCCCGCCCGAACCACCCGACCAGCGCGGCCAGGCTGAGCAGGTAGGGGAGCGCCAGGAAGAGGGGGTACGGCAGCTCCGAGTCCCACGCCTGGAGGGCGAATTGGAGCGCCTCGGCGGCCCCGAAGAAGAGCGCAGCGGCCACGACCCCCCAGGGACTCCACCGCCCGAGCACGACGACCGCGATCGCGATGAAGCCCTTCCCGGCCGACATGTTCTCTGCGAAGGTCCCGGTGTGCACGAGGCTCAGGTGCGCTCCGGCGAGCCCTGCCAGCGCGCCGCCGAAGACCGTGGCCAGGAGCCGCGTCCGGATGACGGGCACTCCGGCCGCGTACGCCGCGTCGGGCGACTCCCCCACGGCTCTGAGCGCGAGCCCCCAGCGGGTGCGGAACAGGAGCCACGCCAGGAGCGGGGCCAGGAGGTAGGCGACGTAGGCCGGTGCCGCCTGGTTGAAGAGCGCGGGTCCCAGGATGGGGATATCCGAGAGCAGAGGCACCTCCAGCGCGGCGACGGTCGGGAGCTCGAGAGCGATCCCGGTGGCGCCGAAGCGGCTCTGGAAGACGGCCCCCGTGAAGCCCAGGCTGCCGATCGTCACGGCCGTCCCGGTGATGATCTGGTTGGTGCCGAGGCGGACGGCGAAGAGCGCGAAGCAGAGCGCGGCCAACGCGCCGGTCGACACGCCGCATGCGAGTCCGGCGTAGGACCCGGCCGCCAGAGCTCCGAGCGCCCCCCCGAGCGCCCCCCAGATCACCGACCCCTCGAGCCCGATGTTGATCACGCCCGTCCGCTGGGTCACCGTCTCGCCGAGTGCGGCGAGGGCGAGCGGCACGGCGAGCCCCACCGCGGCGACGAGGAACGACGACACGGCGGAGAGCTCAGCCACCTTTCCCCCTTGCGGCCAGGAGCTGCCAGCAGCGGTCGGTCGCGAGGACGGCCAGGATGACCAGCGCCTCGATTCCCCTAACCCACGCCTCGGGCACCCCCGCGTCGCGCTGCATCGCCCCGCCGCCCGCGCTCAGGGCGCCGAAGACGATCGCGGTGACGACCACCGCCAGCGGGTTGAGCCGCGCCAGGAGAGCCACGGCAATCGCGGTGTACCCCCAACCCGGCGAGAGGCCCTCGTACATGCGGTGGGTGACGCCCGCGATCTGGACCCAGCCGGCGAGTCCGGCGATCGCCCCCGATGTCAGGAAGGCCGCCCAGACGACCGGTGTCGCCCGGAAGCGGCCGCTGACCCTTGCCGCCCGCGGCGACGCCCCGACAGTCTGGAGCCGCAGTCCGCCCGGAGTGCGGGCCAGGTAGAGCCAGAGCGCCAGCGCCACCGCGACGGCCAGCGCGAACCCAACATGCAGGCGTGTGCCGGGCAGGAGCGCCGGAAGGTGCGCGGCTTCGGGAATCGAGTCGGTCTGGTTGAAGATGCCGCGCGGCTCCTGGAGGGGACCCTGGACCAGGAACTGCGCGAGGAAGAGGGCGACAAAGTTGAGGAGCAGCGTGGTGATCACCTCGCCTACGCCGAGGCGGGTCCTCATGGCGGCTGGTCCCGCCGCCCAGAGCGCACCCGCCGCGGCGGCCGCCACCAGGGTGATGGGAAGGATGAGCAGGGGCGCACCGGTCGGCAGCAGGAGCGCGACGGCGACCCCGGCCAGGGCGCCCGCGTACAGCTGCCCCTCTGCGCCAATGTTCCAGACGTGCGCCCGGAAGGCGAGCGCGACGGCGAGCCCAGTGAAGAGGAGGGGGGTGGCGCGGACCAGGGTGAAGGAGACGAATCGGTCCCAGCTGCCGAAGGCGCCGGCGATCAGCGCCGCGAAGGTCGCGCCGGGAGAGTGTCCCCCAAGCGCCAGGAGCGCGGCCGCTACGACCGCCGTGACCGCGAGCCCGACGAGGGCCACCAGCAGCCCGCGGACGATCTCGGGAGAGCGCCTCACCAGTCGTTCCCCACCCGCTGCGCACCGAGCATCGCGCGCCCGATCGCCCTGTGCGTGCGTTCGCCCGGCGCGATTTCGAGGAGTCGGCCGCGCACCAGCACCAGGGTGCGATCCGCCAGCTCGAGCACCTCGTCGAGATCGGTCGAGATCAGCACGATCCCGGGTGCCTCGTCCCCGCTCGCCGCGAGCTCCCGGATGCGGGCGCGTACCGCCGCCGTCGCCTTCACGTCGAGGCCGCGTGTGGGCGATTCGGCGACGAGGAGCGATCCGCTCCGAAGGAGCTCGCGCCCGACTACGACGCGCTGCTGATTCCCGCCGGAGAGCGCGCTGGCAACCATCTCCGCCCCCTCGGCCTGCACCTCCATTTCGCGCATCACCCCGAGGGCGGCCTCTCCCACGCCGCGCCAGTCCAGCCACGGCCCGCTCCGGAGCGCGGGCTGGCCGTGGAGGGCGAGGGCGACGTTCTCGGTGATCGTGAATTCACCCACGAGTCCCTCCTCGGTCCGGTCCTGGGGGATCCAGCCGACCTCGGGCGGCAGTTCCGCCTCGCCCTCGTCCGGTCGCTGCACTCCTGCCAGGACGGCGGCCAGGGTGCGCTGCCCGTTGCCGTCGACCCCTGCGATCCCCACGATCTCGCCCCGACGGACCTCGAGGGCGACGCCCCGAAGCGCCTCCCTGCCGTCCCGGCGGGCATGCACGCCCGCGAGCCTAGCAGCCCGTGGACAAACCTCCCCCGGCATTCGAGGTGCGCCGCGCCGGCGCGAGGAGGAGGCGGATCCGGCCACCTCGCTCCCCACCATCGCCTCGGCCAGCTCGGGGGCGGAGGTGTCAGCTACCTCCGTGGTGAGCACCCGGCGACCCCGGCGGAGCACGGTCACGCGGGTGGCGACCGCCAGCACCTCGTCCAGCTTGTGGGCCACCAGCACCACCGCGCCACCGGCGTCGGCGACCCGCCTGAGCACGGCGAGGAGTCCGTCCACCTCCTGGGGGGCGAGCACTGCGGTGGGCTCGTCCAGGAGAAGGACGCGCGGATCGGGCATCAGCGCCTTCAGCACCTCGATCCGCTGCCGCGCCCCGACTCCGAGGCCGCCAACGGGCTGGTCGAGTTCGACTGCGAGCCTCAGCTCCCGCGCCCGGGCCTCGACCCGTTCACGGTAGCCGCGGGCGGCAGCTCCGCGCCGGTTCCAGGCACCCGGATCCAGGAGCGAGATATTCTCGAGTCCCGTGAAGCTGGGGACGAGCGAGAAGTGCTGGTGCACCATCGCGACGCCGAGAGCCCGTGCCTGCCGCGCGCCCGACAGCTCCACCGCCCTTCCCCCGATTCGCACCTTGCCCGAATCGGGGGCGACGAGGCCGCCCAGGATGCGTGCCAGAGTGGTCTTCCCGGCCCCGTTCTCGCCGATCAGACCGTGGATCTCGCCCGGAGACACCTCGAAGTCGGCGTTGTCGAGCGCACGGACCCGTCCGTAGCGCTTGCATACGGCGATGGCCTGCGCGGCGGCCCCGCTCCCACCGTGCGGCGGCCCCTCGCCCCGAGCAGGTCGATCAGCCGTCGGCCGCGGCCTCTTCTTCGACGAACTCGATGCGCGGCACCTCGAGCGTCCCGGCGATGATCGCCTCGCGGGCGCTGTCGATGCGCTCGAGCGCATCGGGGGGGATCACCCCCTCCTGGGCCGGGTTCGGGACAAAGTCGACAACACCGGCTCGAAGCCCCGCGTAGCGGGCGACGCCCCGGAGCTTGCCCTCCTTCCACGCCTCGGCGGTGCTCAGGAATACGGTCGGAAGGTCGATCATCGCACTCCCGACGATCACATCCGGCGCAACGTCGTTCTGGTCCAGGTTCATCCCGAGCGCCCACGCTTCGCCCCCCGCCTCCCGGGCCTCGCGCACGGCCTGGAAGAAGCCGAAGCTCGCGGCGTCCAGGTTGTGGATGAGGATGTCCGCCCCCTGTCGCAGCTGCGCGGCCGTCGCCTCCTTGGCCGCCGAGACGTCGTACCAGTCTCCGGTGTGGGTCTCGAGGATCTTCGCGTCGGACCGCACGGCCTTCACCCCGGCCTCGAAAGCGATGAAGGTCCCCTTGGCCGCGGGTATCTCGACCCCTCCGACCATCCCGACGATCCCCGACTGCGTGACGGCACCGGCGGCCATCCCAGCCAGGTACGACGCCTCGTTCAGGTGGAAGACGAGCGGCACGACGTTGGGCCCGGGACGGGACCCGGAGGAGACCACGAAGGTGACGTCGGGGAACTGGGGGCCGACGCGGGTAGCGGCGTCCTGGTACTCGAAGCCGTGCCCGAAGATCAGCCCGTACCCAGCCTGGGCGTACGAGATGAAGGCCTCGTCGAACTCGGCCGGGGTCCGCGTCTGCTGGTGCGACACCTGGAAGCCGAGCGAGTCGCGGATGAGCTGGAGCCCCTCGTAGGCGCCGGCGTGCCACCCGGCGTCGCTCACCGGACCAGAGGTGAGGAGCGCCACGGAGGGCGTGTCGGCGGTCTTGGAGGATGAACGGTCGGCGTTGTCGGAGCCGCACGCTGGGGCGGCGAGGAGGGCCGCGGCGGCGAGGGTGCTCCTGAGAGCGTTGCGGATCAGCATGACTGGTAGGGTTTTCCTCGGTGACGGTGGTCGGGAATCGGCAGCATTTTCACCGGCCCATCGCCAGGAACTTGGACCGGCATGGCCTGATTCTACGGGTGCTGCCCACCGGCAGCAAGCAGTGGATCTGGCGCGGAACCGTTCGTGGAAGGCGTGTCGCTCGTACCCTATGGCAGCCGATAGGCCAGGATCCGCGGGACATCCAACTCATCCGGCTCGACGCCGACCATGCGGCCCCCCCGAACCGCGTGCACCTCGAACCCCGCAGGGAACTCGACGGAGAGCTGATGCGTCCCGTCCACCAGGAAGGCGGCCCATTCCCACTTCGTCAGGTCGGGGCCGCGGAGACCTATCCAGATGCGTCCTTCGTCATCCACAACGAGTCCGGTGAGCGACGGCCAGGAATAGGGCGCGCCGTCGCGGAGCAAGTGGGCCAGGTCTCTGCCCAGTCCGTCGGCGGCGGCAGCCAGATCGCGGCGGGAGACCGGCATGTCGGTGGTCGGGTACGAGAAGGCTGTCTGGACATCGCCGGCGAGGTCGATGGTCCTCACCTCCAGCGCGTCGGAGCTGGCGTGTGCGATCCGCCCGTCCGCCAGCAGGCCGACGAAGGAAGTGCGTCCGAAGGGATGTCCGGCCACGCTGACCGCCCCCTCGACTCTCAGGACGAGGCTTTCGGCCGCGGGATGGCCGGGCCGGTGGCCCAGGGACGGTCGGTCGCCGGGGCGTCGGTGGGATCGGCCTTGGGGGTGTCGGCGGAACAGGCGACGAGAAGTGTTGCGGTGATCAACGCTCCGAAGATGTCGCGTTCGGTAGCCACCTCGTCCTCCTATATTCTCTCGTTCATCCTCGGTTCCGCCTAGGGAACCACTGACAGGCAAGATCCCACCCCCAATGAAATGGACATCATGCACCGCGATCCTGCCATCGGCGTCCGCCTCTTCGCATTGCTTCCCCTGGCGCTGGCCGCGTGCGACCCGGCCCCCGAGTCGTCTCTCACGGCACGATCCGATTCCGCCGGCATCTCGATCACCACGGCACTGGCCCCGCTCTGGGGACCTAGTGAGGGATGGACGATCGGCGACGAGCCCATGGTCGAGATCGGGGAGGTGTCGGGACCGGCGGAGTACCTGCTGGACGGCGTGACGGGTGCCGTGCGCCTGAGCGATGGCGGCATTGTACTCGGGGAACGGTCGAGCGGCGAGCTGCGCCGCTACGACCGGGAGGGCACGTTCGCCTGGCGGGCGGCGGGGCCGGGCGAGGGGCCAGGTGAACATCAACGGCTCAGGTTTCTGTTCCGGTTACTTGGTGATTCCGTGGTCACGTGGGACATTGCCCTGGGTCGCGTCCAGGTGTTCGGTCCCGATGGCCGGTTTGCCCGCAGCAGTCGCATCGAATCTCCATGGGCAGGACTCACCGCGAGGGGCGTCATCGGTGCTTCGGACCGACACCTCGTCCTGACCTTCTCCGACTACCGTGGAGCCCCCGTGGGCAACGTTCGGTGGCCGGGAGTCAGGATCGCGATCTACTCGCTCGACGACGGGACCGTGCGGGAGCTGATGTCCGTCCCCGGAGCCGAGCGGAACATCGAGCGCTACGGTGAGCAGATCGCCTATACCAGCTACGAATTCGGGAAAGGCCCTCGGTGGGCGATCAGGCCCGGGCAGCTCGCGATCGTGGACACAGAGTCCTTCTCCGTCCGGTCGATTTCGCTTCCCGACGGGGCCACCACGGCGATTCTCCGGCGCGATATGCCCGTCCGGGAGGTTACGAGCGAGCATGTGGAGGCCTTTGTGGAACAAATGGCTCACCAGAACATCGTGTACAACGGCTACTCGGAGGAGCAGGCGGAAGCGAGCAAGCCGGGCTGGCGCAAGCACCCCATGGCCTCGACCCTCCCGGTCCTCGAGTCGATCCTCCTGGATGCGGCCGGGAACCTCTGGGTAGAGCCCCACACGGTTTACGGAGCCGCGAAGCCGCCGCCCGATGTCTACGCGCCGGACGGCACCTGGCTGGGCACGGTCGCGCTGCCGTCCGGCCGGGGTGGCCTCTCGGCCAGCGGCGGCCTCGAAATCGGCGACGACTACGTCCTGGGCGTCTGGCGCGACGAGCAGGGGGTGGAGTACGTGCGGATGTACGCGCTGGAGAAGTGAGAGCCGAATTCCCGTGCCCGGGGCTTAGCTCTGCGTTAGGCGCATTCGCCCGGCCCCGCCAACTCGTACAGCACGATGAACGGCACGTCGAGGTCGTTGGTTCTCGTGGCCCAGACCCTGTCTCCGTCGACGGCCCTGAAGACCGCCCCTTGGGGAGCCGTCACGCGGAAGGCTTCGCCACCGGGATCAAGAACTGTTACCGGCCACGCAAAATTGCAGAGAACTGGCCGTCGAAAATGGCAGGTTTTC
>JAPOYJ010000003.1 GCA_026706635.1 Gemmatimonadota bacterium | reverse complement strand
GCTGAAGCACCGCGATTGGGTTCGCGCGAAGCGGCAGGCCGACGAGGCCGCCGCAGGGCTCGCGGTTCATGAGCCCAGAGGCAAGGCGGAAGCCGAGCCCGAGCCGCTCACGCTGGGCACGCTGTTTGACAGCTACGGTGAGGAGGTGACGCCGACCAAGGGCGAACGGTCCCGGCGACACGACAGGTCTTCAACGGAGATGTTCCTCCGGTTCTTCGGACGGGACCGCGAAGCCGCGACGCTCTCCCAGCGGGACTGGGACCGGTTCATCGTGGCGCGGCGCGCGGGCAGGATCGGTATCTCGGGCAGGCCCGTGTCGAACCGGACGATCCAATACGACTTGGCGTTCCTGATGGCGGTGCTCAACTGGGCCGCGAGGTCGAAGGACGAGCGGGGTCGCCCGATGCTGGACAGGAATCCGCTCCAGGGTCTCAGGAAGCCCATCGAGAAGAACCCCACCCGGGTCGTGCTCACCGAAGAGGAGTACCGCGCGCTCTTGAGGGTGTCCACGGAGGTGGGCTGGCAGTTCCGCACCGCCCTCGTGCTCGCGCACGAAACGGGACACCGGATCGGTGCCATCCGCCAGCTTCGGTGGAGCGACATCGACTTCGAGGGCAAAGCGGTGCGGTGGCGGGCGAAGCACGAGAAGACGGGCTACGAGCACACCACGCCCGTGACGGTCGAGGCGTTGGCCGCTCTGGAGGAGGCGCGAGCGTTGAGCTCCGGGTCCGGCGACGGGCCGGTGCTCCCCGCACCGAGGGATCCCTCGCAGTGCGCGGGCCGGACGCTCGTGGGGTACTGGTGGAGGAAGGCCCAGACGCTGGCCGGACTCGAACCCAAGCGTGGTCGCGGCTGGCACTCGCTGAGGCGGAAGTTCGCGTCCGACCTCATGAACGTCCCGCTCAAGGTGCTCTGCGATCTCGGCGGCTGGAAGGAGGCACAGACCATTCTCCGCTGCTACCAGCAGGCCGACGAAGTACAACTCAGGACGGCTCTGGACAGCCGCCGCCGCGAGGTTGACGCTCGATGATCCAAACGGCGGGAACCAAACAGCGGTAACCGGATCGCCGTCTTCCGTAAGTCACACGGTCACAGCAGGATGCGCGACCGTTTGCAAATGCCTCGGCAACAACCCCAACCAGCGCTCGGTCGCTGCCAAGGTCGCGGCACTCGAGGGCACTTCGCACGCCCTGGCTCTTGCCAGCGGGATGGCGGCGATCTCGATGACGATTCTCTCGGCGGCCTCGACGGGCGACCATGTCGTCGCGAGCCGGAGCCTCTACGGCGACACCCACCTCCTGCTGAAGCGCGAGCTGCCCCGGCTCGGCATCGCCACCACCCTCGTCGATCCCCACGACGCCCACGCGTGGGCGGCTGCGGTGACGCCGCGCACTAGGGTGGTCCTGATCGAGATGCCCACCAATCCGACGCTGCGCCTCTTCGACCTCGGTCCGCCGCGCCGCGCGGCCCGGAGCGTCGGCGCGATCCTGGCCGCCGACATGACCTTCGCCACCCCGATCAACCTGCGCGCGGCCGAGCACGGCGTGGACGCGGTCATCCACTCGGCGACCAAGTATCTGGGCGGCCACTCCGACCTGATCGCCGGAGTCGTGGCCGGGAGCGCCAAGCTAGTGGCGGGCGTGGCGGAGATGGTGAAGCTCTACGGCGCCTCGCTCGACCCCCAGACGGCATGGCTGCTCGAGCGGGGCGTGCGAACGCTGCCGGCGCGCATGGAGCGGCACAACGCGTCGGCGCTGGCGCTGGCGCGCTGGTTCCGCACCGTCCCGGGCGTCCGGCGCGTCCTCCACCCCGGTCTCCCCGACCACCCGGACCACGCGCTCGCCAGCTCCATGATGAGCGGGTACGGGGGGATGGTCTCCATCGTGCTGGAGGGCGGCACCGAGGCCGCCGACCGCTTCTGTCGCAATCTGCGCCTTGCCGCGGCCGCGCCCTCGCTGGGCGGGGTCGAGACGCTCGTCTCCCAGCCGCGCCACACTTCGCACTCCGACCTCTCCGCCGAGGAGCTGGAGGCGGCGGGGATCGAACCGGGGTTTGTGCGAATCTCCGTCGGCCTGGAGGAGATCCGCGACCTGCAGGCCGACTTCGCGGCTGCGGCCTCCGCGGCCGCTACTCCGCCTCCATGAACGGGTAGCCCACGGCGGTCGGCGGGGCCAGGTTCTCCTTGATCGTCCGGGGCGAGAGCCACCTGAGCACGTTGAGCGCCGAGCCGGCCTTGTCGTTGGTCCCGGAGGCGCGCGAGCCCCCGAAGGGCTGCTGCCCTACCACAGCACCGGTCGGCTTGTCGTTCACGTAGAAGTTGCCAGCCGCGCCCCGCAGCCCCCCCAGCGCCTCGCGCACCGCGCGGCGGTCGTCCGCGAAGACCGCACCGGTAAGGGCGTAGGGAGATGTCGAGTCGACGAGTGCGAGCGTCTCCTCCCACCTACCGTCCGGGTAGACGTAGACCGACACGACCGGGCCGAAGATCTCCTCGCACATCGCCTCGTGCGACGGATCGGTCGTCAGCAGGATCGTCGGGCGGACGAAGTAGCCCTCGTCGTCGGAGTAGCTGCCCCCAGCGACGATCTCCACCTCCCCGCTTGCCGTCGCCCGGTCGATGTAGCCGACGATGCGGTCGTGGGCGCGACGGTCGATAACCGCATTCACGAAGTTACGAAAGTCATTGGGGTTGCCCATCCTAAGCGATTCGACCTCATCTACTAGGTCGTCGCGAATGTCCTCCCACACAGAGGCCGCGACGTAGACGCGCGACGCCGCCGAGCACTTCTGTCCCTGGTACTCGAAGGCACCCCTCGCGATCGCGGTGCGGAGAGCCGCCCGGTCGGCGCTCGGGTGCGCGACGATGAAGTCCTTGCCTCCCGTCTCGCCGACGAGCCGCGGGTACGACCGGTACCGGTCAAGGTTCCGGGCCGCGTGCTGCCAGAGCGACCTGAAGACGGCGGTCGAGCCGGTGAAGTGAAGGCCTGCGAAGTGGGGGGAGTCCATCGCCGCCTCGGTGATCTCCACCGGGTCGCCGGGGACGAAGTTGATCACCCCGGGCGGGAGCCCCGCCGCCTCAAGCAGCCTGTAGGCGTAGTAGCTGGAGAGCACGGAGTGCATCGACGGCTTCCAGAGGACCCCGCACCCGACCATGGCGGGCGCGGCCGCCAGGTTGATCCCGATTGCGGTGAAGTTGAAGGGGCTGACGGCGTACACGAATCCCTCCAGGGGGCGGTACTCCATCCGGTTCCACACGCCCCTCTCCGAGATCGGCTGATCGGCGAAGACGCGCTCGGCGAAGTGGACCCCGAAGCGGAGGAAGTCGATCGCCTCGCACGCCGCGTCGATCTCGGCCTGGAAGGCGTTCTTGCTCTGTCCGTGCATCGTCGCGGCATTGAGGATGGGTCGCCACGAGGTCGCAAGGAGCTCGGCCGCCCTGAGGAAGACGGCCGCGCGGTCCTCCCACGGCCAGCTCGCCCACTCGCGGTGCGCGTCCACCGTGGAGGCGATCGCGCGGCGGGCCAGATCGGCGTCGGCCGCGTGCCACACCCCGAGGCGCTGCTGGCGGTCGTGCGGGGCCAGAAGGGGTTTGGTGACTCCGGTGCGGATCTCCTCGCCGCCTATGATGACGGGGATGTCGGCCTCCTGATCCGCCATGGTGCGCAGAGCATCCTTGAGCTCGCTGCGCTCCGCGCTGCCGGGGGCGTAGGAGAGTACGGGTTCGTTGACTGCCTCGGGAACGCGGTAACTTCCAGACATCTGACTCCTGCGGGCGAAGGGGACTCGGGCTGACTGGGCGAGGCGGCGCTCGGCCAGTGTAGGGATACTCACGATGGAGCCGGAGGTGCGCAACCGACGGCTGACTACGACCCCGCAGCTAGCTAACGGAGAGATTCATGAGCAACGGCGAGCTTGCCCAGGCGGTGGAGCGGGCGCTGGCAGGCGTGGTGAACCCCAGGACCGGCCAGGATGTGGTTGCGGGCGGGCAGGTGCGCGAGGTGTCGGTGGACGATTCGGGGGCGGCCAGCTTCGTCTTCTCGCTCAGAAGGGGAGACCCGGGAGCGCTGGTCCGCGAGGCGCGGGCTGCCGCCCAGGCGGTGGCTGGGGTGAGGACGGCCAAGGCGAAGGTCGAACTGCCTCAGAGCGCCTCCGGATCGGAAGAGGCCGGCACGGCTCGCCCGGCCCCCGGCGCCGCTGCTGGCCCAGGTGGCGCGGCGACCCGGACGCGTCCTTCGGGGCTCCGTCCCGGATCGGTGCCGGCCCCCACGCCAAGCCCCGGCATCCTCCCCGGGGTGAAGCGGATTGTGGCAGTCAGCTCCGGCAAGGGCGGGGTGGGGAAGTCGATGGTGGCCTCGAACCTGGCGGCGTACGCGGCCCAGAGCGGCCTGGAGGTCGGACTCCTCGACGCGGACATCTACGGGCCCAACATCCCGACGATGTTCGGCGAGACCCGCCGTCCAACGGTGGCAGGCGAGAAGGGCTCGGAGATGATCGTCCCGCTGGTGTCTCGCGGCGTCCGCATCATGAGCCTGGGGTTGCTCCTGGAGCGCGAGCAGCCCGCCATCATGCGCGGCCCGCTCATCGCCGGGATCCTGAAGCAGTTCATGGAGCAGGTGCAGTGGGGAAGCCTGGACCTGATGGTCGTGGACATGCCTCCCGGGACCGGCGACGCGCAGCTCTCCCTCGTCCAGACGGTAGAGCTCGACGGGGCGGTGATGGTCACCACCCCCCAGAAGGTCGCCACGGGCGACGTGCGCCGCGGGATCAAGATGTTCGAGCGGGTCAACACGAGGGTTCTGGGGGTCGTCGAGAACATGTGCGGCTTCCAGCTTCCCGGCACCGACGAGGTGATCGACCTCTTCGGGCGCGGCGGCGGCGAGGAGCTGGCCGCCGAGCTCTCCGTTCCCTTCCTGGGGAGGATTCCGCTCGATCTGGCGGTCAGGGAGGCCGGCGACTCCGGCGAGCCGACGGTGCACTCCGCGCCGGAGTCGGCCGCGGGGCGTGCGCTGGCAGAGGTTGCGGAGGGCCTCCTCGCGAGATTGGATGAGCTGGCAGTCCGTGGATAATCATTTCGGCTACCAGCAGCCCTTCTCTCCGGGTAGAAGTGCAGCGGCACCGTTGCGGGGCGCGTCGCCATCGCGTGACGTGATGTCTCCAACAGTCAATCACTAGCTGGCTAGGTTCAGCCAATACGGGCTCCGGGAGGAACGATATGAAGGCCCCGAAGTCGCTAATCGTGGTGTTCTGCACGTCTGCCTTGGTTGCCTGCAAGGGTGACCGATTCTCTTCATTGGATCGGCAGTCGCAGACTACTATTCCGGAGTTCCGTATTGGCGCAGCCATGGACGGAGATCCTAAGGCCAGATTCGCTCGGGTCAGCCGGGTTCTTGTCCTTGCAGACGGCGACCGCATTGTTGTTGCCGAGGGCAACAGTGCTAGGGTCACGATATGGACGCCGGATGGGTCTTTGGTGAAGGAAATCGTTGGACACGGCGAAGGACCCGGCGAATTCAGAGTTAGTTTCTCCATTCATCGCTTTTCTAACGGGTTTTTGGCAACGGACTTTAGGCGATTCACATTGTTTTCCGATGATGGCGACTTGTTATCGACAGTCAGTTTTCCGCGAACGTCGCTGAGTTTTCGAGGATTCGGTTTGGCGCCCGAAGTGTTGTTGGGAGATGGTACCGTTCTCGCCATTCCAAGGATTCCCGCCGAAATAATGTTGGGGGCCCTTGGCGACGATCCAATTCCCACCCTTCCCCTGCTTCGCCTGTCGGAAGGCGACGGCCAATGGAGCATGGATACCGTTGCGACACTGGACTATCGAAATCGGTATCTCATCATTGAGAAGGGCGAAGGCGGAATACAGACGGGTCAACCGCTTGGCGACTACGACCTGACGTACTTCGATCCCGTCTCGGGGAGTGTGGTGGTGGTCGAAAGATCTGCAGGAGGCGGTAGGGTGGCGTTGACGGAGGTTAATGCCGATGGGGACACGCTGTGGCGACAGCGCATGTCGATGCCCTCAGTCTCGCCCACATCGGAGGCGACTGCGAGCCTGGTCGACCATTTTGTCCAAATGGGGGGGAAGAGAGATCAGATCGTGGATGCACTCTACATACCCGATCCTCTACCCGGGACGGTAAAGATCCGTGGGACCGCCTCGGGCGAGGTATGGCTCAACAGTGTTGAGGCCACAGATACGGGTGTCTTGTGGTACGCTGTTCGCAGGGGCGGAGACTCGACCGACGTACGCACCGTGTTGCTGCCTCGGGGATTTTCCTTGCGCGATGCTACGGACACGCATGTCTGGGGCGTAGAGATGGACGACCTGGGAGTCAACTACGTGGTCGGTCGTCGGATCCTGTCCGGGGTTGACGAGGAGGTTCCGGCGGTCGACGCGGGGTCGCCGGTCGAGGACGCAGCGTCGGCAGTCGAGACCGATTCGCTGGACGACGTACCTACAGGGGACTGGGCCGCGGTCCTGGACCACTAGGACTGACCACCAGATAGAGAATCCAGACGAAGGAGCGCAAGGGTTCGGGCGATTCGCGCGCGTGCGGGTCAGCCCGGATGGGGAACACATTGTGGCAACCGGTGGCCTACAGTCTGGACGCGTTCGTGTGTTTTTGCGCGATGGAACTCTCGTCCGCGCGGTCGGGCGAGCTGAACTGGCAAGCGAGGAGCTGATCGGAGTGTGGACGAGTTCCGGTGGCTTCTGGGTGCGCGAGTATTCGTCCGGACGAGTTGCTGGCTACCGCTACCAGGGAGGGATGGCGACCGACACATTTTGGCTGCCGACAGGGTTGGAACGCTTCACGCCGACTCCTCAAGGGGGTCTTATCGGCAAGGCGGAGCTGCCCAACTTCGATTGGAAGCGTCTCCTCCACCAGCCCTTGGAAGAACAGGCGGTGTTGAATGTGAATGTGATCGGGGAGCGGGAAGAGGTGGACACAATCTTCGCTCTCGACGTCAGGCACATGGATTGGATGCTGGGAATTCGCGGCGAAGGGAGTCGCTATCCTAGCCAAGTGCTTATCAGACAGCCATTTGCCGATCATGATCTGACTTGGTTCGACCCGGAGAGGGGGAGCGTCGGCGTCGTGCGGAGGAGTGGCTCCCCAGGGGTGGTCGAGGTGTTCGAGGTGTTTGCTACGGGAGACACGGCATGGCATCGTCGCCTTGACCTGCCCTCTGTGGAGCTGTCGGCAGAGGAAGCGGAAGAGGCGATCGAGGACGTCCTGGCCACTCTGCGGAGGGCCGCCGAGAGCGGCGGGCATGTGTTCACCGAGGCAGAGCTACGGAGCATTGCGGATAGCGTGTTGCATGTGCCGAGCCACCTGCCGGTCGTCGCCCGAGTCGTTGCAAGCTCTGCGGCGGATGTATGGCTTCAGACGCCGGAAACGGAAGACGGGCTGTCCGTCTGGTACTCGATTCGGCGGGGCGACGATGAGGCCACGCCGCGCCGGGTGCTCGTACCCTCGTCATTTCAGATCCAAGACGCGTCGGAGACCCACATCTGGGGGATGCCCACCAATAGTGCGGGGGAGCGCGTGGTCCGCGGACTAGCTCTGGTTCCCCCAGTCGATTGAAGTGCGTTCCGGCCCTAGCCCCGAGAGCTTTCCGGGCTGCTGACAGCTACCAGCAGAGGAGTGACGCTGCCATCGAGAAGTGCGCGGCGGTCCTGAACTAGGGCGCCGGGATGGGTGCGGCCTCGGCGATCCGCTCGACCAGCTTGCGGAGCCCGGCGTCGGCGAGCGCTAGCGCCTACTCCCGCTCCAGCCAGCGGCGATCGCTCGCCGAGAGATTTCGGCGCGCCTTCAGCCTTGCAGCCAGCTTCAGGACGATCCACCCCAGGAGCATTACCGGCGCCACCTTGAAGAGGAGAAAGCCAGCTATCCCAATCGTCAGCCCGAGCAGCGAACCCACCACCGAGAGCACGATCCAGAGCACCACGATGCTCACGATGGCGACGCCGAGGAACGTCATCAGAGATCCAATCATACCCCCTCCAAAAGGCGCGATGCGAAGCCCTACCCGGCCCGTCGGCCGACCTGGCGCCTCGTCTTCGATAGTCACCCACCTTGGCAGCCAGACGACGCGGCCCCGCGACTCTCCCGCATCCAGCGACTGCATCACCCGGTCCCGGAAGCCGCTGCCGGGCGTCAGCGCTGTGACGCCCCCGACCGACCGGAAGACAGCGCGGTAGGACTCGACCTCCGCCTGCAGGGCGCTGTCGCGGGCCACCCGATCCTCGAAGGCGGCCAGCTCGTCCCCCCGCAGCTCGCCGTCCAGGTAGGAGAAGACGCTCTCGGTGCGCGCATCCACTCCCTGGCTGGCGGTGGTCTCGGCCATCGGATTGGTCTCCTCTCCTAGGCTAGGCAAATCAGCACCCCCTACCTGTCGGATTATAATACGGTTTCGCAGCGGCACGAGATCCGAGCGGGCGCACACATACGCTAGCGGTCCTCCCAGACATCCTGCAGCAGCTCCCGCAGCTCCACCCTGGCCCGGTGGATGTACGTCTTCACGGTGCCTAGCGGCAGGTCGGTGATCTCCGCGATCTCCTGGTAGGACCGGCCCTCGACGTGGCGCAGCAGGATCACCGTCCGGTAGTGCGGGCGCAGATTCCCGATCGCCTCCTCTATCTCGCCGCGCAGCTCCTGGTTCTCGAGGTGCTCGGCAGGACTCTCGTCGCTGGAGGCCACGACCGGCCGCGAGCGCTCCCGCTCCTCTTCGGTTCGGGCGTAGCGCGATCCCTCCATCGAGATCGTGTCCAGGCGCCTCCTGCGCAGGTGGTCGATCGTGACGTTGTGGGCGATCTTGAAGATCCAGCTCGAGAACTTGTACTCCGGCTTGTAGGTGCCGATCCCCCGGAAGGCGCGGATGAAGGCGTCCTGCGCCAGGTCCTCCGCGAGGTCGCGCTCCCTCACCATCCGGTAGACGAGCGCGAAGACCGGCCGCTCGTAGCGCTCTAGAAGCTCCCTGAACGCCGACTCCCGACCCTCGGCGGCCTCTTGGGCCAGTGCGCTGTCCGGAGGGGTGCCTGTCACCGGTTGCCTGTAGCTTCTCTTGTTGGGTCCCGGCGCCGGGCCGGGGTGCGTGGTGCGCGAAGGAACCGCACCCCAACAATATACGGGGACCGTCCCCCAGCGGCCCGTCCTCTTGCCGATGCGGAGCTCTCGCCCTTGACTCCTTCGAAGTTCACCCCGCCAGCCGACGATTCGGAGAGGGCGGCCGTGGTGAGGACGCTGTTCGGAGAGATCGCCGGCCGCTACGACCTGCTCAACCACCTCCTCAGCCTGAACATCGATCGAAGGTGGCGTCGATTGGCGGTCGAGGCGCTCGGGTGGGAGCGCCATCCGGGTGGGCTCTACCTCGACGCCTGCGCCGGGACGCTGGACCTCGCGGTCGAGCTGGCGGGCAGGCGGGGCTTTCGAGGACGGGTCGTCGGCGCCGACTTCGCTCTTCCGATGCTGGCCAGGGGGAAGGGCAAGCTCCACGGTTTGGGCGTGTCTCCGCTCTGCGCCGACACCGAGCGCCTCCCCTTTCCGGATGGCGTCTTCGCCGGTGCAATGGTGGGGTTCGGCGTCCGCAATCTGTCGCGGCTTCCTGTCGGACTTGCGGAGCTCGGACGTGTGCTCCGTCCCGGCGGACGCCTGGTCGTCCTGGAGTTCACCGTTCCTCCGAGCCGGCCCGTTCGCTGGCTATACCACGCCTACTTCCACCGTGTTCTTCCGCTCGTCGGTCGCCTGGTCTCCGGCCACCCCTGGGCCTACGACTACCTTCCCGAATCGGTCGCGGACTTTCCGCCCGCCGAGGAGCTGGCGGATCTGCTCCGGCGTGCGGGATTCGCGCAGATCGAGTGGCGGCTGCTAAGTGCGGGGATCGCCGCGATCCACGTTGCTACCAGGGAGGCGGCTCGATCACCGTGACGGCTCCCAGCTCGCTCGGCGAACCGTCGAAGCGGGTGGTGTCGCCGAGGAGCAGGTAGGTCATGCGCGCGGTGTCCACCTGGCTGTGGAAGACCTCGAGCACGTCGCCGGGCGTGACATCCTGCACCCCGCGCACAAAGAGCCGGAGCCAGTCCCCCGAGAGGCCCATCGTCTCGTAGGCAATGGCGCGGGTCACGATGCGCGCCGGGGCCGCGAAGTTGAAGACGAAGCCGTTCACGATCTCGCGGGTCGCACGCTCGACCTCGTGATCCGCCGGGGCCTCCGCGCTCATCGATGCCAGCCCCTCGAGCATCAGGCGCGCGGCCCGGAGCGTCGTCTCGGGCTTGGTCCGCGTGAGGCCCCCGAGCAGGCCGTCGCTGTCGGCCGGGGCGTTCCAGATCGAGGTGGCGTCGTAGGCGAGCCCCTCGCGGGTCCGGATCTCGGTGTTGAGGCGGCTGGAGAGGCCGGAGGCACCGAGGATCGCGTTGCCGATGCGGGAGGCGAAGTACTCCCGCGTCTTGCCCAGTCTGACGCGGCTGGAGTGGCCGAGGACGACTACGCTCTGCGCGACTTCACGGTGGATCACGAAGACGCCGGGATCGTGCCTGAGGGTGGGGGTAGGCGCCTCGAGCAGCTCGCCGGAGCACGGTGCCCACTCCGCCAGCAGGCCCTCCAGGACCTCCGAGGCCCGCTCCCAGCCGATGTCCCCGACTACGCCGAGCGTCAGATTCTCCGGGCAGATGAGCGCCGCGTGGACGTGGCGCAGGCGATCGTTGGCAAGATGCTCGGGTGCCAGGTCGTCAGGGGTCAGCTCCCAGCCGATCGGGTGGTCGCCGTAGATGATGCGGTTGAAGGTGCCGATTGCCACCACGCCCAGATCCTCGCGCCGCCTCCGCATCCGCTCGAGCTCGCCCTCGCGCCACTCGGCCACCTGCACCGAGTCGAAGCGAGGTTCGCGTAGCATCTCGCCCCAGAGCTCGACTGCCGCGTCGAGCTGGTCGGAGAGGAAGTTGACCGAGGCCGAGGCGCTCCGACCGCCCCGACCGAAGCTCATCGCGAGCGCCATCGACTCGACGACGATATCCACCGAGTCCGCCGGGAGAGTGGCAGTGCCCCCCTTCCGAAGGAGGCCGGGCAGCGCCGCGAGCGCAGCGTAGTGCTCGCGGCCGAAGTTGTTTGCACCACCTCGGAAGGACGCGTAGAGGGTGATCAGCGGCAGCTCGCGGTCCTCCAGAAAGTAGACCGGCACCCCTGCGACGCTCTCCGACCTGGGGTATACCGGCGCGAAGTCCATCTCGGTCGCGGAGAGCTCGGCGATCCGCTCGCGGAGGGTGGCCTGGCCCGTAGCCCGAAGCGGCACGAGCGCCGCTGCGAGCGATCCCACGGCCACTAGCAGGACGGGGATCGACGATGCGGGGACCGCTGGCCTCACGGCGCCTCTCTGACCATCGTTGCCACCGTCCGACCAGCGGGAACCAGGTACTTCCGCGCCACCCTCCGCACATCCTCGGGGGTGACGTCGAGGAGGTGCCGGGAAAGTCGGAAGGTCTCGCGCCAGTCGCCCAGCGACCCCTCCGAATCGGCGATCTGCATCGCGAGCTCCAGGTTGGAGGAGAGCCGCCGGTACTCCGCGGCACGGATCTGGTTTCCGATGCGGACCAGAGTGGCTACGTCGGGCGCCTCCTCCTGCAGCCTGGCGATCTCCTCGTAGATGGTGCGCTCGAGCTCCTCGGGGGAGTGCGGCGACCTGGGGACGGCGCTCACCCGAAAGAGGCCGGGGTAGGCAAATCCCGGTCCCAGCGAGGCCGAGACGAAGATGGCCGAGCGGTCCTCGGCGATGAGGCGCCGGTAGAGCCGGGTGCTACGCCCCGCCGTCAGGACTGAGGCCAGCATCGCAAGCGCCGGTGCGTCCTCGTGGTGGCCCGCCACGGCCCGCCACGCGATCGTGAGCCTCGGCTCGGCGTCGAACTCGACGGTTATCCGCCGCTCGCCTCGCTGCCTGGGCTCGTGGGCTGGCACCGGCCGAGGCGGCCTGCCCCGGGGGACCGACGCAAAGTGCTCTTCGGCCAGACGCGCCACCGCCTCGGGGTCTACGTCGCCCACCAGCGCCACCACTGCGCCCGCCGCGCCGTAGTAGTCGCGGAAGTAGTCGGCGAGCTGACGCCGCGTGAGCCGCTCCACATCCGAGGCGTGGCCGATGATCGGTACGCCGTAGGGGTGGGCATGGAAGGCCGTTGCCATGAGAGCTGCCTCGAGGACGCCGCCCGGGCTGGTTTCGAGGCGCAGCCGCCGCTCCTCGCGCACCACTCCCAGCTCGGCGCCGAGACCACGGAGCACCGGGTCCTTCATCCGGTCGGACTCGAGGAGGAACCAGAGCTCGAGCCGGTTGGAGGGCAGCTCGACGTAGTATGTGGTCGCCTCGTGGGAGGTTGTCGCGTTGAGTCCGCGCGCACCTGCGGCGGAGAGGATGCGGCTGTACTCGTTCGGCACCGCGAAGGCCCAGGCGCTGTCCTCGAGCAGATCGACCGCGCTTGCGAGGCGTTCGACGCGAAGGGTGTCCGGTCGGGGGAGGGCCAGCTCCCAGAGGAGCGAGTCGCGCATCCGGTCCGCCGCCGCCAGGAGGGGGGCCTCCGCACGGAAGTCGACCGTCCCGATCTCCCGGGAGCCCTTGAAGAGCATGTGCTCCAGGACGTGCGCGATGCCGGTGTTGCCGAGGTGCTCGTCCACCGATCCGACGGGGAAGCGGACCACTACGGCGACAATCGGCGCCTGGCGACGAGGAAGCGTCAGAAAGGTCATCCCATTGGCGAGCTCGTGGCGCACGACCGGGAGGCTCTCGCCCGGCGCGCTGGCTCCGAGAGGGGGTTGCGCCAGGGCCGCGGGCGAGGCGCTGGCGGCGAGGAGAGTTGCGACGGTGCCCGCCGTGGTGCTGCGCGAGGTCGTCACCGTGCGGGGAGTCCCGGCTGGCAGCGGGGACAGCGAAATGCCGACCTCCCGCCGAATACGATCCGCTCGATCGGTGCCCGGCAGCGAAGGCACGGCTCGCCGTCGCGGCCGTACGCCCGCAGCGCACGGCCGAAACGGCCCTCCTCGCCGCTCGCGTCCCGGTAGTTGCGGAGAGTCGTGCCGCCCGCCGCGATTGCGCTCCGAAGCACACGCCTGAGCGCCCGGTGGAGCCTTGCCACCGCAACTGGGTCGATCAGCCGGGCGGGGGTCCGCGGATCGATGCGAGCCGCCCAGAGCGCCTCCACGGCGTAGATGTTCCCCACGCCCGCGATCCGCCGCTGATCCAGCAGCAGCGAACGGATGGGCGCCCGCGATGCGGCCAGAATCTCTCCGAGCCGGGCGGCGGTGAAGGTGCGGCCGAGCGGCTCCGGCCCCAGGGCGCGCGTCCAGCGCCGCCAAGCCTTCGGCCCTAGCGCCGAGAGCATCCCGAAGCGGCGCACATCGTCATAGGTGGCGCGTCCCCCGTCCTCCAGGTGGAAGACGACGGCCGGGTGTGTGGAGCGAGCGTCCGGGTGTGCACCCGCCGAGGTGAGGACCCGCCCCGTCATCCCCAGATTCACGACCACCCGCAGGGGGTCGAGAGAGAGCACGATGTTCTTGCCGCGCCGGCCTACATCGCGAATGCGCCGCCCGGAGACCGTGCCAGCGAATTCGTCCGGAGGGCCCCGGACTACGTCGGGGCGGAGTACCTCGACGCTCCGAACCGTCCTGCCGGGCAGCACCAGGTCGAGTCCACGCGCAATCGTCTCGGCTTCGGGCAGCTCGGGCACCGCCTACTCGAGCGACACCGCCGTGCCGCTCGCCGTCACCATCAGCATGCCGTTGGCGCTTCCGAGAACCTCGTAGTCCAGGTCGACCCCAACGACCGCATCGGCGCCGCGGGAGGCGGCCTCCCGCGACATCTCCCTCAGCGCGTCTTCACGGGCCGAGCGCAGGCTGTTCTCGTACGCCTTCGAGCGACCGCCGACGAGGTCGCGTATCCCTGCGACGAAGTCACGAAAGACATTCGCCCCCATTATCGCCTCGCCCGTCACTACGCCCAGGTACTCGCGCACGGGGTGGCCTTCGAGGTTGGGTGTTGTGGTGATCAACATGGTCTGCCGTCTCCCTTGAGTGCGTTGTGGCTATGCGCTGATCTCTCTGCGGCGGCGCTCCTCGCGCCACCCGATGTCGCTACGAAAGTGCTTTCCGGCGAACGAGATGGCGTCGGCGGCCTCAACGCTCGCTCGCCTGGCCCTGGCGAAGTCGGGCGCGACGGCCGAGACCGCGAGAACCCGCCCGCCCGAGGTCACGAGGCCGGAGGGACCCGTCGCGCTCCCCGCGTGGAATATCTGAACCCCTTCGCCGAGCGGCGGGATCTCGATCGGGTCCCCCTTCCGGTACGAGCCGGGGTATCCGGAGGCCGCCAGCACGGTCGTCACGACCGCCGCTTCCGCGAAGGTCGTCACCTGCCCGCCAAGCCCGTTCCCCGAGGCCGCCGCGATCATCAGGTCGAGGAGCGAGGAGGAGAGGAGGGGGAGCACCGCCTGCGTCTCCGGGTCGCCGAAGCGGCAGTTGAACTCCACCACCTTGGGCCCCTCGGAGGTGATCATCAGCCCGGGGTAGAGCAGCCCCCGGAATGGAGCGCCCGCCTCGGCCAGAGCCCGAAGCGTCGGCGCCACGATCCGCTCGCCCACCTCGTCGAGAAGCGCCGCCGTGGCCAGGCCCACCGGGGCGTACGCGCCCATCCCGCCGGTGTTGGGCCCCGTGTCGCCCTCGCCCACCCGCTTGTGGTCCTGCGAGGGGAGGAGCATGAGGTAGTCCTCGCCGTCCGCGATGCAGAAGACCGAGAGCTCCTCGCCCTCCATCCGCTCCTCGATCACGATCCGCCGCCCGGCCGCGCCGAAGGCGCCACCCAGGATCTCGCGGGCCGCCTGGGCCGCCTGCGACCCGGTGTCGCAGACGATCGCCCCCTTTCCGGCGGCCAGCCCCGAGGCCTTCACCACCAGGGGGCCACGATGCGCCTCGATGTAGGCCGCCGCCCGGTCGGGATCGGTATGCACCTCGCAGGCCGCCGTCGGCACATCCGTCCTGGCCATCAGCTCCTTGGCGAAGGCCTTGCTCGACTCGATCCGCGCCGCCGCCGCCGTCGGCCCGAAGACCGGGACGCCTCGTTCGGCCATGCGGTCGGCAAGACCGGCCGCCAGCGGTCCCTCCGGGCCTATCACGGCGAGGTCGACACGCTCGGCCGCGGCCCACGTCGCAAGGCTGTCCACGGCGCCGGGGTCGATGTCGACCGGAGCGCACTCCCCGGCCATGCCCCCATTCGGCCGGGTGACGTGGAAGGCGGCCTCGGGCGCGTCGCGGCGGAGCTTCCAGAGGAGGGCGTGCTCCCGGCCGCCGCTCCCGACGATCAGGATCCGCATGGCGGACTGCTTGCCGGGCATCGGGCTGGTCTCATGTCCGCAGCGAATCCATGAAGCTCCCGCCGACGCGCCGCGCGGCCTCGGTCAACTGGGTCACTAGGTCCTTTGCGCCGGAGCTGTAGGCGTTCGCCGCGTCAGCAAGGTCGTCGCCGTAGGCCGGATCCGGGTCGCCTCGGCGCTGGTACTCGCCGCGCACTATGCGATCGTACTCGCCGCTCTCGATCCACGCGCGAATCTCGGAGAGGCGGAGCACCCAGAAGGGGTGCGTCTGGCCCAGCAGGTTCAGCACCTTGAATACCTGGTCGGCAAGGTCGCCCGACTCGCGGTAGCCCTCGGCCTGGCGGATGAACTCCGCGAGCGAGGTCTCCTCGTCGCCGCCTCCGCCCGCCATCTTCAGCATCGACGACATCACGACCTCCGGATCCTGGGTGGCGAGGAGCCCGGCCCGGTCGGCCGAGAGCTCGCTCTTCCGGCTCCACTCGAGCAGCGCGACCAGGATGGCGCGGGCCGCGAGCCCCACGATCGGGAAGCCGAGTCCGGCGAGTTGAATCAGGAGCGCTGTCATCGTGCGGTAGAGCACATGGTCGCTCATCACATGGCCGACCTCGTGGCCCAGCACATAGGCGACCTGGTCGTCCGAGAGCAGCTCCAGAGAGCCCGAGTTGAGGATGATGAAGGGCTCCTTCATACCGTACGCCCCCGCGTTCACCACCGGGCTCTGCGAGACGAAGAGGGGGTAGCGAGCGGGGGCGTCGAGGGTGTCGCACACCTCCGTGTACAGCTGCCAGATGCGCGGAAACTGGTTGGGGCCCACCTGCACGGCGTTCGCCTGGAATGCGAGACGGATGGGCTTCTCGCCGAAGAGGCCGAAGATCGCCCGGAGCACCTGGTCGAACTTCGGGAGCCTGCGAAGGGCCGCGAGAGCGGCGCGATCGGCGCTGTGCTCCCAGGCGCGCGACGAAATCCCCGTGAGGGTTGCCCTTCCGCTCCCGGTGGGACCGTGGCCATCGTCATTGCCGCGCTCCTCGTCGTCCGC
The DNA here is from genome assembly GCA_026706635.1 of Gemmatimonadota bacterium. Classification (GTDB taxonomy): domain Bacteria; phylum Gemmatimonadota; class Gemmatimonadetes; order Longimicrobiales; family Gaopeijiaceae; genus Bin94. The sequence continues at coordinate 11,572 of JAPOYJ010000003.1, read as the reverse complement.
CTTCCCGCTGTCGTCGCCCTCGCCGTAGTCGTACTCGAAATCGTAGTCGGGATCGGTCATTGTCTGTCCTTGGCCGGGTTCCCGGCCTGTACCGTGAGCCTACTCGTCATGGGTTCCCGGCAGTCCGAGGATATGCCTCCCGCGGCATTCAGCCACGGCCTGCCAGCGCCTGCTCCAGATCCTCCTCCAGATCGCGGATGTCCTCGATCCCGACCGAGAGGCGGACGAGGCCGTCGGTGATCCCCATCCGCAGCCGATCCTCCGCAGGCATCGACGCGTGCGTCATCGCCTCCGGAACGCTGATCATCGACTCGACGCCGCCCAGACTCTCGGCGAGGCGAAAGAGCCTCGTGCCCTCCGCCAGCCTGCGCGCGGCGGGCGGGTCCAGCTCGACCGAGAGCATCCCGGAGAAGCCGGTCATCTGGCGCGACGCCAGCGCGTGGTCGGGATGGCTGGGGAGTCCGGGGTAGTGCACCGCCTGGACCGCGCGCTGCCGCTCCATGAAGCGAGCGACCCCCATCCCGTTCTCGTTGTGGCGCTCCATGCGCAGGTGCAGCGTCTTGGTGCCGCGCATCGTCAGCCACGAGTCCATCGGGCCCGGGATCGGTCCGGTCGACATGCGCACGAAGCGGATCTCCTCGGCCAGGGCGTCGTCGTTCAGGACCAGAGCCCCGCCGAGCACGTCGGAGTGACCGTTCAGGTACTTCGTGGTCGAGTGGACGACGACGTCCGCGCCGAGCGAGAGCGGCAGCTGGTTGTAGGGCGATGCGAAGGTGTTGTCGACGCACAGGATCGCCCCCGCGCTGTGGGCGGCATCGGCGACGGCCTCGATGTCCGATACGCGCATCAGCGGGTTGGTGGGGGTCTCGATGTGGACGAGCCGGGTGACGCCGGGCCGAAGCGCGCTGCGGAGCGCCCCGAGGTCACGGGTATCGACGGGCGAGACCTCGATCCCGAGGGTGGCGAGAACGCGGTTGAAGAGCCGGAGCGTCCCTCCGTAGAGGTTCTCCTCGCAGACGATGTGGCTACCGGGGGCCACCACCTTGGCGACGCACTCGATCGCCGCTAGGCCGCTCGCGAAGGCAACTGCGTGCCTGCCCCCCTCGAGCGCCGCGATGTTGGCCTCGGCCGCTTCCCGAGTCGGGTTCTGAACGCGAGCGTACTCGTAGCCCCGGTGGCGCGCCACGCCATCCTGAACGTAGGTGGAGGTCTGGAATACGGGAGGCGTGATCGCCCCCGTCACGGCTTCCGGATGCTGTCCCGCGTGCACGCAGCGGGTGCCGAAGCTGTCCGTCGGGTCGGACAAGCGCCTGTCTCCGGAGCGTGGCGGTGGGGATGGGCGACGGTGGAGGTGGAATCTAGCAGCCCGGCGGACTCGGGGACTACTCTTAGGATCCAGAATGAGAGTGGACGGACAGTCCCGTGGACAAACCCTCCCACGGCGTTCGAGCAGCGGAGCATCTCCGCTGAACCGCTTCGCTCGCCTGCACATACTGTAATGTGTGCTTTACAATATGTAATTCGTGGTTTACAATTTCGTATCTCCGGCTTCGCTCTGAGTTCCTCCTTGGACGACCGTCGCGAATGGCCCGGGAGCTAGTCACTGCGTCGTAGGGTGGGGCTTAGGGCATGAGGTGCCGAGGCGAGGGGAGAGGGGAATTTTGCCTGTAGATGTGGATTCGAGCTATAATGTCCGTGTGAACTGACCGTCGCTGCCAGCGTCTCACCGAACGGAGGCTCCGATGAGATTGTCCATCGTGATCGCAGCCGGTCTGCTTCTCCCGGCCTCCGGCGCGTCCCTGCTGGGTCAGGGCTCGCTCGCCCTGACGCTGGGTCCCAACATCGTGACGTTGACGGACCACGAGACGCCGCACTCCTTCAACGGACAGACCCCGTGGGCTCTGTGGGGTGGAGCAGTCGGAGTGGTCGCCGGATTCCCGATCTCGGAGAAGTGGGGCGTTCAGGCGGGGGGCGGACTGTCGACGAAGGGCCAGTACGAGGCAAACGACGACACTGACGGGTGTGTGGCCGTGGGACCTTACGGTTGTAGTGAGGGCTGGTCCAGGACGCTTCCCTTTCTCGAGGTCACGGTGCTGGCGGACAGGCGTCTGACGTTCGCCGATCATGGTGTCCACCTGCTGGCGGGTGCCTTTCTGGGATATGCGTTTGGCAATCACCCCTTGGTCGACCTCATGGAGGAGCGACTCGATTTCGGTGTCGCCGGTGGAGTCCGGATCAACGCAGGCCTGGGCGGCAGGTGGGGAATATCGCTTGGCGCTCTCTACACCCACGGACTCAGGGACATTGGCGGCTACGACATGGACTTCGCAGCGACCAGGGCTCTGAACCTCAGCATCGGCCCCTCCTTCTCGATCGGCTAGACGGAATTCCGGGCTGGTCCCCCGGTCCTTCGCCCCTCGACTACTCCGCTCGCCTCTCGATCTAATCTGTGCACATGTAGGCCGTGGTTTACCCAAACGCTGGCGGCGGCGGAAGCGATCGACGACCGTCGCCCAACAGCGGTCCCGGTCGCTGGAGGCCCGTAACCTTGTGTCTTCGCTGGAGTGGCTTCGTGGCGGGATCCGACACACCCCCTTGACGGCACGGATACTGCTAGCTTGCGACAAGGCCCAGCGCCACCACTTCCGACCTCACCACCGTGCGCGCATGCGCGCCTCTCGCCATGCCCATCCGCCTCCCACCCGACCTGATGGTCAGCGTCTCCGGCTTCCGGGGAAGGGTCGGCGATGTAGTGACACCCGAGCTGGTGACGGGGCTGGCGGCTCGGTACGGGGCGTTCCTCCGGGGCGAGGGAGACGGTGCGCACATCGTGGTGGGGAGGGACTCCCGCACCTCGGGGCCGATGCTCGAGCGGGCGGTTGTGGCAGGGCTGCTCTCGGTCGGCTGCCGGGTGACGGAGCTGGGAATCGTGCCCACACCCACGCTGATGCTGGCGGTGGGGGAGCTGGCGGCGGATGGCGGCATCGGGGTGACGGCGAGCCACAACGGGGCCGAGTGGAATGCGCTCAAGCTCGCGGTTCGGGGCGGGACCTTTCTTTCTCCGGATCGGATGCAGAGCTATCTGGCAACACTTGAAGCGGATTCTCCTAGGCGTGCTTCATGGAATGAGATAGAAGCAGTCGAACGAGACGATTCGCGTATCCAGCGACACCTGGATCGGGTCCTTGATCTGCCATTCCTGGACGCCGGCCAGATCCGCGCCAGACGGTTCGTCGTCGGGCTCGACTGCGTGAACGGTGCCGGGGGGGTGATAGTCCCCACCCTCCTGGAGCGGCTTGGTTGCAGGGTGCACGGCATCGGGCTGGAGCCGCACGGTCGCTTCCCCCGCGACCCGGAGCCCACGGCCGGCAATCTGGACGACCTGGGGCGCCTGGTAGTCGAGAGCGGCGCCTCCGTCGGCTTCGCGGTGGATCCGGACGCCGACCGCCTCTCGCTCGTGGACGAGATGGGGTGCCCGCTGGGCGAGGACCTGACGCTGGCGCTCGCGGTCGATACGGTGCTGTCGCGGCGGCGGGGACCGGTGGCGACCAACCTCTCGACGAGTCGTGTCGTCGAAGATGCGGCCGCCCGACACGGATGCACCGTGCACCGTGCGCCGGTGGGCGAGATCAACGTGGTGCTTGCGATGCAGAAAGTCGATGCAGTTGTGGGCGGGGAGGGCAATGGCGGCGTGATAGTTCCGGAGCTGCACCACACCCGCGATGCGGTCGTCGGGGTGGCGCTGATACTCCAGCGCCTGGCTGACTCGCCCGGTGCGGCGCTCTCGGAGCTGGTGGCCGAGCTCCCGAGGTACGCAATCGTGAAGGAGAAGCTGCCCTTCCCTCGCGAACGGCTCGCCGAGGCCTACGAGGCGCTGGCGGCCGATCTGCCCGGCGCGACCGCCGATAACGGCGACGGCCTCCGCCTCGACTGGCCGGAGCGGGCGAGCTGGCTGCACCTCCGTCCCTCCGGGACCGAGCCGGTGGTCCGGCTGATCGCCGAGGCGCCCACGGCAGAGGCGGCCAAGGTGCTGGCAGCCAAGGCCCGCGGTGTGGTTGAACGACGGGTGGGCATCTGAAGTGTGCGGGATAATCGGGTACGTGGGGCCCCGCGAGGCGGGCAACATCCTCATGGAGGGCCTCCGCAGGCTCGAGTACCGAGGGTACGACTCGGCCGGGATCGCGATGCTCGCGCCCGACGGGAAACTTGCCGTCGAGAAGCGGCCGGGGAAGATCGGCGAGCTGGAGGGTGCCCTGAACGGTAGTCCGCCCCCTGGAAGATGCGGAATCGCGCACACCCGATGGGCGACCCACGGGGCCCCCACCACCGCCAATGCGCACCCGCAGCTCTCGAGCGACCTCGACATCGCCCTCATCCACAACGGCATCATCGAGAGCGCGGCCCGCCAGCGCCCGAAGCTGCGCGACCTCGGCTTCGACTTCCGGAGCGAGACCGACACCGAGGTGCTGGTACACCTGGTCGACCTGGCCTTCAGGGACTGCGACCAGCTGGAGGACGCGGTGGCCACCGCGCTCGCGCAGGTGGAGGGCACCTACGGAATCGCCGTGGTAAGCTCGCGGGATCCGGGGAAGATCGTCGTGGCCCGAAATGGCAGCCCCGTCCTCCTTGGGATCGGCGACCGGGACGAGTACTTCGTGGCCTCCGACGCGGCCGCCGTGGTTGCGCACACGCAGCGGGTGGTCCGGCTCCGCGACGGCGACTCGGCGGTTCTGAGCGCGGAGGGCTACCGTACATTCGATCCCTCCCGCCGCTCCGTCTGGCGGGGTGCCCAGATCGTCGACTGGAGCCCGGAGTCTGTCGGCAAGGGCGGCTACGACCACTACATGTACAAGGAGATCCGGGAGCAGCCCTCCTCGCTTCGGGACGTGCTGCGCGGACGGCTCCTGGAGGAGGATGGGAGCGCGCGGCTGGGCGGCATTGCCCGGGCCGAGGCGGAGCTGCTCGAGACCGACCGCATCGTCATCACCGCCTGCGGGACGAGCTGGCACGCCGGGCTCATCGGCGCCTACATGCTCGAGGAGCTAGCGAGGGTGCCGGTCACCGTCGAGTACGCCTCCGAGTTCAGGTACAGGAACGCCGTGCTCTCGCCCAGGACGCTGGTCCTGGGCATCAGCCAGTCGGGCGAGACGGCCGACACCCTGGCTGCCCTCCGGGAGGCCAGGCGCCGCGGGTGCCGCACGATGGGGATCGTCAACGTCGTCGGCTCGAGCATCGCGGCGGAGGTCGACTTCGGCGTCTACCTGCACGCGGGACCGGAGATCGGGGTGGCCTCGACCAAGTCGTTCTCGTCGCAGGTGGTTGCGCTGGCTCTCTTCACGCTCTTCATGGCGCGTCGGCGGTCGATGTCGATCGTCGAGGGCCGCGAGATGGTAGGCGCGCTCCGGCGTCTGCCCGACCAGGTGGAGACGGCTCTCGCGGTGGACGATGCGGTGCGGGAGATGACCGAGGCGTACAGGGACGCGCCCAACTTCCTCTATCTGGGTCGAGGCTATCAGTTCCCGGTAGCCCTCGAGGGCGCTCTGAAGATGAAAGAGGTAAGTTACATCCACGCAGAGGGATACCCTGCCGCCGAGATGAAACACGGTCCGATCGCGCTGATCGACGAGAACATGCCTGTGGTGGTCCTGGCGCCGCGCGACGCCGTGTACGCCAAGACGGTCTCGAACATCGAGGAGGTGCGGGCCCGCCGAGGGCGGGTGATCGCAGTGGTCAGCGAGGAGGACGACGGCGGGACGATCCAGGCCGACGAGCGCATCGTGATTCCGTCGACGATTCCGGCGCTGATGCCGGTGCTGGCGACCGTCCCGCTCCAGCTTCTCGCCTACCATGTGGCAGTGCTGCGAGGCTGCGATGTGGACCAGCCGCGAAACCTCGCCAAATCGGTGACGGTGGAGTGACCGAAGCGCGGGAGAGAGCCCCAAGCCGCCAGTGGACAGACCTCCCACGGCAGGAGGCGGCTCTGCATCCGGCCGGACCGCTTCGCTCGTCCGCTCACACTGTAATGTGTGCTTTACATTATGTAATCCATGGTTTACAATTCCACGGGCTGCTAGGTGACACCCCGAGGCGGTGAGGGTGCGGTGGCGGTCGTCCTGGCGTCGGCCTCGCCGAGGCGGGCGAAGCTCCTGGCGATGCTGGGTATCGAGTTCGAGAGGATCCCGGCCAATATCAGGGAGCTCCAGCTGGAGGGGGAGACACCGGAGGAGTACGTGGACCGGCTTGCCCGCGAAAAGGCCCTGCATGTGGCGCGAAGCCGTCCCGATGCGCTGGTCGTCGGGGGCGACACGGTGGTCGTCTGCGGAGGGAGGGTGCTGGAGAAGCCGTCGGGGCCGAAGGAGGCACTGCGGATGCTCTCCTCGCTCTCCGGCACGAGGCACCGGGTGCTCTCCGGGGTGGCGGCGGTGGCTGGGGGAGTCACCGCGTCGCGGGTGGCGGTCGCCTACGTGACGATGCGGCAGCTCGACACGGTCTCCATCGAGGCGTACGTGGCGACCGGCGAGTCGCTCGACAAGGCCGGCGGGTACGGGATCCAGGGGGTCGGCGCGATCTTCGTCGAGCAGGTGGAAGGCGACTACTTCGCGGTCGTGGGACTCTCGGTCGCCGCCTTCGTCGAGATCCTCCCGGAGGTGGGGTTGGAGTACCGCATCGGCTCGATCGCTCGACTTGGGCCGTCAGCTGGGGGGACTCCGTGAACGGCGGCGCGGTGCTGGCTCTCGACCAGGGCACCACCGGGTCCACAGCGCTCGTCGTCTCGGCCGACGGACGTGTCCTCGCGAGGGCGTACTCGGAGTTCGCGCAGCACTTCCCGCGCCCCGGCTGGGTGGAGCACGACGCCGACGAGATATGGCGGACCACGCGGCGGGTGGCGCGCGAGGCGCTCGCCGCGGCCCGTGCCGAGGTCGCGGCCATCGGCATCGCGAATCAGCGCGAGACGGTCGTCCTCTGGGACCCCGAGACGCTGACGCCCCTTCGCCGGGCGGTCGTCTGGCAGGACCGCCGTAGCGAGGCGATCTGCCGCGAGCTGAAGCGCGCCGGGCACGAGAAGATGGTTCGTCGACGCACCGGCCTGGTGCTGGACCCGTACTTTCCGGGCACCAAGCTCCGGTGGCTCCTTGAGCGCGACCGGGAGCTGGCGGGGCGCGCCGAGAGGGGCGAGTTGGCGGTTGGGACGATCGACTCCTGGCTGGTGGCGAAGCTGACCGCCGGTGCGGTGCACGCCACCGATCACACGAACGCGTCGCGCACCCTCCTCTACGACCTGGAGTCGGGCGAGTGGAGTCCCGAGCTGCTCTCGCTCATGGGGGTGCCCGCCCAGGTGCTCCCCGAAGTCAGGCCGAGTCGCGGCGACTTCGGGGTCGCGGTGGGAGATGCCCTCGGGGTCGAGCTCCCCATAGGCGCCGCGGTGGGCGATCAGCAGGCGGCGCTCTACGGGCAGAGGTGCTGGGAGGCGGGCGCGGGGAAGTGCACCTACGGGACCGGTGCCTTCCTCCTCCTGCACACCGGTCGGCGGCGGGCCTTCTCGGAGCACGGTCTGCTCGCGACCGTCGCGTGCGACGCCAACGGAGTCCGCGCCTACGCGCTGGAAGGGTCGATCTTCGCGGCCGGGGCGGCGATCCAGTGGCTGCGCGATGGTCTCGGCGTCCTGGGGCACGCGGCCGATAGCGAGACTTTGGCCCGGTCGCTGGAGGCGAACGACGGGGTGTACATGGTGCCCGCATTCACGGGGCTGGGGGCTCCGCACTGGCGGCCGGAGGCGCGGGCGTCGATAGTCGGGCTGACTCGCGGCACCACGCGGGCGCATCTGGCGCGGGCCGCCCTCGAGGCGATGGCCTACGGCACCCGCGAGCTCCTGGGCGCGATGCAGATGGACGCGGGCCATGCGCCCAAGGCGCTGCGCGTGGACGGCGGGGCGGCGCTGAACGACTGGCTGATGGGCTTCCTGGCCGGGATTCTGGATCTACCGGTGGTACGCCCCGCGATGGTCGAGACGACTGCCTTGGGAGCGGCTGGGCTTGCGGGGCTGAGTGCGGGGGTCTGGAGCGCTCCTGCCGACTTCGCCGCCGCCTTTGGCGCGGGACGGCGCTTCGAGCCGACGATGGGCGCCGAGGAACGCGCCCGTCTCGTCGCCGGCTGGGAGCGGGCGGTGAAGAGCGTCCTAACCTGAGGCGACGGTGCCAGCGCATGCGGAAAGAAGCCACACGCGATGGAATCGTAAACCATGGATTACATATTGTAAAGTATAGATTACAGTATGGACAAGCGAGCGAAGCGGTTCAGCGGAGATTCAGCGCTGCTCCTGCCGTGGAGGTTTGTCCACTGGCTGCTAGATTTCGGGGAGGCCATGTCGGCCCGTGCGGCCCTCCTACCCGGCGCGTCGGCTTCTCTGCTCTCGCGAGGCGGCGGAAGCCTGCGGGCGGAACTGTCCTCCCGTAGAGACGCGTGGCGCGCCGATGGACTGAACGGCTACTGGAGCCAGATCGACAGTGAAGAACCGAGGCTTTCTCGTGGGGCTGGCGGGGGTGGCGGCGGTGGTGACGTACCTGATGTGGACCGGGATCACCGACAGCATGGTCTACTACCTCACCCCGGTCGAGCTCCTCGCCAGGGTCGAGGCCGACCCGACCTTCCACGATGTGGGGGTGAAGGTGAGCGGCAGGGTGGTGGACGGCTCGTGGGAGCGCGATGGCGAGCTGGGCGGCGAGCACACCTTCGTCGTCCGCGACCTGGAGGACACCGGCGCGACCTTCGTTGTGCGCTACTCCGATGTGCTGCCGGACACCTTCAACGACGAGGCCGAGGTCGTCGTCGAGGGTGCCTTCGGCGTTGATGGCGTCTTTCGCGCCCACACCGTTCTGACCAAGTGCGGAAGCCGCTTCGAGGCGGCCAAGGAGGATCTAGCAGTCCGTGGATAATCTCGCGCGAGCACCGAGAGGCGCGAAGCGCTCCGCTGGCAAGGCGCTACGAAGGCTTGGTAGCAGCGCTACCGGGCCGAGGAGCAACACAGAGCGAAGCCAGCGATACAGGATTGTAAACCATGGATTACACATTGTAAAGTATACATTACAGTATGGATAGGCGAACCAAGCGGCCCAGCGGAGATGCAGCGCGCCTCGAATGCCGTGGGAGGTTTGTCCACGGGCTGCTAGCGGCCCGTGGGTAGGATCCGCCCTGCCAGCGGGGCGCTTCGCCGGTCCTGGTGCTCGTCCGGGCCCGGCCACGGATCGCTGGCACCTCGCCGCTCCCCGTGCTCGGACGGCTCAATCCACGGACTGCTGGCGGCGTGACCGCCCTGGGCGAAGCCGCCCTCTGGATCGCCCTCCCCATAGCCCTCTGGGGCGCTGTCGCCTCCTTTGCGGGCGGGAGGCTCGGGAGGGGACAACTGGTGGCGAGCGGCGAGCGGAGCGTACACGTCGTCACCGCGCTCCTGATCCTGGTGTCGGCCGGGATCATCGCCGCCTTCCTCGGCGACCGGTACGAGTACCTCTACGTGGTCAGCTACTCCAACCGGGAGCTGGACCCGTACTTCAAGTTCGCGGGACTCTGGGCCGGGCAGCGCGGGTCGCTGGTCTTCTGGACGCTCCTCCTCTCGGTCTTCTCCTCGATCGCCGTATTCCGCAACCGCCTGCGAAACCGCGAGTTCATGCCCTACGTGAGTGGGACGCTCCTCGGGATCCTTGCGTTCCTCCTCGTAGTCCTCCTCTTCGCCGACGTCAATCCCTTCGAGCGGCTGGGCTTCACCCGCATCAACGGCCTGGGTCTGAATCCGCAGCTGCAGAACTACTGGATGACGATCCACCCCCCGACGCTCTACCTGGGATTCACCGCCTTCGCCGTCCCCTTCGCCTTCGCGGTCTCGGCCCTCCTGACCGGTCGCCTCGACTCGCGCTGGATCGCCGTCACCAGGCGCTGGATCCTGCTCAGCTGGTTCTTCCTGACGCTGGGGATCATCTTCGGCATGCGCTGGGCATACGAGGAGCTGGGGTGGGGCGGCTACTGGTTCTGGGATCCTGTCGAGAACGCCTCGCTCCTCCCCTGGCTGACCGCTACGGCCTTCCTGCACTCGATCCAGATCCAGGAGCATCGGGGCATGCTCAAGGTGTGGAACATGGTGCTGGTCACGGTCACCTTCCTGCTGACGATCTTCGCCACCTTCCTGACCCGCTCCGGGCTGATCGAGTCGGTGCACAGCTTCGCGGAGAATCTCCGGATCGCCTACATCTTCCTGGGCTTCATGTGCGCGATGGCGATCCTGGCGGCGCTCCTCATCGTCCACCGCCTCCCCTCGCTCCGGCCCGAAAACCAGATCCGGTCCTTCCTCTCGCGCGAGTCGGCCTTCCTCTTCAACAACCTGCTCCTCGTGGGCATCACCTTCGCGGTCGCCTGGGGCACCCTCTTTCCGCTCATCACCGAGGGGCTGCTCGGCGAGACGCGCAATGTGGGGCCGCCGTACTTCAACCGGGTGAACATCCCCGTAGGACTCCTCCTGCTGGCGCTCATGGGCGTCGGGCCGATCATCGCATGGCGGAAGGCGTCGGCCAGGAATCTGAAGCGGAACTTCGCCCTTCCGCTCCTCGCAGGCGTCGTCGCCCTCGGCGTCCTGCTCCTGATGGGGGTCAGGCACGGGATGGCGCTCGCCACCTTCGCGATCGGCACCTTCGTGCTGGCCACAGTGGTCGTCGAGTTCTGGAAGGGGACCCGGGCGAGGGCGCTGATCGCCGGAGAGGGCGCGCTCCGGGCCATCGGCGGCCTCGTGCGCAGGAACCGGCGCCGCTGGGGAGGGTACGTCGTGCACGCGGGCGTGGTCGTGGTCTTCATGGGGATCGCCGGGGCGGCCTTCGACCGGCGCGTGGTGCAGGAGCTGGAGCCCGGGGAGGCGATGACGGTGACCTCGGCGCTGGGCGGCGTGTACCGGCTGGTGTACGAGAGCCTATCGCACTCGCGGCCCCGCGTGGCCGAGGATGTCCAGGAAAACGACTGGCGGTGGACGGCGCTGGTGACCGCCTACCGCGACGGCGAACGGATCGGGGTTCTGCGGCCGGAGAGGCGCTTCTACCCGGTGATGGACCAGAGCTCGACGGAGGTGGGGATCTCCAGCTCGGCGCTCGAGGACCTCTACGTGATCCCCCGCGAGGTGGATGTCGATACCGAGCGGGCGAGCTTCGAGGTCAAGGTCCTGCCGCTGGTCCCGTGGATCTGGATCGGGGGGCTCGTCATCGCGGTGGGTGGACTCGTCGCCCTCTGGCCGCCGTCCGCTAGCAGTCCGTGGATAAGGCCGCCCGAGCACCGAGAGCGGCGAGGTGCCGGGCTGGCAAGGCGCGACGAGGGGCCAATAGCAGCGCTATTCTGCGGATATTCCGTAAGTTGCATATATTGCAATGGTTTATGTCAGTTGATGCAGACTTCATCCCCTTTTTACATCCCCATTCCTACACGGGATTCCGTGCGACTTCGCCGGACGTTGGCGGACTTCTGAACGCGCCGGACCTCGCGTAGGCTGCTTGTCTCCCATAATCATGCAGATTCCCGCGTGATTTGCACGACCGGGTCACGG
>JAPOYJ010000084.1 GCA_026706635.1 Gemmatimonadota bacterium | reverse complement strand
GCCCTTCGTCGCGCCTTGCCAGCGGAGCGCTTCGCCGCTCTCGGTGCTCGCGCGAGATTATCCACGGACTGTTAGGAGGGCATCCGCCTGAAGAGTCGGACGAGCGACCAGAGTGCGAGCGCGTACATGACGGCCCCGAAGAGGAATGGAGCGCCGGGCAGCTCGACGGGAGCGCTGGGCGAGGTGAAGTAGCTGAAGAGCCCGGCGGTGAAGATCAGAGGGGCCAGTATCCCGGTCAGGCTCATCAGCGAGGTGATCCCGCCCTGAACCTTCCCCTGGTCCTCCGACGGAACCGCACCGGCTACGAGGCTCTGGATTGCCGGGCCGGCGACCCCCCCGATCGAGCCCAACACGATGAATACCAGGAGCACCCAGCCAGCTGTTGCGAGCGCATACCCCACGAAGGTGACGACGGCTATTGCGAGCCCCCCGAGGATTGCGCGACGTTCGCCGAGCCGGCCCACTATCGGGCGTACCAGGGCACCCTGGACGATCGCGGCCATCACGCCGACGAGCATCAGCGAGAAGCCGTTCATCCGCTCGTCCCAGCCGAAGCGGTGGCCGGTGTAGAGGACCCAGACGGTCTCGAGGCCCCGCTGCGCTAGGACCACGAACACGAAGGCGGCCGTCAGTCCGGCGACGAGCGGGTAGGACGCCAGCACCGCCAGGCTTCCGACCGGATTGGCCTTGCGCCAGCTGAAGCGGCCGCGCTCTTCGGGCGGCAGCGACTCCGGGAGGACGAAGAAGCCGTAGAGCCAGTTCACCAGCGCCAGGCCAGCCGAGACCAGGAAGGGAAGGCGCAGATCGATCCCCCCCAGCAGCCCCCCAAGCCCCGGGCCGACGATGAAGCCCAGCCCGAAGGCCATCCCAACCAGGCCGAAGTTGCGCGCCCTGTCCTCCGGCCTCGACACATCGGCGATGTAGGCGTTGGCGGTGGTGAAGCTCGCCCCCATCACGCCGGCGACGAGGCGCCCCGCGAAGAGCCAACCGAGCGACGGGGCCCACGCCATGACCAGGTAGTCGACGCCAAGGCCGAAGAGGGAGATGAGGATCACCGGACGGCGGCCGACCCGATCCGAGAGCGCTCCGAGGAGGGGCGCGAAGAGGAACTGCATCAGGGCGTACGTCGACGCCAGGATGCCGAACCAGCGCCCGGCGGTGGGAGTGCTGCCGCCCGCGAACTCCTTGATCAGCTCGGGCAGAATGGGGATGATTATCCCGATCCCCAGCACATCGATGAAGACCGTGACGAGCACGAAGATCACCGCGGCCTGGCGCGGCCCCCGGGGCGGGTTCTTCACCTGCGTCTCCTGTCCACGGAATGCTCGGCAACCGGCCCGCTACGATAGGTGGCCCGATGACCTTTGGCGAGTTCGAGCGGTTGGCGCACCGCCTCTTCGAGCGGATCCCCCGCCGCTTCCGCGAAGGAGTCGACGGCCTCACTGTCCATCGCAGGGCGGTGGCGCACCCGAGCTTCCATGATGTCTACACGCTGGGCGAGTGCGCCACCGAGAGCTTCCCGGCGAGCTACGGCGGTCCGGACTCGATCCGGTCTATCGTTCACCTGTACTGGGGGTCCTTTCGTGCCCTCTCGGAGCTCGATGGCAGCTTCGACTGGCGCGAGCAGGCATGGGAGACCCTAACCCACGAGCTTCGCCACCACCTCGAGTCGCTCGCCGACCGGGACGACCTGGGGCGCGTCGACTACGCTGCCGAGCAGGAATTTCGCCGCGGTCGCGGGGAGGCCTTCGACCCGCACTACTATCGCTACGGCGACCGTCTGGGGCCCGGCGTGTACGCGGTCGAGGACCAGGTGTACGTCGAGCAGCGGTGGAAGCCGAGGGACTTCGCCAGCGCCACGGCGATCGCGTTCCGATGGGCGGGACAGGCGTGGGAGGTGGGACGGCCGGAGGCGCTCGGCGACGTCCACTTCGTCCGCGTCGTGGACGGAATGGAAGATTCTCCGTACATTGACCTAGTGCTGGTTCGCGCGGCTGGCTGGCTCGCGGCGGTCCGGCGGCGGCTCGCGGGGAGGGTGCCGGTAGTGCTCGAGTCCGATGCCGTCGCCCTGCCGCGGCGCGGGTGAGGTCGGCGCTCCGGCGCATCTGACCGAGAACGCAGTCGACGGACCATGTCGACCGACCGCAGGCGACACCGAAGCAAGGAGCGAGTGAGATGACCCAGAGAGCCACCATTTCGACCGTATCCGGGCGCGCAGCTGCTGCTGCCGCAGGGGTCGCCATCCTTGCGGTAGCGGTCGCATGCGCCTCTGCCCCCACCGGCGGGGAAGGCACCCCGCAGGTGCGGGCCACTGCCTCCGAATGCGTCCCCCTCCCCCCCGGCGAGGAAGACGAACCGCTGGTGGAGACCCGTGCCTCCAACATCCCGGGCTACCAGACCCTGCTGACTACACAGGACTTCGAGTACATCTGCATGGAGGTTCCCGTCGACATCGAACTCGCCTGGGGCGTGCTACCGGGCATCTACCAGGAGATCGGCATTCCGGTGGCGACCAGCGACCCCACCAAGAGGATGGTAGCCAATCCCGGCTTCGAGGTGCAGCGGATCGCCGGTTCTCGGATGAACCGATGGCTGGATTGCGGGACAAGCCGCACCGGCCCCATGGCCAATGCGTATCAGGTGACCCTCACCGTCGAGACCCGGCTAGGGGAAGCTGCCGAAGGTACGACCGAAGTGAAGTCGCTGGTGACGGGAGAGGCACTCAACCGGAGCACCGCCAGTTTCCCCGTGCCTTGCGCAAGCCGTGAGACGCTCGAAGTGGTAATCGCAGACAAGATCGCCGAAGCGCTGGGAGCCGGGTGATCGTCACGGCGCACGATCATGAATCACGATTGCCGACGCCGACCCACTGTGGTCACCGCGAGCAGGCGGTGGGGGGGGTGTACGCGGGCCGTTAGCGCCGCCTACGTTGCGGCCCTTCTTCTATTGGTGGCCACGGGGTGCGACTGGCTGCGGCCCGGGGGACCACCCGAAGATGCCACCATCTACGTTTCCAGCCAGGATGTCGACGAGGCGACGCTCATCGTCGCCTCCGATTTCGACGCGGTGCCCGATCCGGGTCCTGTCTGCGATGAACCGGGCATCCCCTGCCCGGAGCCGTTCCGCCTCCGCCGCGCGGACACCGTCCTGGTCGACCTGCCCCACACCCACGACTTCAAGTTTACCTCCGCGCAAAGGCTATACGCCGTGGTATTCCCGGACCCATCGGTGGGGGCCTGGATGTCGATGCGGGTGGAGATCAATGGCAACGAGCGCTTCAACGGCTTCCTCGAAATCGGCCCCGAGGACGAGGATGGCAATCGGGAAAGGCTTCAGTATGCGTACTTCTTCACTGAACTGCGCTAGCAGCCCGTGGACAAACCTCCCGCGGCATTCGAGCAGCGCTGCATCTCCGCTGGGCCGCTTTGCTCGCCCGTCCATACTGTAATCTACGCTTTACAATATGTAATCCATGGTTTACAGTGCGAGTGTCCCTGGCAGTCCGTGGGTATACCCAAGCAAGTGTAAGCTATAGATTGCACTATGTAATCTCTGCATTACAGCCAGCCTCGCTGTGAACCCAGCCAGTCCCGGGGTCGGGGTCAGCACGCGTCGACTCTTCGTCGGCAGCTGCGTCGCGCTCGTCGCGACCTCGGTCGCGTTCGCGACTGTCGGCGCGGTGATGTTCGACCTGAAGGGCGAATTCGTCCTCAACAACGCGCAGGTGGGTTGGATCGGGGGGGCGGCGCTCTGGGGGTTCGCGGTGTCCCAAGTCGTCTTCGCCCCACTCTGCGACACGCTTGGGATGCGCTTCCTGGTGCGGATGGCCTTCCTGGGTCACCTGGGCGGCGCGGCCATCCTCGTCTTCGCCACCGGATTCGAGACCTTGTTCGCGGGCGCGCTAGTCATCGCAATGGCCAATGGCCTCGTCGAGGCGGCGTGCAACCCACTGGTGGCCGCCCTCTACCCCGACAACAAGACCGTCAAGCTGAACCAGTTTCACGTCTGGTTCCCGGGCGGCATCGTGCTCGGGGGGCTCGCGGCCTATTTCCTCGACGGCGCGGGCATCACCTCATGGCAGGTCAAGATCGGTCTCATCGTGGTCCCGACCGTGGCGTACGGCGCACTCCTGCTGCGCCAGCGATTCCCAGCCACCGAAGGCGTGAGTTCCGGCGTGTCGGTCGGCGAGATGTTCCGCGCCACCCTGCAAACGCCGCTGATGTGGCTCATGCTGCTCTGCATGGCGGCGACGGCATCGGTGGAGCTCGGCCCCAACCGTTGGCTGCCCGCCGTCCTGGAGGCGAGCGGAATGGCGGGGATTCTGGTGCTCGTGTACGTCAGCGCGATCATGGCCGTGATGCGGTACTGGGCCGGTCCCGTGGTGCATCGACTGTCGCCGACCGGAATTCTACTGGCCTCGGCGGTGCTCTCCGGTGCCGGACTGCTCTGGCTGAGCCTGGGCGGGGCGACTGCGTCCGTCTTCGCCGCGGCCACCGTCTTTGCGGTGGGCGTCTGCTACTTCTGGCCCACGATGCTGGGCTTCGTCTCCGAGCGGATTTCGAAGAGCGGGGCGCTGGGACTGGGGTTGATGGGGACGGTCGGGATGGCTGTGGTCGGGCTCGTCACCTCGCCGCTGATGGGCAACATCGCCGACCGGGCCGCGCACGACGACCTGGCGGGGGACGACGTGCTCGCGATACTGGTCGAGGCGCGCGGCGCGCTGGAATCGCAGTCGTTGCAGACGCCGGCAACGGAGGGGGACGACCTGCGCGTGGCGCTTGGTCTCGTCACCGCCGTCGTGGAGCGCCACCAGGCGGACGGAGGACTGCCCCCGGTGGAGACCGCGAACGCGCTTAGGAGCGTCATCGAGTCCGGCTCGACCTCTCCGGCGGTCGGCCGCGCTCAGGCCGCCCTTGGGCCTGCCGAGAATCGCGGGGGCCTCATTTCCTTCCGGTACCTAGTGCCGCTGTGCGGCGTCCTGGCGCTGGTCTTCGGTATCCTGTACATGCGCGACCGGCGCCGGCCCTTCTAGCAGCCCGTGGACAAATCTCCCACCGCATTCGAGCGGCGGAGCATCCCCGCTGGGCCGCTGCGCTCTGCGTTGCTCCTCGGACCAATAGCGCTGTGGCTATTGGCCCTTCGTCGCGCCTTGCCAGCGGGGCGCTTCGCCCCTCTCGGTGCTCGCGCGAGATTATCCACGGACTGCTGAATCCGCCTGCGCAAGGACTGTGAACCCGCATCTCGGCCGGAAGCTGCGCTACGGCATGGTGGGCGGCGGTCCGGATGCCCTCATAGGGGCCGTGCACCGGATGGCGGCTGCGCTGGACGGCGAGTGGGAGCTGGTTGCAGGGGCGTTTTCGTCGCGCCCGCAGCGGTCCCGGGAGTGGGGCGCGGCGTTGGGGCTGGATGCCGGCCGGGCCTACGGATCGTTCGCGGAGATGGCGGCGGCGGAAGCCGCTATGGACGAGGGAAGGCGCATCGACGCGGTTTCCGTCGTCACGCCGAACCACCTCCACCACCCGGTCGCGACAGCCTTCCTGGACCGGGGCGTTCACGTCGTCTGCGACAAACCCATGACCACTACCGTGGCCGGTGCGGAGGAGCTGTGCCGCACAGTCAGGCGCACGGGGCTCGCCTTTGCGCTGACGCACAACTACACCGGGTACCCGATGGTCAAGGAGGCGCGCCACCTAGTGCGCTCCGGGCGGTTGGGCGAGGTGCGCAGGGTGGTCGCCGAATACGCCCAGGGCTGGCTGTCGACCCGGCTCGAGGAGACGGGCCACAAGCAGGCCACCTGGCGTCAGGATCCGGCGCAGGCCGGGCCCTCGTCGGCCGTTGGCGACATCGGGTCGCATGTGCACAACCTGGTCCGCTACGTGACGGGGCTGAGGATCGAAGCGGTCTTTGCGGAGCTCGCCACTCTGGTTCCGGGGCGCGCAATGGAGGACGACGCAGCCATTCTCGTGCGGTTCGCCGGGCGCTCAAGCGGGGTCTACACCGCCAGCCAGGTGGCCGCGGGCGAGGATAACGGCCTGGTGCTCCGGGTCTACGGCGAGCGCGCCGCAGTGGTGTGGAAGCAGGAGGATCCCAACGTGCTTCTCCTCCTGGAGGCGGACGGTCCGAACCAGCGCCTGACTCGCGGCCGTCCGTACCTGTGCGCGGCGGCTCGGCGTGCGAGCCGCCTGCCGCCGGGCCACCCCGAGGGCTTCATCGAGGCCTTCGCGAACATCTACCGCTCGGCTGGCCGGGTGGTCGGCGCCAGGATCGCGGGAACGAAGCCGGATCCCATGGATTGCGACGTGCCCGACCACACGGACGGCCTGCGGGGCGTGCGGTTCATTGCCAGGGTTCTGGAGGCGAACGAGCAAGGGCGCTGGATCGACGCCGGGGAGGAGCTGTGAGCCGCCCGGTGACGCTCTTCACGGGCCAGTGGGCCGATCTCCCGCTGGAGGCGCTGGCCGGGAAGGCGGCGGCGTGGGGATACGACGGCTTGGAGCTCGCGTGCTGGGGCGATCACTTCGATGTGCGCCGCGCGCTCGCCGAACCCGGGTATTGCCGTGCACGCCGGGAGATGCTCGCCATGTGCGACCTCGATGTGTACGCGATCAGCAACCACTTGGTGGGCCAGGCCGTGTGCGACCGGGTAGACGCTCGCCACAAGGAGATCCTTCCGGCGCGCGTGTGGGGCGACGGGGAGGCGGAGGGGGTGCGGGCACGCGCAGCGCGCGAGATGCAGGATACCGCCAGGGCAGCGGCGAAGCTCGGCGTGGATGTGGTGAATGGATTCACCGGCAGCTCGGTCTGGCACCTCCAGTACTCCTTCCCGCCCGTGCCGCAGGAGTGGATCGACCGGGGGTTCGCCGAGTTCGCCGAACGCTGGATCCCAATCCTGGACACGTTTTCGGCCGAAGGGGTCCGGTTTGCGCTCGAGGTGCACCCCACCGAAATCGCCTTCGACACCGTTACCACGGAGCGCGCGTTGCAATCTCTGGACGGGCACCCTGCCTTCGGACTGAACTACGACCCGAGCCATCTGGCGTACCAGGGCGTCGACTATGCCGATTTCGTGCGCAGGTTTGCCGACCGCATCCACCATGTCCACATTAAGGACGTCTGGTGGTCGGGCCAGTTGGCGGAAGCGGGCGTCTTCGGGGGTCACACGGAGTTCGGAGACGCGCGGCGCTACTGGGACTTTCGGTCGCCTGGCCGGGGACGCGTCGATTTTGAAGCGGTGATCAGGGCGCTCAACCGGGCAGGCTACGAGGGTCCCCTCTCGGTCGAGTGGGAGGATGCGGGCATGGACAGGGAAGACGGGGCGGCGGAGGCGTGCGGGTACGTGAGGAGGCTGGACTTCCGGCCCTCGGCCACGGCCTTCGACGAGGCATTTCGCAGCGATCTCGGTCGAAGAGACAACGGCCAGTGATGGGTCGCGTAGGGTCCAGGCCGCTGTCGGCACTTGCGACCGTGGCGATCCTGGCGGGCGCGGGCGCATGCAGGGTCCAGAGGATCGACCGGGGGGCGGACGACCCGGTTGACGGCGTCGCCGACACCGTGGCTGCCGACGAGGCCGGGGGGATCGGCGACTGGACGCTCCTCTCCGACGGCACCCTGGACGCTTGGCGGGGCTACCGACGCGACGACGCACCCGGCGGCTGGCGCGCAAATGGCGACACGATTGCGTTCCTCCCCGGAACCGAGGGGGGGACGCTGATCTCCAGGGATCGCTTCGCCGACTTCGAGCTCGTCTTCGAGTGGCGTATCTCCGAGGGCGGCAACAGCGGCGTCTTCTATCGCGTCCTGGAGACGGAGTCGGCACCGTACTGGTCGGGCCCCGAGTACCAGATCCTCGACAACGGCGGCCACCCGGACGGGGGCGCGCCCGAGACCTCGGCCGGTGCCAACTTCGCCCTGCACGGCCCCGGCCAGGATCTGACCCGCCCGGTCGGGGAGTGGAACTACTCCCGGATTCTCGTGCACGGGGCGCTCGTCGAGCATTGGCTGAACGGAGCCCTGGTGGTCGCCTACGAGCTGGGAAGCGATGAGTGGCGGGCGGCGGTGGCCGCCAGCAAGTTCGCCGGCTGGCCCGCCTACGGGGTGGGTTCGGCCGGGCACATCGGCCTTCAGGATCACGGCGATCCGGTGTGGTACAGGAATGTGCGAGTCCGACGCCGGCGCCGCACAGCTGCGTCTCAATCCGCGTGAGCGCCCTGCTGGCGCTGGCCGGGCGCGCCGCTGGCAAGGCGCGACCAAGCGGTCCGATGCATCTGCGGGCTGCCGGGCTGGCAGCAGCGCTACCGGCCCGAGGAGGAACAAAAAGCGAGGCCACGGGTACGGGCACTGTGAACCACGGTGAACGAGGCGGATTTGTCCGTGGGCTGCTATATGGGGTACTATTTAGGGCTCGCGGATTTCAACGCGACCAGCGGGAGACCTACGGCGGGCGTGGAGGGAGGCCCCTCGACGCGTGCGCTACCACAGTGATGGAATACCAGGAGGCGTGAGATGATGGTGCATTCAATCCGGCGTGGCTCGGTCGGGGCGGCGCTGATTGCCGTGCTTGGGGTGGTGGCGGCGCTTCTCCCCGCTGCGGCCCAGAGCCAGGAGGCGCTGCAGGTCGAGGTGCGCGCGGGGATCACGGCTGGCAACCACAGCACGTCGGCCGCCGGGTTCGATTTCGCTCCGAGGCTGTCATTCGATCTCTTGTTCCGAAGGCAGGTCGCGCCCGGCATTGGTGCCTACGGTGGGTTTCTCCGCACCTCCTTCGGCTGCAACCAGCCGGAAACCTTCTGCCACCAGAGCGGGGACGCTCCAGCATTGAAGCTGGTCGGCAACCACATCGTGGTCGGTGGCGAGTGGAGCCCAGCGGGCATGGCCGATGCGCCAGCCAGACCGTGGGTTCGGGCCGGAGTCATGTACGGGAGCGCCGGGATGACCAGGGGCGCCGACAACGACCCCGAGACGCACCCGGACCCCGAAATGGGAATTGGAATCCACACGGCTGTCGGCCTGAGCGTGGGCACGGGTTCGTTCCTCTTCGTCCCCAGCGTGACGCGACGCCAGATGGCGGCCTCCCAGCCAGCTGAGGGGGGGGGTGGCTCGGCGGACGACGCCACCGCCAGTGCGTATTCGATTGACCTGGCGATAGCTCTACGGATAGGTGGGGGGTCGTAGGAGCAGCCGATGCCCTCGCTTAGGGGGGTGGGCGGCGGCTCCGCGGCGTGCGCGGCGCTCGCCCTTCTGGCGTGCGATCTCGCCGTCGAGGCCAAGCATCTCCCAGCCTCCCTGATCCTGGCCCCTGCGGACACCTTGGTAACGGTGGGTGATCCGGCCAGGCTGTCGCTCGTCGTCCTCGGCCAGGACGGCAACCCGATGCCGGGCCCGCCCGGGTGGGCGCCTCCCAAGTGGACGCCGAGCGTCGCGGGAATGGTCGAGATCCAGCCTAGCGGCGAGTTCGAGGCGTTGAAGGGCGGGAGCGTCGAAGTGGATGTCGAGGTGGCCGGGCGCCGTGCGACGGCGCGACTTCGAACCAACCCCAGAAGCGTCCTTCTCTCGGCCCCGGTCGTCTACCTGAACCAGGTCATCCAGAACCGGGAGGCAGACGTTCCGCTCATCGCGGGCCGACAGGCGCTGCTGCGCGTCTTCGTGACCGCCGACCAGTTGAACTACTACCCTCCCCCCAAGGTGAGGGTCACCCTCTACCACGACGGCGAGGTGGCGCTCGCCGAAGTGCTCGAAGTTGAGCACCAGGTGCTCTCGCCCGAGGTCGTCGAGAGCAGTCTGACCCGCTCCCACAACCTGCTGGTGCCGGGGCGGCTGGTTCGGCCCGGGCTCGAGCTCCTGGTCGAGTTGGATCCGGAGGACGTGGTGCCCAAGTCGCCCGGGAGCCGGACGCGCGTGCCGGCGGAGGGCAGGATGGTCCTGGATATCGTCGAGATGCCGGTGCTGGAACAGACCTTCGTGCCCACCCTCCTCACGCGGGACCCGGACGAGCGCGTCTTCGACTGGACCGACGGCATCTCTCCGGAGAGTCCGCAGGTGCAGATGACGCGCACGATGCTTCCGGTCGGGGAGATGACCGTGACTGTGCACGAGACCTACGAGTCGGACGCCGACCTAACCACCTCGGCGGGGTGGAGCCAGTACCTACGCGAGATCGAGGCCATCTGGAATATGGAGGGGCGCGTCGGGTACTACTACGGGGCCGTGGTACTCCCTGAGGGGTCGCCCTCCGGGGGGCGCGGCTTCATCGGTCGTCCGGTCAGCGTCGGTCGGCCCAGGCACGACACCTACGCGCACGAGCTGGGGCACAACACGTCGCTCTACCACGCCCCGTGCGGGGGGGCGCTCTATCCCGATCCCCGCTACCCCTACGCGAATGGCCAGACCGGCCATTGGGGGTACGACTTCGCGAGCGGTAGGCTCGTCGACCCGAGCACCTATCGGGACCTGATGGGGTACTGCCTTCCCGACTGGGTGAGCGACTACCACTTCGTCCGCTCGATGGAGCATCGGCTCGAAGAGGAGAGCGCCCCACCTCCGCCCGCCGCCAGGGAGCCAACGCTGATGCTCTGGGGAAGCGCTAGCTCGGAGGAGGTGCTACTCGAACCGGCCTTTCTCGTCGATGCGGTGCCGAGTCTGCCGGAGCGGCCAGGTCGCTATCGGCTTCAGGGGCTGGGGCCCGGTGGCGAGGTCAGATTCGACCTGAGTTTCGCGCCCAACCCGGTGGACCATGGAGGTGCGCACTTCCTCTTCAATGTGCCGTACGAGGTTGGGCGCGACGGACCGCTCGAGAGGGTGCTCCTCTTCGGGCCAGCTGGCCGTGCCGAGCTGGGGCCGTCGGGTGGAGGGACGATGGCGATAGTCAGGGATCCTGGGACCGGCGACGTACTGGCGATCCGGCGGGACTGGGAGGGAGATCTGCCGGGTGATCCCATCGGTCGCCACGTTCTCGTCAGCGGCGGCATTCCCGGAGGCGTGCGCTGAGGGTACGGAGACCGCAGAGGCTAGCAGCCCGTGTAGTCCGCTGCTGCCTACTCGGAACCTCAGCTCTCACGCTGGCGGGGTGCGGCGACTTTGCCCTGGAGGCGGCCCGAGTGCCTTCGGAGCTGATCATCCATCCTGACGACACGATCCTGAGGGTTGGAGACACCGCGCGCTTCAAGGTCCACGTGCTTGATCAGCACGGCGTCCCCTTCGCGGGAGTTCCCGCCTGGGCCACCCCGAAGTGGAGGACGCCCGATCCCGGCGCCGTCTACCTATGGGACGACGGCCGGGTGGAGGCGGGGATGCACGTCGACACCGAGGTCAGGGCGACCTTTGCGGGTCTTATGGCCCGCACGCGGTTGCGCGTGAACCCGAAGAGGCTCGCACTCTCCGTGCCAGCCGTGACCGTGACGCAGGCCGTGCAGAGCATCGACGGAGATGTGCCGCTGATCGCCGGCCGCACGGCCCTAATGAGGATCTTCGCCACCGGCGACCTGCCGAGCTTCTACCGGCCCCGCGCCACCGCCTCCTTCTACGTGGGCGACGAGCTGGTGCACTGGGCCGACGTCGGGCTCCAGTCGGAGTCCTTTCCGACCGAAGTCGACGAGGGTCGGCTCGACGTGTCCTTCAACGTCCCGATTCCGGGCGGGGCTCTGCATCCGGGTGTGGAGTTCGTCGTCGAGATCGACCGCGAAGGAGCCGTGCCACACGCTCCCGGCAGTCAGTTGAGGGTGCCCGCGGCGGGGAGGATGCCGCTCGACGTGCGCAAGCTCGGTCCATTCGAGCTGACGGTGGTGCCGGTGGAGATAGCGTCGGATTCCGCTCCTGAGATGGATATCCGCGCCTGGGCCGCGGGGCTGACCGCCGACGGCGAGGAGCTCCGCCTCCCTCGCGCGGTGTTGCCGATAGCGGGGGTCACTCTCCTTCCTCACGACGGGATCGTCACTACCGCCGATCTTGAGACAGTCGAGGGTTGGGGGCAGCTCCTGGCCGAGATCGCGTTCCTGCGAACCAGGGAGGGTTCGCGGGGCTACTACTACGGCGCCGTGGCGCCGGACCCGTCGCGTCGCTGGCGCGGACTCGGCATTATCGGCTTCCCCGCCTCCGTCGGGACCGCCGATGCCGAGACGCTCACTCACGAGCTGGGGCACAACATGGCCCTTCAGCATGCGCCGTGCGGAGGTACGGGCGATGCCGACGAGGACTACCCCTACGAGAACGGAGTGACCGGGGCCTGGGGGTACAACCCGACTACGCGCCGGCTCGTGCACCCGCTCCTCCACCGTGACGTGATGGGGTACTGCGCTCCGAGGTGGGTCAGCGACTACCACTTCACGCGAGCGATCGACTTTCGCGAGCACCTCGAGGATGCGCTAGTTGCTCCCGCGACAGCTAGCGACGGCACGACCGGCCACGCCCACGGCACCACGCTCCTGCTCTGGGGCAGGGTCGGGGACGAAGGCGTCGTCCTGGACCCGGCGTTCGTGACGGACCTGCCCCCTACGATGCCCGCCGCGCCGGGTCCCTACCGGCTGGAGGGGTTCGGCGAAGGCGGGCGGAGCCTTTTCTCGCTGAGCTTCTCGCCGCGCCCGACGGAGTTCGGCGGCGGCATGTTCCTCTTCGCGGTTCCATTCGACAGGGCCGTGGACGGCGTTCTCGCCCGGGTTGAGCTCTCCGGCCCGGCTGGGAGCGCCCAGCTGGAGCCCTCCGGCACCCCCCCGATGGCGCTCGTGACCGACCGCGCCACCGGCCGGCTGCGGGCCGTACTCAGAAACTGGAGCGACGGCGAAATCGTCCCCGTCCGGGGAGACGTCGCCGTAGCCTTCAGCGAAGGGTTGCCGCGCTACTAGCAGCGCAGTCCATTTCAGACCTTCCGCTCTGCAATCGGGACGGCCGGATTCGAACCGGCGACCCCCTGAACCCCATTCAGGTGCGCTACCGGACTGCGCCACGTCCCGCGGCCAACCAAGCTAAATCCTAGCAGCCCGTGGACAAAATTCCGCCAGTGCACATCGGCCAGCGGAGCTGCCGCCTTTCCGGTCAGAAGGTCGTCTCGACCGACCCTGCCTCCTCCCCCCGTACCAGGGCCAAAATCGCCGCCTGCGGCACGACCAGGTACTCGATCTCCTCGAAGGCGATCTCCACGGCGGCCTTGCGGAAGAAGATCGCAAAGTCTCCGACGCGCGCCTGCACGGGCAGGTAGCGCGCCTCGCCAGACCCGATCTTCCAAGGCTCTTCGTCGAGCTCGGTAGGAGCTCCGATCGGGGTTCCGGGCCCGGTGGCCAGGACCCTGCCGCCCTGCACCGACTGCTTCTCCACGGCGGATGCCAGCAGGTACAGCCCGACCGAAGTGCGTTCCTCGCCCTCCTCGGGTTCGATCAGGACGCGGTCGCCCACGACGATCAGCTCCTTTCCCCGCTTGCTCTTCATCGTAGCCCTCCGTTGGTGGCACCCGGCAACGGCCAAACTACCGGGTGCGGGCTTGTCGCGACAGTACGCCGAGGAGGGTGTCGGCCACATGGACGACCTGCTCGTGGCTCAGCTCAGGGTGGACGGGGAGCGCGAGAACGCACTCGGCTGCACGCTCGGCCGCCGGGAAGTCTCCCTTTTTGTGCCCCAAACTCCGAAAGCACTCCTGCAGGTGGAGCGGTAGCGGGTAGTAGACCCCCGTTTCGACTCCGGCCTGGGCGAGTTCGGCTCGAACCTCGTCGCGACGGGCGACCTTCGCCACGTACTGGTGGAAGGTGTGCCGCTCGGCTCGGCTGGCCGGGAGCTCGAGGAGATCGGGGTGCCTGTAGGCGAAGTCTCCCAGGAGCTCGTTGTACAGGCTGGCGTTGCGTCGGCGGGCTCGGTTCCAGTCGTCCAGGTGGGGCAGCTTGGCGTTGACGACAGCGGCTTGCAGGGCGTCGAGGCGGAAGTTCCCCCCCACCACCCTATGGATGTACCCCGCCCCCTCGCCGTGCGCTCTGAGCTCCCTGACCCTACCTGCGCGACCTTGGTCGCCGGTGACGACCATCCCGCCGTCGCCGAACCCTCCGAGGTTCTTCGTCGGATAGAAGGAAAAGCAGCCATAGTCCCCGACCGATCCGGCGCGTGCGCCGTCGCGCGATCCCCCAAGCGCCTGCGCCGCATCCTCGACGACGACCAGGTCGTGTCGGCGAGCCGTCTCCAAGATTGCGAGCATATCGGCCATCTGCCCGTAGAGGTGAACCGGAACAATGGCGCGGGTCCTCCCGGTGACCAGCCGCTCGACCGCGTCTGCGTCGATGTTGAACGTCGTGGCGTCGATGTCGGCGAATACGGGCGTGGCGCCTAGGCGGACGATTGCACCCGCAGTCGCGAAGAAGGAGAAGGACGTGGTGATGACCTCGTCGCCAGCTCCGATCCCCTCGGCCATGAGTGCCACGAGCAGTGCGTCTGTCCCCGAAGAGACGCCGATCCCGAAGTGGCAGCCAGTGTACGCGGCGACCGACGCCTCGCACGCCTCGACCACGGGCCCCAGGACGAAGCGCTGCGAGGTGACGACGGGGGCGACGGCGGCCTCGATCTCGGATCCAATCGACCTGTACTGGGCCTCCAGGTCGATCATCGGCACCCTTGTCGGCACCCTCACCGGGGCGGGCACGCTCACTCCCCCCCTCCCACGGCAGGAGCGGCGCTGCGTCCCCACTGGACCGCTTCGGTAGCCTGCCCAAAGTGTAATGTTTGATTTACAATATGTAATCCGTGGTTTACAGTGCCCATACCCGCCACCTGTCAGTCGCACAGCCGGTAGAGTATCCATGCGGCCACCGAGCGTAGCGGCTGCCATAGCTCGGCCCTTCGAGCGACCTCCTTCGCGGAGGGCCGTTCCTCGAGCCCGTCCAGGCGTCTGACGCCCTCGCGGATGCCCAGGTCGCCCGTCGGCATGACGTCGAGCCGACCGAGGCGGAAGATGAGGAACATCTGTGCCGTCCACTCGCCGATCCCCCGCACGGTGGTGAGCATCTGCACGACTTCCGCGTCCGAGCGGCGAGAGACGGAGCGGAGCTGCACCGATCCCGAGTCGGACGCTGCAGCCAGCTCCCTGATGCTCCGAGCCTTTGCGGCCGACAGCCCGGCGCTGCGAAGACGCTCCTCGGGCAGCGCCAGGCACTCCAGCGCCCTGGGAAAGGCGGGACCGGGGGTGAGCGCACAGACCCGCTCGAAGATCGCCTTGGCAGCGCTCCCGGCCAGCTGCTGATAGACGATCGAGCGCGCGATCGCCTGGAAGTGGGAGCCCCGCGCCAGGGGCCCCCGAGGAAAGCCCGGAAAGGGTGCCACCCGCCGCATTGCGTCTCCGAGAACCGGGTCACGGGAGGCGAGCTCCTCGAGCTGCCGGGCCGTGGGGACTACAGCTCGGGCCACGGCCTCGCGGGTAGCGTCGCCAACAGCCCGTGAACAAACACCCCATGGCATTCGAGTGCCGCCGCTCTGGGTGCTCGCGCGAGTCTGTCCACGCCTTGCTCGCTAGGAGACGAGGGTGGGGATCTCCACCACCGGGTCGACGTCGGCGTCGTAGTCCACGCCGGGCACCTCGAAGCCGAAGAGCTGCAGGAAGGCCTTCCGGTAGCCGTCGAAGTCGGTGACGGAGCGCAGATTGCCGCTCGCGACCGACCCCCAGACGCGGAGCACCTCGGCCTGCGTCCCGCTCTTCATCTCGAGGTCGTCCAGGCGAACCAGGTGTTCCTCGTCCGCCTGCACGCCGCACCCTCCGTAGACCATGTCGGCGTAGAGGCGCAGCGACTGCTCGATGGCGCCCTCGTGGTCTCCGGCGTCCTTCATGACCCGGTAGAGGATCGAGATGTAGAGCGGAACCACCGGAATCGCGGCGCTCGCCTGCGTCACGATCGCCTTCAGCACCGCTATGTGGGCGCCTCCCCCGGTCTTGGCGAGCTCGCGGTCCAGCTCCCTCGCCGTGCGGCGCAGGTCCGCCTTGGCGCGCCCGATCGAGCCGTCGCGGTAGATCGGCCAGGTGAGCTCGGGGCCGATGTAGCTGTACGCGAATGTGCGGCAACCCGGTGCCAGTACGCCACCGTCGCCGAGTGCCTTCATCCAGAGACGCCAATCCTCGCCGCCCATCACCGCAACGGTGGCCTCCACCTCTTCGGCGGTGGCGGGCGAGAGCTCGATCCCGGCTACCTCTCCCTTGGCCGTGTCCAGCGTCTTGGTGAGGTAGGAGGCCCCGATCGGCTTGAGCACCGAGGCGAACCGCTCCCCGGTGTCGGGGTGCACTCGCCTGGGCGCCGCCAGCGAGTTGACGACGCACTCGACGGGGGGGAAGTCGCGCTTCAGGGCGGCGACCACCTCCTTCTTGGCGTCGTGCGAGAAGGCGTCGCCGTTGTAGCATGCGGAGACGAGTCCGGCCCTCGCTGCGGCCGCCTCGAAGGTGGCTGTGTTGTACCAGCCGGCCGTGCCGGGACGACGCGCCGAGGGGGGGCGATCGTAGAAGACGCCGAAGGTCGCGGCCCCTCCGCCGAACGCCAGCGCTATCCTCGACGCCAGTCCGTAGCTTGCCGAAGAGCCCAGCACGAGCACCGACCTGGGCGCACGCGCGACAGAGCGTCGGCGCGCCTGCTCGATCTGCGATTCGACGTTGCGGGCGCACCCAACGGGGTGGGTGGTAGTGCAGACGAAGCCGCGTACTCGGGGACGGATGATCACGCCCGGCGCGCCGGTTCGGGCGACTCCTCGATCCGCACCAGCACGATGGTCTCCTCCTGCAGATCCCTGAGCTTCCTCACGCCTCTCGTCGGTTCGAGCTTTCTCGTGGAGCGCACACGCGGATCCCCGCTCCCTCGCGATGCTACGAACGGCCCGCCGTCCTCCGCGCGCCGCCGCCCCGCCGACACTAATGTACTCTTCGGGCCGATGTGGTGCAGTGGCGGTGGCGCGCCTTGCACTGGGCGAGGACCCGGCCAGTGGCGACATCCAGCGCGGCGAGGAGGGTGGTGGTGCCGTGACGGATGTATCCGTGCGTGACGCCCTCGACGTATCCGAGCCCGAGGGGTAGCAGGGGCTGGGTTCGCTCCGGTGCCTGCGTCTGGCTCTTCTCGTCCACGCAGAGCACCATCGCGTGGTCGGGCGGGTTGAGGTAGAGCCCGACGATATCGCGAACCTTCTCGGCGAAGAACGGATCGATGGAGAGCTTGAAGTGCCTCTGCCGGTGAGGCAGGATGTCGAACGCTCTCCAGAGGCGGTGGACCGCGGACTTCGAGATCCCCGTGGCGTCGGCCATGGTGCGGCAAGTCCAGTGCGTGCCGCCGCCGGGGGGCGCATGGCGGAGCCATTCGCCCAAGAAGCAACGCAGAAGCGAAGCGATCCAGCGCGGATGCAGCGCCCCTCGAATGCCGCCAGGGTGCATCTGCGGGCTGCAAGGGCTGGTAGCAGCGCTACCGGCCCGAGGAGCGACGCAGAGCGAAGCCACGGATACGGGCATTGTAAATCATGGATTACATGTTGTAAAGCGTAGATTACAATACGAATAGGCGAGCGAAGCGATCCAGCACGGATGCAGCGCCGCTCCTGCCGTGGGAGGTATGTCCACGGGCTGCTAGGGCTCGTGGGAATTGAAGACACACGCCCGTGGGTCGGCAATCGCCCCTCCTCGGCGTTAGCTTGGTAAGGTACGCGATTCACCCCGCACGGAGGCCGGGTTGACAGACCAAGTGGCTGTAGACGCCAAGCGCATCCTGCTTCGCTACGGCACCCCCATCACGGTGCTCGACAGGGTGGGGGACGAGGAGCGGATCAAGCTGGCCCGCCTGATCACCAGGACGCCCCTTGCCGAGAGGGAGCCACGGCTGCAGGAGCTGCTCCAGGAGGCGGGACACCTGTAGCGAGCGAGGTGGCCCGGCGGAGATGCAGCGCTGCTACCCCAGGGGCACGGCCAGGGCGGCCCGCAGGGACAACGCCCGGTTCTTGAGCGCCGGGACCAGGACGGGGCCGTCCACGGTCCCGGCGTCGTACTCCGTGTCCGCGTAGCCGAGCCCGAACGTCCGCTGGGCGCTGGCGTGCAGCCCCACCCTCTCGGTGAGGGCGACCTCGAGGCCGGCACCGCCTACGACCCCGGCGTCGAGACGCCTGAAGCCCCAGGGCGACCCCTCCTCCCCTACGTCGCCGAGGCACCCGGTGAGGTGCGGGGGTTCGTCGTCCCCGCTCGGTTCGACAACCTCGCAGGAGAGCAGCACGCCGAGCGACGGCCCGACGAGAAAGTGGATGAAGATGCCATCTACGATCGAGTGGAACCGCATGTCGGCCAGCAGCGCCAGCTCCATGTAGTCGAGTCGGAAGTCCAATCCCTCGTACTCGTCGAGAGCGGAGTTGGGTCGCATTACGGCACCCTTGCGCGCATAGACCGCCGAAAACTGGGCCCAGAGGCTCTCGTCCGCCTCCGGGGGGGAGAGGCGGAAGCTCGCGCCCACTCCCAGATTCGCGCCGTAGGACGGGTCGAACCCATCGTAGCGCTCGTGGTTCTGGTCCACATTGGCCAGGACCGTCATGTTGGCCCCTGCGATGAGCGAGATCGTCTGGGAAGACAGGAGACCGGGCGAAGACACGGCGCAGGCGGCCGCTCCCAGGGCCGTCAGGCAGCTGTGGGCGCGGGACCGTCGCTTCATGGGTGGGGACTCCTCCGGGTGTGCAGTGGCTGCCGTGCAAGTTACCGGGAACCCGGCGGCGCATAAAGCCAGCCGGACGAGCACACCGCTTGCTCCGTTCGCGCCGGTGGCCCATCGTGCTGGCAATCCCCTCGCCACTGGGAGCTCCAGGATGCTCGCACCGCCCTCGCCGGTCGTCGTGGTCCCCGGCATCACCGCGTCGGAGCTGCACGACGAATACGAGCTGCCGCCCGAGGTTCTCTGGAGTGCCGTCCGGAGGAAGAACTACGACCGCGTCGCGCTCCACCCCGGGGATCGGCGATACGAGTTCCTGGAACCGGCGCGCGTCTCGCCCAGGGGCCCGCTGCCGCTCATCTACGAGGAGCTGATCGAGGAGCTCCGCGACGAGCTCGCCGAGCACCTCTCCGGACCCGTCCCGGTCTTCCCCTTCGGCTACGACTGGAGGATGCCGCTGGAGTGGACCGAGGAGCGACTGGCGGCATTCGTCGCCGAGGTCATCGACCGCACTTCGCTGCTCCGGCACTACCGCGATGTGGGCTACGCAACCTCGCCGACGGTGACGCTGATCGGCCACTCGATGGGAGGGCTGCTGATTGCTGGCTATCTGGAGCGGCACGGTGCCGGGCTTGTTGACCGTGTGGTGACGATCGCCACGCCCTTCAGCGGCTCGCACGAGGCGATCCTGGCGATGGCGACCGGGACGAGCGACCTGACGGACACCTCCGGAAAGGCGAGAGAGAGGCGGGTGGCCCGGATGACGCCATCGCTCTACTACCTCCTGCCCAGCTTCGAGGGTGCGCTTACCGTGGACGAAGGGGGCGAGGCCGACATCTTCAGCCCGGAGGCATGGCAGCCGAGCATCGCACGCGCTCTGCACCGCCAGGTCGCCGAGTGGGGCGCTTCGGGGGACGACCTCTTCCGCCTGCTCCTCGACGAGGCCCGGGCGCACCGGGAGCGGATCGCGGCGCTGAGGCTCGGCGCCCCCGGCGCTGGTAGCGCCTCCGACCCGTTCGGGAGCGGGCCTCCGCCGGAACCGCTCCCGCGGCGAAGGTGGCTGGCGATTGTGGGCGTGGACGCCGAGACGCGCACCGGGCTCCGAGTCCGTCTGGATGAGGGCGGCTCCCCGCGCTTCGACCTTCGCGCGGCCGAGCGCAGAAACGAATGGAACCGCGACGGGACGGCCGCGAGACGCCAGACGGGCGACGGCACGGTGGCGCTGGCTGGCGCACTGCCCCCATTCATGGACGAGCGCCACGTAGTATGCGTAGCGCCCTCCGACTTCGGCTACTGGGAGCTGCGTGACCGGGCGCTCTCCGGGCTCGCGGGGCTCCACGGGACGCTCCCGAAGATGAACATGCTCCACCGCATGATCATCCGCTTCCTCCTGAAGAAGGACGACCGCTACGACAATACGTGGGGGCGGCGCGTGCCGGGCGCGGCGGAGTGGGCACCCCCTCTGACCCTCAGGGAGAAGGGTTGCTAGCGGTCGCCTCCGCGCTTGCCCGAGGCGGTGAGCATCCTGTTAGATTCGGATGTTGGGCGTGACCCACACTCGGACGGACCAGAGTGGCGGCGGCGTGTTCGCTGATTCGTCGCTGCGGGTCCCGGCCCCCGACCTCAACCAGCCATTTGGAGGATCAAGTGCTCTTCAACGGAACCCCGGATGCAACTTCGCCGACCACTGGCGGATCGACCACTTCTTCAAGGCCGGTGCGCGGCCACTTCGCCCCCATCCGGATTGTCCCGCTGGCGGCCGCTCTCGCATTGGCCTGCGGTAATGGAGTGGACCCGCCGGAAGAGCAGCCTCCAGACCTGTCGGGCACCTACGATGTCCTATCGGTAACGCAGGGCAGCTTTACCTTCGAGCCTCCGAACGTAGCCGGGACCTTTGTGTTGAAACAGGACTCGGTCGCAGGATCGCAGGCGATGGGGAGCATGACCTTGGAACTTCAGGTGCAGACGCCGGAAATAGAGCTGGAGGACATGGGGACCTACACCAACAGCCTCAACGGCTCCTGGACGCAGAGGGGGCAGCAGGGTAGCGCGAGCGGCACCTACACCTTCGAGAACGATACGCTTGAGGTTATCGTCACCGAACCGCCCGCGGCAGCGTCCAGGTCGGTCTGGCTTCAGAGGTAGGACCCTGGCTTCCGGTAGCCCGGCGACGTCCTTCGGCTACCCGTCGGGGTCCGGTCCGCGGGCCGCCCCGCTGGCAAGGCGCAACGCAGAGCGAAGCCACGGGTGTGGGAATTGTAAACCACCCAGCAGGGACGCGGCGCCACTCCTGGCGTGGGAGCTCTGTCCACGGGCTGCTAGATCGCCCGCTGCGCGGACTCCAGGCGCGCGGACTGCTAGCGGGTGCGCACTGCTTCTCCCGCGATCGCCACCATCTCGCCAGCTGTGCATAGCTTGACGCGCGGACGGCCCTCCGGCTTGCCTCGGCCCGTTTCGTGCGCGTCGATCCTCCCCCACCCGTTCTTGTCAATCCACCGGACGCCCCTGCTCCCGAGCAGGTCGGCCAGATCGCCCTCTGCGTCGTCTCGCCTGCAATTCACCCCGGTTGCCAGGTCCTCGAGAAGGAGCCTCACCGTCGCGGCTGCGTCCGCCTTGTTGGTGCCGATCACACCGCTCGGCCCTCGCTTCGCCCACCCGACGACGTATTCGCCCGGCACGGTGGCATCGTCGGTGGCGCTTGCGGTGAGCCGTCCGCCCGCATTCGGGAATATCCCCCGTCGCTCGCAGTACGGCACACCTGGGATCGGGACGCCGCGGTAGCCCACCGAGCGGATCAGGAGCCCGCACGGGACGACCTCGGTCTCGCCTGTCCCCTCGGCCCGCATGTACCCGTCCTCAAGAGCCACGAGCCGGTTGCGCTCGATCCTCACGCCCGTCACGCGCCCGCCGTCGGAGATGACCTCGATCGGCGAGACCAGGAAGCGAAAACGAACCGTGCGCTCGCTGTCGCCGCCGCTCTCCCAGGCTGCCGCGTACCCGGCAAGCGTCTTCATGTTGCGCTGCCTGACCACGTTCTCCGCGAGCGAAGCCTCGCTGGCCGCGTCGATCTCCAGCTCGGCGGCGTCCACCTGGGCGCGGACCCCGTCGATGCGCCCGAACTCGCGCAGCTCGGGATTCGTGAACGATGCCTGCGCGGGCCCCCGGCGACCCAGAAGCGTCACCCGTCGCACCCGGCTTGCACCGAGCGCCTCGAGCGCATGGTCGGCGATGTCGGTACCGGCAAGCGTCGCCGGAGCGTGCAGGAGTATGCGCGCTACGTCGATCGCGACGTTGCCGTTGCCCACCACGACCACCTCTTCGCAGCTTAGGTCGAAGCGGCTACCGCGATAGTCGGGGTGGCCGTTGTACCACGCCACGAACTCGAAGGCGGCGTGGCTGCCCTCGATCTCCTCTCCGGGGATCCCTAACCGGCGGTCGCTCTGCGCTCCCACAGCGTACACGATGTGGTCGTAGCGCTGGCGGAGGTCGTCGACCGACAGATCGCGACCCAACGTCACATTGCCGAAGTAGCGCACCTCCTCGCGCGCCAGGATCCTGGCGTAGACGCGGGTCACCGACTTGATCGCCTGGTGATCCGGGGCCACTCCGTCGCGCACCAGTCCGAACGGCGTAGGGAGCCGGTTTACGAAGTCGATCGCGAAGTCGCCCTCGCCCCTAAGCAGGGACTCGGCTGCGTAGAAGCCGGCGGGCCCGGCGCCCACGATCGCGACTCTGGTGCGGCGCTTAGCGGCGCGGTCCACGGGCTGTTACCTTCCTGGGTTGGGTGCGGGTCTCAGCGGCCCGAGCCATCCTTCGCGCCGATCCGGGAGGAGTCTAGTGACTAGTAGCGCCAGTGGCCAGCATGGGCGAATCGCGCCCCGTGTGCCGCTCGGGATCCTGCCGCGAGCTGGCGGGGCGGCGGTCCTCCTCTTCGGCGCGACGGCGGCCCTCGGCATTCTCGCCTGCGGTGCCCCGGATTCCTCGTCCTCGTCCGGAGCGGGGGGAGGCGGGAGCGAGGGCGCAGACGAGACGGCACAGGACGCTCCCGTGCGCGAAGATGCCGCACCCGCGCCGCCGATCGACGAGGCGCTCCTACCCGACGGCGTGACCGCGACGATGGTCGCCGAAGGCAAGGAGCTCTTCGGTGGGGGCGGGATCTGCTTCACGTGCCACCTCGACGGGACCGGAGGGCCGCTTGCTCCCGACCTTACCGACGACCTCTGGATCAACGTGGACGGCGAGTACGGCTCGATTGTGGAGCTCGTCAAGACCGGTGTGCCGAAGCCGATCAAACACCCGGGCGCGATGCTGCCCAGGGCGGGCATGCCGCTGACGGACCCCCAGGTCGAGGCGGTGTCCGCGTACGTCTACGCGCTGAGTCGGGGGCTGGTGGCCGTTGGCCGGTGACTCTGCCTATCGCCATCAGTCGCCGAACAGCTCCGTCTGGACTCCACCACCGCGCCTGAAGGCCTCGGTCCCGAGCGGCGGGGGCTTCGTCGCCAGGCCGACGCTTCGGGCCGTGGCCCGAAATAGCCCGAGCAGCTGGGAGGTGTAGTGGTTGTCGGTGCGGAACCGCTTGTGGAACCGGCTCTCGTTCAACCTGCCGCCCCTCGCCTCGCGGAGTCTCGCGAGCACCTTCTTCCTGCGTCCCGGGTAGTGGGTCTCGAGCCATTCGGTGAAGAGGCCGGCGACCGCGCCCGGGAGCCTGAGCAGTAGGAAGGAGGCGTGCTCGGCACCCACCCCGGCGGCGGCCCTCAGAATCGACGGCATCTCCTCGTCCGTCAGGCCGGGGACGACCGGCGCCACGAATACGCCGACGGGGACTCCGGCCGCCGCCAGCCTGGCGATCGCGTCCAGACGTCGCGCCGGGATCGAGGTGCGGGGCTCCATCACTCTGGCCAGCTCGCTCCGCAGCGTCGTGACCGACACGAAGACCCGCGCGCAGCCGTGGCGGGCGAGCTCCGAGAGGAGGTCGATGTCCCGGGTGACCAGGTGGTTCTTGGTTACGACGAAGACCGGGTTGCGGTAGTCGCAGAGCACCTCCAGACATCCCCTGGCAAGGAGGAGGCGGCGCTCGATCGGCTGGTAGGGATCGGTGACCCCGGACATCGCCAGCGTCTGGGGGCGCCAGGAGGGGGCGGCGAGCTCCCGGCGAAGCAGCTCCGGGGCCCTCTCCTTGACGAGGATCTTCCGCTCGAAGTCGAGCCCGGCCGACATTCCCAGGTACTCGTGGGTCGGCCGCGCGTAGCAGTAGGCGCAGCCGTGCTCGCACCCCCGGTAGGGGTTGATAGACGCCGAGAAGGAGATGTCGGGGCTGTCGTTCCTGGAGAGGATGGTGCGGGTGGCGTCGCGGATGAAGGTGGTCCGGGGGCTGTCGTCGTCGCCGTCGGGGGGGTCCATCTCGAGATGGACGGTCTCGAAGCGGTTCGGCGGATTGCTGGGGACGCCCCTCCCCCTGATCGGCGGAGGCGGGGTTGGCGGCACCTCTCCCGTGGTCTCGCAACGGCCGTCGTTGTGGCGCGCGCGGGTCTTGAGCG
The DNA here is from genome assembly GCA_026706635.1 of Gemmatimonadota bacterium. Classification (GTDB taxonomy): domain Bacteria; phylum Gemmatimonadota; class Gemmatimonadetes; order Longimicrobiales; family Gaopeijiaceae; genus Bin94. Next base: position 97,875 of record JAPOYJ010000084.1, on the reverse strand, counting down.
GCAGGGTGCGCATATCCTAACTTCGGTCTCCATTTGGTCGATGGCAAGCGGGATGGCGCCTGGTCGCTCTGGCCGCGCTGGCCGGGAGATTGCCGACTCCGCACCACCGCATGGCGGGGCCACCCTTCGGGGCCCCGATTTCACCCGACGTACGCCCCTCGGGAGGTCGCTCTATGGCCTCTCCGTCGCTCTGTGGAGCTCGGATCCGGCCGGAATCGCCCGGAATCCTTCATTTCGGCGCTTTTCGATCCCCTCCGGCCCTCGACGGCCGGCCGAGGGCGCGATCGCGGCCTCCGCGATCCATGCGGGCCTCTCCCCCGGCGTCGATGGTCCCGCTGCGGGGGTCGCCGGACAGGCCGGCTCTTCGCCCATGTCGGCCAGCACTAGCTCCAGGTGCTCGAGGTGCTCGAGCATGGTCAGGCCGCTTCCCCCCTGGCACACCTTGGTGACGCTGTACGTGCACCCCCCGACGACGATCTCGCCCAACGTGCAGATGGGATTACCTTCCGACCCGTCGCCCTCGTTGTTGCTGGGATCGTCGTCGCAGGTGCCAGGCTCCCCAGCACCCCCTCCCCCGCACCTGCTGCTAAAGATGATGGTGCAGCTCCCGCCGCTCCCGATCGGTTGGTTGCCGGTGTCGTACGGGCTGCGACCGCTCCACCCAGGGGCGTGTGGCGGATTTTTCTTCTTTTTCAGCTCCTCTTCCACCTTCTTTTGCCGCTCCACGCAATGGTCGGTGATGTTCTCGATCAGGGGATGCCTTGATTCCGGCCACCCGCCCCAGTGCGTCGCCTCATGGATGATGTACTTCCACTTATCGGCGTCGTTCAGATGTTTGCCTATTGCGATGGTGTGGGTCCTCGGCGGTGTCGGTGTACAGAACCTCCTGGGCCTGCGCCTCCGGCGCGAGGGCCGCGAGAGGGCAGCAGCAGGCCAGCGTCAGGCGTCCAAAGCCCCTCATAGCCGGCCTCCATAGGGGTCGCAGGGGGCGTAGTGCAGCAGGCTCTCGCCAGCATTCTCGTACCCGGGCGCGACTAGGCCCTGGCCGACATCCACGTAGGGATCGCCCCCTCCGCCCTCGAGTGTCTTCGCCAGTATCGACCCGCCGTTTCTGGTCCTAAGCCCCATCGCTATTTGCCGCTCTATTTCCTGCTGGCGGCGCGCTCTTTGAGGGAATTCGCTGCAGTACTCGTCCAGTGCGTGCTCGAGCGTCACCGCGGCCAGCGCCAGGTAGGCCTCCCTGTCGCTCGGGTACGCGACCAGCCACTGGGCCACGAACTCCTGAATGGTCTCCCGCTCGTGCCTCGTCCACTCGGCTCTTCTAGACCGCCCGTCGGTGGATTCCTCCAGTAGCGTAGCCCTACGGACTCGGTGCCAGTCACGCGCACCTCCTGGCCCTGATTCTTCACGGTCTGGCCGACCTCCACAAGGGGACCAAACTCCATGGCCAAGAGGTTCCACTCCATGTAGTCCTGCTTGCCATCCCTACCCGTGCTCGCCTTCCTCATGGTCCTGAGGGGGCTGGAGGCTACCCGAGGGTGCTGGAGCCTCTCCGATCGTCTTCGGAGGCCCCTGCAGACTCCGGACTCGCGAACGTCGTGCGCTGACGGGCTAGATTTCGACGTACGGAACGGGCCCCGGCGGGAAGGTACCGCCGGAGGCCTCCACGATCGCGAGGCGATCAGACCCAATCTAGGGCCGCCCTGGACAAGACCCTTGGAGGAGCGGGGTTGTCCACGGGCCGCCCACGAACAGATCGTGACGGACACTGGGAGCAATCTGCCGGTTGCGTGTCAACTGTAGATTACATTATGTAAAACTATAGTTTGCAGATCGCGACGTTTTCGTTGGAAACCCTGACCCGCGTTGGAAACCCTGACCCGCAGGGAGGAAGAATGACGATCGACGAGCTGGAGGGGAGACTCGCCCGTCTGGGCGACCGCGCGCTCCGCTACCAGTACATCGTTCAGCTGGGCAGACGGCTGCCGCCGATGCCACCCGATCTCAAGACGCCCGAGAATCAGGTGCGGGGGTGCATGAGCGCGGCGTGGCTCGCCGGAGAGCTCCGGGGCGACGACTCTAAGGTGCTCAGCTTCGTGGGCGACTCGGACTCGATCATCGTGAAGGGCCTCTTCGCCATCCTGGCCGGGATCTACAACGGGCAGACCCCCGAGGAAGCCCTCGCCGTGGACCTGAGCGACATCTTCGAGCGGCTGCAGCTGGGCGAGGCGCTCAGCCCGAACCGCCGCAACGGCTTCTACTCGATGGTCGAGAAGATCGAGAGGTCGGCGCGGGAGCTGTCTGAGGGCTGCTAGAGCGCCTCGATCTCGTAGCCGAGCCTCCAGTTCGAGAGATTCTCGGGGTCTTCGGAGCCCTCGTCTCCCGGTTCGAAGCGGGCGATGTGGTCCGCGATCGGCCCCTCGAAGGTGCGGTTGTAGAGCTCGAGCGGATCGTTGGGGCTGAACCGGTCGAGCTCGGCGCCCTGGATCTCGACCCTGAGGTGATCCGTGACCTCGCCCTCGAAGATCACCTTGTCCAGATCGTTGAGCCGGTTCCAGCGGGGATGGTCGGAGACGGAGTAGTGACCCTTCCTGGGGATGCGGGTCTCCTGCACCTGGCCGCCGTGATTGTCGGTCGAGACCTTGGCGAGGAAGGCGAACTCGCCCTTCTTCTTGAAGAACGGCTCCATCTTGTCCAGAATCTGCAACCACCGCAAAGTGACCCGAATCCTGCTTCCGCCCGTCTCTGACATTCTGCTCTCTACCTCTCGTGTAGGTGCTCCCTGGACAACTCCGGCCCTGGGTGCCGTGCCCGCCCGCGGTGCTCGTGCCACGGCCACGCCAACCCGCCCGACGGCCCGCAAGCTACCGCCGATCGTGCCTCTAGTCTAGTCCAGTAGGGAGGCGAGCGAAGCGATCCAGCGGGGATGCAGCGCCGCTCCTGCCGTGGGAGGTTTGTCCACGGGCTTGCTAGAGCGGGCGTCGCGGGGCTTGCCTGACGTCTGCCACGGTTGACTACCAGCCCCATTCCGAGAAGAATTCGAGCATGAAGTCGAGGAGAGCCCCCCGAAGGTGGCGCTGGGCCATACTCCACGATCGGAGCTGGGCGCGATCTTCGGCTTCGGATTCTGCCTTGCTACGACACTCGTCGCACCGCACTACAACCCCTGGAGGTTCCCGATGTCCCCACCCACCCGACCGGCCGATTTCCCCACCTGCCTCGCCACCCTTGCTGGCCTAGCGCTAACCCTCGCGCTGCTCCCGGCTTCGCTGTCGGCACAGTGGGGCGGCGGCTCCGCCAGCACGATCGCCGTGGGCGGCGGGCATCTGTACCTTGCCGTCGATGGCGGTCCCCTTGGTCCGGGCGCCGTGCACGTCTTCGCCGACACGGGCGACGGTTGGGGCGAGGTTGGCCAGCTGGCTCCCGAGCGCGGCGAGCCCGGGATGGGATTCGGGGCGTGGATCGCACTCGATGGCGACCGCATGGTGGTGGGCGCCAGCGCCTCGGCCCACTTCTTCGAGCGCACGGACGGCTCCTGGACCGAGGTGGCCGTCTTCGACTTCGACGCGCCTACCCGCTCCGCCGCGATCGCCGGAGATGTGGTGGCGCTGACAAGCGGGTATCTGGGTTCGGAGGGGCCCGGGATGGTGCACGTCTACCGGCGCGGACCCGATGGATGGGGGAGCGCGGGGGCTATCGAGGCACCAGACGACATCGGCGCGGGGCGCTTCGGGGCCGCGCTCGCGGTCGTTGGCGATGCCATCGCTGTGGGTGCCCCCTTCGCCGGGACTCCGGTGGCGCTGGAGGGCCGTGACGGCCCGTCGCTGGGTCCGGGTGCCGTCTACCTCTACCAGGACGGCGAGGACGGCTGGACGCAGGCGGGCGATGCGCTCGCCCCTGGGACCTTCGGCCCCTCCGGATTCGGCAGCTCCCTGAGGTCGACATCGGTACCCGACGGTCTTCGTCTCTTCGTCTCGTCGATCGGAGGCCCGGGCTTCGGGCCGGCCGTCTTCGAGTACGCACACGACGCCGAGAGTGGCCGGTGGCGCGAGCTGATGGCCTACGGCTCCCCGATGTACGCTCCGCGCGCGATGCCCAGGTCGCCGGCGGTGGCCTTCGCGGGGGGCGAGCTGTGGATCGGCGGACTATCCTCCGGAGCCGAGGCCGAGGGGCAGGTGCTCCGCTACGCGGCAGACGGCAGGGGAGAGCTCTCGCTCGCGGGCGTCCTCGCGCTCGAGGCGCCGGTGGCCAGGGCGCGCTTCGGCGGCCAGGTGGCGGCATCCGGAGGGTTGGCAGCGGTCGAGGCTCCGGGGAGCCACAACGGCGCCGGTGCGGTCCACATCTTCGAAGAGGTGGGCGGCGAGTGGGTGGAGCGCGGAGAGGTGTGGGCCGACCCGCCCAACTACGCGGCGATCGAGGAGCCGGTCCCTTGCGAGGACGGCCGTGCGCGCGACTTCGAGTGCGAGCAGGTCGACCTCCTTTCCTTCGTGCCCCTCGCCGAGATAGGCGCCGACCGGGGAATCGAGATCAACGACATCTGGGGATGGACCGACCCCGAGAGCGAACGCGAGTACGCGCTCGTCGGTCTCGAGAACGCGACCTCCTTCGTGGATGTGACCGATCCCAGCGTCCCCCGCTACCTGGGTCGGATGATGATGCCGGAGACGGCCAACCGAAGCGTGTGGAGGGACATCAAGGTCTACAGCGACCACGCCTTCGTCGTGTCGGACGGCGCCGGAGCGCACGGCATGCAGGTATTCGACCTGACGCGCCTCCGGGATGTGGCCGAGCCCGGCGACTTCGAGGCGGACGCGCACTACGACGGAATAGCCTCCGCGCACAACATAGTCGTCAACGAGGCGACGGGCTTCGCGTACTCGGTGGGCAGCAGCTCGGGCGGCGAGACCTGCGGGGGCGGTCTTCACATGATCGATGTGCGCGACCCGAAGCACCCGACCTTCGCGGGGTGCTTCGCGCACGAGGGGACCGGGCGGCGCGGCACCGGCTACACGCACGACGCCCTCTGCGTCAACTACGCCGGTCCGGACGCCGACTACGCCGGCCGCGAGATCTGCTTCGGCGCGAACGAGACCGCGGTCTCGATCGCCGACGTGACCGACAAGTCGAGTCCGATCGCCGTCAGTCTTGGCGAGTATTCGGACCCCGGCCCGTCGTACACCCACCAGGGGTGGCTCACCGAGGACCACCGCTTCCTCTACGTCGGAGACGAGCTGGACGAGGGATCGATGGCGCGGGCCGGGTCGCCGCTCCCTGGAACGCGCACCGTCATCTTCGACGTCAGCGACCTCGACGACCCGCTGCAGGTGGGCGCGTACTACGGCGAGACCGGCTCGACCGACCACAACATGTACGTGGTGGGCGACCTTCTCTACCAGTCGAACTACACGAGCGGGCTGCGCATACTCGACATCAGCGATCCGACCGCTCCCCGCGAGGTCGGGTACATAGACACGGTGCCGTACGACCAGAGCGTCAGGATGACAGGTTCGTGGAGCAACTACCCCTTCTTCGCGAGCGGCACGGTACTCGTGACGAGCGGAAGCGAGGGACTCTTCATGGTCCGCTATCGGACGTCGGCCGAGTAGGGGGCGGGCGATCGCCGCGGACTCGCCCCGCGACACGGCGGTGTCGGCGGCTCGTGGGGCCGATCTCCACGCGGCGGTGATCCGCGACCACTTTCTGCACCCTCGTCATCGGGGGGCGCTAGACGGCCCTGCCGCGACCGGCCACGCCCACAACGCCCACTGCGGCGACACAGTGCGGATCTCGGTCCGGGTGGAGGACGGCGTCTTGGCCGAAGTCGCCTTCGACGGGCGCGGCTGCACGATCTCCCAGGCGGCCGCCTCGATGGTCGCGAAGGTGGTCGCAGGGCGCCCGACGGACTCGGTGGCCGCACTCCGCAGCGCCTTCACGGAGGGACTGGCCTCGGACGCCCCCGAGCTGCCCGAGGCGCTGGGCGACCTGCGCGCCCTCGTCGGCGTCAGACGCTTCCCGAGCCGCGTCAGGTGCGCGGTCCTCCCCTTCGAGGCGTTGGCCGCCGCCTTGAAGGAGGAGACCATCTGTAATGACAACCGTTGATTACATTATGTAATGTGAAGTTGTCATCTGATGAGCAGCTGAATCCTGAGCGTACGTCCCGGCTGAGGAAGTCCGCACTGGTCGAGCACGGTCGTGTCGGTGAGGTTCGACACCGCGACCGCAGCGTCCACCCGCACCCTGCCGTCACCCTTGGCGCCCACGAACGACCGGGTCGCCTCGAGGTCCAGAGTGGCGCTCGCCTCCATCTCGTCGAGCACGGTGGCGTCGATGCTCGCGCAGCGCTGCACGCCACGGTAGCGCGCGAACCCGCTGACCAGGACCTGTCCCGGCGCCATCAGGCCGAGGGTCGCTGTGCCGGCGAGCGCAGGCGAGTACTCAACTCTCCCTTCGCCTGCCGGCCACCTGGGATCGCGCGTCACCACGCTCTGCCAGGTTATCCCGCCCCCTATCGTGCCCGGCCCGAGGGTGCCCGCGCCCATGACCTCGACCCCCCTGGAGCGCACCTCGTCGCGGTTGATACGCTGAAACAGCGTCCCGTGGGGAGTCGGGTTGATGACCCGCACGATTCCGTCGGCCAGCCGATTGCGGAAGCCGACGACCTGCAGCTGCCGCTCGCCGTCGTTGAGCGTGAGGCCCACCTCGCCCGCCACCATCGTCTCGGGGCGGAGCTCCGGGTTCGGCAGGAAGCGGCCGAGAGCGCCCGAGTACAGCTCTCTGAGCGACGGAAAGCGGGTGCGGCGGCTCACGCCGGCGTGGAGGAGGAGGCTGCCGTCCGCGATCACCCGGCTCACGCCCGCGCGCGCGCCCCAGTCCCAGAGCGCGCCGAGAGGCTCCTTGTCTCCGCTCAGGGGGGTGTCGGCACCGTCGATCGAGGCGCCGAGCGTCCACCGCGTCAGCCCTACGCCGGATCGAAGGATATCCTCGGAGCCGAGCTCCACCTCGGTGCCCAGGCTCCAGAGGCGCTGCTCGTATGCGAACCCCTCGCCGGAGCGGAAGACCTCGTCGTGGCTCACCCGGGCGAAGGTGAGGGCCGTCCACGCCTCCGGCCCCCAATCGAAGCGGTGGTCGCCTAGCAGCCGCGCGGAAAGAGTCGTCGTCGCGCTGTTCTCGCCGTCGGTCACCGTCTGGTAGGCAGGGCTCCCGTACGCCTCGATCTCGGTGGTGGAGCGGTCCAGCCCTACGCTGAGCTCGACTTCGCTCTCGCCTAGGAGGGTGGCGTGCGCGCCGGAGCCCCCCGAGATGGCCGCGAAGATTCGCCCCTGGTGCGGGTAGCGCCAGAGCCTGGGGTTGGCCACGTGCGTCTCCGGCGGCACCCCGCGCTCCGCATCCGAGAGGGCAATGAGGCCAGAGGCCCACTCGCCTCCGTCGCCCCGGTAGCGGAGCGAGAGGAAGCCGTCGCTCAGTTGGCGGTCGGAGTTGAGGCGCCACCCGGAGGCGGGGTCGGTCAGCAGCTCCTCGCGGACCCGCTCGCCCTCTGCCGCCTCTCCGGGCACCGTCGCGCCGGGGCTCCTCCGGTGTCCGCCGCCGCCCCGGACCAGCCAGGCCCCTCTCTCGGTCTCCTGCCGGGAGCTTGCGACCGCGCTGGCGCTGACAGCCCCCGCCTGGTCGAGCGAGAGCTGCGCGTTCAGCGGCGGCGTGTCCTCCCTGAGCGCCGCCCCCCGGCCCACGTCGAACTCAATCGCGCCGCCCAGCACGTTGGGGCCGTGCAGCATCGACGAGACCCCCCGGTAGAGCGTCATGGCGCGAACGGCGGTCAGGGGGACTATCGAGATGTCGGTGCGGTGGTCCCACCCGATCGTGAGCGGGACGCCGTCGAGGAGTATCGCGATCTGCCGGTCCTCGGCGCCACGCAGATCCGGCTGGGCCTCGCCACGGGAGTTGGCGCGGATCTGCACCGCCGGCATGCGGCGCAGCAGCTCCTCCATCGTGGGTGCCGCCACCGCCCCGGCCGAATCCAGATCGAACTCGACCGCGCTCGTGCCCCCGGTCGTGGCGATCGGGCGCGGCACCTCGACGTGCAGGCCGCCGAGGGTAGCCAGCTGGGTCGTGTCCTCATCCTCCCGCTCCTGCGCCGAGAGCGGCGCACGCGCCGCCGAGAGGGCGGCCGCCAGGGAAATTGCCGGAACCAGCAGCCGAGTCGCGGTCGTCGTAGTCATCACGCGTTGAAATAACCTGGGGAGGCTCCGGGGGTTCCCAATCTTCACTCCGGTCAGGCGGGCCGCCGCTCGCGCAGCGCTTCGCGCACCACCCGCCGCACCCTCTCGGCCGTGATACCGTAGCGCTCGTAGAGCTGCTCCCACGGCGCCGATGCGCCGAACTCGTCGGTCCCGACCGAGATGCCGCCCTCGCCGACCCACCGCTCCCACCCCATCGTGCAGCCAGCCTCTATCGACACCCGGAGCGCGTCCGGGGGAAGCACCTCGGCCCTGTAGGCCTCCGACTCGCCGGAGAAGAGGCGCCAGCTCGGCATGCTCACGACCCGGGCGCCGATTCCGTCCGCGGCCAGCTGGAGCTGCGCCTCCAGCGCTATCCCGACCTCGGAACCCGAGGCGATCAGCACGGCGTCCGTCCTCCCCCCCTCCGGTTCACGGAGCACGTAGGCGCCCCGGTGCACTCCGCGCGCGGAGCCGGATGCACCGGCGCGGTCGATCCGGGGGACCGTCTGACGAGTCAGCGCCAGGAGCGACGGACCGCCGCGGTGGCCGAGCGCCGCCCGCCACGCTTCGGCGGTCTCGGGGCCGTCGGCCGGACGCAGGTCGAGGAGGCCGGGAATGGCCCGCAGCGTCGCCAGCTGTTCGACGGGCTGGTGGGTGGGCCCGTCCTCGCCCAGTCCGATGCTGTCGTGCGTAAAGACGTAGGTGACCGGCAGCCGCATGAGCGCCGCCAGCCGGATCGCCGGTCGCATGTAGTCAGAGAAGATGAGGAAGGTTCCGCCGAAGGGGTGAACGCCGCCGTGCAGCGCCATCCCGTTCATGACGGCGCCCATCGCGTGCTCCCGCACCCCGAAGTGGAAGATCCGCCCCCCCGGCCGAGAGTGCGAGAGGTCGCCGCCACCCGCGATGTCGGTCTTGTTGGAGCCGCCCAGGTCGGCCGAGCCGCCGACCAGATTCGGAACAGCGCCCGCCAGCCCCTGTAGCACGACGCCCGAGTGGTTGCGGGTCGCCGTCGCGGGCCGGTCGCCCAGCTCGGGGATCGCCGCCTCCCAGCCCGGCGGCAGCGCACCCGAGATCTCGGCCTCGAAGGTGGCGGCCGCCTCCGGCGCCTCGGCTCGGTACGCCTCGAGGCGCCTCCGCCAATCCGCCTCGGCCTCGGCCCACTCCCCGGCACCCCCGCGCCACTCGGCGAGCGCCGTCGGCTCCACATGGAAGGGATCGAGCGACGGGTAGCCGATCGCCCGCTTGGTGGCCTCCACCTCGGCCGCTCCGAGAGGGGCCCCATGCGCGGCGGCCCTCCCCACCATCCCCGGGCTCCCCTCGGCGATCCTGGTCGAGAGCACGATCAGCGTCGGACGCTCCGGCTCGGCGGTGGCACCGGCGAGCGCCCGGTCGATCGCATCCAGGTCGGAACCGTCCTCGACGGCGAGCGTCTGCCATCCGTACCCCTCGAAGCGGCGCCGCTGGTCGGTCGCCGTGGCCAGCTCGGTGGAGCCCTCGATCGTGATCCGGTTGTCGTCGAAGATCCACGTCAGCTTCCCCAGCCTCTGATGCCCCGCGATCTCGGCCGCCTCGTGCGAGATGCCCTCCATCAGGTCGCCGTCGGAGCAGAGCGCCCAGGTGCGGTGATTCACGATCTCGTGGCCGGGTCGGTTGTGGCGGGCGGCCAGCCACCGCTCGGCGAGCGCCATCCCGACCGAGTTCGCCAGCCCCTGCCCGAGCGGACCGGTCGTCGTCTCCACTCCCGGGGTCTCCCGGTATTCGGGGTGCCCCGGCGTCCTGCTCGCCAGCTGTCGGAAGTTCCTCAGGTCGTCGAGCGAGAGGTCGTATCCGGTCAGGTGGAGGAGGCCGTAGACGAGCATCGAGGCGTGCCCGGCCGAGAGCACGAAGCGGTCCCGGTCGGGCCACTCGGGGTTGTCGGGGTTGTGGCGCAGGTGCCTCGTCCAGAGGACGTAGCCAAGGGGGGCGAGCGCCATCGGTGTGCCCGGGTGCCCGGAGTTGGCGGCCTGGACCGCGTCCATCGCCAGGACCTTGACCGTGTCCACGGCCAGCTTCTCGGGGCCGACGTCGCCGATCGTCATCAAGTGTAAATCAGACATTACAATTTGTCAACTGTAGTTTACATGCTACAACGGCATGTGACAAATTCTCCCGACTATCTGTCAAGATCCACGTGAGCCCGCTGCGGGTCATCCCAGGACAAAGTTCAGCAGCCGGTCGGGAACATGGACGATCCGCCGGATCTCCCGGCCCTCCAGCCGGCGGGCCACGCCCTCCTCGGCTCGGGCGGCCGCAACCGCCGCCTCCTCGTCCAACCCCTTCGCCACCGTGATGGTGCCGCGCAGCCTGCCGTCGATCTGCACCGCGAGCGTGCTCTCGCGGGTAGCCGCCTTGGCGGGATCGTAGGCAGGCCAGTTGGCACCCTCGAAGATGCTCTCCGCGTGCCCGAGACGGTGCCAGAGCTCCTCCGCGATGTGCGGCGCAAAGGGTGCCACCAGGCAGACCAGCGCCTCGACCTCGGCGCGGACGGCCTCTCGTCCCCCGGCCCGCACGGCGTTCAGGTACTCCATCATCGCCGCGATCGCGGTGTTGTAGTGCAGCGCGGCGATGTCGTCGGTCACCTTCCGGATCGTGCGGTGCAGCAGCGCCTCGAGGCGGGCGTCCGGGGCACCGTCGCGAAGCTCCCCCTCCCTAGGCACGACGGTCTCCCAGAGGCGGTGCAGGAATCCGCGCGGACCCGAGATCCCCTTGTCCTGGTAGTCCCCCCCGGCCATGAAGGGCCCGAGGAACATCAGGTACAGGCGGAAGGTGTCGGCGCCGTGGCGCTCGATCAGCGGATCGGGGATGATCACATTGCCGCGGCTCTTCGACATCTTGGCGCCCTCGCGGATGATCAGTCCGTGGGCCCGGAAGTGCGTGAAGGGCTCCTCGAACTCCACTAGCCCCATGTCGTGGAGCGCCATCGCGACGAAGCGGCTGTAGAGCAGGTGCAGGACGGCGTGTTCGTTCCCCCCGATGTAGGCGTCGACCGGGAGCCAGCGGCGGGTGATCTCCTCGTCGAAGGGGCGGTCGGCGAAGTCGGTCGAGGGGTAGCGGAGGAAGTACCAGGCGCTGTCGAGGAAGGTGTCCGAGACGTCGGTCTCCCGTCTCGCCTCGCGTCCGCAGGCGGGGCATGGGACCCTGTACCAGTCGCTCACGCGCGCGAGCGGGCTCACCCCGGAGTCGTCGGGGCGGAAGTCCTCCACCCGGGGCAGGACCACCGGCAGCTCCTCCTCGGGGACCGGCACCGCGCCGCACTCCTCGCAGTGGACGATCGGGATCGGCGGGCCCCAGTAGCGCTGGCGCGAGATGCACCAGTCGTGCAGCCGGTAGTTGACCCTGGGTTCGGCCAGCCCCTGGGCGGAGAGGTCGTCCACGATCGCCCTCTGGGCCTCGGCGGGGGAGAGGCCGTCGTACCCTCCGGAGTTGACGAGCCTTCCTTCCGGCCATTCGTAGGCGATATCGAGAGGATCGTCGGCGCCCTCGCCTTCGCCCGCCACCACGCGAACGATCGGGAGGTCGTAGGCGGTGGCGAAGTCGAAGTCGCGCTCGTCGTGTCCGGGCACCGCCATGATGGCCCCGGTTCCGTACCCCATCAGCACGTAGTCGGCGATCCATACCGGGATGGGCCTGCCCGTCGCGGGGTTCAGGCAGTACCCCCCGGTGAAGACGCCCGTCTTGTTCTTCTCGACCTTCTGGCGCGCCACGAGGTCCATCGCGCGGGTGCGCTCCCGGTACGCCTCCACCTCCTCCCTGCGGTCGTCGCTCGTCACGGCGTCCAGGATCGGGTGCTCAGGCGCGAGCACCATGTACGTCGAGCCGAAGATCGTGTCGGGGCGTGTCGTGAAGGCTGCGACGGCCATCTCGGTGCCGATCGCCGGGAAGGAGATCTCGGCGCCTCGGGAGCGCCTGATCCAGGCGCGCTGGGCCTTCCGGGTCGTGTCGCTCCAGTCGAGGCCCGGCAGGTTGTCGAGGAGCCGGTCGGCGTACTTCGTGATCTTCAGGAACCACTGGCGGATCAGGCGCTGCTCGACCGGGGTGCCGCAGCGCTCGCACTCGCCGACGACGACCTGCTCGTTGGCGAGGACCGTCATGTCCTTCGGACACCAGTTGACCGGCGCCTCCTTCTGTTCGGCCAGACCGTGCCTGAAGAGTTGCAGGAAGAGCCACTGGGTCCAGCGGTAGTAGTCGGGCGCCGTCGTGTCGACGGTGTGGTCCCAGTCGAACATCCCGCCCATGCGACGCAGCTGGCGGGTGAAGTTGGCCACGTTCGACGGGATCAGCTCCATCGGGTGGACCCCGGTCCTGAGCGCGAAGTTCTCCGAGTGGATCCCGAAGGCGTCGAAGCCGATCGGCTCGAAGACGTCGCGGCCCTGCATGCGCTGGAAGCGGCCGTGGACATCCGCCCCGGTGAAGGCGTAGATGTTGCCGACGTGCAGCCCCTCGGCCGAGGGGTAGGGGAACATCATGAGGTTGTAGAAGGGGCGCTCCGCGGTTCGCAGCTCCTCGAGGGTGAAGGAGTTGGTTCCCTCCTCCTCCCACCTGCCCTGCCACTCGCGCTCGACAGTGCCGGGGTCGTACCTCCTCTCGGATGCTACGGACATCGGCCGGCGGGGAGTTCGCTGGCGGGGAGCACCTCGAAGAGGTCGTCCAGGGCGTCGGCGGCCGCCTCGAAGGTGGCCAGGGCGCGGGGGAGGGAACCGCCGTGCAGCGCCAGATGCCGGTCGAAGTCCGGGAGGCGGTGGTAGTAGCGCATCCGGCTCAGCAGGATCGCGTTGTTAGGCGGCTCCTCGCCGTACCTCGCGAAGGTGAGCGACCTGAGGCGGGGGCGGATCTCCCGCCGAAAGTGCTCCCGATGGCGCAGAAAGACCTCGTCGCGGCCGGCGATCTTCGCCTCGGTCGTGGCCGACTCGTCGGCGTAGTGCTCCTCGAGCTCCGCGACGAGGCCGTCGATGTAGCGCGAGTAGAGCATCATGTCCTCCCAGCGGTCCCGGGCCTGGGCGCAGAGGGCGGACTCGGGCCCGCCGCCCGCCGGGCTGCAGAAGAAGGCGATTGCAGCGCTCCGTCCCACCCATGTCGCGAAGCTCTCGTTGAAGCGAACCTGGCCTGCGACGAAGAGGTGGTTGTGCGAGAGCTCGTGCATGATAGTCGCGACCAGCTCCACCTCGTCGTAGCGCACGATCGTCGAGAGGAGGGGGTCGGAGAACCAGCCCAGGGTGCTGAAGGCGGCAGTCGGGCGCAGGTAGGTGTCGAACCCCCTGGCCTCGAGCTTCACCTGCTCCCTCTCCGCCTCGGCCAGATCGAAGAAGCCCCGGTAGGGGACATGCCCCACGATCGGAAACCACCAAGTCACCGGTGCCAGCGAGTCGGGCTTCGCCGCCGAGAGGACCATCGCCAGCGTGTCCCGGTCCAGCTTGGTGTAGGTGGTGTAGCTATCGCCCACATCCAGGAGGAGGGAGTCGCGCGCGAACTCGCGCGCCTCGTACGCCAGGGTGAGCTTGGCGCGCGTCTCGGCGTCGGTAGCCGGATCGAGGATCACCTCGGGGAGCGAGCGGCGACCATTCAGGATCTTGGCCTCCTCCCACCCGGCGCGCAGCACGTACCCGGGCGAGCACCCGGTCGCGAGCGTCGTCGCGGCGACGGAGGCGAGTCCCAGGGCGGCCACGACGAGGATCCGGGCTCCCCAGCGCCTTCCGCGCCCGCCGCGGCCGCCGGAGTCCGGCGGACGGTCATCAGCCTGTGGACGAACCTCCTCCGGCATCGGAGGCTACCGCCCTCCGCCCAGATTCCTGATCAGCGGGATGCCTCCCTCGGTCGGCACGTAGACGAGCGTTCCCTCGGGCATCGCCGAGAGCTGCTGGATGTAGAAGAAGGTCAGGTACTCCTGCGTGAGGCCCTGGCTGATGATCCGCTGCGCCTCGGCGATCCCCTTCGCCTCCTCCGCCTGCTGGCGGGCCCTCTCCTGGATGATCTGGGTCTGAAACTCCTCGGCGGCGACCTGCTGCTCGCGCTCCAGCTTCTGCTCGATCGCGTCGCGCACCCTGGCGGGGGCCTGGATGTCGCGCACGAACACGTCGACCACGTCGATTCGGTCGCCGGCCTTGGCCTGGATCTCCTCCCTCATCCCGATCGCGAGCTCGCGACGGTCGGGCGAGAAGATCTCGTTGATCGACTTGGTCGCCACGGCGTCGCGCACGCCGTTGCGCACCGCGTTCAGGACGATCTGGCGCTCGATCTGCTCCTCCGATCCGATGCGGCCGTAGAGGTCGGGGGCGTTGGCGCCGTTGATCTCGTAGAGGAGCGAGACCTCGAGCGTCACATTGAGCTGCTCGGAGGTCTGGGCCTCGATCTGCTCGATGCCGCCCTGCGCCGGAAACGACTGCTCGCGCACACTCATGCGCTCCACCGACGCCAGCGGGTTGATGAAGTGCAGACCCTCGCCGAGCGGCCGCGGATCCACCCTGCCGAGGAAGTGCTTGACGCCGACCTCGCCCACTCGGATCAGGACGACGGAGTTCAGCAGCACGAGGACGACGCCCAGCCCCATGACGCCGTAGCCGACCAGCTTGGTCGGGATCCCGGAGCGACCCGGGGGCATGCTGCGGACGATCGCCCCCAGCGCGATTAGAATGATGGCGATCGGTAGGAATGTCATCTGCGGCGCTTCCTTTGGCTTGCGTTGACCTTGGCGAGCGGGCGTCCGTGCCGAGCGCACGCGCCCCACCCCATCAATTATGCACTAACGTCCCTCCGTGCGCCCGCGCGAACTGGAGCTCGTGCAGCCGCCGGTAGAGTCCCGGCTCCCCGAGCAGCTCCTCGTGGCGGCCCTCCTCGGCCAGGTGGCCGTGGTGCATCACGATGATCCTGTCCGCGCTCCTCACCGTCGAGAGCCGGTGGGCGACGACCAGGCTGGTGCGCCCCCGCATCAGGCGGCTCGTGGCCTCCTCGATCCGCGCCTCGACCTCGGAGTCCACCGAGCTCGTTGCCTCGTCGAGGACCAGGATGTCGGGGTCGTAGGCGAGCGCCCGCGCCAGCGAGACGAGCTGCCGTTCCCCCACCGAGAGCGTCGCCCCCCGCTCCCCGAGCTCCTCGCCCGTCCCGCGCGGCAGCCGCTCGACGAAGGGTGTTGCTCCCACCGCGTCGAGAGCGGCGCGGACCCGGTCGTCGTCGATCTCCGGGTCGCCGAGGCGGACGTTGTGCGCCACCGAGCGGCTGAAGAGGAAGATGTCCTGCAGCACCAGCCCGACGCGCGCCCTGAGGTCGGCGATCCGGACGCGCTCGATCGGCACGCCGTCGACGAGGATCCGCCCCCGCTGCGGCTCGTAGAAGCGCATCAGCAGGTTCACGATCGTCGTCTTGCCCGCCCCCGTGTGCCCCACGATCGCGATCTTCTCGCCGGGCGCCACCGCGAAGGAGAGGTCGCGGATCACCCACTCTTCGGCGTCGCTCCCCTCCACCCTCCGGCTGGTGTAGGCGAACCAGACGCCCTCGAAGCGGATCTCGCCGGGCGCGTGCGCCGGAAAGCCGAGCGGCTCCGGGGGGTCGGCGATCGCGGGCTCCTCGTCGAGGAGGGCGAAGATGCGCTCCGAGGAGGCGACCGCGCCCTGCAGCAGGTTGTACTTGTCGGAGAGGTCCTGGATCGGCCGGTAGAAGCGGCGCCCGTACTCCAGGAAGGCGGCCAGCACCCCGATCGTGACCGTCCCCTGGATCGTCGCGCCGCCCCCGTACCAGATCACGAGCGCGAGCGCCACCGCGGTGAGGAGCTGGACGATCGGGAAGAAGAGGGCGTAGTAGGTGATCGAGCGGAGGTGGGCCGAGAGGTAGTCCTGGTTGAGCACCCGGAAGCGCTCCATGTCGGCGTCCTGGCGGTTGAAGAGGTGCACCACCCGGATCCCGGTGAAGCGCTCGTGCAGGAATGCGTTCATGCGGGCGACGCGCAGCCGTATGTCGCGGAAGGCCGAGCGGATCCGCGACCTGAAGACGAAGGCCGTCCAGGCGACGAACGGGAGCACGCTGAAGGTCACGAGCGCCAGCTCGAAGTCGAGCTGCAGCATCGCGACGACTATGAAGAGGAGGGTGAAGATGTCCCCGAAGACCGTCACCAGCCCGGAGCTGAAGAGCTCGTTCAGCGTCTCCACATCGGAGGTCACGCGCGTCATCAGACGCCCGACTGGATTGCGGTCGTAGAAGGCGAGGTCGAGCCGCTGAAGGTGCGCGAAGATCTGGGTGCGCAGATCGCGCATCACCCGCTGGCCAAGCCACGCGGTGATCAACGCCTGGATGTACTGAAAGACGAAGACGAGGAGCGTCGCGCCGGCGAAGAGGAGCGCCAGGAGCGCCAGGTGGCGGCCGTCGCCATTCGGGATGGCGTCGTCGAGGGCGATCTTGGTGAGGTAGGGGCCCACCACCGCCAGCCCCGACGCCAGCATGAGGAGGAGCACCGCGACGGCGACCGCCAGGCGGTAGGGGCGCAGGTAGGCGAGCATCCGCCGCATCAGGCGCCCGTCGTACGCCTTCCCTGGGCTATCCTCCTCGTAGACGCTCATCTTGCGGCCTCGAGGAACGGTCCGCGGCCGCGAGGTCGAAGGCGTCCAGGAGTCGCTGCATCGCCTCCCATGGGCCCACGGTCGCGCGTAGCCCGGTGCCGGCTGGCGACCGGCTCCGGAAGGGGCGCGCCCGCACGCCGGAGCGCTCGAGCCTGCGGGCCACCTCGTCCAGATCCGCATCCGGTACACGCACGAAGACGAAGTTGGCCGCCGATTGCGCGACGTCGTAGCCTCGGGCCCGCAGACTCCTACCGACTCGCTCGCGGTTGGCGCGGCTCCTGGCGACGGTCTCGGCGAGCCAGGGCGAGTCGCTTGCGATCGCCGCCGCGGCCGCCGCGGTCGAGGTGCCAGATACCATGAAGGGGCCCCGGGCCTTGTCCACCTCGAGCGCCAGCGCCTCGCTTGCCAGAGCGTACCCGATCCGCAGCCCGGCGAGCCCGTACGCCTTCGAGAGCGTCTTGACGCAGAGCGCCCGCTCCGATCCCAGCGCCATGGCGATCGGGGTGGTGTCGTCGGCGTCCCGGCTGTACTCGCCGTAGGCCTCGTCTATTATGAGGACGCTCCCGACCCTCTCGGTGTGTGCCAGCAGGGCCCGGATCCAGTCGTCCGTCACCGTCTCGCCCGTCGGGTTGGCGGGATTGGCCAGGAAGACTATGCACGGCCCACCCCCCGCGAAGCGCACCGGATCGTCGATCCCCTCCGACCACTCGACGGGGACCGGCCGGTGGCCGTTGGCGACGGCGAGCATCGAGGCGGGCGGCCACCCGGGGTCCAGGTAGCGCATCTCGGTCGGCGCCACCGCCCGCATGATCGCGTCCAGCATCCCGGTGCCCCCGGCACCGGTCGTGACCTCCCTGGCATCGACTCCGAAGCGGGCGGCCGCAGAGGCGGCGAAGCGCTCCGCGTAGCTCTCCGGGTACTCGGAGGCTGTGCGGCTGCCGGCCGACGCGAGGGCCTCGAGGGCGGCCGGGTGGGCACCCCAGAGGTTCCGGTTGTCGCTCAGGTCGAAGGCGATCGGGGAGTGGTCGGGGAGGTAGCGGTCGAGTGACCCGTATTCGGCGCGCGGATAGATGTCCATAGGCCCCGGGTGCTGTTGGTAGATTGCCGGACGCCCGTCCGGCCGCCTGCCTGCGGCGGCACAGGCACGGTCGGAAGATAGGGGCGTTTCGGCAACCGGGACACGCAGATGGGCGACGCTATCCGAATCAGAGGTGCTCGCCAGCACAATCTGAAGAACATCGACCTGGACATCCCCCGGGGACGACTCACCGTCATCACCGGCCCTTCCGGCTCGGGGAAGTCCTCGCTCGCCCTCGACACGCTCTTCGCCGCCGGACAGCGGCGCTACGTGGAGGCGCTCTCCACATACGCGCGGCAGTTCCTGGCGCGGCTCGAGAAGCCCGATGTGGACTTGATCGAGGGGCTCTCTCCCGCCATTGCGATCGAGCAGCGCGGTCCGGCGACCGGGAGCCGCTCGACCGTCGGGACGGCGACCGAGGTGTACGACTTCCTGCGGCTCCTCTTCGCGCGGGTGGGGCGCCCGCACTGCCCCCTCTGCGGCGACCAGGCCCGTAGCGACTCCGTATCCGGGGGGACGGAGAGGATCGCTTCGCTTCCGGTCGGCACGAGAGCGATGATCGCCTTCCGCCTGGCCCGGAGCGGGAGCGTCTCCCACCGGCTGATCGCCGAGAACCTCCGCTCGCTCGGCTATGCGCGGGTCCTGGCCGACGGGATCCCCGCCGAGCTCGCCGACCTCCTGGAGGGAGATGCGGACGGGGGCGCGAAGGGGCCGGACCTTGCCGCCAGCCGCGAGGTCATCGTGGTCGTGGACCGCATCTCCGTCCCGGATGCACCCGACGCCGCCTGGCGAAGCCGCGTGGCCGACGCCCTCGAGATCTGCTACCGGGAGGGCGGCGGCGAGGCCGCGGTCGTGCGCCCGGACGGGGACGGAGGGGCTGCGAGATGGCTCTCCGAGCTGCCTAGGTGCCCTCGGCACCCGGACCAGGGGTTCGTCGAGCCCGAGCCGAAGCTCTTCTCCTTCAACAACCCCTTCGGGAGCTGCCCGACGTGCACCGGCTTCGGAACGACGCTCGAGTACGACCCCGAGCTGATCGTGCCCGATGCGGGGCTCTCGCTCGCCGAGGGCGCCGTGGACCCGTGGGCGAAGCCGCGCTATGGTGCGGAGCGCGACCGGTTGCGCAGATTCGCGATCCGAGAGGGCGTCTCCTGGCTCGATCCCTGGCGGAGTCTTCCCTCCGCCTTCCAGGAGGCGGTCCTCTACGGCAAGGATGACTTCGGCGGCGTACTCGGCCTCCTCAGGTCGCGCGAGCGGAGGCGCTATCGCCGCTACATCCGCGTCTTCCTGCGCCAGTACCAGCGGCCCCGGCTCTGCCGCGACTGCCTGGGGTCGCGCCTCAGGCCCGAGGCCCGGTGCGTGCGCGTCGGCGGCCTCGCCATCGCGGAGGTGGCGGCGCTCCCGATCCAGGAGCTGGCACCGTGGGTGCAGGGCCTCGAGCTCGCTGGCATGGATGCCGAGATCGCACCTCCGATAGTCGGCGAGATACGCGACCGCGCCGAGTTCCTCGTCGACGTCGGGCTCGGCTACCTCGCCCTCGATCGCCCTCTGCGCACCCTCTCGGGAGGGGAGGCGCAGCGCATCTCGCTCGCCAACTCGATGGGGTCGCGCCTCGTCGACACCCTCTACATCCTGGACGAGCCCTCGGTCGGACTCCACCCCCACGAGATCGAGCGGCTGCTGGCGCTGCTGGGCCGTCTCAGGGATGGGGGCAACACCGTCGTGGTGGTCGAGCACGACGCCATGGCGGTCCTCGGAGCCGACCACGTCGTCCAGCTCGGCCCCGGCGCCGGCGACGAGGGCGGTGAGGTCGTCTTCACGGGCCCGCCGGCCGATCTGGCGAAGGTGACAGATTCTGGCCAGAATCTGTCAAGACGCCTCCTCGGAGGGCAGGGGCGGCTGGTCTGGCCGCCAAAGGGGCGTGTTCCCGTCGACGGGGAGCGCATCAGGATCGTCGGTGCCACCCTCAACAACGTGCGCCAGGCGGTGGCCGAATTCCCGATCGGCGCGATGAGCGTGGTGACCGGCGTCTCGGGGTCGGGAAAGTCCACCCTGGTCCGGGACATCCTCTACCGGGCGCTCGAGCGGGAGCTGCGGGGCGGCCCGACCTCGGCTCGGGAGCACCTGGGGGAGCCGGTGGGAGAGTACAGCGAGCTGACTGGCCTCGGGCGCCTCGACGATGTGGCGCTCGTGGACCAGAGCCCGATCGGGCGCACGCCGCGCTCCACCCCGGTGACCTACGTCAAGGCCTGGGGCGAGATCCGCCGCATCTTCGCATCCCAGGCGGCCGCGCGGCGGGCGGGACTGGACGCCGGGAGCTTCTCCTTCAATGTGAAGGGGGGGCGCTGCCAGGAGTGCGCGGGCGCGGGGCTGGTCGTTGTCGAGATGGTCTTCATGGCCGACGTGCACACCGTCTGCCAGCACTGCGGCGGGCGGCGCTACCGGCCCGAGGTGCTTGCCGTCGAGGTGCGTGGGCGGAGCGTGGCGGATGTGCTCGACTTCACGGTCGACCGGGCGATCCGCTTCTTCGTGCGCGAGCCCCGGCTCGGCCAGGCGCTCTGGCAGCTGCAGCAGGTCGGCCTCGGCTACCTGCGCCTCGGGCAGTCGGCCACGCACCTTTCGGGTGGCGAGTCGCAGCGGCTCAAGATTGCGCGCGAGCTGATCAGCACCGGGCGGCGGAAGGGGAGACGGCGGGTCTATATCCTGGACGAACCCACCACCGGTCTCTCCGAGAGCGATGTAGCGGTGCTGATCCGGGTGCTCAGGAAGCTCGTGCGCGCCGGGCACACCCTGATCGTGGTGGAGCACGACCTGCAGGTCGTTCGCGAGGCGGACTGGGTTGTCGACCTCGGGCCGGGTGCGGGCGAGGAGGGCGGACGGGTGGTGGCGATGGGTCGTCCCGAGGAGGTCGCCGGGGTGGAGGAGAGCGTGACGGGGCGCTACCTGGGCGAGCTGGCGGTGGGCTGCTAGCAGAGCTCCCACGGCCGGAGCAGCGCTGGATCCCCACTGGGCCTCGCCCGCCCATTCTGTAATCTGTGCTTTACAGTATGTAATCCATGGTTTACAGCACCCGTGCCTGTGGCCTATGGGTGGCCTGGGACCGCGTAGTGGGGACGCTCCCAGGCCCGCCTCTCCAACCCGGATTCCCGAGACCTGGATGGCCTGAGTTTGCGCGGTGGGGGGTGCGCCCAGACCCGCCTCTCCAACCCCCGATTCCCAGATCTGGGTGGCCAGGGTTTGCACCGTGGGGAAAAATGTAGTATTGTGGAGCAAAGTGGGGAGAAATGGGATAAGACTCCATGTCCATATTGCCGGGCCACCACCAGAACGTCCTCGATGCGAAGGGCCGCGTCAGCCTGCCCTCCGTATTCAGGCGGGCTCTCTCCGAGGGGCCCTTTGTGCTCCTGCAGTGGAAGGGGAGCCGCCACCTGACGCTCCTCACCGAGGAGGGGTGGGCGAATGCCGAGAGGAAGCTGATGGAGCACCGCCGGGCGACTCGGGACGGTGGCAGGGCTCTGCGCGCCCTCTCGCAGCGCGCGACCTCGGTGACGGTCGACAAGCAGGGCCGGATCCGGATCCCGGACTGGCTCCTGGAGCTGGCGGAGCTGACCGAGACGGTCGTCTTCATCGGGGCCAGCGACCGCATCGAGCTCTGGGACCCGGCAAGGCTCGCCCAGGACACGAGGGAGGCCGACGAGAGTGACGAGAACCTCGAGCAGGACATCTTCAGCTGGGCAGAGCGCTAGCCGATGACCGGCGCCGACTACCACAGGCCAGCGCTCGTCTCGGCCGTGCTCGGCTACCTGGTCGGCGACCCCGCCGGGCTCTACCTGGACGGGACCGTCGGGGGCGGCGGGCACGCGGCCGCGATCCTGACGCGCTGCCCTCGGTGCCGCCTGCTCGGCCTCGACCGCGACGGCGAGGCGGTGGCCGCCGCCCGCACCCGCCTGGCGCCCTTCGGCGACCGCGTGCGGCTCGCGCAGCTCTCCTTTCGGGAGGTGGCCGGCGACACCGAGGTGCGTCTGGAGCGGCTGGCCGGTGCGCTCCTCGACCTCGGCGCGAGCTCCCATCAGCTCGACCTCGACCGAAGGGGATTCTCCATCCGCAGGGGAGTGAGGCTCGACATGCGCATGGACCAGGAGGGCGGCCGCGACGCGGCGGCCCTCCTGGCATCGGTGCCCCGGCGCGATCTGCTGAACGCGCTCAGGGCCGGGGATGCGCCGAGGGCTGGCGCGCTGGCGGCCCGCATCGTGCGGGTCAGGGCGACCAGGGCGCTCCGAACGAGCGACGATCTGGTCGGGGCGCTCGAGTCGGTGCTTCGCCGCCCGGCCAGCCACTCGGAGAAGGCCCGCCTCTTCCAGGCGGTCCGGATCGAGGTGAACGGCGAGATTGACGCCCTCAGGCGAGGCCTCCCGGCGATTCGCGACGTGCTCCGCCCGGGTGCGGTCCTGGCCGTCATCTCCTACCACTCGATCGAGGACAGGATCGTCAAGCGGGCATTTCGCGAGTGGAGCGACCCCTCGCGCGGGCTTCCCCCACGGCTGCCCCTCCGCGAGCTGCCCGGCGCCCTGGGGTCGGTCCTCACGGCCAGGCCGGTCACGCCCGGCGTCGAGGAGGTCGCCGAGAATCCGAGGGCGCGGCCCGCGCGGCTGCGGGCCTGGAGGCGGGCCGCATGAGGCGGCCCTTCCGGCTCTGGCACGCGGCCGTGGTGATCGCCGCGCACGCGATGGCGCTCGCCGCGGTGGCCTGGCGCCAGTCGGCCACGCGCGAGACGATGGCCGAGATCGCCAACCTCGCCGCCGAGATCGTCGTGGCAGCCGACCGGCGCGACGAGCTGGAGCGTGAGCTGCTGCAGATGGACCGCCGCTGGGTCCTCGAAGAGGCGGGCCGCCGACTCGGTCTGCGCCCTCCCACCGAGGAGGAGATCGTCATCGCCCCGGGAGGTGCGTTTTGAGAAGGGCGGCCGCGCGTGTCAACCCCGGGCGGAGGCTCAAGGCCAGACGGAGGCTGATCCTGGCTGGCTGGATCGCGATCGCCGGCGTGATGGTCGCCCGCGCCGCCGAGGTGCAGGTCGTCGAGAGGGTCGCGTGGGCCGGGGAGGCGCTGGCCCAGCACGAGGAGGTCAGGGCGGTCCCGGCCGCTCGAGGACGCGTACTCGACCGCAACGGGGTGGAGCTGGCGGTAACCCACTGGCGGGCTTCGGTGGGGGTCTCTCCGAGGGAGATCAGGGACCGCGAGGGGGTTATCTCCGCTCTGGTGGAAGAGCTGGGGCTGGAGCGCTCGGCTGCCGAGAGCGCGGTCGCCGGAGGCGGTGCGTGGAGCACGATTCCGGGTCGGTACTCGATGGCCCAGGTCAAGCGGCTTGCCGAGCTCCACGGCGTGCATGTGCAGGGCGAGCTGCGCAGGGCGTATCCGCGCAGCGGCCTTGCCCGCGGCCTCCTGGGGGCGGTACGCGACGGCGCGGGCCGGGGGGGGGTCGAGCAGTCGATGGACTCGGTGCTGGCCGGTCGGCCCGGCCGCGAGGTGATCGTCCGCGACAGCAACGGACGCGCCATTCCGGGCCGGGCTCTGATGGTGGAGGCGCCCACGCCCGGGCGCGACGTGACGCTCACGATCGACCGTGACCTGCAGGCGATCGCCGAGGACATGCTCGCCCACGCGATCGAGGGGGCGGGGGCGCGGGCCGGCGATCTCGTCATCACCGATCCGCGAAGTGGCGAGATCCTTGCGCTCACCTCGGTGGTCGGCGGTTCGCGGGCCTCGCTCTCCGCGGTGAACACGACCTTCGAGCCCGGCTCTACGATCAAGCCCTTCACCACCGCGGCGCTCCTGAACCACGGCGTCGCCGACCTCGGGGATTCGGTCGACACCGAGGGCGGACGCTGGACGGTGCACGGGCGCACCATCACCGACATCGAGCGGCACGGCTGGTTGACGCTGCACGACGTGATCAAGCGGTCGTCCAACGTCGGGATCGCCAAGTTCGCCGCCCGCCTCTCGCGCGGCCAGCACTACACGAGCCTCCGGGACTTCGGCTTCGGCACCATCACCGGAGTGCCGCTGCCGAGCGAGGCCTCCGGCGTGCTCCGCCGACCTTCCGACTGGAACCTCCTCTCGGCGCACTCGCTCTCCTACGGGTACGAGCTTTCGGTCACACCCCTCCAGATGGCGATGGCCTTCGGTGCCCTGGCCAATGGCGGCGTGCTCATGAAGCCGCTGATCGTCAAGGAGGTGCGCGACCCACTCACCGGCGATGCCCAGGTGATGCGCCCGACGCGGATCCGCCAGGCGATTCCGGTCGATGTGGCCAGGGCGCTGACGCCGGTCCTGGTCGACGCCGTCGAGGGTGGCACGGGCACGCGGGCACGCATGTCGACCTTCAGCGTGGCCGGAAAGACCGGCACCACGCGCGCTACGGGCAGACAGGGCCGCTACGAGGATGGGGCGTACCACGCTTCCTTCGGGACCATATTCCCAGCCGACGCCCCGCAGCTCCTCTTCTTCGTCCGCCTGGATCGCCCGCAGGACGCCTACTACGGTGGAGAGGCAGCGGCCCCGGTGACGCTCGCCACCGTCGAGAGCCTCCTCTCGGCGAGGCAGGCTCCGATAGACCGCCAGGCGCTCGCGCTCTCGGCCAGGCGTTCGTCGCTCCCGAGTGGCGAGTCTCCCGTGGTTCGCTTCGCAGCCGCGGCCGAAGGTGCCGAAGTGGAGCCTTGGGGCGAAGGGGATCGGGTGGCGGCGGGCGCATCTGCCTTCCAGGCGCTGGTGCCGCCGCTCGAGGGCGCGTCGGCGCGGGTGGCGCTTCGCAGGCTACACAAGCTTGGGCTCCGGGTGCGGCTCGACGGAGTCGGCGGCGTCGTCGCGACGGTGCCGGGCCCTGGCCAGCCGGTGGCGCCCGGCGACACCGTACGGGTCTTCGCGGGCACCTCCGTCGTGCACCCGCAAGTGCTGGGCGGCGAGTCGGGGCAGGGGGGGTGACGGTGTCGCTCTCGTCCGTCGTCGCCGCGATCGAGGAGGCCGGCGTTGTGGTGGGGCCGACCCACCCCGACCGAGGACGGCTCGGGGAGCTCGGAGTCGGCGGCGTGCAGCACGACTCGCGCCGCGTCGGCCCCGGCGACCTCTTCGTCGCCTGGAGGGGGGCCGTAGCCGACGGGCACGACCACCTGGTCGCGGTGGCAGGGCTTGGGGCGGCGGCAGCGATCGTCGAGAGGCCCGTCCCGGGGGCGCCGCTTCCCCAGATCCAGGTCGACAACGCGCGTCTCGCCGGGGCGGTCGCCAGCAGCCACCTGATGGGCGATCCCTGGCGGGCACTCTCGCTCGTGGGCGTGACGGGCACGAACGGCAAGACGACGACCGCGCTCCTCCTCCGGTGGCTCCTCTCCCGAAAGGGGCCTGCCGCGGCGATCGGGACTCTCGGGGTGGTGGGGCCGGAGGGCCGCCCCCTCCCCGGCACGCGGGGGCTCACCACGCCTGACTCCGTGCAGCTCGCCCGTCGGCTGCGCGAGCTCGCCGACGAGGGCGTCGAGTCGGTCGTCGTCGAGAGCTCCTCGCACGGGCTCTCGCAGCACCGCCTCGACGGGGTGCGCTTCCAGGTCGCCGCCTTCACCAACCTGACCCAGGACCACCTCGACTACCACGGCACGCCGGAGCGCTACCTCGCCGCCAAGGCCCGGCTGCTCCAGCTGGGGCGGAGCGGCGCCACAGCGGTCGTCAATGCCGACGACCCTGCGTGGGAGTCGCTCCGTCCGCCCGGCAGGGTCGTCAATTACGGGATCGACGCGCCCGCCGAGCTGCGGGCCGAGGGCACGCGGCTGCATTCGGCGGGCTCGAGCTTCGGGCTCGCCTGGTGCGGCGGCGTGCGACCGGTCGAGCTGCCGCTAGCCGGGCGCTTCAACGTCTCGAACGCTCTCGCGGCCGCCGGGTGCGCGCTGGCGCTGGGAAGGCCGCTGGACGAGGTGGCGGCCGGGCTCTCGTCGGCGCCCCAGATCCCCGGACGCATGGAGACGCTGGTGCGCGAGCCCTTCCAGGTGATCGTCGATTTCGCGCACACCCCCGACGCTCTCGAGCAGGTGCTCCGCACACTCCGGTCGGTGGCGACGGGGCGGGTGGTCGTGGTATTCGGGGCGGGCGGAGACCGGGATCCGGCCAAGAGGCCCGCGATGGGCAGGGCGGCGGCCCGCCACGCCGATCTCGCGATCGTCACCTCCGACAACCCGCGCACCGAGGACCCGGCCGGGATCGTCGCCGAGGTCGTGCGGGGCGTTGCGGAGTCCGGCGGCCGCGCCGAGGAGATCCTCGACCGGCGCCAGGCGATCGTCCACGCGCTCGAGGTGGCCGAGCCGGGCGATGTGGTCCTCCTCGCCGGGAAGGGCCACGAGCGCGTCCAGATCGTCGGGAGCGCCCGGCTCCCCTTCGACGAGCGCCAAGTCGTGCTGGACCACCTCGCGGAGCGCTCCGAGCGATGACTTCGGCGAGCTTCCGCTGGAACGACGCCTCGGTGGCGAGGGCCCTGGGGACCGCCTCCCAGAGCCCCGACCTCCGCTACGGCGCGATATCGACCGACACCCGCACCCTCGGTGCCGGCGACGTCTTCGTCGCCCTGGAGGGGGAGCGCTTCGACGGGCACGACTTCGTGGATCGTGCGATCGAGTCCGGGTGCGGCGCGCTCGTCGTACACCGGGACCCAGGTCCGCGCCCTCTCCCGGTGCACCTCGTACCCGACACGCTGAAGGCGCTCGGCGATCTGGCGCGCCACCGCCGCGGCCACTCCGAAGCGGTAGTCGTCGCGATCACCGGATCATCGGGGAAGACGACCGTCAGGAGGATGGTATCGCATGTCGTCCTCGCCAGTCATGTGCCCCATAGCACCTCGGGCAACGAGAACAACCGTGTCGGCGTCCCGCTTACCATCCTGTCGATGCCGGACTCCGCGACCGCCCTGGTCGTGGAGATGGGAACGAGCGAGCCGGGCGAGATCGCCGAGCTGGCTCGCATCGCGCGGCCCGACATCGGGGTGGTCACCACCGTATCGGGGACCCACCTCGAGGGGCTGGGCGACCTGGCGGGGGTGCTCGAGGAGAAGCTGGCGCTGATCCGTGCGCTCGGCCCAGCCGACCGCGCGATCGTCGGCGACGATCCCCCCGAGCTGGCCCGGATGGCGCGGTCCCACGCCCCCAGGGCGACGGTGTGCGGCCTGACCGAGAGGGCCCACGCCGACCACCGCCCCGGAGAGGTCGCCAACTCGCCCGACGGCAGGTGCACCTTCTCATGGCGGGGCCACCGGGTTGAGCTCCAGCTCCCCGGTCTCCACAACGTCTACAACGCGCTCCTTGTCCTGGCCATCTCGTGCGAGCTCGGTGTCCCGGCCCGGGATGCCGCCCGGCGCATCTCCGAGGTCGGTCCGGCCCCGATGCGGGGCGAGATAAGAGATCTCGGCGCGGTGACGCTCCTGGTGGACTGCTACAACGCCAACCCGAAGGGCGTGCTCGCCGCCCTGGGCGCGCTTCGTGGGATGGGGCGGCCGGGGCGCCGCGTCGCCGTGCTCGGCACGATGCTCGAGCTTGGCGAGCGTTCGGCGGAGATCCACCGCGACACCCTGAGGGCGGCGCTCGAGCTCGGCCCCGACCTCCTCGTCCTCACCGGCGCATTCGCCGAGGCCGCCGAGGCCGCCGAGGCCGCCGAGGCCGCCGCCGACCCGACGATCCGGGTGGTCGCGGAGCCGGCGGAGCTGGCCGACCGCCTTCCCGGCCTGATCGAGCCCGGCGACCGCGTCCTCCTCAAGGCGTCGCGCGGAGCTCGCCTCGAGAGGGTGATCCCCGCGCTCGAGGACCGCTTCGCGGGGGCGCCCGTCTGATGTTCTACCACCTGCTCGGGCGGCTCGAGGACCTCCACATCCTCTTCAACCTCTTCAACTACATCACCGTGCGCGCGGCCGGGGCGATGGGCACCGCGCTCCTCCTCATCCTCCTCCTGGGACGCCCCGTGATCGGGTGGCTCAAGGGCAGGGGGATCGTGGACGTTCCGGCTGGCGAGGCGGTCCCTACAGGCGACGCAGCCCCTACGGGCGACGCGGCCGAGCCCAAGGCCAACATGGGCGGAGCGATGATCGTCTCCGTCACCGTCTTCGCCACCCTCCTCTGGGCGGAGCTCGCGAACGCCTACACCCTGAGCGCGCTTGCTGTCATGCTCTGGATGGGGGCGCTCGGCTTCCTGGACGACTACCTGAAGGTCGTGAAGCGGAACCGCAAGGGGCTGGCCGAGCGCTACAAGTGGGCCGGATCGCTCGCGGTTGGCGTTGCCCTCGGTCTCTTCTTGGTGATGGCGGGTCCGGATTCCGGGGTGGGCGCGACGACCACCAACCTACCCCTCTTCGACGAGTGGCAGCTGGTCTTCACGCTGCCCGCCTTCCTGATATGGGTGACGATCGTGCTGAATGGCGCCACCCACGCCGTCAACATGACGGACGGGCTCGACGGCCTGGCACCGGGGCTGGCTGCGATCGCGACCGGGGCATTCGGCGTCTTCGCCTACGTGATCGGGCGCGTCGACACCTCGGCGTACCTCGGCCTCTTCTACCTGCCCGGCGCGGGCGAGCTGACGGTCTTCGCCGCCGCGATAACGGGCGCTTGTCTCGGCTTCCTCTGGTACAACGCCCAGCCAGCCTCGGTGATCATGGGCGACACCGGCTCGCTGGCGCTGGGCGGCGCTCTGGGTGCGATGGCGGTCCTCCTCAAGGCCGAGCTGCTCCTCCTCTTCGTGGGGGGAGTGTTCGCCGCCGAGGCGGCCTCGGTGATCGTGCAGCGGCGGTACTTCAGGTACACGAGGCGCCGCTACGGCGAGGGTCGGCGCGTCCTGAGGTGCGCCCCGATCCACCACCACTTCCAGATGGCCGGGTGGAGGAACGAGCAGGTGGTGGTGCGGTTCTGGATCGTGGGAGTGCTCTGCGCGATGATCGGCTTCGCAACGCTGAAGATCCGATGAGGCGCGGCGCGATGGGGGCGGAGAGCGCGGCGAGGCGAGGAGCTGGGAACGAAAGGGTGGCCATTATCGGCCTGGGAGTCAGCGGCGAGGCTGCGGCCCGGCTGGCCCTACTGAAAGGAGCGGAAGTTCATGTCACAGATGCGAAGAGCGAGCCTGCAGCTGCAGCCCGTGGAGATCTCCTGCGAGAGCGCGGCGCCGAGATCCGGCTGGGAGGACACGACCTGGATGCGATCGCTGCGGCCGACACCGTCGTCGTCAGCCCTGGCATCCCCCCCGGCGCCCCGGTGCTCGCCGCCCTACGCGCTCGGGGTGTCGCTTGGGTATCGGAGCCTGACTTCGCCTGCCGGTTCATCGCGAGTCCACTGACGGTCGTGACCGGGACCAACGGGAAGACGACCACCGCGACGCTCTCGGCCCACCTCCTGCGGGAGGCGGGCGTCGAGGTGTCGCTCGGGGGCAATGTGGGCGAGGAGATAGGCCCGCCCGCGTCGCAGGTGGCGGTTGCCGAGCACGAGGCCGGCTGCCCCGCCGACAGGGTCGTCCTCGAGCTCTCCTCCTTCCAGCTCGCCGACACCACCGAGATGATCCCCGACGTGGGCATCATGACCAATCTCGGAGTCGACCACCTGGAGCGGTACGGCTCGGTCGAGGAGTACCACCGCGACAAGCGCCGCCTCTTCGAGCTGGGCGACGAGACGACCACCTGGGTGCTGAACGGCGACGACGAGGCCGTCACCGAGATGGCGGAAGGGGTGCCCGGGACGCACCTGCGCTTCTCGCTCGAGTCGACACCCTCGCCGGGATCGTACCTGGCCGACGGCCACCTAACGGTCGATCTCGAGGAGCGCGCAGACTCCGGAGCCCGGCGCGTCGCCGCGATCTCCGACCTGCGCCTGCCCGGCCGCCACAACCTCGCCAACGCGCTGGCGGCGATCCTGGCCACCGCGGCTGCGGGCGTCCCGCTGGATTCGGCTGCACGCGCACTCGGGTCCTTCGTGCCGCTCCCCCACTGTCTCGAGTCGCTCGGCAGCGTCTCAGGGGTGCGCTGGGTGAACGACTCCAAGGCGACCAACGTCGCCGCGGCAGCGAGCTCGCTGGAGAGTCTCGCCAGCCCGGTCGTGCTCCTCCTGGGCGGGGCCGACAAGGGCGAGGACTTCCGGGCGCTCGCTCCCGCCATGCGGGGCCGGGTGCGCGCGGTGGTGGCCTACGGTGCCGCGGGAGAGAGGGTGGCTGCGGAGGTGGAGGCCGCGACGGGTGGGAGGATCGAGGTCAGGCGCGTGGTGGGCACCTTCGCCGAGGCGGTCTCCGAGGGGGCGCGTGTCGCGGTCCCTGGCGAGACTCTCCTCCTGGCGCCGGCCTGCTCCAGCTTCGACGCCTTCGCCAGCTACCGGGATCGGGGCGAGGCCTTCCGCGCCCTGGCCGAGGCGGCTCGCCGATGACGACGGCGCTGCGGAGGTCCCTGAGCTTCGCCGCGCTCGGTGCGCGAGCGGGGCCGCCCTCGGGCCGCTGGCAGGTCGATGTGGCCCCGAGGGGCAGGTCCTCCCTCCCCGCCTCCGGGCTCGGCACCGGGTGGGAGCCCGCCATCGTGCTCGCCATGGTGGGCGCGCTCCTCCTCTTCGGCCTCCTCACCCTCCACAGCGCGAGCGCCGTGATGGCCGAACGCCACGGCAATCCGCACTACTACTACGTTCTCCGCCAGGCGTCCGGGATCGCCGTCGGGGTCGTCGCCATGCTGATCTGCGCACGGGTGCCCGTGGATTGGTGGAGGCGCTTCGCCCCGCACCTGATGCTCATCTCGGTGGCGCTTCTCGTCGTCGTGGTGCTCCCCTTCACACACGCCATCGCTCCCGAGATCAACGGCGCCCGCAGGTGGCTTCGGATCGGGATCACGCTCCAGCCCTCGGATCTGGCCAAGATCGCCGTCGTGACGTGGACGGCGGCCCTCCTGGTGCGAAAGCAGGATCGCCTCAGGAGCCTTGGCCGCGGCCTCGCTCCCTTTCTCGTGGGGTGGGGCTGCATCGTGGCCCCGATTGCGCTCGAGCCCGACTACTCGACCGCCTGCCTGATCTTGGCAAGCTGCCTGATCGTGATCTTCGTCGGCGGGGCGCGTCTGGGGCACTTCGTCTTCGTCGGCCTCTTCCTTCCGCTGGCGGCCCCTCTCCTCGTCTCGGGGTACCGGGGAGGCCGCTGGGAGTCGATCCTCCTCAGTCCCGGCGGGCCGGTTCCCGAGAGCGCGCAGCAGAGCTACCAGAGCCTGGTGGCGATGGGGTCGGGGGGACTTGGCGGGGTGGGGTTCGGCGAGGGACGCCAGAAGTTCGGCTTCCTTCCCGAGGCCCACAACGACTTCATCTTCGCGATCATCGGCGAGGAGTGGGGATTCGCGGGAAGCGTCGTCGTCATCCTCTGCTTCCTGGCGCTGGTGACGGTCGGATTCCGCGTCGCGCGCCAGGCCAGGACCCGCTTTGCCGAGCTGCTCGCCGTGGGAATTTCGTCTCTGATCGGACTCCAGGCCTTCCTGCACATCGGGGTGGCGCTCGGCGTCTTCCCCGCCACCGGCCTCTCGCTGCCATTCATCTCCTTTGGGCGCACGAACCTGGTGGCGATGCTGGCCTCCGTCGGGATCCTCCTGGCCGTGGCCCGCGAGGCATCGCGCGGGGATGGCGACCGCGACTCCGATCACGACTGGGAGGAGCTGGTGCCCGCCAGATCGTGGGGGCGGAGATGATGGTCGTCTTCTCCGGGGGCGGCACTGCCGGTCACTTCTACCCGGCGCTCAACCTCGCCGAGGCACTGGCGCGGCTTCGGCCGGGGGTGCGCCCCTACTTTGTGGGCACAGAAGGACGAATTGAGGCGAGAGAGCTTCCCAGGACGGGGTACGAGTACCGCCTCCTCCCCGTATCGGGGCTGACGAGCCCCCTGGGTGCGCTGCGGCGACCCGGGGGCGGCATCCCCGACCGCCTGACGCGCCTCCTCGCCGCCTCCGTCGCCAACGTGCGGGCGATCTGGCGCCTCCTCGTGGCGGTGGCCACTCTGGCACCGACGCTCCGACGGCGCCAGGCGGCTGCGGTCGTGGTGACCGGCGGCTACGCGTCGGCCCCGGCGGGAATCGTGGGCAGGCTCCTCGGCATCCCCGTCGTCGTGCAGGAGCAGAACGCCCATCCGGGGAAGACGACGCGCCTGATCTCGCGGTGGGCCAGGCAGGTGCACCTCGCCCACCCGGGGGCGGCCGCGGCGCTCCCCCCCAGCGCCCGGCCCCGCGTCCTCCACACCGGCAACCCGATTCGTCCCCTCCCCTCCGGCGGCGACCTCGACCGGGAGGCGGCCCGCCGGGCGCTCGGCGCGCCGACCTCCGGGCGGCTCCTCCTGATCGTCGGGGGCAGCCTCGGCGCAGACGCCATCAACCGCCCCACGATCGAGATCCTCTCCGGCGGCCTCCTCTCGGAGCGCGAGTTCGTCCTCTGGGCAACCGGGAGGGCGCACTTCGACCTCGTCGAGGCCGCGCTGGCGGGGGTGGAGCGCGACCGCTTCCGGGTGGTGCCGTACCTGGAGCCGGAGGCGATGTACCGGGCGTTGGCGGCCGCCGACCTGGCCGTCTCGCGCGCAGGCGCGATGGCGACCTCGGAGTTTCTGGCCTTCGGTCTGCCGGCGGTCCTCATGCCGCTCCCCACGGCGGCTGGCGACCACCAGCGCGCCAACGCCCGCTCGCTCGAGGCCGCCGGGGCGGCGGTGCTCCTCCCGGAGAGAGACGAGACCGGCGCCCAGGTGGGCGGCGAGCGGCTCTGGCGCGAGCTTCGCCGTATCCTCGAGACGCCCGGCCTCCTCGACCGGATGGGCGCGGCGGCCCGGCGAATTGCCCGTCCCGATGCGGCGATCGACATCGCGGCCGCCATCGCGACGCTCCTCTCCGTGCCGCAGGCGGAGGCGGGGCCGTGATCGCCGCCCCGCCCCGACTTTCCGCGCTGGCGGCCCAGGGCACCTTGCACTTCGTGGGCGCGTGCGGGGCCGGGATGGCCCCCCTGGCCGAGCTGCTGCTGCGGTCCGGAGCCTCGCTCTCCGGGTGCGACGCCGCGACCGGCCCGGCCGCGCCGCTCCTCAGGCGTCTGGGGATGCAGCTGACCGAGGGGCACGATCCCGAACATGTGCGCGGCGCGGCCGCGGTGGTGTACACCCCCGCCGTCCCCGACGACCACCCGGAGCTCGCGGAGGCTCGCCACCTGGGCGTCCCCCTCCTGAAGCGGGCCGCGGCGCTGGGCGACCTGGTGGCGGAGGGGCGGGTGGTCGGGGTGGCGGGCACCCATGGCAAGACGACCACCTCGGCGATGGCGACGCATGTGCTGGAGGGGGCCGGCGTCGATCCCACCGGGATCGTCGGGGGCGAGGTGAGAGGCTGGAATGGCAACCTGAGGCCAGGTGGGAGGGGGGTCTTCGTGGTCGAGGCCGACGAGTACGACCGCTCCTTCCTCCACCTCGCCCCCGAGGTCGCCGTCGTGACCGCCGTCGAGCCCGACCACCTGGACACCCACGGCGACCTCGCCGGCCTGCGCGCCTCCTTCTCGCTCTTCCTGGAGCGCGTCGCCCCCGAGGGCGCCATCTGGGTCTGCGGCGACGACTCGGGCGCGGCCCGCCTAGGGGTGCAGGGAGGCTCGCGCACACGGAGCTACGGATTCGGTGCCGGTGCCTGCCTCCGGGCGCTGAAGCTACGCCCCACCCCCGGTGGCAGCTCCTTCGAGGTCTTCGAGGACGGTGCGCGGGCGGGCACCTTCACCGTGCGCATGCCCGGCCGCCACAATGTGCTGAATGCGCTGGCGGCGATCGGCGTCGGCAGGTCCTTCGGGGCGGGGTGGGAGCGGATCCGCTCCGGCCTGGCGGCCTATCGCGGCGTGAGGCGGCGCTACGAGCTCCTCGGGAGCACGGGCGGCGTCCAGGTGGTGGACGACTACGCGCACCACCCGACCGAGATCGCCGCCACTCTGGAGTCGGCCCGCAGGCGGGCGCCGGCGCGTCGGCTGGTGGCGGTCTTCGAGCCGCACCTCTACACCCGAACGCGCGACCTCTGCGGCGAATTCGGCCGCGCCCTCGCCCTCGCCGACGCGACCTGGGTGACCGACGTCTACCCGGCCCGCGAGCTCCCGATCGCAGGGGTGGACGGCACCCTCGTGGCCGAAGCGACCGAGGCGGCGGGCGGGAAGGTCTCCTACCACCCGGAGCTGGCGACGCTGGCCGCCGCGGTGGTGGGGGAGCTGGCGTCCGGCGACGTCTGCGTCGTCATGGGGGCGGGTTCGATCGAGAGGGTTGCGGGCGAGCTCATGGAGCTCCTTCCAGGAGGCGGGCGATGAGGCGCGTACCCCTCGGCCGACGCCTCGCGAGACGTCGCCTCCGGGGCCGCGCCCTGCGGTGGGGCTTGCTCCTCGCCGTCGCCGGATCGCTCGGATACACCGGAGTCCGGGCGTTCCCGGAGCTGAGGATCTTCCGCGTCCAGACGATCGAGGCGACCGGGATCCGGCGTCTCACCGTCGAGATGGTGTGGGAGGCGGCTGGCGTGGACTCGACCACCTCGGTCTGGACGAGCGCCGCCCTGCTGGAGGAGCGGCTCGAGCGGCACCCACTCGTCGCCACTGCGCGCGTCGAGCGGTCGCCCCCCTCCACCCTGGTGGTCGCGATCGAGGAGGCGGTACCGGTCGCACTGGTCGCCTCCCCGCTCGTCGAACCGGTGGACGCGAGCGGCGCCGTGCTCCCGATCGACCCCCGGGCGCCGCTCCTCGACCTGCCGCTGATCTCCGCCCTGGACGGGGCGAATGCGGCCGAAGGCGCCGCGGGCACCGATGCCCGGGCAGCCGTGAGGACGCTCGCTCGCGACCTGCACCAGCTGGGCGAGGTGGCCCCAGAGGTGCTCTCGGTCCTCTCCGAGGCCCGCCTCGTCGGCTCCGACGCCACCCTCCTCCTCGGCGACGAGGGGCTCAGGGTCCGCTACACCCCTCCGCTCCCGGAGGACCGCCTCCTCGAGGCCGTCGTCGCGATGAACGACGCGGATGCCCGCTTCCCCGACCGCACCGCAACCGAGATCGATCTCCGCTTTGCGGACCAGGTGGTGGTCAGGACCACCCCCATGCCGCCCGCCGAGGAAGACGAGGACGCCCAATGAGCCAGATCCTCCTCACCGGCCTCGACGTCGGGTCCACCTACACCCGCGCCGTGATCGGCGAGTACGTGCGCGAGCTCTACACCCCGGTGCTGAGGGTGCTAGGGGTCGGGTGCACCCCGACGGCGGGGGTCCGACACGATTCGGTCACCGACCTGGAGGAGGCCGCCCGGACGATCCGGCGCGCCATCCAGGAGGCCGAGCTGATGGCGGGGCTGCGAATCGACCGGGTGTACGTGGGGGTGTCGGGCGACCATCTCGAAGCGATCCGGTCGGTCGGCGTGGTGGCGATCGCGGGCGAGGAGGTGCAGCGCCGCGACGTGAGGCGAGTCCACGCGGTGGCGCGGGCGGTGCCGACGGCGCGGGGCAGGGAGCTGCTGCACGCCTTCCCGCAGCACTACACGGTCGACAACCAGCCGGGCGTGAAGGACCCGGTGGGGATGGCCGGAACGCGCCTCGAGACCCAGCTCTACCTGGTCACAGGGTGCGCGGCGACGCTCGGCAATGTGATCCGCGCCGTGGAGCGGGCGGGGTACCGGGTGCAGGACATCGTGCTGGAGCCACTCGCCGCCTCGCGGGCCGTGCTCTCCGAGGACGAGATGGAGCTGGGGGTGGCGACGGTCGACATGGGCGGCACCACGACCGGCATCGCGGTCCACTTCGAGGGCCGGATTCAGCACCTCGAAGTCCTCCCCTACGGCGGCAACACGGTGACCAGCGAACTCATCCGCGGCCTCTCGGTCCCGTTCTCCGAGGCGCGCCGCATCAAGGAGCGGTTCGCGGCCGGGAGCCGCGCCATCGCGACGCCGGAGACCATTCGCCTGAACTCCGGAAACGGCAACGGCCGCGAAGTGGCGGGAGAGTTCGTGGCGCAGCTCATCGAGGAGCGCCTGGAGCACATCTTCCTGCAGATCGGGCGCAAGCTGGACGACGTGGTGGCGTCGACGAGCACCCTCGGATCGGGGGTCGTCGTCACGGGGGGAGTGGCCGTCACCCCCGGGATCGACGAGGTGGCGGGCAGGTCGATGGCGGTCCCGATCCGGGTGGGGACGGTGGGGACGGACATCTCGGGGCTCGTCGACCGGCTGGGACACCCAGGCTTCGCCACGGCCACCGGGCTGGCGCTCATCGGCGCCGACTACTACGGCGAGACCGGGGGCGGCGCCACCACGGCCGGCTCGGGAGTGGCCGCCAGGGTGGGGGCGTGGATCAGGGAGTTCTTCTGATCATGGCTTCGAGGAGAGAGACGAATACACTGGGGAGAGCGCGGCGATCCCCCTTCGGCTATTGCCGCACCCTGCCGGAAGAGGGGGTGCAAGGATGCGAGGAGCAGCAACCATGCAAGGAGAGAGCAAAATGATCTTCGAGCTCGACGAGGTCCCGCGGAACCGCGCGGTGATGCGCGTCATCGGCGTCGGCGGCGCGGGCGGCAACGCCGTCAACCGGATGATCGACGAGGAGCTGGAGGGTGTCGAGTTCATCTCGGCCAACACCGACGCCCAGGCGCTCGCCACCTCCCGGGCGCCCCACACCATCCAGATCGGGAAGCGTCTCACCCAGGGCCTCGGCGCGGGCGCCCGTCCGGGCGTGGGGCGCCAGGCGATCGCCGAGAACAGCGAAGACGTCCGCCGCGTGCTGGAGGGCGCGGACCTGGTGTTCATCGCCGCCGGCATGGGGGGCGGGACGGGGACCGGCGCCGCTCCGGTGATCGGCGAGATGGCTCGCGAGCTGGGCGCCCTGGTGATCGCGGTCGTGACGCGTCCCTTCCACTTCGAGGGGAGGAAGCGCCTGCGGCAGGCCGAGCAGGGGATCGATGAGCTGAGCAGCAAGGTCGACACCGTGATCGAGGTCCCGAACGAGCAGCTCCTCAAGGTCGTTGGGCCCGGCACCTCCTTCCGGGAGGCGCTCAAGCACGCCGACGAGGTCCTGCTGCAGGCCACGAAGGGGATCAGCGACCTGATCCGCGTGAACGGCGAGGTGAATGTGGACTTCGCGGATGTGCGCACGATCATGGCGTCGTGCGGCGCCGCGCTCCTCGGCACCGGGGTCGGTCGGGGCGAGGACCGGGCCCTCCTCGCCGCCGGCGAGGCGATCGAGTCGCCGCTCCTGGACAACATCTCGATCCACGGCGCGCAGGGGGTCCTCCTGAACATCAGCGGCGGGGACGACCTGACGATCGACGAGGTGACGGGGATCTCCTGCCTTATCCAGGAGGCGGCGGGGGACGACGCCGAGATCATCTTCGGCACCGTGCACGAACCGGCGCTCGAAGGCGAGGTAAGGGTGACCCTCATCGCGACCGGCTTCCAGCTTGGGCGCGAGGAGGATCTGCGCCTGGAGGAGGGGTCGCTCGCCGCCCGCGTCGCATCGCTCTCCGCCCGCAGGCGCGGTGAGCGAGCGGAGACCGAGGATGGCGAGATCGGGGAGGAGTCGATTGCCATGCGCCACGAGGCGGTGGGGGGCAGCCGCTCGCCGGTTGTGGCGGGGGCGCATCCGGCGCCGACGCATGGTCCCGCGCCCGGGCTCGGCCTGCGCAGCCATCCCAGGGCGAACGCCTCCACCCCTTCCGAGACGTCGCGTCCGGCTGCGGACGGCAGGTCGTCGATGCTGACCGGGAGGGGCGTGGCGCGTCCATCGCTTAGCGGAGGCCACAGGTCGCCGATCAACGCCAGCGCTCCGAGCGAAATGGAGCTGCCGACCTTCATCCGGAGGGGTTAGCAGCCCGTGAACAAACCTCCCCCGGCATTCGAGGGGCGCTGCATCCGCGCTGGACCGCTGCGCACGCCCTTCCATACTGTAAGCTATACTTTACAATGTGTAAACTATGATTTACAGTGCTCGTACCCGTGGTCTCGCTCCGCACTGCTCCTTGGGCCGGTGGCGCTCCTACCAGCCGATGGCGGAGCGCACGGCTGAGCGGGGCCGGCGGCTGTCGCCCATCGGAGCCCGGTTTACGCGGGCGGGTGGCGGCTGGGGGCTAGCCCTCGCCCTGGCGGGGGCAGCGGGGGCGTGCGAGCGCATCCCCGAGGTGGAGGCGCTCCACCCCGTCTTGGCCCGCCCGCCGGACCGGATCGAGGTGCGGGAGCTCGCGCCGGGGACGAATCTGGGCCAGGCGCTCTGGTCCGCAGGGGTGGGGGCGGGCGACCACCCCGCTCTGCTGGCGGCCTTCGGCGAGCAGGCCAACGCGAGACGGCTGCGCCCGGGCACCAGGGTGAGCGCCCGCTGGACGAGGGCGCCCGAACGGCTCGTCGGCGTCGAGGTGTGGACGGGACCCGACACCACCGTCGTGATCGAGCCCGCCGGGGGCGGCGAGAGTCGCTGGAGCTCCTCGACCCGGGTGGCGGCGCTGGCGGTGGACACAGTGGTCGCCGCTGGCCGGATCGAGAGCAGCCTCTGGTCGGCGGTGGCGAATCTCCCCGATCTCGCCGACATCCCGGACCGCGAGCGGCTGGTGTGGCTCCTCGACCAGGCATTCCAGTGGCGGATCGACTTCTCGCGGCAGCTGCGTCCCGGCGACACCTTCCGCTTCGCCTTCGAGCTGAACCGGAGGCCCGACGGGAGCACGCACTCGGGCGCGCTCCTGGCGGCCGAGCTCTCGGTCTCCGGGAGCGCGCTGCACGCCCTCTGGTTCTCCCCCACCGGCGACGAACAGGGAGGGTGGTACGACATGGAGGGAGAGTCCACGAGGCGCGCATTCCTCAAGAAGCCGCTCCGCCTGGCGTACATCTCCTCGCGCTTCCAGTCGCGCCGCTTCCACCCGGTGCTCCGCACCTGGCGGGCGCACAACGGCATCGACTACGCGGCCCGGCAGGGGTCGCCGATCCAGGCCACCGCCAGGGGCGTGGTCGTGCGGCGAAGCGTGAGCCGGAGCTACGGACGGGTCATCGACCTGCGCCACGCCAACGGCTACCGTACCCGCTACGCGCACCTGAGCCGATGGGCGAAGGGGACCGCCGTCGGGTCCACCGTCGCGCAGGGGCAGGTGATCGGGTACGTGGGGATGACGGGGCTGGCGACCGGCCCCCACCTGCACTACGAGCTCCACCGGGGGGGTCGCCCGGTCGATCCGCTGAATGTGGACCTGCCCGCCGGCGACCCGGTGCCCGCTGCTGACCGCGAGCGCTGGGAGCGGGAGCGGGACGACCGCCTGGCGATCCTGCCACCCAGGCCAGGCCCGCGGCTGGCACGCGCCAGTCTGGCCAGCGCCAGCAAGTGAGGGGGGGCGCCGTCTGGCGGAGGGCGCTCGCGCGCCTGGCGCCTGGGCTGGCGGTCGAGGTCGACGAGGAGGCGCTCGACGAGATCGAGGAGCGGCTCATCGCGGCCGACTTCGGAGTGCGGGCGAGCTCGCGCCTGCGGAGCGCGGTCGAGAGCGCGGCCAGGAGGGAGGGAGGGCGCGGCGGCGTCGACCTGGGGCGGATCCTCGCCGGAGAGATCTCGGAGATCTTCGCCGGAGAGGGACCGCGCGAGCTCGCCTCGGCCGAGAGCCCCCCAGCGGTCTGCATGGTCGTGGGGGTGAACGGCGTGGGGAAGACGACCACGGTGGCGAGGCTCGCCCACCGTCTGGCCGCAAAGGGGCACGGCGTGGTCGTGGCGGCCGCCGACACCTACAGGGCCGCGGCCGCCGAGCAGCTGATGCGCCTCCTGGAGCCGACCGGCGCCCACTGCGTGCGGGGAGAGCCGGGCGGAGACCCGGCCGCGGTGGCTTTCGACGCTCTGGACGCGGCCCGCGCGCGCGGCGCCGGCCACCTTGTCGTCGACACGGCCGGGAGGCTCCACACGAGCGGCGGCCTGATGGAGCAGCTCGCCAAGATCCGGCGCGTACTCGGCGCCCCGCACGGCGCCGCCCCGCACGAGGCGCTCCTGGTGATCGACGCCACCGTCGGGCAGAACGCCGTGGCGCAGGCGCGAGAATTCTCCAGATTCGTCGAGCTGACGGGAGTCGTCGTCGCCAAGATGGATTCGACAGCGAAGGGAGGCGTGGTGGTCGCAATCAGGCAGGAGGTCGGAATTCCGGTGCGCTACGTCGGCGTGGGCGAAGGGCTGGCCGACCTGCAGCTCTTCGACCCCGGAGCCTTCGCCCGCGCGGTGGCGGATGCGGCGCCGACGGGCGCACTGTGACCTTTCTGGAGCTCGACAAGCCCGCCCAGTTTCTGAAGGGCGTCGGTCCCCGGCGGGCCGAGTCGCTGGCGCGGATGGGAATCCTGACCGCGCGGGACCTCCTCTACCACCTCCCCAGGCGCTACGACGACGCCTCGACGATCACCCCGCTCGCCTCGGCGGAGGTCGGGATGGAGGTGACCGTCGTGGGCGAGATCGGGAGCAAGGGGGTGATCCCCACCCGGCGTGGCCTCCGCATCTTCCAGGTGGTCATCCGCGACGACACCGGCGCCCTGACCTGCTCGTGGCCGGGACAGCCGTGGCTCGACCGGGAGCTTCGAGTCGGCGACCGCATCCTCGTCACCGGACCGGTCAGGTCGTTCCATGGCCGCCAGATCCAGCCTCGCGAGCACGCCCTATTGGACCGGAGGGGCAGTGGGAGGGAGGATCATGATCCGCCCACCCACAGTCACCCACGGGGAGGACCAGATCACCCACAGAGGAGGAAATCCCACCCACCGGAACGACAGGCGGCGGCTCCCGACGCTGCCCCGGGGACGATCTTCGTCACCTATCCTGCCTCGAAGGAGGTGCCCCAGTGGGTGCTCAGGCGGATCCTCACCCAGAACCTGGAGTGGCTCCTGCGCCACGCGGCGAAGGAGGATGCGATCGACCCGCGGGAGCGGAGGGGACTCGGCCTCCCCCGCCTCGGCACCGCGCTCGCCGCGCTTCACCGTCCCCGGTCGATCGACGACGTGGCGCCCGCCCGTCGCCGTCTCGCCTACGACGAGCTCGTCCTCCTGCAGCTCCTGCACGCCCGGGTCCGCCACCACGCCACCCGCGAAACCCCCGGCATCGCCATGGTGCGCACCAATCGGCTGGTCCGGGCTCTGCACGACTCGCTCCCCTTCGAGCTCACCGGCGCCCAGGTTCGGGTGCTCCGCGAGATCTACGCCGACATGGCCTCGCCCACGCGGATGAACCGGCTCCTGCAGGGGGACGTGGGATCGGGGAAGACGCTCGTGGCGCTCTTCGCGATGCTCCTGGCGGTCGAGGGAGGGCGCCAGGCGGCGCTGATGGTCCCCACCTCCGTTCTGGCCGAACAGCATGCGGCGCGCATCGGCGAGCTTCTGCGCGGCCTCCCCTGCGAGGCGGAGCTCCTGACCGGATCGGCCACGCCCCAGCGCCGGCGGACGGCTCTAGGGCGGATTGCGAACGGCGATGCGCAGATCGTCGTCGGGACCCACGCGCTGATCCAGGAGGGGGTAGAGTTCGATTCGCTCGGCCTCGCGGTGATCGACGAACAGCAGCGCTTCGGGGTGCGCCAGCGCCTTGCGCTCGGAGAGCGGGAGCCCGCGCCCGACGTTCTGGCGATGTCGGCCACCCCGATCCCGAGGTCGCTGGCGATGGCCATTCACGGAGACCTCGACATCAGCCAGATCGACGACCTTCCCCCTGGTCGCCGTCCGGTCGCCACCTGGGTCAGGTCGCCCGAGGCGCGCGACCAGGTGCTCGACGAGGTCGTTCGCCGTCTGGAGAGGGGCGAGCAGGCCTTCGTCGTCTACCCCCTGATCGAGGAGTCGGATAAGGCGGAGCTCCTCGCCGCCGAGGCGGAGTTCGAGCGCCTCCGGGACGGAGCTCTCGCGGGGCACGAGGTGGCTCTGGTCCACGGCCGGGTCCCCGCCGAGGAGCGGGAGCGGATCATGCGCGACTTCGTTGCGGGCAGGGTGAGGGCACTCGTCGCCACGACGGTGATCGAGGTGGGGGTCGACGTGGCGGGCGCGACCATGATGGTCATCGAGAACGCCGAACGCTTCGGGCTCTCGCAGCTGCACCAGCTGCGCGGCCGCGTCGGGAGGGGAGAGCGGGGCGGGCTCTGCGTGGCGATCTCGGAGGCGGCGGGGAGGAGCAGGCGGCTCAGGGCCTTCGCCCGCACCACCGACGGCTTCGAAATTGCAGCCGAGGATCTGCGGATCCGAGGCCAGGGCGACTTCTTCGGCGCCGACCAGCACGGCCACGGTCAGCGACTGCGCATCGCCGACCTGGTGGCCGACGGCGACCTCGTCGGGCCGGCCCGCGCCCGCGCCCGTGCCGTCGTGGAGGCCGATCCCCGGCTCGAGCGACCGGAGCACATCCTCCTCCGTCACCTGATGGAGCGCCGGTACGGCGACCGGGCGAAGCTCTTCGGAGTGGGATGAGTCGGTACAGGCGCTGGCGGATCCGCAGTCAGAGGGCCGATCTCCTGCCCGCGCGCAACTGGCCCGTTTTGCCATGTATGCGCCCGGCCGGCGGCCCGATGCTCTGACCACAGGCACCGGGTCCGCCCGCCCACCGCCTCGACCATCGCACGAACCCCTCCGCCGGAGTCCGGTTGGCCCGCAAGCACGACGAGAGCTACAAGCTTGTCTTCTCCCAGCGCGCCGCCGTCGAGGAGCTGGTCCGCAACTTCGTGGGCGGGGATCTCGCCGACGAACTCGACTTCGAGACGCTCGAGGCCCTTCCGACCGAGCGTGTCAGCGGTGGTCTGGATCAGCGCCGGATGGACCTGCTCTGGAAGATTGGCTTTCGGGACGGGTGGCTCTACCTGCTCATTCTCCTCGAATTCCAGTCGGAGAGCGACTACTTCATGGCCCTCCGGATTCTGACCTACACCTGCCTGACCTACGAGGAACTGGTCCGCCGGGGGGAGGTCAGGGCGGGCGACAGGCTGCCGCCAGTCCTGCCCGTCACGGTCTACAGCGGGCGGCCCCGCTGGCGGGCAGCAACGGACATCTCCGAGCTCATTGCCCCGGTGCCCGAGGCGCTGTCGCTCTATCAGCCGCAGGCGCAGCATCTACTGCTTGATCTGCAGAGGGTCGGCGAGCGGAATCGGGCCTCAATGGACCTGGTGACTTCGCTGGGAAGGGTGGAGCGGGATCCCTCGCCCGAGAGCCTCGGGCGGGTCACGCGGGGCCTGGCGGCCCGGTTCGCTGGGGAGGAGTTCGCGGAGCTCCGCGCGGCGTTGCGCACCTGGGTGGCGGGCGCGGCGGTGGCATGGCAGATTCCCGAGGAGGAGGTGGCGAGGATTCTGACGACGTTGGAGGCAGAGACGATGTGGGAGAGAGTCAGTGAGATCCGGGACCAGGTTCACCGCGATGGCATCTAGCAGGGGCTTGAACAGGGACTTGAGCGCGGACTTGAACAGGGACTGGAGCAGGGGCTTGAACGCGGGCGGGCGGAGGGCAGGGCGCTGGTGGGGCGTCTGGCGACGAGGAAGTTCGGAGCGGCGACCGCTGAGCGGCTCTCCCGCGTCCTCAAGGACGTTGCCGATCCAGAAAGGCTCGCCGAGATCGCCGACGCGATCATCGACTGCGACAGCGAAAAGGAGCTCGTGGCCCGGGTGGGGATGTAGGGGGCAACCGGGGACCGCTTGGCGGTGACAACGCTACGGCGCTGTCAACTGTGATTTACATCCGCGCGCAACTGGCCCGTTTTGCCATGTATGCGCCCGGCCGGCGGCCCGATGCTCTGACCACAGGCACCGGGTCCGCCCGCCCACCGCCTCGACCATCGCACGAACCCCTCCGCCGGAGTCCGGTTGGCCCGCAAGCACGACGAGAGCTACAAGCTTGTCTTCTCCCAGCGCGCCGCCGTCGAGGAGCTGGTCCGCAACTTCGTGGGCGGGGATCTCGCCGACGAACTCGACTTCGAGACGCTCGAGGCCCTTCCGACCGAGCGTGTCAGCGGTGGTCTGGATCAGCGCCGGATGGACCTGCTCTGGAAGATTGGCTTTCGGGACGGGTGGCTCTACCTGCTCATTCTCCTCGAATTCCAGTCGGAGAGCGACTACTTCATGGCCCTCCGGATTCTGACCTACACCTGCCTGACCTACGAGGAACTGGTCCGCCGGGGGGAGGTCAGGGCGGGCGACAGGCTGCCGCCAGTCCTGCCCGTCACGGTCTACAGCGGGCGGCCCCGCTGGCGGGCAGCAACGGACATCTCCGAGCTCATTGCCCCGGTGCCCGAGGCGCTGTCGCTCTATCAGCCGCAGGCGCAGCATCTACTGCTTGATCTGCAGAGGGTCGGCGAGCGGAATCGGGCCTCAATGGACCTGGTGACTTCGCTGGGAAGGGTGGAGCGGGATCCCTCGCCCGAGAGCCTCGGGCGGGTCACGCGGGGCCTGGCGGCCCGGTTCGCTGGGGAGGAGTTCGCGGAGCTCCGCGCGGCGTTGCGCACCTGGGTGGCGGGCGCGGCGGTGGCATGGCAGATTCCCGAGGAGGAGGTGGCGAGGATTCTGACGACGTTGGAGGCAGAGACGATGTGGGAGAGAGTCAGTGAGATCCGGGACCAGGTTCACCGCGATGGCATCTAGCAGGGGCTTGAACAGGGACTTGAGCGCGGACTTGAACAGGGACTGGAGCAGGGGCTTGAACGCGGG
The DNA here is from genome assembly GCA_026706635.1 of Gemmatimonadota bacterium. GTDB lineage: Bacteria > Gemmatimonadota > Gemmatimonadetes > Longimicrobiales > Gaopeijiaceae > Bin94. The sequence goes on along the minus strand of JAPOYJ010000084.1, from coordinate 53,369 downwards.
CGGGCGGAGGGCAGGGCGCTGGTGGGGCGTCTGGCGACGAGGAAGTTCGGAGCGGCGACCGCTGAGCGGCTCTCCCGCGTCCTCAGGGACATTGCCGACCCGGACCGGCTCGCCGAGATCGCCGATGCGATCATCGACTGCGACACCGACAAGGAGCTCCTGGCCCGGGTGGGGATGTAGGGGGCCCGGGGCAACGCCTACGAAGACGCACTAGACAGGTGGCGGCCACAGAGGCGCGGGGAGGAGAATCCCAGGAATGTGGGTCCCCCCCGGAATCGACGATGGTGAGTAAGGTGCCGCACCGACACTTCCTTAAGCTGAGCGAGGCGATTCACGACAGACTCCGAACCCTTCGGCCTCCATGTTGGAAAGAGCAGATCGAAAAGTACCCCTGGCTTTACGGAGCGCTCGGCGACCCCGGTGCCGACGTGATGTTCGTCTGCGAGAATCCGTCCCTTTCGGCGCTCCGGGCGATCAGAGAAAGCCCCTGGGACGGCCCGCCCGACTTTGATACCCAGTGGACGGGTAATCCCTCCAACCGCCGGGACACGCGCTTCCGCAAGGTGCTGTGCGACCTCGGGTTGAAGGACGGTGCGATCTGGGAGCCTGGCGGCTGGCGCTGCTACATCACGAACGCGATCAAGCAGGCGGCTATCGTTGGCGAGTGGGGCGATACTCCTTGGCACGAGAAGCTGCGGGCGGCTCGTCTTTGGAGCGAGATCCTCCAGACGGAGTTTGACGCGGTGCGGCCGGCTACGGTTTTTTGTATCGGCGGCAACGCGCATTGGATGGTGAAGTGGCTTCAGAGAAACGCCGGTGTGGATGTTCCGGGTCCGATTCGCCGCATTTGGCATTACTCTGCGTACCGAAGCGACGAAGAGGTGGAGCGACAGATGCGTAGAGGGATCGCGCCGTATCTTTGAGATGCTGACGACGATGGAGGTTCCAGTGTCAGCCAGTGCTTGTCAGGCCATTTACGCAATCGTCATACTCTCAGAGTTCGAGAATCAGCCCTGGAGCTACTCGGGGCCGTTCCAGTGCGAGGGTGCGACCATGCAGGAAGCTGACGCGCTGAAGACCGGAGGGCATCGCCCGATCGTCGTGACCCTGGAAGGCTTCGAGGTTAGGGTCGTGGGCGATAAGGTCGCGTATCCCTCGACACTCCAGGACGACCACATGCTTCGGCGTCTGTTGGACGATAGAAACCATCCGGCTCACTGGCTAACCGTCATTCAGGATTACGAAGCGCAGGGTGACGATCGCGTTCGTCGGCTAAAGCAGCTTGAATCTCGGAACCGTGAGCTTCGACGTCGTGTCGCAGAGCTCGAACGCGGGCTAGCAGATCGTCGAACGCAGAGCGACGAATCCTGACGTAGCCGTCGTCGGTCGCGTCCTCAGCCTCCTGCTCTGGCGGGCAGCAACGGACATCTCCGAGCTCATTGCCCCGGTGCCCGAGGCGCTGTCGCTCTATCAGCCGCAGGCGCAGCATCTACTGCTTGATCTGCAGAGGGTCGGCGAGCGGAATCGGGCCTCAATGGACCTGGTGACTTCGCTGGGAAGGGTGGAGCGGGATCCCTCGCCCGAGAGCCTCGGGCGGGTCACGCGGGGCCTGGCGGCCCGGTTCGCTGGGGAGGAGTTCGCGGAGCTCCGCGCGGCGTTGCGCACCTGGGTGGCGGGCGCGGCGGTGGCATGGCAGATTCCCGAGGAGGAGGTGGCGAGGATTCTGACGACGTTGGAGGCAGAGACGATGTGGGAGAGAGTCAGTGAGATCCGGGACCAGGTTCACCGCGATGGCATCTAGCAGGGGCTTGAACAGGGACTTGAGCGCGGACTTGAACAGGGACTGGAGCAGGGGCTTGAACGCGGGCGGGCGGAGGGCAGGGCGCTGGTGGGGCGTCTGGCGACGAGGAAGTTCGGAGCGGCGACCGCTGAGCGGCTCTCCCGCGTCCTCAGGGACATTGCCGACCCGGACCGGCTCGCCGAGATCGCCGATGCGATCATCGACTGCGACACCGACAAGGAGCTCCTGGCCCGGGTGGGGATGTAGGGGGCCCGGAGCAACCTGTGCGCTTTCCGCACTAGTTCCCCCGGGGATCCCCCTGCGCCCCCTCACCGCACCCGCGCCCGCCGGGCTCGCCTTCCCCCCGAGCCGTGCCCAGATCGAAGTCGGCGCGGCGGCGCGTGGGGATGCCTCGCCTCCCCCCACAGGGGTGGTCAACCGCACTGGCTGGCGCGAACTTCCCCACCATGGCCGAAGTCCGCGATCTCCCCCGCCACCCCGGCGAATCCGTCACCGTCTCCGGCTGGATCGACGCGCTCCGCGTGCACGGACGGGTCGCCTTCCTGGCTCTCCGCGACGGGACGGGGCTGGTGCAGGGGGTGGTCGTCAGGTCGGAGGTCCCGGAGGGGCTGTGGGCGCTGGCCCGGTCGCTCACGCAGGAGAGCAGCGTCGAGCTGACGGGGGTCGTGCGGCCGGACGAACGCGCACCGGGGGGTCACGAGATCGCGGTCTCGGAGCTGGCGCTCGTCGGTCGAAGCGAGGAGTACCCCATCCAGCCCAAGGAGCACGGGGTGGAGTTCCTCCTCGACCGCCGCCACCTATGGCTCCGCTCCAGCCGCCAGCGGGCCGGGCTCCGGGTGAGGGCCGAGGTCGAACAGGCGATCCACGACTTCTTCTACGAGCGGGACTTCGTGCGCGTCGACACCCCCATACTCACCGGCGCGATCGGCGAATCGGCGGGGACGCTCTTCGAGACCGACTACTTCGGCCAGAGCGCGTACCTGGCGCAGACCGGCCAGCTCTACCTCGAGGCCGCCTGTCCGGCATTCCGCAAGGTCTACTGCTTCGGACCCACCTTCCGGGCCGAGAAGTCGAAGACCCGCCGCCACCTGACCGAGTTCTGGATGGTCGAGCCCGAGGTCGCCTTCGCCGACTCCGACGACAACATGGAGCTGCAGGAGGAGTTCGTCTGCCACCTGGTCCGGCGCGCGCTGGAGCGCTGCGGAGACGAGCTCGCCACGCTGGGCCGCGATACGGCCGCGCTGGAGGCGGTCAGGCCGCCCTTCCCCCGGATCAGCTACACCGAGGCCGTGGAGCGCCTTCGGGAGTCGGGGAGCGAGATCGAATGGGGCAGGGACCTGGGTGCGACCGAGGAGTCCGCCGTCTCCAGCTGGTTCGACCGGCCCGTCTTCGTCTACAACTACCCCGCCGGGGCCAAGGCCTTCTACATGAAGGAGAACCCCGAAGATCCGCGCACCGTCCTCTGCAACGACCTGCTTGCGCCGGAGGGCTACGGCGAGATCATCGGGGGGAGCCAGCGGGAGGACGATCTGGAGCGCGTCGTGGCGAGGATCCGCGCCGACGACCTCCCCGAGGAGGCCTACGGATGGTACCTCGATCTGCGCCGCTTCGGGACCTTCCCGCACTCCGGTTTCGGCCTGGGTCTGGAACGGACGGTGAGCTGGATCTCGGGTAGACCCCACGTTCGCGAGCTCGTCCCCTTCCCGCGCCTCCTCAACCGGTTGACGCCGTAGGCGCCGGGCGTGTTGCCGGTGGGCGGCCACTCCGGAGACCATTCGCGCGGGAGGGGCCGCTGAGCGAGGGGCCGCTCGGCGACCCTCGCCCGCCCGCCCCGCGGTCGCGTGCCTGGGTGGAGGTGGACGGAGGCGCGGTCCGGCGAAATCTGGAGCTGGTCCGCTCGCATGTGGGTGCAGGGGCGCGGGTCGTGCCGATCGTCAAGTGCGACGGCTACGGACTCGGTGCCGGTCTGGTCGTCGAGGCGCTGGCGCCGGCCCGCCCCTTCGCGTACGGGGTCGCCACGGTCGACGAGGGCCGGGCGCTCCGGGCGCTCGGCGTCCGGGTGCCCGTCATGGTCCTCTGCCCCGCCCCTCCGGGCGACCTCCCCCGCATGGCGCGTGCCCGCCTCGTCCCCACCATCTCGGATCTGGAGAGCCTGGGGGTGCTGGCGAACGCCGCGCTGCACGCCAAGGGGAGGGCGCCGCTCCTCTTCCAGCTGGAGATCGACACCGGAATGGGACGCTCCGGCTTCGTCCTCTCCGGTGCGGCCCAGTGGTGGCCGGAGGTCCGCCGGGCGGTCGCGTCCCCCGGACTTCGCCTCCTCGGCGTCTTCACCCACCTGCACTCCGCGGACGAGGCCGACCTTGGCTCCGCCCGCCGCCAGATCGAACGCTTCGACGACTTCGTCGCCTCGGTCGAGGGGATCCCCTCCGACGCCCTCCTGCACGTCGCCAACAGCGCGGCCGCGCTTCGCCTCGACCTGGGCGCCGCCAACGCCGTGCGCCCCGGGATCTTCCTCTACGGCGGCTCGGTGGGGCATGGCGCGCCCACCCCCGAGACGGTGGCCGCCCTCAGGGCCCGCGTGGTGATGGTGCGCGAGGCGGTGCCCGGCGCGACGGTGGGGTACGGCGCGACGTACCGGGCGCGGGGGCGGGAGAGGTGGGCGACAGTGGCGATAGGGTACGGCGACGGCCTCCCCAGGGAGCTCGGCAACCGGGGCTGGGCGCTCCTGCGAGGCCGGAGATCGCCGATCGTCGGGCGGATATCGATGGACACGACGGTCGTGCGCGTCGCCGCAGAGGTCGCGGTCGGCGATCCCGCCACCTTCCTCGGGGGCGACGGCGGGGGCGAGATCGCGCTCGGGGAGGTGGCGGAGCTGGCGGACACGGTCGCGCACCAGGTGCTGACCGGACTCTCGGCCCGGCTCCCCCGGATTCCCATGGAACAATGCCGGTGAGGCAGCGCGCGCCGTCTGCTCCCCGGTCCGCTCACGGGGGTTTCGTCTGAGGCGCGGGCACTCCTTCGCGAGTTCGCGACACTTGCCTATCTTACACCCCGGCCGGGGTGCGGGCCGGACGAAGTGGCCCCGAGCGGGGCCTGCCCCATGGGGCCGATGGGCGCGCGGCGCGGGCGGCATCGGCGCGGGCGGCATCAGGCAGCGCGAAGGAAGACGGCGTGATCGGAAAAGGCCTACAATGCGAGTCTCCCTAGCTTCGCTCTGCGTTGCTCCTCGGACCAATAGCGCTGCGGCTATTGGCCCACACGGCCCGCAGACGCGCCCTGGCGGCATTCGGGCAACGCTGCATCTCGCAGCAGCTCCGATCCTGGCTCTCCTCTCGGGGTGCAGCGACCTCCTCCCCTTACTGGAGGACGACGACCTGATCAGGTCCGGGTACGTGATCGAGGTGACCTTCCGCTTCGACGACTTCGCCACCGGGGCCCGCGTCTACGGTGGCTACGGACTTGCGTCGCAGCTCTCCGGGGGCTTCCTGGCGCACGAGTTCGGGGCTCAGGACGACGAGGGCGACCCGCAGGAGACCGGCCTCTCGGCCCGCACGCTCTCCCGCTTCCCCAACTACCCCCGTCTGGCGCAGGTGCTCGACACCCTGGGGGTGATCCAGATCGACTCCTCGCTCACCTTCGTCTCGGGGCAGGTGCTGACGCGCATCGACACGGTCGCGAGCGTGCACGACGGCCCGGTCGAGATCGTCGCCCATGCGCTCTCCGAGCCCTGGGACGCGCCGAGCGCCACCTGGGAGTACGCGGTCGACACGATCGGGCACCGGACGCCCTGGACGACGCCGGGCGGCGGCGCTGCCCGGAGGATCGGGAGCGCCACCTGGGACCCGGAGGAGGGGGACAGCGTCGGCTTCTTCGTCGATTCGGCCCAGATCGCCGAGTGGGGCGACACCACCGACATCGGCCGAGGCCTGCGCCTGAGCACGACGACTCCGGGGGTGCGCCTGCGAGTCAGCTCCTCGCTCCTTCGCCTCGACACCCGCCCGAGCGTCAATCCCGACACCCTGATCGAGCTCTCCGCCCCCTTGCAGATCAACACCTTCATCTATGCGCCGACGCCCTCGCAGCCCCGCAAGACTCTGCGGGTTGGGGGCGCACCCGCCTGGCGCTCCGTCATCCACTTCGACATCCCCACGGAGCTGCACGGCCCTCCGGAACTCTGCGAGGCGCTCGACTGTCCCGTCGAGATCGGCGAGGAGCACGTCTCCTTCGCGGCTCTGCGCCTGGTCACCCGCGTCGGGCCGCGCGCCTTCGCGCCCTCCGACACGGTCCCCCTGGACCTGCGCTCGGTGCTGGCCCCCGAGGTGCTCCCGAAGTCCCCCCTCGGCAACTCCCGGATCGGCGCGCAGGCGGTGCCGCACGACCTCTTCGTGGCGCCCGCCGGAGAGGTCGTCGAGCTCCCGGTCACCACCCTGGTGCGCGATCTCCTCCGGGGCGAGACCGTATTCGGGGATCCTATCAGCGGCTCCGCGGCGGTCCTGACCACCACCGAGCCCTACTCGATCGATCACCTGACCTTCGAGGGGGCGGAGTCGCAGCTGGCACCGTCGCTCCGCGTCGTTCTGATCTTCGCTCGGGGCGGAAGATGAGGAGGTGGTGGGTTGCGGTCGTGATGGCGGGGCTCCTGCCCTCCGGCGCTCTCTCGGCGCAGTCGGCGCTCGGCGCGAGGGGGCTGGGGGCGCCGGTAGGAGCGCTCGGCGCCCGCGCGGCCGCGCTCGGCAACCTCGGCATCGGGCTTCAGGGCGACGAGGTGTCGGCGGGCGATCCCGCCTCGTGGGCCCGTCTCGCCGTACCCTCGGTCGTCGTCACGGTGCAGCCCACCTGGGGGCGCTTCGACCTCGGCGAGCAGGTCGGGAGCTCGCGGGCGACGCGCTTTCCGCTCCTGGGGATCGGCTACCCGGTGCGGAGGGCTCGCGGCGTCGTCATGCTGAGCCTCTCGGGGTTCCTAGAGCAGCGCTGGGCCGCCGAGAGCATTGGCACGGTGGTGATCGACAGTATGGACGTCGAGGTCAGGGACAGCGTCACCTCCGACGGGGGGGTCTCGGTCATCCGCCTGGGGTGGGCGCAGCGCCTCGGTCGGCGGCTGGCCATCGGGGCGAGTGCGGGCGCCTACATCGGCGCCCTCGTCGAGACCTTCGACCGGAAGCTCGATTCGACCGATGTGGGCGGCACCGTCTACTCCTTCTCCGAAGAGGACCGCTGGAGCTACAGCGGGGCCACATTCGGCGCCGGGGTGAGCTACGACGCGGCCGGCGTCGTGCAGCTGGCGGCTGCCGCCGAGTGGTCGCTCGACCTGACGCGGACGCCCACCGGCGATACGATCGCCACGAGCGCCTCCTACGCGATCCCGGCCCGCTTCTCGGCAGGCGCGACGGGCCGCCTGACCCCCCGGATGCACCTGAACGCATCGGTCGTCTATCGGGATTGGGGCACCGCCGCCGACTTCGCCGATGGGGTCGCGAGCGCCCGCAGGTGGAGCGTGGGCACAGGGCTGGAGTGGCTGATAGCCGACGGCGAGACCAGGAGTCTCCCGCTCCGCTTCGGCTACCGGCGCCTCGCCGCTCCCTTCCGCTACCGGAAGGAGGATCCCGTCGAGTCGATCTGGTCCCTTGGCCTGGGCCTCAACCTCGCCAAGCGGGGCAACCTGCGCTTCGGCTGGATGGATGTCGCCCTCGAGCGGGCCACGCGCCGGAGCGCCCCCCTCTCGGAGCGCTTCTGGCGGGCGTCGGTCTCGATCGGAATCACCAGCTTCTAGCACCCCATGGGCACTCCCCCCGCGCACCGCCGCCGCGCCTACGTCGAGACGTACGGCTGTCAGATGAACATCGCCGATGGCGAGCTGATGGAGGGCGTGCTGGAGGACCGGGGCTACGCGATCGCCGCCGCTCCCGAGGAGGCCGACGTGATCGTCGTGAACACCTGCGCGATTCGCGAGCACGCCGAGCGCCGCGTCCTGGGTCGGGTGGGGCAGCTGAGCGGCCTCCGGCGGGCCCGCCCGTCGCTCAGGATCGCGGTCGCCGGGTGCATGGCGCAGCGGATGGGCGACGACCTCCTCGAGAGGATGCCCGCCGTCGATCTGGTCGTCGGACCCGACGGCTACCGCGGTCTGGCCGAGGCGCTCGATTCGGTCGGCGCATCCGGCAGCGAGCCAGACGGCAGCTCTGCCGTCGATCGCCGCCTCTCGGTGGTCGATCTCTCGCTCGACGAGAACTACCAGGGTCTGGAGCAGCGCCGCCGCTCCGGCGTCACCGCGTGGGTGCCCGTCCAGCGAGGCTGCAATCACCGCTGCACCTTCTGCATCGTCCCCTACGTGAGGGGTCCGGAGAAGAACCGCGCCCCCGCCGAGGTGGTTGCCGAGATCGAGCGGATCGCCGACTCCGGCGTCACCGAGGTCACCCTCCTGGGTCAGACGGTCAACTCGTACAGCCACGGCGGGTGGTCCTTCGCGCGGCTCCTCCGGGAGGTGGCCAGCGTACCGGGGATCCGCCGCGTCCGCTTCACTTCGCCCCACCCGAACGACGTGACCGAGGAGCTGGTCGAGACGATGGCGACCGAGCCCGCCGCCTGCGAGCACCTGCACCTCCCCGCCCAGTCGGGAAGCGACCGCGTGCTCAGGCGGATGGTGCGGCGCTACACCCGCGCCACCTTCATGGAGAAGGTCGAGATGGTGCGCTCCGGCGTCCCCGGCGTGGCGCTCTCGACCGACCTGATCGCGGCCTTCCCCGGCGAGACCGAGGCGGACTTCGGGGAGACGCTCGACCTGGTCGCCGAGGCCCGTTTCGACGAGGCCTTCACCTATCGGTACAGCCCGCGCCCCGGCACCCCCGCGACCCGCCTCCCGAGTCGCGACGCCGTGCCCGACGAGGAGGCCGCCAGCCGCCTGCACCGCCTGATCGAGGCCACCCGGGCGGTGCAGGCCGAGATCAACCGCGCCGAGGTCGGCCGCGTCGCCGAGATCCTCGTCGAGCGCACCGCCAAGCGCGAGGGGATGGTCCTCGGCCGCACCCGCGCCAACAAGGCGGTGGCCGTCAGGGGCGCTCCCGCCGAGATCGGGCGCTACCTGACCGTCAGGCTGACCGGCACCACGGGGGTCACCTTCGTGGGCGAGGTCGTCGCCGAGGGCGAGACGGAGGGCTTCGCCACCGATCATGCCCCCGCCACCGCTCTCGCAGGTGGCGTGACCGAGGCTGCCCGGGCCGCAGGGGGTGGGCGGCGATGAGACGCTTCTCGGGGTGGATCGCGCTCGGCGCGGTGGCTCTCATCGGCGCGGGATTCGCCATCGGGAACGCCGGGCGGGTGGTCAGCATCAACCTGGGGCTCTTCTCGCTCGACTCGGCGCCCGTCACCTTCGTCGCCTTCGGGGGGATGGTGGTGGGGATGGCCGTCGTCCTCGTGGCGGGGATCAACTCCGACCTGAAGGTGCGCCGCCTCCTCCAGGAGCGCCGCGTCGAGTCGGCCCCACCCAAGCCCGCGGACGCCGAGGCCGACGCCGCCCCCGACTCCGCCGACCCTGACGGCAACTCCCACGAACAGGGAGATATGCAGCTGGAGTGAATCGCGCCCCCGCCGTGCTGTGGACGGCCACCGGCTTCGCGGCTGGCGCCGCGGCCGGCACGGCCCGGGGGTTCGCGGGGACCCTGATCCCGCTCCTGATCTTCACCCTTCCCATTCTGCTATTGCGCGGCCCCAGGAGCCGCGCGTTCGCCCTCCTCCTCGCCGCCGTCGCAGGTCTCCTCTGGGGCGCGCCCGAACACCGCGCCTCCGAGGCGTGCGCCCGCTCCGTCACCGACGGGGAGCGGACCCGGATGGTGGGGTACTTCACCAGGTCGAGCGCCGAGAGGGCCTCGGTCTTCCAGCGCCTGCGCGGTCGCGACTCCGAGGGGGACCGGTGCCGCGGACCGGTGCGCGTCTACACCCAGGGCGGCGCTCCCCCCGAGGCCCGCATCACGGTTCTCGAGGGGCGCTGGGTCCGCCACCTCCGCCCCGACGGCTCGACCTCGCTCTACCTCTCGGCAACCTCCGTCACCGAGGCCGAGGGCGATGCGGCGCTCCGCGTCCCCTGGACGGTGCGCACCGCCTCGGCGATCAGGGCCCGTGCGAACGAGGCGCTGGAACGCCGCCTGGGAGCGCAGGCGGGGGTCGCCGCCGCCCTGGTGCTCGCCGACCGGGGCGGGATCGACCGGGAGCTCTGGGAGGCCTTCTCGCGCTCGGGGAGCGCCCACCTCCTCTCGATATCGGGGTTCCATGTGGGCGTCGTCGCCGCGCTGCTCAGCGGTTTGGTCAGCATGACCGGTCGTCCCCCCCGCACCCGCGCCCTCGCCGTGGCGGTCGGCGTCTGGGGGTACGTGCTGCTGATCGGAGCGCCCACCTCGGCGACCCGGGCCGCCTGGATGGCGACGGCCTTCGTCGCCGGACGGCTCCGCCAGACCCCGGCCCGCGGCCTCGGCGCGCTCGGCCTCGCGATGCTCGCCGTCACCCTCCTCACCCCATCGGTCGCCGCTGGCGCCGGCTTCCAGCTCACGGTTGCGGGTACGGCCGGGATCCTGGTGATGGCGCGGTGGATCATGCGGCACTGGCCCCGCCACCGGGGCAGCAGGTGGATCGCGCCACCCGTCGCCGCAGGCCTCGGCGCATCGGTCTTCACCGCGCCGGTCCTCGCCTACCACTTCGGCGAGATCCCCCTCCTCTCGCTCCCCTCCTCGATCGTGCTCACCCCCCTCGTGGCCGCGGCCGTCCCCGGGGTGATCGTCACCATCGCGCTGGAGATGCTGCACCTTCCCGGGGCGGCGCTCACCGGCGCCGGGGCGGAGGGCGCCCTGCACCTCGTCGTTCTCCTCGCGGCCCGGCTGGGCGAGCTGCCGGGGGCTGTGGCGCACCTCACCCCGATCGAGGCGGCGCTCCTCTCGGCCGGGGCGCTCCTCCCGATCCTCTTCGGGGGTGGGAGACGGTGGCTGGTGCGCCCGGCCTTGCGGGCCGCGCTCGCCACCATCTCGGCGCTCGCCACGCTCTGGGCGGGGCAGGGGGCGCTCCTCCTCTCCGGGCGGGGCGCGCTCCGGATCGCGGCGATCGATGTGGGCCAGGGCGACGCCATCGCGATCCGCACCCCCAAGGGGCGCTGGCTCCTCGTCGACGCTGGGCCGCGCGGCTTCGGCGGCTCCGATGCGGGGGCGAGCCGGGTGGTCCCCTACCTGCGGAGCCAGGGCGCCCGCCGTCTCGAGGCGATCGTCCTCACCCACCCGGACGAGGACCACGCGGGCGGGCTCGCCTCGGTGCTGCGCGAGATCCCGACCGGTGCGGTGCTCGGGCCCGGTCTGAGCATCGGCCAGGAGGGCCAGATGCTGGGTGCGGCCGAGGCCATCCGGGCGGGCGTCCCCTGGAGGCGGGTGGCGGCGGGCGACTCGTGGACGATCGACGGGGTGGACTTCCGGGTGCTGCACCCCCTCCCCGCCTCCGGCCCGGAGTCGGCTGCGCCAGCTGCGCCGAACGACTGGTCGGTGGTCCTCCTCGTCGAATACGGCGACTTCGAGGCTCTCCTCATGGGCGACGCGGACGAGTCGATCGAGGAGCGGATCCTGGGCCGCGCCCCCGAGCTGGGCCGCACCGAGCTCCTCAAGGTGGGCCACCACGGCAGCCGCACCTCGACCTCCGAGACCTTCGCCTCGGCCGTCGCCCCCGAGCTGGCGCTCGTCACCGTCGGGGCGCGCAATCGCTACGGCCACCCCCACCCGGTCGTCCTGGCCCGCCTGGCGCGCGTCGGCGCCCGGGTCTACCGCACCGACCGCCACGGCACCGTCACCGTCTCGATCGCCAGCGACGGCTCCCTCTCCGCAAGCGGCTCACGCAGCCATTGATTCGCCCCCCGCGCGGTGCGATCCTTCCGCCATGCGAAGCAAAGTCGTCACCATCGACCGGCACATCATCGACCAGGAGCGCAACCACCCCGGTGCATCGGGGCGCTTCTCGGCGCTCCTCTACGACATCGCGCTGGCGGCGAAGATCATCTCGCGCGAGGTGAACATGGCGGGGCTGATCGACGTCCTCGGGCGCACCGGGGAGCGGAACGTGCACGGCGAGCAGGTCCAGAAGCTCGACGCCTTCGCCCAGGAGGTGATCGTCAAGGCGATGGACCACGCAGGGCACCTCTGCTGCATGGTCTCGGAGGAGTGCGACGAGATCATCGCGATCCCGGAGCGCTTCGAGCTCGGCAACTACGTCCTCCTCTTCGATCCGCTCGACGGCTCCTCGAACATCAATGTGAACGTCTCGATCGGGACGATCTTCTCGATCCACCAGCGCGTCACCCCCGCCGGCACCCCCGGGACGGCGGCCGACTGCCTCCAGCCCGGGTCGCGCCAGCTTGCCGCCGGGTACGTCATCTACGGCTCCTCCACGATGCTCGTCTACACGACCGGGGTGGAGGGGGGCGTGCACGGCTTCACCCTCGACCCCTCGATCGGCGAGTTCCTGCTGAGCAACCCCGACATCCGGATCCCCGAGCCCCCCGCCAGCGTCTACTCGGTGAACGAGGCGTACTACTCGCGCTGGTCGGAGCCGCAGCGCCGCCTCACCGACCACTTCCGGAGCGGCGGCGACGAGGGCGGGGGAGAGGAGCCGGAGGGCTACAAGTCCCGCTACATCGGCTCGCTCGTCTCCGACGCCCACCGCACCCTCCTGCAGGGCGGCCTCTTCATGTACCCGGCCGAGACCCGCGCCCCGGCCGGCAAGCTCCGCGTCCTCTACGAGGCGGCCCCCCTGGCGCTCGTCTTCGAGGCGGCCGGGGGAAGGGCGTCCGACGGCCGCCGCGACATAATGTCGATCGTCCCGACGGGCCTCCACGACCGCACCCCGCTATTCCTCGGCTCGGCCTCCCTCGTCGACCTCGCCGAGTCGTACTTGCAGTCGTAGGGGAAGTCCGCGATATTCATCGGCTGTAGGCCCCGCGGTGGGGCCGCCCGCCCGCGGGCGACCTCGCCACCGGGGGGCGGAGCTACGGAGACGCAGGGCGCTCCACTGGCGCGCCTACCCGGAAAGGGGATGCGAAAACTGACCGACGGGCGCATTATGACCGCCGACACCGATCTGGCTAGACGCGTAAATCCTATCTACACAATAACTTGCAGCATTCCCAGTAGTTGGCACACCTCTTGCAGCGTGTGCTTCCGTCCGCTGGACTGGACTTTGACAACCCCAGAGCACCGTCTCTCGGGCGGTCGCGCATGCGGCCCCCCCGGGGGGCGCTCACCATAGATTCTCACTGCTTGCGGACCCCCCGGCACGAGGCCGGCTGGGAAGACCGGGGGCAGCGAAAACCTCCCATCCCACAAGAGGAACGGAAGACGATGAACAGACTCAGGCTACTGGCGGCAGCCGCTTTGCTTGCGGTCCCTCTGATCAACGCCTGCGGAGAGGAGATCGCACCCACGCCGTTGGGTACGATCTCCGGGCAGGTGGTGATCGAGGGCGAGCAGCAGGCCGGCGTCACGGTGAAGCTCAACACCGGCGCCACCGCCACCACGACGAGCACGGGTTCCTTCAGCTTCGCGGACGTCGAAGCCAATACCTACACCGTCACGATCAGCGGCTTCGCGGAGGACGGAAGCTTCGACAAGACCAGCCAGTCGGCGACGATCACGAACGATGGCCAGAAGGTGACGGTCGACTTCACCGGCTCCTGGATCCGCACCTCGGCCATTACGGGCGAGGTGACGGTGGAGGGGACCGGGCTCGAGGGAGTGACCGTGAAGCTCACGGGTATGTCCGAAGGCGAGGTGGTGACGAGCGCCACCGGGGCCTACAGCTTCACGGGCCTCCGCGCGGGCGTCCACACCGTCGAGATATCTGGCTTCGATGACGAGGACATCGGCTTCTCCGCGACCACCTCGGTCGCCGACGTCGCGATCGGCGCGACCGAGCAGCTCCACTTCCAGGCGAGCTATCTGCGCGCCTCGGCCGTCATGGGCCAGGTGACCATCGAGGGCGAGGCGCTCGCGGGCGTCACGGTCAGCCTGCAGGGCGTGGACCGCGACCTCGAGGTCGGGACCAACAGCGGCGGTCAGTTCAACTTCACGGAGCTCCGGAAGGGCGACTACGCGGTCGCAATTTCGGGCTACGACACCGACAAGTACGGCTTCGAGGTGACCTCGCAGACCATTACGGTCGCCTACGGCGAGTCCGCGGAGGCGGACTTCGACGGAATCGACCTCCGCACGGCGACAGTCAGCGGCGTGGTAACGATCGAGGGCACCGGCCTAGAGGGCGTCACCGTCAGCCTGACCGGCGAGGGCGCGCAGTTGTCGATGGTCACCGACGCGGCCGGCCAGTGGACCTTCGCCGAACTGCACGCGGGCAGCTACTCGATCGGCATTTCGGGGTACGACATGGACGAGTACGGCTTCGACGAGACGTCGGCCAGCGTGACGGTCGCGCTCAAGGAGACCGCCACGGCCGACTTCGACGGCATCATGCTGCGCACGGCCGCGATCTCGGGCCACGTCAGCATCGGGGGCGAGCCTCTCCCCGGCATCACGATCACCGTGAACGGCAGGGACGAGGAGCACACCAGGACGACCGATCCCGCGGGCAACTACGCGGTCGATCGCCTGCACGCGGGCGACTACACCGTCACCATCTCCGGCTTCGACGACGACCTGTACGACTTCGATCCGACGGTGAAGTCGGTTTCGGTCGGGCTGCGCGAGACGGCCGACATCGGCTTCGACGGCATCATGCTCCGCACGGTCGAGATCATGGGTACCGTAACCGTTGATGGCGAGCCGCTCGCCGGCGTCACCGTGACGATTTCGGGCGGTAGGGAGGGGCAGGACGAGACGGTCATGGAGACCACCGACATGATGGGCGAGTACTCGGCCGGTGAGCTCCACGCGGGCGAGTACACGATCACCGTCACCAACCCCGACGACGACGAATACGAATTCGTTCCGGCGTCGCAGACGATCATGGCCGAGCTGAACGAGATGGTCCAGGTCGACTTCCCGGGCATCAAGCTCCGCACGGGCGGGATCATGGGTACCGTGACCACCGACGGCGAGGCGCTCGCAGGCGTCACCGTGACGGTATCGGGCGGCAGGGCCGACGAGACGGTCATGGCGACCACCGACATGGAGGGCATGTACTCGCTCGACCGCCTGCACGCGGGCGAATACACCGTTGCCGTCACCAACCCCGACGAAGACGAGTACGAATTCGACCCGGCGTCGCAGATGGTCATGGTCGCGCTCAAGGAGACCGCCACGGCCGACTTCCCGGGCATCAAGCTCCGCACGGTCGGGATCCACGGTACCGTGGCCGCCGAAGGCAACCCGCTCGCCGACGTCACCGTGACGGTATCGGGCGGCAGGGCCGACGAGACGGTCATGGCGACCACCGACGGCGAAGGCATGTACTCGCTCGATCGTCTCCACGCTGGCGACTACACCGTCACCATCTCCGGATACGACGAGAACGAGTACGAATTCGACCCGGCGTCGCAGACGATCATGGTCGAGCTGCTCGACATGGTCGAGGTCTCCTTCGAGAACGGCATTCTGCTCCGGACGGCCAGCATCAGCGGCCGCGTCACTATGGACGGCGATGCCGCCGACGGCCTCACACTCACCCTGAGCAGCGACGGTGAGGACGACGCCGAGATGGAGACGAACTCCAACGGCCAGTACAACTTCCCGGGCCTCCCGGCTGGGGACTACACCCTCGAGATCAGCGGCTACGACACCGCGGAGTACGAGTACACGCCGGAGAGCGTGGAGATCACGCTGGTGCGCGATTCGGCCAAGATCCAGAACTTCGCTGGCCGGTCGCTCCGCACCGTGGTCATCACGGGCTCGGTCACGGCCGAGGAAGAGATGATCGCCGGCGCGGTCGCGGGTCTCTATAGGGTGGTCTCTCTGACCGAGGTCGTCCCTGTCCCAGGCGGCATCCAGCTCACGGACAGCATGGGCGAGTTCACCTTCGACGGCCTTCTCGACGACTGGTACGCCGTTGTGATCTCGGGGTACGACGACGAGTACGACTTCCCGAAGATCCCCCTGGCTGGCCAGCAGTTTGTGGCCTGGAGCGGTTACGTCGCCACCGACGATACGGTGACGGTCGACTTCGTCGGCACGATCATCCGGACCGCGATGATCGGCGGCATGGTGACGGCGGACGGCGATCCGATGGAGGACGTCGAGGTCATGATCGAGGGCAAGTATGCGCCTGAGGACAACACGATGATGACCGACGCCGACGGCGAATACATGTTCGACGGTCTGCGCAAGGGCGACTACACGATCTCGATCACCAACCCCGACGCGGAGATGTACGACTTCCCGACCACCGAGAGCGAAGTCAACGTATCGGTCGGTCAGGTGCAGGACGACGTCTCCTTCGACGGCTCGGTGCTGCGCGGGGCCAGCATTAGCGGCCAGGTGCACGCCGAGGGCAGCGCCCTTGAGGGTGTTGCGGTGGTGCTCTCGGGAGATGCCGACGACAGCACGACGACCGACGCCAACGGCGAGTACAACTTCCCGACTCTCGCCGCTGGCGACTACGCGGTCTCGATCACCAACCCCGACGAGGACAGGTACTCCTTCGATGTGACCGAGATGGACGTCGACGACCTCGGTTCTGCCGAGGCGAGGATCGTCGACTTCAGCGGCACGCACATCTACGATGCCTCCATCAGCGGCATGCTCTACCTGGACGAGGACCCCAAGAACGGCAAGCGGGACGACGATGAGCCCGTCTTCGAGGGTGCGGTCGCGGCCATGGTCAAGCTGAATCTGGAGGACGGCTACGGCAACACCTGGAGCACGAGCGCCGACTCGACCGGGGCCTACGAGTTCATGGGCCTCAAGGCCGGGACCTACACCCTTATGCACGACACCGCCAGCGACGGCGACCTCTACGACGCCGGCTACGCCTTTACGGGCGACTCGCTCGGCGTGGAAGTCGAGCTGACCGGGACCTCCGAGGAGACGGTGGACCTCCCGTACGGAATCTTCAAGCAGACGCTCAACATCGGTGCGGTCATGGCCAACAACGACACCACGACGGAAACCGGCGTGGAGGGAGTGGCCTACGAGGTCTATCCGAACCTCAAGGCGGCGCAGGATGGCGAGGACATGCTCGGTGGCGGCACCACCGCGGAGAATGGCATGGCGGCGGTGACCTTCCTCCGGGCGGACGACTACGGCGTCGGCGGGCCGGAGACGGAGACCGATGGCGTGGTCATCATCGCGGTCAACACCGACGACTCCGACTACCACGAGGATCTGACGATCCTCGACCCCTCCAACCGGTACGAGGCGCTATTCGCCTTCACCGAGCGGACCACCGACGCGAATGGGGCGGTCAAGCTCATCAACACCACCGCGAGCTTCGGGTGGAGCGTGATGAGCGCCGACATGGAGGTCGGTGGCGAGCCTCTGGCAGGGTGGTGGACAACCGCGACCGGTGGCGACTTTGCGGACGCCATGGCGGCTGGCAGCAACGGCTCCGCCATGGCGAGCGAGAGCGACATCCCCGTCGACGATATTCCGAAGGAATACACCCTAATGGTGCCGGACTCGGTAATCCTCCTGGACAGTGACGGGGACGACAGTGTGGTCTTCCAGCCCGACACGACCGGCGAGGCGTGGGCGAGCGAGACGGTCTCGTACACGCACACCGGGCTCGATCTCCCCGACGCCGACATGGCCGACGCTGGCACGGTCTCGGTCAACTGGACCACGCAGTCACTCTACCTCGGCTTCTACCGCGAGGTGGACGGGGTGGCAGGCTTTACCCGCAACTGGATCGGCGGCGGCGACGTGGTCCTCGACCATCGTCCGGCCAGCAATCACCTTCACAGAGGCGTGGACTGGACCTTCAGACACAAGGTCGGCGCTCGCTTCGAAACATTCGAGTGGGATCACGACGACGACGGCGACAAAGAAGGTGCCGACGACGCAGGCGTAGCCGAGTGGGTGGAGGTGAACGAGAGCAACTACTGGCTGGTGCGCTTCCCGAGGATCCCGACCGGCACGCTGCTCGAGGTCAATCTGGAGATCGGCACAAACAAGAGCCAGTACGAGGAGGGCTCCCTGGGCCGTGAGTCGATCGACGCCTTCGATCTGTCGGGTGTCACCGGCGTCTTCAACACCTTCGGCGCGAATGGCGGCGGCCACTCGGATGTGTGGCTCTGCGTCGGGTCTTCCGGCGACATCACCCCCGCCAATGGGCACGACGAGGGTCGCGACGGCTGCGTCACCTACGGGTACCAGTGGGAGAACAACACGGTGGACGTCGCGTTCTGGCCCCGCAAATACAAGCGGGGCGAGTACGAGAGGACTACGCGCCTCACAGACTCCATGACCGTCGAGCTGCACGGGATCGTGCCGGATGTTGCCGGTGCCAAGATGACTGCGAACGTCCACGACACCCTTACTACCGCCAAGACGGTTAAGAGTCACGATTGGGACGAGTTGAACGACGGGGTATACGTCCTGAGCACCGAGAAGACCGGGGAATACGAGCTGGACTACTTCACCTACCGGTACGGCTCGCGCGGCGATTATGAGGACGATAGGGATCTCGACTCCACGTATGTCGACACCCTGTGGGTCTTCTACCAGGAGCACGACAACGGCGACTACGAGGAGGAGTACGACCGCGAAACCGTCTTCAAGGTCAGCCCCAGCGACGCGACGCTCAACGCAACGCTGGCCGGCCTGACGATCGACGGCGACACGGTGATCGGATTTGACCCCGGCGAAGACGGGGACAGCTACAAGATGACCGTCGGCTGGGATCGTGACTCGGTCAAAATCGTCGCCACCACGACCGACCCTATGGCAACGGCGACGATCGTGGAGGCGGACACGACGGCCAGGAAGAGCGTCAGCAGCTATGTGCGTCTGAGAGGCGAAAAACGTACGACCCCCTTCACGGTCACCGGCAAGGCGACGGGAGGCGGCGAGACAGAGACCGCCACCTACACGGTCAACATCTACCGGACTGACGACCGCGTCAAGGTCACCGACACGACACGCGTCCGCGGCGTCCACGTCCCCCTCGACTCGATAGAGGTGCGGGAGGGCTTTCCCCGGGCAGTGCGAGTAGGGACTGGGAGAAACGCTAGGACGGTATATATGGCCGATACGGTGGAGCTGGAGGTGTCGCTCTGGGCCGATCCTACCGCCGATGTTGCCATTGCCTGGAGAGACAGCTCGTGGACCTTCACCAGTACCAGTCACGCCCCGAAGACGTATACAATGATCTTCGGGCACTGGGGGACCGCAGGGGACGCCGATACCGATCCGGGGCGGGAAGACGACAATGGCGAGGACGAGGACAGTACCTGGGCCATTGAGGCGACTGGGGGCGGCGACGGTGAAGCGGGCACTACGACGCTCGTCGCGACCTTCGTGGACAACGACGAGAAGCTCTTCCTCGGTCCGACCGAGATCTCGGCAATCGGGGGTGCCCCGGCTGAATTCCGGACACGGGTGAAGACGACGCTGAGCACGTTGCCGGTGCAGCAGGTAGGTGAAGTTGATGCCGATGTGGATCTGGAGATCGAACCGGCAGATGGTGGAGAAGTTGCCCCGGAAGACGTGACTCTGACTTCGACTGCCTGGAGAGACGCTGGAATCGTCTTCAACGTCTTCGGCGAGGTGCCCGGAAACGACTTCGAGATTTCGGTGACCGCGGAGGGCGGCGGATACGACGATGTCGACTATCCGGACATCGACGTCAACTGGATCGACAGTCTCGGATATGCGCTCGTGGTATCGAACCAGGAGGTCAACATCGTCGTTCCTGAGGATACCTTGACGGACGGGACGCCCATGCGCCCGGACACCACGAGAGTGTTCCTGTGGAGACGCGGTGCTACGGATGGTCAGAACGATCTAATACTCGACGGCAGCGTGGACTTCGATTCGCTGGATCTGGCGCGCGGCTGTCCGAAGTGGTTTAGCTGCGTGTTTGGCACCAGAGGAACCACTGTTTCGTTGGACCAGACCACCTTCTCTCTGGATGTCGTTGTGGCCGTGACCGAGCCGGATTCGGTGGCCAAGTACCACTACCGCAACTATGAGGTGGAGTTTATCGGGACGGAGTCGGATGAAGAAGAAGAAAACGGGTACTTCATCGATCCAGATGCTGATGAAGAAGATGGTGGTGAGATTGAGAGGGAGTACGCGATCAGGTTCGACGTGCTGGACAAGGCGAAGTAGCAGGGAAGTCTTCCGGAAGGGGCTAGCGGCCAGTTAGGCCGCGAGTTCCCTGAAGGGTGGGAGCGCCCCCGGTCGGGATGGCCCGGCCGGG
Organism: Gemmatimonadota bacterium; assembly: GCA_026706635.1. Lineage (GTDB taxonomy): Bacteria > Gemmatimonadota > Gemmatimonadetes > Longimicrobiales > Gaopeijiaceae > Bin94. The sequence goes on along the minus strand of JAPOYJ010000084.1, from coordinate 33,247 downwards.
GGCGGCCCTTAGGTGGGTGTGTAGGTAGTTGGGGGGCGGGGCTGGCGCGGCTCGCCTCGCAAGCGGGTCGCGCGAGTACCCAGCACCCGCTATATTCGGGCTGGCTGGGCAGGCGACCGGGGGGAGCGGTGGCAGTTACCCGCTCGGGCCTGCCGAGTCGGCGTTCCCGCTCCGCCGGGGAAGCGGAGCCCGTATACGACCACGGTCCAGGGGAGTCCCAGCGACTGATGCGACGCTACGAGGTGGTCTACATCTTCGACCCCGTGCTCGAGGAGGGCGCGGTCGAGGAGAAGCTCGAGTCCTTCCACGCGGTCCTCGGCGGCGAGGTCGCGAAGATCGACCACTGGGGCGCCAGGCAGCTGGCGTACCCGATCCAGAAATCCAGGAGTGGCTACTACGTCGTGGTGCGCCTCAGCGCTTCGCCCGAGGCGTTGCCTGAGTTCGAGAGGGTCGTCAAGCTCGATCAGGAGACGCTCCGCTACCTCGTAGTGATGGACGAGGGTCTCCCGACCTCGGGGGAGTCGATTCTGGGCGCCGTCCACCGACCCCGCGACGGCGCGCCGGAGACGGAAGGCGAGACGGACGGGGAGGATGCGGCCGCCGAGGGGGGCAAGGAGGCCGGAGGCGCGGCGGAAGAGGACGGAGAGCCCGACGGTCCTTCGGAAGAGGGCGCGGGTGCAGCTGCCGACGCCAGCGCGGACGCAGCTCCGGACACCGGTGCGGACACCGACGCCGAAGAGGGCGAGGGTGCGGGTGCCGGTGCGGACCCAGCTGCGGACACCGACGCCGAAGAGGGCGCCGAGGAGGCCACCGACGGCGAGGAGGAGGAGACCGGCGAGCCGTCTCCCCCAGGGCCACGGGCGGGTCCTCCCGAGTACGCCGGGGTGCGCGGCAGGGGTCGCCGCCGCGAAGGTCCTCCGATCGTGCGCCTCAACTACAAGGATGTGGCGACGCTCTCGCGCTTCCTGAACGACCAGGGGAAGATCCTCCCGAAGCGCACCACCCGGGTGACCGCCCGCTTCCAGAGGGAGCTCGGCACCGCCGTCAAGCGGGCGCGCTTCCTGGCGCTCCTCCCCTACATCCGCGACCACGGGGGCTAACCGGTGAAGCTGATACTCAGAGAGGACGTCCCCTCCCTCGGCGGCGCTGGCGACGTCGTGCGCGTCAGAGCCGGCTATGGGCGGAACTACCTCCTCCCCAGGGGCCTGGCGTACATGGCCACCGACCGGAATCTCCGGCGCGTCGAGGAGGAGGCCCGGGTGCGGGGCGAGCAGCGTCGCAGGGACCGCCTCGAGGCCGGTCGGCAGGCGGCGCTCCTGGAGGGCCTCACCCTCACCTTCGCGAGGCGCGCCGGCGAGGAGGGGCAGCTCTTCGGGTCGGTGACCGCCAGGGAGATATGCGACGAGGTCGGCCGCACGCAAGGCGGATTCGTGCTCGAGAGGCGGACGCTGGAGCTCGACGGGCCGATCAAGACGGTCGGCGAGCACGAGATCCCGGTTCGCCTGCACGCCGACGTCGAGGCGACGCTCCGCGTGGTGGTGGAGATCGAGGAGGGGTGACGGGGGCGGCCAGCCGCGGATACCGATGAGCCAGGAGGGGGGGCGCATGCCCGCGGGGCTCGAGCGGGCCGTCGAGCTCGCCCGGGAGCGCAAGGCGATCGGGGGCGTCGTACTCGACCTGCGCGAGCTCTCCTCGGCAACCGACTACTTCCTGATAGCGAGCGGGCGCTCCGATGTGCAGGTGCGGGCGATCGCCGAGCACATCCTCCGCACCTCGCGCCAGGAGGGGCGTCGCCCGAGCCATGTGGAGGGGTTCGACCAGGGGCGCTGGGTCCTGATCGACTACATCCACTACGTCGTCCACATCTTCCACCCCGAGGTGCGCGACTTCTACCGTCTGGAGGCGCTCTGGGGGGACGCGCCCCGGATCGAGGTGGGGGAGGGGTGAGGCGGTGAAGCTCAGGTCGCTCCAGCTGCACGGCTTCAAGTCCTTCCCGGACCGGACGAAGATCCGCTTCCACGACGGAATGACGACGATCGTGGGCCCGAACGGGTGCGGAAAGTCGAATATCGCCGACGCGATCCGGTGGGTCCTCGGCGAGCAGCGCCCGCGCGCGCTTAGGGGCGCCAGGATGGAGGAGGTGATCTTCCAGGGGACGGCGACGCGGCGGGCGGTGAATCGGGGCGCGGTCTCGATCGTCGTCTCGAACGAGGACGGAAAGCTCCCCGTCCCCTACGGCGAGGTCGAGATCGGGAGGATCGTCTTCCGCGATGGCGGGAGCGACTACCGGCTGAACCGCGCCTCCTGCCGGCTGCGCGACATCCTGGATCTCTGCCGCGACACCGGGCTCGGCGCCAACGCCTACACCGTCATCGAGGGACGGATGATCGACGCCATCCTCTCCGACCACGCCGGAGAGCGCCGCTCGCTCTTCGAGGAGGCGGCCGGGGTCGGGAAGTACAAGGACCGGCGGCGTGCGGCGCTCTCGCGCCTCGCCAACTCCGAGGCCGACCTCCTGCGCCTCGAGGACCTGATCGCCGAGGTGCGGAGCAAGGTCCGCTCCCTCGCCCGGCAGAGGGGGAAGGCGGAGCGGTACCGCACGATGAGGGAGCGACGCCGGAATCTGGAGGTCGCCCTCGCCCGCCTCGAGCTGGGGGTGCTCCAGGAGCGGCTCGGCGAGCTGGACGCTGCCGAGAGGCGGAGCGGGGAGGAGGGCGTGCGCCTAGGGGCGCGTCTCGCCGCCGGGGAGGCCGCGCTCGAGGAGCGGAGGGCGGCGCAGCTCGACGCCGAGCGGGAGCGGACCGAGGTGGCGGGGAGGGTGGAGCGGGTGGCGCGCGGGCTCGCGCGCGTCGAGCGCGAGGTGGCCGTCGCCCACGAGCGGATCGAGGGCGGCGAGGGGAGGCTCGCGCACCTCGGAGCGGAGGAGGAGTCGCTCGCCGAGACGGTGGCGCGCTCCGTCGGGGAGGCGGACCTCCTGGAGCGCCAGTACGCAGAATGTAATCTGCGGTTGACAAAATGTAATGAGGAGTTGTCAAGATCGTCGTCCGTCGCGGCCGAGGCGCGGGCCCGGATGGAGCGCGGACGCGAGGGGATCGCCGAGCTGGAGGAGCGCGCCCGGGGTCTCCACAGGGAGATGGCCCGCGCCGGGGGGGAGCGCGAGGCGGCCGGGCGGCATGCGCGCGAGCTGGGGGTCCGGATCGAGCGCCTGGAGGGCGACTCCCGCCGGATCGCCGATGCGGCCCGCGAGCTGGACTCGCAGGGGGACCTCTTCTCCACCCGGAGCCGCGATGCGGCGGAGCGCGCCACCGAGGCGGGCCGCACGGCCGAGGCTCTGCGCGGCCAGCTCGCCGAGCTCCGGAAGGCGCTCCGCGAGGCGGTCGAGGAGGAGCGTCTGGCCGAGGCCAGGGAGGCGTCGCTCGCCGCGGAGCTCGGGACCCTGCTCCGGAGCTCGGAGTGGCAGGACGGTGGCGAGGAGCTGGCGCGGAGCGCCTTGGAGGCGCACCCGGGGAGTGCGCTCGGGCTCCTCTCCGACTACATCCGCGTCGGCGGGGAGGCCGCGGCGGTGGTCGACGACATCCTGGGGAGGATGAGCGCGGCGGTGCTCGTCACCGGCAGCGAGGCGGCCGAGGCGGTGGCCTCCTGGTACCGTCTAGGCGGCGGGAGGGCCAGCGCCCTCGTCCTCCTTCCCCTCGACTCGGCGCCGCCGCCCGGCGGGCCGCTCCCTGCGGGCGCCCGCGCCGAGGGGGAGGGCGCACCCTGGGTGGAGGCGCTGCTCGGCGGCGTGCGCCTGGAGGGGGGCGATCGGGGCGCCCCCGGGGGTGGAAGGCGTTGGAGCGATCTCCGAGGCGCGCTCCACCTCCTTCCGGACGAGTTGGGCGAGGGCCACTTCGCCCGCCGGAGCCGCGCCGAGGTGCTGCAGGGGGAGGTGGAGCGCGCCAGCGCCGAGGCCGCCCGGGCCCGCGCGGCGAGGGTCGCGCTCGGCGAGGAGTGCGAGCGGATCGAGGCCGAGGCGGAGGCGGCCGCCGAGCGGCTCCTCCTGAGCCGCGACGAGGTGCGCGCGGCCGAGGCCGAGAGCGACGCCCACGGATCGCGCCGTCAGCTCCTGGAGCGGCAGCGCGAGGAGACGGAGAGCCGGACCCGGAGCTCGCGGGCGGCGCGGGAGCGCGCGCTCCTTCAGGAGGAGGAGGCGGAGCGGGCACTCGGTCTCCTGCGCGACCGGGAGGAGGCGACAACGCGGGAGCTGCGCGAGGCGCGCGCTCTGCAGGACGAGGCCGAGCGCGGCTGGGAGGTGGCGCGCGACACCGAGGCCGAGATCGCCGTCCGCGCCGCCCGGCTCGAGAGCGAGGCGGCCCGCCTGCAGGGGCGGCTGACCGACAACCGGGAGGCGTCCAGGCGGGCCGGCGAGCGGAGGGCGGAGCTCGCCCGGGAGGCCGAGGAGCTCGGAGGCCGGATCGCCGAGGCCCGCGCGGCCCGCGACGCCGGGGGCGAGGAGCTGGAGCGCCTCTTCGCCGAGCGCAGCGGGCTCGAGCGCCACCTCGCCGAGCGCGACCGGGCACTGGAGGTTGTCGCCGCCGCGGTGGCGGAGGCCGAGGGGGAGCTCCGGGAGACCCGTGGTCTGGAGCGCGAGGCGGTGGGGCGGGGCCACGCCCTGGCGATGGAGATCCAGGAGGCGCGGAGCTCGGTGGCGCGGATAGAGGAGCGCCTCGAGGCCGAGTGGGGCCAGACGCTCGCGACGCTCCTCTCCGAGGCGGAGCCGGTCGAGGGCGACACGGAGGAGCTCGCCGCCGAGGCGGCCGAGCTGGCGGCGAAGCTCGCCAGGATCGGCGCCGTGAACATGCTCGCGGTCGAGGAGCACGCCGAGGAGAGCGAGCGGCTCGAGTTCCTGGAGAGTCAGCACGAGGACCTGGTGGCCGCTCGCCGCGACCTGCAGGCGGCTGTCCGGCGGATCAACGCAACCGCCACCGAGCTCTTCGAGGCGAGCTTCGCCGCGATCCAGGAGAACTTCCGACGCACCTTCAGGCACCTCTTCAGCGGGGGCGACGCCAAGGTCTGGCTCGCCGAGCCGGAGGAGCCGCTCGAGTCGCCGATCGAGATCCAGGCCGCGCCGGAGGGGAAGCGGGCCCAGCGGATCGACCTCCTCTCCGGCGGCGAGCGCGCCCTCACCGCTCTGGCGCTCCTCTTCGGGATCTACCTCGTCAAGCCGAGCCCCTTCTGCGTCCTGGACGAGGTGGACGCCCCCCTCGACGAGTCCAACATCGGGCGCTTCGTCCAGCTCCTCCACGACTTCAAGGGGGAGACCCAGTTCGTCGTCATCACCCACAACCCCCGCACCATCGAGGCGGCGGACTGGATCTACGGGGTGACGATGGAGGAGCCGGGAATATCCTCGCTCGTGGGCGTCCAGCTGGAGCGGCACGAAGCCCCGGCCGCGGCCCCGTCGTGAGCGACGACCCGCGCCTAGGCGCCAGGCCGCCCCGGCGGGTCTCGCGGGAGCTCCGCCCGGAGGGCACGGTCGTCGATCTGGGGCGTGGCGTCCTCCTGGGAGGGCCCGAGGTCGCCGTCATGGCGGGGCCGTGCGCGGTCGAGGGGCGCACCCAGATCCTGGAGATCGCCGAGGCGGTGCGCGCCGCGGGGGCCACGGTGCTCCGCGGCGGCGCCTTCAAGCCCCGCACCTCTCCCTACTCCTTCCAGGGGCTGGGCGTCCGGGGGCTGGAGCTCCTCGCCGAGGCGAGGGCGGCGACCGGGATGCCCGTCGTCACCGAGGCGGTCGACACCGAGAGCGTCCCCATCGTGGCCGAGCATGCCGACATGATCCAGGTGGGCGCACGCAACATGCAGAACTTCGGGCTCCTCCGGCGGGTGGGGCGGACCGGCAAGCCGGTGCTCCTCAAGCGCGGGATGGGGGCGACGATCGACGAGCTCCTCCTCGCGGCGGAGTACTTCCTGGCGGAAGGGAGCGAGGCCGTGGCGCTCTGCGAGCGGGGCGTCAGGGGATTCGACCCCGCCGCGCCCCACCTCCTCGACCTGAACGCCATCCCGCTGCTCCGCACCCTGACGCACCTCCCCCTCGTCGCCGATCCCAGCCACGGAACCGGGGTGCGGGCCCACGTCGCGCCGATGGCCCGGGCCGCCGTGGCCGCGGGGGCGGACGGGATCATCGTCGAGGTCCACACCAATCCCTCCGAGGCCCGCTCCGACGGCGCCCAGAGCATCTACCCCGGTCAGCTCCGCGAGCTGGTGTCGGAGTGCGGAGCGGTGGCCCGCGCAGTCGGGCGCTCCCTCGCCCCGCCGAGGTCGGCGCCGGCTGCCGTGGCGGGACCGTAGCGCCGGGGCAGGGGGCGGCGCTCCGCGATGTCCGGAAGGCAGAGCGTCGGGAGGCGCGGCGAGGAGCTGGCGGCAGCCTACCTGGTCGAGCGGGGGTGGCGCATCCTGGCCCGCAACTACCGCGCCGGACCCAAGGAGATCGACATCGTCGCCGAGCGCGGTGGGGTGGTCGCCTTCGTCGAGGTGAAGACCCGGGCGACCGCGACCGGGGGGACCCCGCTCGAGCCGATCCGGGCACCCAAGCGATGGGCCGTCGAGGCCGCCGCGAGGCGGTGGATCCACGAGCACGGCCGGAGAGGTGTGGCGTACCGCTTCGACGCAGTCGCGGTGCAATTGGCTGGGGGAAGCCACGAGATCTCCCACATCCCCGACGCCTGGCGGCCGTCTTATTCTCCTCGTTGAAGTGCGTTGCCGCTTCGGGTAGCTTTCGCCGTGCCCCAGGTCCGCGGGGCGGAAGCCCCCGAATCCCGTCAGGACCCCGCAGGTAGCAGCGGTAGGTGCGGCGACCGTGGCCGCGGAGCGCCTGGGGCGCACTCCGCCCGCGCGACCTCAGCCCCTCCCAACCCGCCTCGGCGCCGTTGTCATACCTCGCCCTCGCCCGCAAGTACCGGCCTCGTCGATTCGGCGAGGTGACGACCCAGGAGCACGTCTCCGAGACGCTGCGTCGCGCCGTCGCAGGAGGACGGGTCGGGCACGCCTACCTCTTCTGCGGCCCCCGGGGGGTGGGAAAGACGACTCTGGCGCGGGTCCTGGCGATGGCGCTGAACTGCGCCCGACGCTCCGACGACGGCGAACCCTGCGGCGAGTGCGATGACTGCACGCCGGTCTGGGCGGGCCGGACCTCGCTCGACGTGGTCGAGATCGACGCGGCCTCGAACCGGGGGGTGGACGATGCGCGCGAGCTGCGGGAGCGGGCGATGTACGCCCCCTCGGACGAGGGCCGCCACAAGGTCTATATCCTCGACGAGGCGCACATGCTGACGCGCGAGGCGTGGAATGCGCTCCTCAAGATCCTCGAGGAGCCGCCGCCCCGGGTCATCTTCGTCTTCGCGACCACGGAGGCGCGCAAGATCCAGCAGAGCGCCTCCCCGATACTCTCGCGCTGTCAGCGCTTCGACTTCCGGCGCATCGGCACCGCCGACATCGTGGCGCGCCTCGCCACCGTCCTGGAGAGCGAGGGGATCGCCTCCGAGCCGGCGGCGCTCCTGGCTATCGCGCGCAAGGCGAACGGCGGGATGCGCGACGGCCTCTCCCTCCTGGACCAGGTCCTGGCCCTCTGCAGCGGTGCGGTCACCGCCGACGCGGCGCTCCGCGTCCTCGGGGTCGTCGCCGACGAGCGCTACGTGGAGATCCTCGGGATCATCCGCGACCGGGAGCATGGCGGGGTCTTCGACTTCGTCGAGCAGCTGACCGACGAGGGGCACGACCTCGTCGAGTTCTACCACGGAGTGACCCGGAGGCTGCGCCTCCTCCTGCGCATCTCCCTCGGCCCCGACGAGCTCCCCGAGGGCATCTCCGAGGAGGCCCGCGAGCCGATGGCCAGGCTGGCCGGGGAGTTCTCGCCGGGCGACCTGGTGCGCATGCTCGCCATGTGCTCGGAGATCGAGACGCAGGGGAGTCTGATGCGCACCGGGAGGCCGCGTCTGCTGATCGAGATGCTCCTGCTGAGAATGAGCTACCTGGACCGCACGGTCGGGCTGGAGGAGCTCCTGGAGGCGCTCGGAGGGGCGCAGGGTCGCGGAGAGCCGGCCCTTCGGCGCTCCCAGCCACGGGAGCCGAAGCCCGGGGGTGCGAAGGCCGGGGCCATCGCCGGGCCGGGCCGACGGCCGGTGCGCCGAAGCGGTGGCGGGCCCGCCCGCAGCGGCCGCACCGGTGGCGGGGGCGGAAGGGGCTCTGCGGAGCCTCTGCGGGACGCGGACCCCGGGGGCGCGACAGGCGCGAGGGTCGGGGCGGCGGCGGCCGCCGAATCGGACAGGCAGCGGAGGCTGCGCGAGGTGATCGAGGCGGCACCGCAGCTGGAGTCTGCGATCGCCGAGCTCGATCTGGAGATTGTGGGCCGGTAGCATTTTCACCTGCGAGGTGCGCGAGATGGCGAACATTCAACAGCTGATGAAGATGGGACAGCAGCTCCAGGCCAGGATGCAGGAGCTGCAGGACACCCTCCAGAGCGAGGAGCTCTCGGCCTCGTCTGGGGGCGGGATGGTGACCGCCCGGGTGACTGGGAGGGGCGACCTGAAGGGCATCTCGATCGACCGCGAGGTGGTCGATCCCGACGACCCGGAGATGCTCGAGGACCTGATCGTGGCGGCCGTCACCGAGGCGCAGCGCCGGGCGCGGGACTTCTCCGAGGAGCGGATGAGGGGCGCATCCGGGGGACTGCCGCTCTCCTTCCCAGGGCTGGTCTGAGCCGGTCCTGGCCAGCCCCTCTCCCGTGGACGCAATCGACGCGCTGACGCGCGAGCTTCGGAAGCTCCCAGGCGTCGGAACCAAGACGGCGCTCCGCCTCGCCTACCACCTCGTCAAGGGACCCAGGGAGGAGGTGCGCCGCCTGGCCAGCGCGCTCGAGGATGTCGCCGCCCGCATCCGCCCCTGCCCCCACTGCGGCAACTACTGCAGCGACCGCATCTGCCACGTCTGCCGGGACCCGACGCGCGACAGGGGGTTGATCTGCGTCGTGGAGGAGGCATACGACGTGGGCGCGATCGAGCGGGCGGGGAGCTACCGCGGGCTCTACCACGTCCTGGGGGGGCACCTTGCGCCACTCGACGGCGTGGGGCCCGACGAACTCGGGATCGAGGCGCTCCTCGGGCGTGTCAGCGACTCCGAGGAGGGTCCCGGCGAGGTGATACTCGCGACCAACGCCACGATCGAGGGCGAGGCGACCGCGGTCTACATCGAGGGCCTCCTGAGCCCGCTCGGCGTGCGCGTCACCCGGCTGGCCAGGGGAATTCCCGTCGGGAGCGACCTGGAGTACCTGAGCGGCACCACCATCGCCGAGGCCTTCGACGGCCGGCGCGAGATGCGTGCCGCGGGCGAGTGGCCGCGCAGGGGTGCGCCAGCGGATAGGGGGCAGGGTGAGCCTCTTCTCCCGTAGAACGGGGCTCTTCGTCGTGGGGGCGGTGGCGGCGGCCGCGGCGACCTCGCTGGCGCTTCGGGCGGTCATGAGACATGGGCGGCGCGACCTCTTCAGCCCCAGCCCGCTGCGCAGGCTCGCCGCGATCCAGTACCTGAACCGTGTGCCGGCCACCGTCGAGTACGTGAACGTGCTCCGCGACTACTGCGCCTGGGAGCCGGGCCGGCTGCTCAGGAACCGCGCCACCGTGGTCCTCGGCCGCATGGTGCACGAGCTGGGCGGCGGCAGGTGATCGTGACGCTCCCCAACGCGATCACCTTCGCCCGCATCTTCGCGTGCCCTTTCGTGGCCTATCTGACGCTGGCCCCCGGCACCGCCAGCCGCTACGCCGCCTTCCTCCTCTACCTGGCCGCGGCGCTCTCGGACATCTGGGACGGACACCTGGCACGCAAGTACCGGTCGGTCACCGACGCCGGCAAGCTCCTCGACCCCCTCGCCGACAAGCTCCTCCTCGTCAGCACCTTCGTGCCCTTCTACTTCCTGACCCGTGGGGACGAGCTGGGCGGGATACCCTGGTGGGGAGAGCTGCCGATCTGGGTCCTCGTCGTCGTCCTGGGGCGCGAGCTCCTGATGACGGCATTTCGGAGCTACGCCGCCAGGCGCGGCGTCGTGATCGCGGCCGGGAGGACCGGCAAGTACAAGACGCTGGCGCAGTGCATATTCGCCGGGGCGCTCCTCCTCTGGTACCCGACCGCGATCTCGGCGGCCGAGGGGGGGTGGTCGGGTGCGCTCTGGGTGGGGTTCAGGCACTTCCACGGTCTTGTGATCGCGGTCTCGCTCGCCCTGGCCGTGGCGCTGACCGTACTCTCCATGGCCGACTACCTCTGGCGGTACCGGGAGGTCGTCGCGGGGGCGGCGCCGAGGCGCTGAACCGCGTAGAGCCTCCTGTCCTCCTGTGGACCGGACCTCCCGTTTCTGCGAATTTGGGGCAGGCGCAGACAATCCGGCCGGGCCGGTCAGCTTCGGATCAGGAAGGCGGCTCCATTGAATCCCTCAGAGGTCGAATCCCATCGGTCCGCCAGAGACGCCTCCGAGGCTGGCGGCGACCAGGAGCTCCAGGCGGCGGAGGAGGCGCAGGCGCAGGATGCGGTGGCGGATCCGCCCGGGGACTCGGCGGACGATCCCGCCGATGGCGCCGCGACCGCTCGGGACGAGGCGCCGGACGCCGAGGGTGTGGAGGATGGGGAGGACGTCGGCGACGAGGCTGCCGCCGACGAGAGCGACCGTCTGCGGAGGGAGCGCGACCGCTACCGGGACCGGCACCTGAGGCTCGCGGCCGACTTCGACAACTACCGTAAGCGCACCGAGGACCGGCTCGGCCAGCGCTGGGATCTGGCCCAGGCCGAACTCGTCGGGCGCCTCCTCGACCCCCTCGACGACCTCCTCCGGGTGACCGCCCTCGAGCCCGAGAGCGCATCGGTCGAGGCGATCGTCGAGGGGGTGGAGATGGTCGAGCGCAAGTTCCTCCAGGTGCTCGAGGAGGCCGGGGTGGAGATCGTCGATCCGCTCGGCGAGCCCTTCGACCCGAACACGATGGAGGCGATGATGCGCGTCCCCCCCGAGTCGGACGACCTCGAGGACACGGTGGAGAGAGTCTTCCAGCGCGGCTACGCCCTAAGGGGCCACCTGGTGCGGCCGGCGCGCGTCAGCGTCTACAAGGGATGATGGCGAAGGCGGAAAAGGACTACTACAGGATCCTGGGCGTCTCGGAGGACGCCGATGCGGAGACGATCAAGAAGGCGTACCGGGCGCTCGCCAAGGACTACCACCCGGACGCGAACCCCGGCAACCCCCGGGCGGCCGAGCGCTTCAAGGAGGTCGGAGAGGCCAACGGCGTCCTCTCCGACCCCGACAAGCGCCGCAAGTACGACCGGATGCGCAAGCTGGGCGCCTTCGGTCTGGGCGGGCAGCGGGGCGGGGGGTCGCCGGGCGGCACCTCGCAGCAGAGCTTCTCCTTCGAGGATCTGGGCGGCCTCGGCGGATTCTCCGACATCTTCTCCTCGCTCTTCGATCGGGGGCGCCGGAGAAGGCGTCCCGGGGACTCCGGCTCGCCGAGCCGTGGGGGAAGGGTGGAGCGGGTCGTGGAGGTCCCCTTCATGACGGCCGCCAAGGGGGGCAGGGTGGAGCTGGAGGTGCCGATCGACGAGGAGTGCGCCACCTGTCTGGGGTCGGGTGGGGCCCCCGGCACCGACTGGCCGAAGTGCGCCGAGTGCAAGGGCTCCGGCACCGTCTCCTTCGGGCAGGGCGGCTTTGCGGTCAAGCGCCCCTGTCCCGCCTGTGCCGGGCGGGGCGAGAGGCCCGCGAAGCGGTGCGGCGCCTGCGGGGGAGAGGGGAGCGTCCACCAGAGCCGCAAGATCCAGCTCTCGGTGCCGCCTGGGGTGCGCGACGGCTCGAAGCAGCGCCTAGGCGGGCAGGGGGAGCGGGGGCGGAAGGGTGGATCGCCGGGAGATCTGATCGTCACCTTCAGGGTGATCCCCCACCGCTTCTTCAGGAGCGAGGGGAACGACATCCACGTCATCGTCCCGATCAACCTGGCCCAGGCCACCCTCGGCACCCGCATTCGGGTGGGCACCATCTGGGGGAGGAAGGTGGTCCTGCGCATCCCGGCCGGCACCCAGCCGGGGACGCGATTTCGCGTGGAGGGGCAGGGAATCCGCCGGGGTGGCGACACCGGCGACCAGTTCGTCGAGATCCAGGTGAAGGTGCCGAGGAAGCTAACCGACGAGCAGGCGGAGCGGATGCGCGAATTCGCCGAGTCGAGGCATATGAACTGGTGAGTTCGGGTATGCGCCGAGATCGCCCGGAACACGGCTGGCCGCGGCCGTGTATTGACCGGACGGGCCACAATCCGCCACCTTCAACGGAGCCCGGCGGTGTGCGCCGGAGCGTGCTGTAGGCTGGCTGGACCTCTGGGAGGAGCAGGGAAAATGAGGAATGCACTGGGCACGGGTGCCTTTGCGGTGGTCGGCGCTGCCTTGGTGGCGGCGTGCGGGGACGACCCTGACGCTGCGCGGGTCTTTCGGGACGACTTCGACTCGCTGGTGACCGGATGGGAGCTCTCGGATGGAGCGGAGATTGAGGGCGGGTCCCTTCATCTGACCGCCGGAACAGACGGCTCGCCGGAGGCGACCTACACCTTCCCCACCCCGTATGGACCGGGGTGGGAGTTCGAATCCTACTTCGGTCTCACCGCTGGCATCGCGTGCCTGGCGATCGAGGTCTCCACCGGCGATGAGCGGCGGCACACGTGGGCCGTAGACGTCCGTATCCATCAGGTCCTTCAGGACATGGATCAGTTCAGGGAAGTCGAATGGTCCCTCCAGGTAGGGGACGGCGACGGCTGGGAGTTCGTCGGGGGGTCCGCTCGGGAGCTTTTCGTGACCCCAATGCAAGCCAAGCTCCGGGTGTCGGGAGACGCCGTCACCTTCTGGTGGCAGGATGCCGAGGTCCTCTCCAAGACCGTCTTGGGGGCGTCCCAGGAGGTGGTCAGCGTCAAGCTGGAGGCCACCAGGTGCAGGATCAGAGCGGGTGCCATGGCGATCGACTGGATTCAGCTCTCGGAGCTTGATTTGCAGCCGGAAGGCAGCTGAACCGCTTCGCTCGCGTATCCGTATTGTAATGTATGATTTACAATATGTAATGCATGGTTTACAGCGCCGTGCCCGTGGCTTCGCTCGCCTCCAGGCGCGTGAGGGCCCGCGGCAGGTCGGGTTCCGCCGTGAGCAGATCCGCCATGGGGTCCTTTCCTTCGCCCACGCGGGTGGGGACCGTCCGAATCGTGTGGTCGCCGAGCTCCAGCGTCACCTCTAGCTCCCCCCACTCGAGCGGAGTCGACACCGGCGCACCGGGCAGGGGTCGCACGCAGTATGGGGCCGCGATCAGCCGTCCGGGTCCGTTCTGCACGTAGTCGATGTAGACCTTGCCCTCCCGCTGAGAGGGAAGTCGCGCGACCGTCGCGATATCGCCGAGCTCCCTCGTCGCGATAAGCGCGAGGAGGTGGGCGATGCTCCGAGACTGGTCGAAGGTGAGCTGCCGCCCCAGCGGCACCAGGACGTGCAGTCCGGTCGAGCCGCTCGTCTTGACGAACGACGGCAGGCCGATCCGGTCGCATAGCTCCCGGAGGAAGAGGGCGATCGTGACGACATCGGCGAGCGGCGCCCCCTTCGGGTCGAGGTCGAGCACGCAGAAGTCGGGGGACTCGATGGTCGCGGCGCGGCTCTGCCAGATATGGAGCGGGATGCTGGCGCTGTTGGCGACGTAGAGGAGCGATTCCAGGTCGTCGGCCACGCAGTACTGCAGCCCCCCCTCGGACCCCTCGCTGTAGAGGCGCACACGACGGATCCAGGCAGGGGCGAAGTCGGGGAAGTTCTTCTGGAAGAACGATTTGCCATCGATCCCGTCTGGATACCGGGTGAGCACCAGGGGCCGATCGGCAAGGTAGGGGAGGAGCACAGGCGCGATCGCCCGGTAGTACTCGACCAGGTCGCCCTTCGTGTAGCCTGCGTCGGGCCAGAGCACCTTCTCCAGGTTGGTGAGGTGCACGACCCGATCCGGTGGCGTATCCGCCGGAGGCTCGGGCTCGGGCAGCGACCGCTCGGCCTCCACCGGGGGGCACTCCTCCGGCACCTTGTCGGTCCGTACGCGCACCAGAGAGGGCTGACGGAGGGCACCCGACCCGGTGACCTCCTTGTAGCGCACCTCGGCCACGAGCTCCGGCGCCACCCAGCGGTGCCTGCCGCTCCCGGCCGCCTCCGCGCCCATCGGCGGCTCGGCGCTTCCCGCGGCCTCGCGCAGTCGAGCGCCGAGCTCCTCCAGCATCTCCATGTCGAAGCCGGTCCCCACCCGGCCAGCGTAGCGGTAGCTGCCATCGTGCCACGAGGCCAGATGCAGGGCGCCGAAGCCAGGGCGGTCGCCCTCCGGCTCGGTGTAGCCGTGCACTGCGAAGTCCGCCGTCCGCACCCGGCACACCTTCAGCCAGGCGGCGCTTCGGCCCGGGAGGTACGGAGAGTCGGCACGCTTGGCGACCACGCCCTCGAGGCCCATCTCCACCACGCGCCGATACACCGCCACCCCCTCGCCGGCGATGTGCTCCGAGTAGCGCACCGGCCCAGTGGTGGGGAGCACCTCCCTCAGCAGCTCCTTCCTCGCGAGGAGCGGGACGCCGCGCAGATCGTATCCCTCGCATGCGAGCAGGTCGAAGGCGTAGTAGGTGGCGGGGAGGGCGACGGCCGCCCGTGCCACATCGGCCTCCCGCCTCAGCTGGCCTCGCCGCTGCACCAACCCGAAGGAGGGGAGTCCCTCGGAGTCGTTCACGACCACCTCGCCGTCTAGGATCAGCGACCGGTACGGCAGTCTGGCCACCGCCCTGGCCACCTCTGGAAAGCTCCGCGTCAGCTCGTTGCCACTTCGCGAGAAGAGCCTCGCCTCGCTCTGGTCGGCCGCGCCCAGGAGACGGTACCCGTCGTACTTCACCTCGAATAGCCAGCCGGTCCGCGAGAATGGCTCGTCGCGCGCCGTGGCGGTCATGACAGCCACCTCCTCCGGTCGCACTTCGGCCAGCATCCCTCCCGCCTCCTCGCACTGATCCCTGAGGCGGGCGCCGAAGTCGCCGCCGGCCCCCAGCTCATCCACCGTCAGCCCGGAGAGGATCGAGTCGTCCGGGTAGGCGTCGGTTCCCGAGGAGGGGTCCTCGTAGTCGTCCCGCTCCTTGATCAGGAGCCAGTGGTTGTCGGCGCCGCCCCTAGTCCTCACCAGCGTCCACCGGCCGCGCAGCTTGTAGCCGTGCAGGTCGAAGAGGAGCTTGCCGCTCCGCATCCCCTCGTCCGGGTCCTCGACCGGCGTCCACCTCCCCCGATCCCACACGATCGACGGTCCCGCGCCGTAGCTGCCCTCGGGAATCACGCCCTCGAAGTCGGCGTATTCGAGCGGGTGGTCCTCGACGTGGACCGCGAGGCGCTTCTCCGCCTGACTGGGGCACGGACCCTTCGGGACCGCCCACGAGACGAGCACGCCGTGCATCTCGAGGCGCAGGTCCCAGTGGAGCGAGGAGGCGCGGTGCTTCTGCACCACGAAGATCCCGCCCCCGCCCGCACCGGCTCCGCCGTAGGGCTCGCCCGTCGACGAGGCTAAGCGCTTCTCCCGGTAGCGCTGGAGGCGGCTCTCGGTCTCCGGCGGCTGCAAGCGGTGGTCGGGACTCGCAGGCCTCCTGCCTCGCCGCTCGGGCGCATCCGTCTCGGTTGGCCGCATTCGCCCTATCTCTGTAGGTTAGCGGATGGCCCCCCGACCGATCTCCACCTCGACCGTCTCCTTCGGCCTGGTGTCGCTCCCGGTCAAGCTCTACTCGACCGGCCAGTCGTCGGCCAAGGTGCGCTTCAACTGGATCAACCGGGATACCGGCGCGCGTGTCAAGTACCAGTACACCGACGGTCGGAGCGGCGAGCCGGTGGAGCGCGACCGTCTGGTCAAGGGCTACGAATTCGCGAAGAACCAATATGTCACCTTCGAGCCCGACGAGCTCAGGGCGATCGAGGCGCAGTCCGACGAGTCGATCCAGATAGCGGAGTTCGTCCCCGCCACCGAGATCGACCGCGTCTACCTGGAGCGCGCCTACTACCTGGGTCCTGCCCGTGGCGGCGCCCGCGCCTATCGACTCCTCTCGGCCGCGCTCCGCGAGATGGGCAGGGTGGCGATTGCGCGTCACTCGGCCCGCGGAAAGCAGCGCCTCGTCATGATCCGCCCGATCGGCGAGGGGCTCATACTGGAGCAGCTCTACTACCCCGAGGAGGTGCGCTCCTTCGACGAGGTGCCGTTGGAGTCGGCGGAGGTTGGGGAGGCGGAGCTCGCCCTGGCGAAGCAGTTCATCGAGCAGGCGGCCAGCGAGTCGTTCGACCCGTCCCGCTACGGCGACGAGGTGCGCGAACGCGTCCTGGCGCTGATCGACCGCAAGATCGAGGGCGAGCAGATCACTCTCGCCCCCCAGGAGGAGCCCGAGACGAAGATCATCGACCTGATGGAGGCTCTGAAGGCCAGCCTGGGATCCGGCGAGGCGTCGCCCCCGGCGGAGGGCGAGGAGCGCACGGCGGTGGCAGCGGGGGGATAGCGGGCGAGCGACCAGCCGACACCGGCCCGCAACCGGCCCGCAGCCCCGGCCTTGACCACTTGAGTCCAATCCGCTAGCGTCGGAAGGTCTACGAGAATGTCCAGTGGGTGTGTGCCGCACGCGGGCGACCGGGTGAGGCGGCCTCCGCGGCACCACGCAAGGGCCCTACGGAGGGGCGAACGAACAAGCGCTACTGATCCCATGGCAGGATACATACTGAAGCGTGCGCTCTGCGCCGCGCTTCTGCTCTGCTCCTACGGCCTCGCCGAGGTGGCGGCCCAGCATCCGGCGGGTCGCGAAGGCGACCACTCGGCAGGCTTCGAGCTGGGGCAGAACTACCCAAATCCGCTGAGTCGCGAGACGCGGATCCCCTTCGAGCTCGGGGAGTCCCTCTTCGAGGAGGGGGGGCCGGTGTCCGTGTCGATCCGCATCTACAACGTCCTGCAGCAGTTCGTGGGTGCGCCGACCGCTCTGCAGCACCCCCAGGGCGCGGGTCTGCCTCTCCTCCAGCTCGAGTACGGATCGCCGGGGCGCTACGAGGCCCACTGGGACGGAGCGGACCGGAGCGGACAGCCGGTGGGGTCGGGGGTCTACTTCGTGCAGATGCGGGTGGATGGCAGGGAGCCCGCCGTTCGGAGGATGTTCGTCAGGAGGTAGCGGGTGAGGACTCTCCCCTTCGAGACGCCTCGACGCTCCTCGCCACCCCTCTTCCTGGCCCCCCAGGCCGGGGTGTCGGAGTCGCCCTTTCGCAGACTCTGCCGCAGCTATGGGGTGGACGTCGTGCTCACGGAGTTCGTGAGCGCCGAGGGGATCGTGCGGGGCAGCTCCCGCACCGCCGACTACCTCCGCTTCGACGACGAGGAGCGGCCGATCGGCATCCAGATCTTCGGCGCCGATCCGGGCGCGATGGCCGCCGCCGCGGCGCTCGTCGAGGAGGTGTACCGGCCCGACTTCGTGGACATCAACTTCGGGTGCCCGGTCAAGAAGGTGGTCAGGCGGAACGGGGGGTCGGGGTGCCTGCGGGATCTGGGGCTGGTGCGCCGAATCGTCCGCGCGGTCTCCTCGGCCGTCTCGGTGCCGGCGACCGTCAAGCTCCGCTCCGGCTTTGACGAGGCCACCCGCGATCCGGTGGCGATCGCACGCGCCTGCCGAGACAGCGGTGCCGCCATGGCGACGCTGCACCCGCGCACCCGCGCCGACATGTACTCGGGCCGCGCCCGCTGGAGCGAGATCAGGGCGGTCGTAGCCGCCCTCGACATCCCCGTCATCGGCAATGGCGACGTCCGGACGGGCGAGGATGCGCGCCGGATGTGGGAGCGCACCGGGTGCGACGGCATCATGATCGCGCGAGGCTGCCACGGGGCGCCATGGCTCTTCCGGCAGGCCCGCGCCGCCCTCGACGGACGCCCGGTCCCCGGACCACCCGACACCCGTGCCCGCTTCGAGATCTGCATCTCGCACGCCGAGAACGCCGTGGCCTTCGAGAAGGACGGGGAGCGGGCACTTAGGGATTTCCGCAAGCACCTCGGGTGGTACACCAAGGGGCTGCCCGGGGGGCGACAGCTGCGCACCCGGCTCTTCCGGGTCCAGGAGCTGGGCGAGCTCCGGGCCCTCCTGGGGGAGTACTCCGGGGGGGTTTTCGAATCGCGCGAGGCGATGTAACGTTACCGTCGCCCGGTGGCCGGACCAGTCCGCCGCCGGGCCGCTGATTGAGAGGGGGCGAAACGGCTTCGACGGGACTTGGAATCTCGAAGCTGCGTGCCGAGGTCCGGGGCCTCGTAACTACCCTGGAACAATCATGACAGCCAACCATAACTTGGCCCTGGCAGCCTAGACAGACTGCCCGCTTCCCTGTCCGCCCGCCCGAGGCAGGCTCCGGAAGCGTCGACGAGTCGGGCTGGTCCCACGGCGGCGTCGCCGCGCCAAGGGACGAGAATCCAGGCGACTAGCCCGGCAGAGGTGGTTCGCCGACCTCGGCCGACGGCGAAATTGAATGGCGTCCTACGCACGTAGATGCTTGGAGCGACCTTTTCTCGGACGCGGGTTCGACTCCCGCCGCCTCCACTCTCCGACATGCCGAAACCCAGCCGATAACCGACAGGAGAAGAGCTGCACAGTGAAGCGCAAGCTGGCGTTCCTCGGCACCATCTTCCCGGCGATCATCGTGGCCGACATCCTCACCAAGCGCTGGGCGGTCAACGTGCTCCAGGCAGAGGGCCCCAGGCCGGATTTTCTGGGTGGCTACGTACCCCTCACCTTCGCCACGAACCGGGGCGCCGCCTTCGGGATCTCGATCGGCGACGACCCGCGCTGGGTCTTCATTCCGATCGCGCTGGCCGCGCTGGCGCTGATGTCGGTACTGCTTGTCCGCGCACACGAGCGCGACCACCTGCGCATCGTCTCGCTGGTCCTGGTGGTGACCGGCGCGGTGGGCAACCTGATCGACCGGATCCGCTGGGACCGGGGTGTGGTGGACTTCATCGGGCCGGTGGATCTAGGCTTCATGCACTGGCCGATCTTCAACGTCGCCGACATGGCGATCTCCTGCGGGGCGGTGCTCCTGGCCGTCTCCTTCTGGATGGAGGAACGCGCGTTGAGACGCGCCGGGGCGGAGGCGGCGGCCGGTAGCGCCGATGACTCCGACTAGCAGTCCTTCTCGAAGGCGACGTAGTCGATCCGCCGTCGCCGCACGCTGACGACCCGGAAGCTCCCCGACGGTACCGCGACCGCGTCCCCGGGCTTGGCCACCCCCTCCAGGGCGCCGAAGACGTACCCGCCGATCGTGTCGAAGTCCTGGCCCAGCTCGACTCCGAGCCGCTCCTCCACGTCGCGCACAGGAGTGCGCCCGTGGATCAGGGTGCGCCCCTCCTCGGTCTCCTCGAAGTCGAGCGGCTCGTCCACCTCGTGCTCGTCCTGGATCTCGCCCACGATCTCCTCGATTAGATCCTCGAGGGTGGCGAGTCCCGCCGTGCCCCCGAACTCGTCGACCACAATGACCATATTGGCGCGCTCGGACCGCATCTCGCGGGTCAGCTCCTCGACAGGCTTGGTGGCGGGGGCGAAGCCGATCGGGCGCACGACCTTGCGGATCCTGGTCAGCCCCTCCCGCGCGGCGCGCCACAGATCGCGGGCCAGGAGCACGCCGATGATCTGATCCAGATTGCCGTCGAAGACCGGGAGGCGGAGCTTCCCGCCCTCCAGCATCGTGTCCATGGCCTCCTCGACCGTCGCCTCGACGGGGACGGCCACTATGTCGATCCGGGGCGTCATGACCTCGCTGACGGCGATCGCGTCGAGCTGCATGACATTCGACATCACCTTGAACTCCCCCTCGTCGATCGCGCCCTCCCGGCGCCCGATCTCCGCGAGGGCGCCGATCTCGGCGCGCGACACCGTCACCGAGTGCGTATCCGTCGGCTTGATCCATCTGCTGAGGTAGCCGAGCGGCACGATCAGCGGCTTGGTGGCGACGACCAGCGCGCGGAGCAGGTACGCGGCCGGCCTCGCCAGCTGACGGCAGAAGGTGGCGCCGATCGTCTTGGGAATGATCTCCGAGAGGACCAGGACCGCGAGCGTCAGCGCAGCGGCGAAGATCGCCACCGCGACACCGCCCCCAAAGGTGCGGGCCGCGATTGCGCCGCCCATCGTGGCACCGACCGTGTGAGCGATGGTGTTCAGCGTCAGGATGGCGGTAATCGGCTCGTCGATCCTGCTCTTCATCCCGTGCAGGATTTCGCCGGCCCGGTCCCCCCGGCCCTGGAGCACCGCGATGTAGGAGCGGCCCACCGAGAGGAGCACCGCCTCGAGCACCGAGCAGAGGAAGGAGACCGCCAGGCTGGCGGCGACTACAGCGGCCAGTAGGGCTAGCAACTTCGGCGCATGGGCGTCGCTCTGCGGTGCGAGCGGTTCATAGCAGCGGGATCGACACGCTCTCCCGGCCCCACGAGAAGTCGTAGGTGCGCTCGCGCCCCCCCAGCGTCCGGAGGTTCACGATGTTCCGCTGGTCCTCGAAGAGGTTGAAGAGCAGCCGGTTCTGTACCTCTAAACGCTCGGCACCTGCCGGCAGCGCATACTCGAGCCGGTACCACCACATGATCTCGTCGATGATCTCCGCATCCTCTATGCCGCGTGCCTCAACCCTTCCCCTGAGGGGCGCCTCGCCGACTCGCAGCAGGAGCAGCTCGTTGATGTACCCCTCGACCGTCGAGTCCACCTCCGGGCTTTCGGCCAGCACGAACTCCATGTCGGAGGAGTGCTCCATCACGGCGAACTGCAGGTCGTCCCAGAAGAAGCGGATCTCCGCGCTGAGCCCCCCGTCGGTGACGCGCATGTCGGCCACGGAGAGGCGGAAGGGGTGGGACGGCGCGGCGGCCGCGACCACCGCGACGCATGCGCATAGGACCGCGAATGCGACGCGACCCGGACTTCCCAATCCCCCATCTGTCCGATTGTGGTACATTTTCGAAGTGGCCCGCGCCGGAGCGGGGCTGGGTTCGGAGCGCACCGGGCTTGGCGAAACCCGAAGGCGGCGCGTGTTGTATGCGTGGAAGATGCCTACAATGGTGCCTTCGGATCAACCTAACGCCATGGACCGACCGGACTGAATGGACGAACCGTCGACGGCTAGTCGCAGCGAGGTAGGGGACACCGTGGGAGCGCACCTCCTGGGGAGGGGGGGTCCGTGGATGATCTCGCGAGAGCGGCGAAGTGCTCGAATCTCCGATGGTCGCGAGCGGCCACCCCGCGGGGCTGAAACGCGCTGTGCTCGCTGGCATTGTTTCAGAGAAATGCGATGGGGGGTTTGTCGATGGGCTGCCAGGGGTGCCGCGACAGCGGTTGTGCTGGCAGGGGTCCTGGCGGCACTGACTCCGGCGCGACTGCCGGGCCAGTTCCGGCTCGGAGGGCAGGGCATCTATCGCGATCAGCTCGTCGGGGACTTCGGCTACGGGGCGCGTCTGGAGATTGACCTGGGAGTGCTGGTGTCGAGGCTGGGCATCGCCGGCGTCTACAACACCTTCCCCTGCGGCGAGAGGGATTGCGGAACTCTCACCGAGGTAGGGGGCCAGCTCACCTATGGCGGGGGCTCCGCCTACGCCGGCCTGAACGTGCTGCGAGCCACCCGCGATGCGGAGGGCGAGGCGGGCGACCCCGAGTGGAAGCACTCGGTGGTGGTGGGGGTCAGGGTTGGCGACCTTCTCCCGATTGCGGTGCCCTTCCTGGAGGTTAGACAGTCCCTCGGGCGTGGCCTGCGCGACCAGACGGTCGCCATCGGTCTGCTCGTCGGCCCCGTCGGCTCCCGCCGGGCGCCTCGGAGGCCCCCCAGGTGACCGGGGACTCCCTGCTGGAGCGCCCGATCCGTGCCATTGGGCGCGGCTGGATGACAGGAGCGGAGCACGCTGGCCAGATGGGGCTGCTCCTCTGGGGCACCGCCACCACCGCGGCGCGGCTGCGCATACCGCTTCGGGTCTTCGCCAACCAGCTCTTCGTGATGGGCGTCCAGAGCATCCCGATCGTCGTCGTCACCTCGGTCCTATCCGGGATCGTCACCTCGCAGCAGGGTGGCTACCAGATCACCGCGACGGTTCCGCTATACGTGCTGGGGAGCGTGACGGCCAAGAGCATCGCTCTCGAGCTGGCGCCGGTGCTTTCCGCGATCGTGCTCGTCGGCCGGGTCGGCGCGCGCATCACCGCGGAGCTGGGCACGATGGTCGTCTCGGAGCAGATGGACGCCTACCGGTCGCTGGGGCGCGACCCCCTGATCGTGCTGGGCGCGCCCCGCATCCTGGCCGGACTGGTCGTAATGCCGCTCCTCGTCGGGATAGCCAACATCGTCGGGCTGATCTCCGGGATGGTCTGCTCCCAGATCGCGCTGGGCCTCAGCTTCGAGACCTTCCTCTTCGGGGCACGCCTCTTCTGGTACTCGTGGGACCTCTTCTACTCCTTCCTCAAGTCCGTGGCCTTCGGCCTTGCGATCCCGCTGATCGCGATCCACATGGGGCTGCGCGCCGGTGGCGGCGCCGAGGGCGTCGGGCGCATCACCACCGCCTCGGTGATGTTCCAGACGCTGACGATCCTCACCGTCGACGCCATGTTCCCGGCGCTCTTCCTGGACTAGCAGTCCGTGGACAGACCTCCCACACCATGAGCCACTCTTTCGTTCTCCGGTACCTGGGCACCCACAAGGCCTACGGCAAGCCGGTGCTGAAGGGCGTTGACCTGGATATCCAGGAGGGCGAGATGTTCGCCATCTTCGGACCCTCCGGGACTGGCAAGAGCGTGCTCCTCAAGTCCACGATCGGACTGGTCGTGCCCGATCGCGGCGACGTGGAGGTGCGCGGGGATTCGGTCTTCTTCGGCGGCCGCAGCGCGCTCCTGGCCGCGAGGCGGCGGGCCCGCTACGTCTTCCAGCATTCGGCCCTCTTCGACTCGCTGAATGTCTACGAGAACGTCGGGACGGGTGTGCCCCCCGAGCAGCTGGCGCGCCTGAGTCGCGAGGAGGCCGCCAGCGCGATCTGGAGGGCGCTCGAGCTGGTGAACCTCGACCCAGCCCAGGTGATGCCGCTCCTCCCCGACGAGCTCTCCGGCGGGATGAAGAAGCGTGTCGGGATCGCGCGCGCCATCGTGGGTAGACCGAGCATTCTGCTCTGGGACGAGCCCACGACCGGGCTCGACCCGGTGAACACCGCTGCGGTGGAGCGCCTGATCAGGCGGCTCTCGCGGGAGCTGCGCGTCACCTCCGTCCTGGCCACCCACGACGTGGAGGGGGCGCTCTGGATGTGCGACCGGGTGGGAATGCTGGAGGGTGGTACCATGCGCTTCCTTGGAACCCCTGACGACTTCAGGTCCTCTGCGGACCCGGTAGTCAGGGCCTTCGTTGACCGTGCGGCCGCCGAGGCCGCCCTGGACGAGGTGGAGATGCAATGAGCCGAGCCGACCTGGGCAGCAGCGGGCTGTCGCCCGAGGAGATCATGAGCGCGGTGCCCCCTACCGCGAAGATCCGCGAATTCCGCATCGGCGTCTTCGTGGTCCTCGGTGTACTCGGCTTCCTGACCTTCCTCTTCATGATGACCGACCCCGGCACCTTCCGGGGGCGCTACACGATCCACACCCGGCTCTCCGACGCAGGTGGCGTGCGCAACGGCGACGCGGTGCAGCTGCGCGGAATCAACATCGGGCGGGTGACGGGATCCGAGCTTGCCGGGCCGGATGTTGTGCTCGCGCTGGAAATCGACAACGAATGGCGCCTGCCCAGGGGGTCGAGCGCGGTGCTGGCCTCCGCTGGCGTGCTCGGCGGCATAGTGGTCTCGATAGAGCCGGGGAGCGGCGAGGACTTCGTCGAGCCGCTGGAGGAGATCCCCGGCGCGAGCTATCCGGGGATGATGGAGTCGGCTGGCGAGCTGGCGGTCGAGGCAGGGGAGGCGATGAACCAGATCCGGAACCTCTTCGCGGATTCGACGCTCGAGGCGGCCAGCGGGTCGATCTCGAGGCTGCGCGACCTCATCTCCGACATCTCGCGGCTGATCGATAGCCAGGGAGGCGAGCTTCGCGAGCTGACCGGCACCCTGCTGAGGTCGGCCGAGAATGTGGAGGGGATCACCTCGGCCGAGGAGTGGAGCGAGGTGCTGGCATCCGCCGAGACGACGATCGCCGCTCTGGACGGCGTGTCGGCCGAGCTGGGGGAGTCGGTCGCGCTCCTGAACGAGGTGCTGGCGCGCATCGAGCGCGGCGAGGGCACGCTCGGCCTCCTCTCGACCGACGACCGGCTCTACGAATCGCTCGTCGCCACGACGGAGAGCATTCGCGAGCTGGTCGTCGACCTGAAGGCCAACCCCGGACGCTACGTCAAGGTCGAGATCTTCTAGACAGTCCGCGGATAACCTCGCACGAGCACCGAGAGCGGCGAAGCCAAGGGTAGCCCCGAGGCTACCAGCCGGGGGCGAAGTGGAATCCGCTGACCCAGCCCGCGCGGGGCCGATGCCACGGGTACGCGTAGTACCACTCCATCACCAGCATCCCAAGCAGGTTAGCCCGTAGCGAGAATCCGGTGCTGATCACGGGGACGCGGTCTCGCGTATCGCGGTCGAAGCGTAGCTGCGGGGCGTCGTTGCGGTCCCAGGCCACCCCCGCGTCCGCGAAGGCGGTAAGCTCCAGCGGCAGGTAGGGGAAGTTGACGAGGCCGAAGTTCTCGATTCCGGTCAACGGGAGGCGGATCTCCGCATTGACCACGCCCACGCGGTGGCCGAAGAGTCTTTCCTGCTCGGGGCAGCGCGTCTGCACCGTGGTCGAGCACTCGTTCTGCAAGTCGAAGGAGTAGTACTCGTACCCCCTCACCAGCGTCTCGTAGCCCAGGAAGAACGGGTGCATCCTGTCTTGGATGTTCGACAGGTCGCCGTAGCGCCCAAGGTGCAGACCACGCGCGGCGAGCGTCACCGGACCTCCGGTGTTGAAGTAGCGGCGGTAGTCGAGGGTAAGGGTGTGGAAGTTCGCCGTCCCGACGGTCGTCCCGGCCTCGATTCGGAAGCGCGCGCCGCGCACGGGACTGGTGAATGCCGTGTAGGAGTTGTCCCCGACGAACGCAGCCGATGCCGAGGGCAGGTACAACGGCTTGTAGGTGTCGATCTGCTCGCGCCTGTAATTCAATGGTCGCCCGAAGCGATCCAGGTCGTGCCACTCGACTTCGCGATGCCAGCCGTAGCGTGTGAAGCCCAGCCCGGCCTCCAGGCGTCGGGTCGCCGACAGGGGGAACGCGACCACCCCTTCGGCGGCGTCGACCGTGATCCGGTAGTGGTGAATTATGTATTGTGTGCCGAACTCCGTGAAGCCGTGCTCCACCCTCCGGAAGAGCGTCGGTGTGTGCTGCACGCCGACGCCCCAGTTCCAGCGGCGCTTCTGGTTCAGGTAGAACGCCTGCCCGCCGATGTCTCTGATGGTGCCGTTCGCCAGGAGCTGCACGCCCAGGAACCTGTCGCCGAGCATGTCGCTGAAGGTTGCGGAGGTGGCTCCGGAGGCGGATCCGCCGTAAGGATCGACGCCCACTCCGATGGTTGGCTGGCCGATGTAGTCGAGCCCAAGCGAAGGATTGTACGGCTCGGCCTGGTCGGCCAGGTAGACGCTGTCGGCCACCAGCCCCATGTACGGGTCCGTCAGGTACCTCGCCACGCGGCTCGGAAAGGCCGGGTCGCCCGGTGGGAGCAGCCTTCCCGGGTTGGGTGCCGCCTGGGCGACCAGGTCGACCGTGGTGGAGATACTGTCCGGATAGGCCGTGTTGATGATGTAGCCCCGCTCGTTGAAGACCGAGAAGGCAAGCAGATCGGCGCGCGGCGAGTACGAGAAGGGTGGCGAGTTCGAGGTGATCCCGGTGATCCCGGTGACCGACCTGGTGATCCTGCGCAGATCGCCGTCGGAGAGGCCCAGGTGGTAGATGTCCGAGAATCCGTCGGCGTCGGCGACGAAGTAGATCCCGTCGCCGGTGTGGTCGTACACCGGATTGATGTGCTTCGCGCCGTCGAAGACGGAGAGCGGCGTCACCGCGAGCGTCTCCAGCTCCAGGAAGGAGAGGACGTAGTTGCCGAAGGAGAGTCTCTCGAAGCTGGTCTCCGGGCCTCGGTCCGAGACGAAGACGAGGCGCTTTCCGTCCGGCGACCAGGAGGCCTGCAGGTCGGCGTGCCTGTCGTTGGTCAGCTGCTGGACGCTCCCGCTCTCCAGATCGTAGAGGTACAGATCGGTGATCCCGCCCCGCAGGCCGCTGAAGGCGATGCGGCGGCCGTCGGGAGACCAGGCGGGGTTCTGTATCGCTCCCACGCCCTCCACCTCGATGCGTTCCTCCATGCGGCCGCTCTGCACATCCATGATCGCCAGGTGGTTGTCCCCGTCGGCGAAGACCACGAAGGCGAGCTTGCGGCTGTCGGGCGACCAGGAGCCGCTGCTGTCGATGTAGCGGATGCCGTCGATGTAGGCCGTCTCGTTGCGCCGCAGCGAGCGCAGGATTCTGCCGGTGGTCACGTCGGCCAGGAAGAGGTCCATCGAGAAGATGTCCTTCTCCGACTGGAAGACGATGTAGCGGCCGTTGGGACTGAGCGACGGGGCTACATTCACGCGCCCGGCCCCGCACTCCTCGCAGAGGAGCACGTCGCCCGTCTCGTACGGGTCGGTCTTTCCGGCCATCAGCGGCCGGTAGGCGTCCTCGATCGCCTCCCACCACTCGGCCGAGATGCTGTCGGAAGGCATGCCATACACCTGCTGGATCCCCTGCTCCCATCCATCGGCGAGCGAGGCGCGGAAGAAGTCCTGCACGGCGTCGTCGCCGTAGGTGCCGCCGATGTACGAGAGGAAGGCCTGCCCGAAGCGGTAGGCGAAGTACTTCGGGTTGCGGCTTATCTCCCTGAGCGTCGGCTTGTCGTCGCGGAGGAGGTGGTCGCGGAGCCACATTGCGGTGTGGGGGTGTTCGCGCCCCATCGACATGTACTCGGCCATCCCCTCGACGACCCATAGCGGGAGGCGCACCAGGTTCATGAAGCCGCCGGTCATCCGGTTCTGGGCGACGTTGAACTGGAAGGCGTGCACCAGCTCGTGCCCGAGGATCCGGTCCGTCTCCCGGTACGACGAGGTGAGCGGCATGATCACCCGGTTCTTCAGGGACTCGGTGACCCCGCCCGTTCCCTGTCCGATCATCCCGGAGAGGGTGTTCGTCTGCTGGAAGTCGGGGTGGTCGGCGTAGATGACGAGCGGCTTTCGGCCCTCGAACTCGTGCTGGAAGGAACGGGAGAAGCGCTCGTACCACCGCTCGGCCATACGCGCGATGTCCTCGATCGCCTCGGACTCCTCCTCGTAGAAGTAGATCGTCCAGTTCGGGGTGGAGAGCTCGAAGAAGTCCCGCGTCTCGTACTGCACCTTGTTGTGACCGAAGTACTGGGCGGAGGCCGTGTTGGGCAGGGCGGGGAGAAGCACGAGGAGCCCGAGCAGCCCTACGGCGAGATCACGCGAGCGGCCCAGCAGTAAAGCGGAGCGTCTTGCCGGCATGTGGCGTCCCCTTGGTTCCGTGTCGCCTGGACTTGTCTTGTTGGACCGATACCTCGACTACACCGTTGGCCCCCTGACGGGTCCGCCCGGGGCGCGCCCTCGGAATCGGCCCGCGCCAACATCCCGTGGAGAGCCCCCGCGGTTCGAGCGGCGCTGCATCCGCCACGACTCGGCCCCGCAACCTGGACAATACAGCATTACGACCCCCGGTACCAACTAGCCGATGGGCGGGGCGGGGGCGGCGTCGCGGCGCGAGCGATGGTTCCGGGGACACGACGCACCCGCGGCCGCCGTTGAGCGCCGGTTGCCCCCCAGCGCGCGGATGCGCTACAATTCCACTGGCCGGACGGATAGGGGACACGCGGTCGGGCCGCGCCGCGCACGGCCCAGAGAGTCCGCGCTCGCAGGGTTCCTACAACCGAGGACGCTGTGCTATGCCGCAAATCGCGGTTGTTCAGACCGATCGGGCGCCAGCTGCGATCGGACCCTACTCGCAGGCGGTGATCGCGGGCGGGTGGATATTCTCCTCCGGGCAGATTCCCATCGACCCGGCCACCGGCGCGATCCCGGGCGGAACCGTGGAGGAGCAGACCGAACAGGCGCTCGGCAATCTGGCCGCGGTGCTGGAGGCGGCGGGCGGTGGACTGGGCACGGTCGTGAGGACCACGGTCTACCTCTCCGACATGGCCTTCTTCGGCGATATGAACGCCGTCTACGCCAGGCACTTCGGCGACCATCGGCCCGCCCGCTCCACGGTGGCCGTGGCAGCTCTGCCGAAGGGCGTGGACGTGGAGATCGACGCTACGGCGATGGTCGCGCGGGAGGCCCCTTGACAATCACCCAGGAGTGTGAGTTTGGAGAATTGCCGATGAAGCCGATGAAGACCGCCGGGATCGTAGCTCTGATGGCCGTCGTCGCGGGGTCCGTGTTCGCGTCCGGAGCGAGCGCGCAGAACGGCGCCCTAACAGGCCGGGTGACGGAGGAGGGGTCGGGGCGCGCCCTCGAAGGCGTGACGGTGTCGATAGTGGGGACCTCGTTCGGGGCCTTCACGAACGCCACCGGCGGATTCCTGATCCTGTCGATGCCCCCCGGCGAGTACGACGTGAGCGCCAGCCTGGTCGGATACCGCGCCGTCGAGGCGACCGCGGTGGTGCCCGCCGACGGCGCGGCGGAGCTCGACTTCGCGCTCAGGCCGGCAGCCATCGCCCTCGACGAGCTCGTCGTCACCGGAGCTGGCGTCGTCACCGAGAGGCGCAAGCTCGGCAACTCGGTCGCAACGATCAATCCGGCCTCCCTCGAGGACGCCCCGGTGAGCGACTTCAGTCAGTTGATCGCCGGGCGCGAACCCGGAGTCGTCGCCTTGCCGTCGTCGGGCTACACGGGCGAGGGCGCGCGCATAAGGGTCCGAGGCTCGGCGTCGCTCACCCAGCTCAACGAGCCGGTCGTCTATGTCGACGGGATCCGGGTGGACCGCTCGGCCGTGGCGACCTTCAACTTCCAGGGCAACCCATCGAGGCTCGACGACATTCCGCCGGAGTCGATCGAGCGGATCGAGATCCTGAAGGGCGCGGCCGCAGCCACCCTCTACGGTACCGAGGCCTCGAACGGAGTCATACAGATTTTCACCAAGAGGGGCCAGATCGGTGCGCCTCGCTTCACCGCCCAGGCCGACCTGACTGGCATCACCGTACCCACCAACCGGATCCTGCCGCTGGCCGACTTCGCCGCGCGGGCCTGTGCGCAGCCGGGGTGCATGGGTCCCTCCGACGGCGCGATCCTCGAGGAGACGATCACGCGGATGACAGACCGCTGGGGACAGCCGATACAGGCGTACGAACCGGTGGTCCGCGACCTGATCCCGGATATGCTCTCCACGGGCGTCGGCTCGACGGCCTCCGCCTCGGTATCCGGCGGGAGCGAGGTCTTCCAGTACTTCCTCTCCGGGAGGATCGCCTCCGAGGACGGCCCGTACGACGCGCCTCGCAACTTCGACCCGGTCGAGGGGCTGGAGCCGGAGCGCGACTACAACCGGCGCGCCTCGATCACCTCGAGCTTCACCGTGCTGCCGACGAGCGACCTGCGCATCGGGGTGACCTCGCTCTTCTCCGACATGGCCCACCACACGCCCGACAACTCGAACAACGTGTACGGCGTCTTCACTGCGGCGCTCGACATGCAGTTGCGGCTGGCCGACTCGATCAACTACTTCGGCCAGCCATCCTTCGCGACGCTGCGCGAGAACACGTACCAGCGCAACTTCGTGAACTCGCAGCACTTCACCGGCACGACCAGCATCGAGTACTCGCCCGGTCGGGAGTTGCGCCTTGTGGGCACCTTCGGCGTGGACTTCACCTCGGACAACGCGGTGGACTATCGTCCCTACGGGTGGGCCGTGGACGGTTTCTCCGGCTCGACCCCCGACGGGAGCCGGGACGTGAACGAGGGACGCAGCCGGGAGCTCACCGCCGACATCAAGGGGTCGTACCGGATCGGCGGGGCCGACATCGAGCACACGCTCCTCGTCGGAACCCAGGGTTTCGTCCGCCAGGCCCAGTCGGTCGGCGGGGGCGGCCAGGACTTTCCGGGCCCTGGGCTCGAGACGCTCTCGGCGCTCGGCTCGGAGAGCTCCTACGAGACGTGGATCAGGGTCGCCCAGGTCGGGTGGTACCTGCAGGAACAGATGTCGTGGCGCGATTGGGCCTTCGTGACCGTGGGAGGTCGCTGGGACGCCAACTCGGCCTTCGGCTCCGAGTTCGGCACGGCCTTCTACCCCAAGGTCTCGCTTTCGGTCGAGCCGCTCAGGGCTCGGGGCATCTCGTCGGAGGCGCTCTCGACCTTCCGCCTGCGGGCGGCGGTCGGGCAGTCGGGGCTGCAGCCGGGTGCCTTCGACAAATTCACGACCTTCTCGTCGCAGGGCTCGGAGGCGGGACCGGGGGTTGCGCCCGCCAACCTGGGCAACGACAAGCTCAAGCCCGAGGTCTCGACAGAGTTCGAGATCGGCACCGAGATGGGCCTCTGGAACGACAGCTGGTCGCTGGAGGCCACCTACTGGGACCGGAGCGGCAGAGATGTGCTCGTCGACCGGCAGTTCCCCGTCACCGGGGGGTTCATCGAGACCCAGCTCGACAACATCGGCGCCATGGAGGCCCACGGCCTGGAGCTGAGCCTGCGCGGATCCCTCGTGCAGCGCCCCGGGCTCTCGGTTACGGCCTTCGCCAACACCGCCTACGAGAGCCAGGAGATCACGGACCTGGGCGGAGCGCCGCCGCTCAAGACTGGCGGCAGCTACCCCCGCTACCGGAACTACCTCGTCGAGGGCTTCACGCCCGGCGCCTTCTTCGGCGCCAAGCTGGCCGAGGAGGCGATCCCCCTCAACATCCTTCCGCCGTCGGCCGAGGGGGCCTGCGTGCCGCCGACGCTCGGCAATGCGCTCGAGTTCTTCGACCAGCCGCGCGACCCCGACGAATTCAAGCCGCTGGGGGTGGGCAACAGCGACTTCGGTGAGCCGAACGGCGAGCTGGCCTCGCACAACTGCGGGGAGGGCTTGCTGCTGAGCTACCTAGGCAAGCCGACTCCCGATTTTGCTGGCTCCTTCGGGTTCACCGTGGCCTTCGCCGGCAACTTCGAACTCAGCTCGCTGATGGAGTACAAGCTGGGCCACCAGGTGCACGACCTGTCGGGGATGTTCCGGCGGGCGAACTCCTACATAGGGCGCAACACGCCTCGCGCTGCGGAGCTCTACGCGACGCTGCTCAATCCGGGCTCGCTTCCGCAGGAGCGGCTCGACGCGGCGATTGCGTGGGCCCGCGAGATCGAGGGCCTGCTCCCGATGAGCGGGATGAACGGAATCTACGACGCCGACTGGATTCAGTGGCGGGAGCTGTCGCTGGTATACAGGGTTCCCGCCGAGCTCCTCGAGAGGTGGCTGTTCTCGACGGCTACCCTGAGCCTGGGGGCGCGCAACCTGCGACTCTTCATGCTCGGCGACTACCCCGGGATGGACCCCGAGGGCAATGTTCTGGGTCGGTGCAACGAGGGACTAGACTGCAACTTCCTGGACGCGACCGAGGGGTGGGGCATCCCCGTCCCGAGGCGCGTCACGCTGTCCGGCCGGGTCACCTTCTAGCGGTTCGTGGGTATTGTAAACCATGAATTACAAATTGTAAAGCAAACATTACACTTTGAAGAGGCGAGCGCAGCCCCGGGTGTGAATTGTAGACCATGGGAGCTACGTAATCGACGCGAGGAGAGACTATGAGATTCGGGATAGCGGGAAACGTCGCGGCTCGGGTCGGTGCGCTGGCCTCGGCGGTGGCCGTCGCGGGCTGCGGGCTGCTCGATGTCGGCAACCCCAACGACCTCGAAGAGGAGGCGATCAGGGCAGAGGCTCTCGCGGCCGCGGTCGTCAACGGCACCGTGGCGCTCGTTTCCTCCGCGGTGTCGCAGTCGTGGCAGCCGTACCTGGTCGCTTCGGACGAGCTCCACTGGACAGGCTCCAGGAACGCGTGGCAGTCGCTTGACCAGGGGTTCGTCGACGACCCCCTGAACGAGTTCACAGACGGCGCGTTCCCTGCGGTGGGACAGGCCCGCTGGATGAGCGATCTGGCGGTGGAGATCCTCGACGAACATGTGAGCAGGTACGCGGACTCCGAAAAACTCGACCAGCTAGAGCACCACCGAGCGCGTGCCAACCTCTACTCGGGTATCATCTACATGGTGATCGGAGAGGTGCAGGAGGACTTCGCCTTCTCCGACCGCAACGAGGGGGCCGAGCCGGTTGGGAGGAGCAATATGCACACCGTGCTGGACGACGCGATTGCTCGCCTCGACGCGGCGGTGTCGGGATTCGGGGTGCTCGGCGACGACGACATGGTTGCGAGCGCGATGGCGGTGCGCGCCAGGGCGCATCACTCCCGGGGCGTGTGGGATGCGATCAACCCCTCCGCGTCGGGCGACGGGCTGGTGAGATCGTCGCAGGCGGCTGCCGACGCCCAGGCGGTGGTAGATGCAGTCGCGGGTGCCGACTGGGTATTCAACCTGACCTATTCGGCCGCGAGCGTCGCGAACTCGATGGCCGCGTGGATCAACGACCGCAAGGAGAATCAGCTCGACACCTCGATTGTGACTCTCAGCGCAGCCAACGACATCGAAGGAATCGCGCTGAGGGATCCGATCAACTGGTGGAGGGGAGACCCCTCGGTGATCAAGTGGCTGAACCAGTGGAAGGGTGGGGACTACCGGAACCGGGGTGGCATCTACCCGCCGCTGACCATCGCCTCCACCCGGATGATGCACGTCATCATGGCCGAGGACGCGCTGGCGTCCAGCGACGCGGACGCATTCGCGCAACACATCAACCACATCAGGGCGATGGACCAGCTGACCGCCTACAACGAACAGATTCCGAGACTCGAGATGCTCCAGCACATGCGCCGCGTGACCGTCCTCCTGCAGG
Source organism: Gemmatimonadota bacterium (assembly GCA_026706635.1). Classification (GTDB taxonomy): domain Bacteria; phylum Gemmatimonadota; class Gemmatimonadetes; order Longimicrobiales; family Gaopeijiaceae; genus Bin94. The sequence continues at coordinate 217 of JAPOYJ010000084.1, read as the reverse complement.
GCCTGCGCCTCGCGGACATGTACCGTTGGGGTATCGAGGGGGCGCTCTGGCAGGATGTCTCCGACGCCGTCAGGTGTCCGGGCGTGATGCTGCCGGTGCCGAACATCGAGAGGACCGCGAATCCGCAGGATTGGGAGGCGGGCTGCAGCTAGCAGTCCGTGGCTAATCTCGCGCGAGCACCGAGAGCGGCGAAGCGCCCCGCTGGCAAGGCGCGACG